>NZ_JAWPMM010000001.1:0-725000 GCF_033344935.1 Reichenbachiella sp. | reverse complement strand
TTTTCTCAAAGAATTGTCACCCAATGTATTTACCTATATACCCGATCGCTATACAGAAGGGTATGGCGTTTCCCGAAAGGGCATCCAATGGGCCATTGATCACAATATCAATTTGTTCATTACCTTAGACTGTGGTATTCGCGCAGTCGATAATATTAAAATGGCTTCAGAAAATGATATAGATGTCATTGTTTGTGATCACCATTTACCAGGTGATCAACTCCCTCCTGCTGTTGCTATTCTTGACCCAAAACAATCCGACTGCACCTATCCTTATGATGAATTATCCGGATGTGGGATTGGTTACAAATTATTAGAAGCATTTTCCATTCAAAATGGAATTGAAAATCACAAGCTTTTGGATCTGTTGGATTTGGTAGCTGTGAGTATCGCTTCGGATATTGTTCCTATAACAGGTGAGAACAGGTTGCTCGCCTGGTTCGGGCTGAAGAAACTGAATAACTCTCCACTGCCTGGTTTTGCTGCTTTGATAGACAAAGCGGGTATGCGTACACCATTGAGTATTTCGGATGTAGTCTTTGGTATTGGACCTAGAATCAACGCGGCTGGAAGAATCGGTCATGCAAAAACTGCCCTTGACTTGTTGACCCAAGAAGTAAAAGAAGATGCTTATGTTTTTGCTGAAAAGCTCAATCTGGAAAATCAAGAAAGAAGAAACTACGACGAAAGCATAACTGCTACTGCGCTAGATATGATTCAGGCTGATGGACAAGCAGAAAAATGTAGCACTGTATTATATAAAGAGGATTGGCACAAAGGGGTGATTGGCATTGTGGCCTCCAGATGTATAGAGCATTATTATAAACCTACCATCATCATGACAGAGTCGAATGGTAAGATTACAGGATCTGCTCGATCGGTTAATGGTTTTGATATATATACTGCGTTGGAAAATTGCAGCGAACATCTGATCCAGTTTGGTGGGCACAAATACGCAGCCGGCTTAACCATGGAGCCAGATCAATTGGACAATTTTAAAAATGCCTTTGAAGAATCGGTCTCTTCTCTGATTGAAGAAAAACAAAAGACACCCGTCATAGACATCGATCTAGAAATTGACCTGGAAGACATCGATTTCAAGATGTTTGGTATTTTAAAACAGATGGGGCCTTTCGGTCCACAGAATATGCAGCCTGTTTTTTGTAGTCGAAATGTATTTTTGAAAAAAGAGGCACGAGTATTGAAAGAGAAACATCTCAAGCTTTTTATATCTCAAGCCGGTACTACTAATAATTTTGATGTGATTGGGTTTGGGCTTGGTCATTTTCATGACAAACTGGATACTCCATTCGATATTGTATATACAATAGAAGAAAATCACTACATGGGGCAGACTACTTTGCAGCTGATGCTGAAGGATATAAGAGTATGAGACCGATTAAATTGAATTATTATCATTAAAATTGCTGAACGCAAGAGTAGGTATATCATATGCAACTGAGGGCAGAAAATTTAGTAAAGAAATATAAGAGCAGAACGGTCGTAAAAGGCATTTCCGTAAAGGTGGATCAAGGTGAGATTGTAGGTCTACTAGGACCAAATGGCGCCGGTAAAACGACAAGCTTCTATATGACTGTAGGACTAATCAAGCCCAACAGCGGTCATATCTATCTGGATGACCAAGACATTACTGACCTGCCGATGTACAAACGGTCTAAGCTCGGCATTGGGTATCTGGCCCAAGAGGCTTCTGTTTTCAGAAAGCTCACAGTAGAAGAAAATATACTTGCCGTGCTTGAAATGAAGAACTTCACTAAACAGGAAAGGAAAGAAAAAGCCGAAGCATTGATGGAAGAGTTTAGTTTAACTCACGTGCGCAATAACTTTGGCATAGCCCTATCCGGTGGAGAACGAAGAAGGACAGAAATTGCCAGAGCACTCGCCATTGACCCTAATTTCGTTTTGTTAGACGAACCTTTTGCCGGTGTTGATCCGATTGCGGTAGAAGAAATTCAGACCGTAGTAGCTCAGCTGAAAAACAAGAACATTGGCATTCTTATTACTGACCACAACGTGCAAGAGACGCTCTCCATTACTGATCGTGCCTATCTGATGTTTGAAGGGCAGTTGCTTAAATCCGGGACTGCAGAGGAGCTCGCAGCGGATGAACAAGTTCGCCGCGTCTACTTGGGAAGACATTTTGAATTGAAAAGAAAAATTTAATCTAGCGTGCCTCTTTTTAATTCCATCCTCACCTGGGTCATGAGAAAGCGAATCCATCAAATGGAGCTTTTCATGAAGTATCCACACGAAGTTCAAAAAGAAGTTTTGACTCGCTTATTGCATACGGCCAAAGACACAGAGTTTGGCAGAAAGTATGATTTCAAGAATATAAAAACTTACGATCAGTATAAAGAGATTGTACCTGTTCAGGCCTACGAAGCTTTGTATCCTTATATAGAAAGGAGGATGAAGGGGGAACAAAAGCTGCTTTGGTCTTCGGATATCAAATGGTTCGCTAAGTCGTCGGGCACTACAAACGCTCGAAGCAAATTCATTCCGGTTTCGCCTGAAGCTTTGGAAGATTGCCACTTCAAAGGGGGTAAAGATTTGATCTCTATCTACGTCAACAACAATCCAGACACTCAGATGTTTACTGGCAAAGGGTTGGCCATCGGTGGCAGTCATCAGCTCAACGAGTTTGATCCCAATCACGATTCTCACTACGGTGATGTATCAGCAGTGATTATGCAGAACTTGCCTATCTGGGCACAATTCATCCGAACACCTTCTTTGGATGTAGCATTGATGGATAAGTGGGAAGAAAAGATAGAGAAAATGGCTGAATCCACAGCCAACGAAAACGTAACTAACATTTCAGGTGTACCTACCTGGACAATTCCTTTGATTCAAAGAATAAAGGAGATGAAAGGGACTGAAAATATTCTAGACGTCTGGCCTAATCTGGAGGTCTTCTTTCATGGAGCAGTAGCTTTTGGACCTTATCGTTCTTTGTTTAAAGAGCTGATCCCATCCGATCAGATGAATTATGTTGAAACTTATACAGCATCTGAAGGCTTTTTTGGGATTCAAGATCGCTCTGATTCAGATGAATTGTTGTTGATGCTGGACTATGGAATATTCTACGAATTCATTCCTTATGATGAAATTCAAAAAGAACATCCAAAAACTATAGGGTTAGGCGAAGTGAAGATTGGTGAAATCTATGCCATGGTCATTTCCACCAACGCTGGTCTTTGGAGGTACAGCATAGGAGACACCATAAAATTTACTTCAACGGATCCCTATCGAATAAAAATAGCCGGTCGGACAAAACACTTCATCAATGCATTTGGTGAAGAGCTCGTGGTGGAAAATGCGGAAACTGCGATTACCCATGCCTGCGAAATGACTGGAGCGGTAATTGAAAATTTCACGGCTGCGCCCATTCATTTTACTGATAAGACAAGTGGCGGTCACGAATGGGTGATTGAATTTCAGAAGTGCCCAGACAGTCTAGAAAGATTTGCCAGTATCCTTGATGAAAAACTAAGGGAAGTAAACTCTGATTATGACGCCAAGCGCTATAAAGATATTGCGCTAAAAATGCCTGTACTTCATTCTGCAAAGCCGGGTACCTTTTACGAATGGATGAAAAGAAGAGGAAAATTAGGTGGTCAAAATAAAGTGCCCAGACTGGCCAACAATCGAGAATATCTAGATGATATACTAACAATGCTAGCTTAATTAGAATTTACCCAGCTGAATCGAGACCACTCCTGAAAAACCGGATAAATCATCATCGTCTAAGTTTTCTAAAGACGAACCTTTCACCAATCTATACCCAGCGCCAAATCCTAATCTAAAGTGATGCGAGATATTAAGTTCGATAAGCGCAGAGGGTTCGAATACAAAAAATGATGAGGACTCCAACACAAAATCATTATCGCCATTCGCCAAATCAAAGTAATTATCATCCGAAACATCAAGTTGGCCTGCGCCAATAATCATTGGCACACTTAAATGGATGATCTCTCTGGACGCTACTTTAAACCCCATCAACATTCCGGCATAGCCGCCATAAAGGTTCAATTCTCTTGGTGCAGAAGTTTCTGGATTAAAGCCATCGAACTTTGACTCCGTGGTAATGCCATAACCAGCTACTCCTAACATAAAATATTTGTTGATCAATACTCCGCCATAAGCGCCTACTATCAAGGCTTGCTGATCCACTACTTCTCCCACTCTGAAATCAATATTTCCAAATCCTGTAATTTCCTTATCTCTACCAATAATGGATTTAACCTCATTGTTACTTGGCTTGTCAGTAAACTGCTGGGCCCAACTCAAAGAAGTCATAAGACATCCAACAAGTACAAATAGAAGTTTTAACTGTTTCATGACGCTAAGATTAAAATACATATTTGATGGCTATGGAAGCATCCCAAAAGTCAGCCTTGATTTTGCGCATGTCTATATAATTAAGATAGGGCTTCATGTCCAGACTCAACGTGATCGGAACACTCAACATGCGATATTCTATGCCAATCATACCATCTATTCCCATCGTCAGGTAGTTCTTTTCTTTGTATGTGAATTCCGTAGGGTCCGCATTCGATAGTTCCTTATCAATCCCTCCATGCTCTTCAGAACCTATATGTCCCCCAACTCCATAGTAGAAATAAAAATTCTCGTTGAAAGATACATGCATGGGTTGGTGTATCAGGTGAAGCACTGTAAGTTGAATACCACTTCTTCTATTGCTAATGATAGCCTCAATCGACTGCTCATCTACAATAAACTTCTTGAAAGTTAAACCAGAGCTGCCTCCCAATCTAATGCCAGCAGAACGATCGTATTGCTGAGCATGAGATTGAACTGAACTAAATATTAGCAGCATGAACAAACACACCGCTTTCATTAAATACAATTGTTTCATTGAGATAGACCTTGATTAGTTTTTATTGGTTATGCCTCCTGTTTCTTCCAGATAAACAGTCACTTCTCCTGATTCCCCTGCGATGGTTACTTGGCTTTGTTTTGGTTTTATCATGCCTACAACTCCAGTCAATGTAATGACTTTGTCATTGTCGGCACTTCGAGTTTTGTTCATTCCCATAAAATTGGATGTCAAAAACATCCGGTCTTCACGACCTGTAAGGGTGGCTGAAAAATATGACCCCATATCAAAGCTTATATTGACATCGGCTGTTTTACTCTTCAGGTTCACCAGATTGAAGTTGCTATTAATGCTGTGCACAAGCAAATCGCCATAGTTCAATTCCATGTCCAATCGGTCTAGCATACTATCTATGAGTATGTTTGAAAAACTGGAGTAACCCCTGACCGCTGTTGCTTTTGCCATATGGATTTTATCATTCCTAGAATCTACTTTCAAGCTTTGAACCGTCTTTACGTTAAAAGTAGAAGAACTGCTGGTGAGAACAATATCACCTCCCTCTCTTAAATCCAATTCAGCTCCTTTCAATTCCAAAAATGCCTTATCCAATTTTTTTATCCGAGCCTTACAAAAACTCAAATTCAACTTGCAGGTGCCAGCTAATTCGTCTGCTTTGAAATCTCCATGAGCCACACTAATATTAGATTCCTGACTGAGGCTTTCCATGTATACGTCTCCGTATTTATTGTCCAAAGTCACGGAAGCCTTATGTGGAATACTCAATTCGTAATCAACACTGATTTTATTTTTACTAATTAATGTTTTAGAGTAATCCCCCAAACTATTGATCACCTCTTTGAATACACTGGAGTTTCGATCGAATAAAGTCTCAATGGTTAAGACATCTCCGAAATTGGTGAAATCCACATCCACTCTTTCCATACTTTTGGTTAGCGCTTCATCGTTTTTACCATAGGCTGTGATCTTTACATTGACTTGAACTGAATCTTTGTCCCAGGTATTTAATATCACTTGGCCATACTTGTTAGTTAATTCGACAGTTGCAGTATTTTCCACTTTAAAACTTTGCGAAATATTCTTCACCAAAGTCCTAGACTGTGCTTGTGAGACATACGCTGCCACCATCACTCCAATTAAAATTAGAATGACCTTCCCCCACATTCGATATGTAGCGCGTTGTCTCATAGTTCCTTACGCTCCTCCAATTGGGTGATGATTTGTTCTAATATCTGCAATTTGATTTTGTAATTATCAATCATCGCATGAATCACCTCCTCATTGTCTGCGTTGTCCTTCAAATCACTTTTTAATTCATTGAAAGCTACATCCAAGGCCTCCATATTTCGAAAGACTTCTTGTTCCGCATTTTGATCCAATTGTGATATATGAGCGACTTTAGTGGCTATGAGCTCACCATAATAATACTCGGCCTCTTGCAATTCTGCGCTCATCATGAATTCCTGCGATTGACTTTTCCAATTGACCCAGCTCATATAAAAAGCAGCCCCAGTCACAACTAGAAAAACTGCCGCCGCTCTCCAAACATAAACAAGAGGAATCACCACGCTTTTGGCTCTTTTTTCAGCTTGTTCAAGTTTATCCGAAATCGCCTGCCAATCCTCTTGAGGATAATCGTAAACCTCAAAGGAATCACGATTTACATCTATAAAATTCTTTAAATCATTTGTTTCCATAGCCTTGGAATTTTTTGGTTTTCAGCAAGTCGCGGATTTTCTGCTTGGCCTTGCTGTACTGTGATTTTGACGCTGATTCCGAAATACCCATGATCTGACTGATCTCTTTATGATCGTACCCTTCGAACAAATACAAATTGAATACTGTCCTGCATCCATCGGATATTTGTTCCAAGGCTTTCATAATTGCCTGTGCCTCATGTCCAATAATCTCTTGATCAATCCATTCATCTTCATCGGCTGGATCCACATTTTCATCAATTGAAATGGCAAATATCCGTTTCTTCTTGATGGCGTTAATGCATTTGTTGACCGTTATTCTTTTGATCCATGCACTGAATGTGCTCAACTCTTTGAGGCTATGAATTTTCATAAAAGCCTCAACAAACGCATCCTGAAGTAAATCACGAGCCTCATCTTCGTCATTCATCATTCTTCTGCAGATATTATACATCGCGCCCGCATACCTCTTATACAATTCATTCTGTGCCACACGGTCGCCCGCTTTGCACTGAAGGATGAGTTTGTTGTGTATGTCGTACTGAATGTTTTTCACTTCTGCATTTGAATACTCTATAGACATCTCCTTTTTAGAATGGTTTCCAATTAAAAGACTTCTTTTTGATAGATAGCACTAAAAATAAATCGTGAAAAGAAATGGGCTTCTTTTTCCTTTCGGAATCCTGAGTCAAGCAATAGGCTATCTATATTTTTAAGTTTATTACTTTCTAGTTGAGTGGTCATTTTAAAAAACCAATGCATAATTGCAGAAAGTAACCTTTTCCACCAATTAGATTCCCGATTGTTAAAATCTGCTACTAATAAATTGGCACCTTCATTCATCATTGTTTTGATGCGATATAAATGCTCTTTTAGTGAGTGTTCCTTGAATAAATCAAGAAAGTAAAAACAACACACCCAATCATATTTACTCCGTGGAGTAAAGGACTCTAGCGTGACTTGCTGGAAATTCACTATCAAATTTGAAGAATCTAGGATGCGTTTTCTAGCTTTTTCGATCATTGAGGACGAAGGTTCGATAAAATCTATCTCCAGAGGAATATCCAAACGACTTAATGCCTCAAGTACCTTTCCAGTACCGCCACCAATAATAAGGATACGATCATTGGGTTTTAGATCTGACAGAAAGTGCGTTTGTGATTTTAGAAGATTACCTCGGAAAATCAACTTTGCTAGCACATCGTAGATCCAAGCAATACGGTCGTAATTGTTCAAAACAAAAAGATCAATCCTGGAAATAAAAACACTAAATCACCCACCCATCTGAAGCGTTCGTTTTTTTTGAACCATTGCGGAGCGAAATAAATAGCAGCTAATATCAAGGACATAACTATAAATATAGTCGTCAGCAAAAATTGGTTCAGAGATAGGCTAAAAAAGAAAACAGACCCAATGGACAACCCCAATAAAACAAGTAAAAGAAGCAGGTGATTCAAAGTCTTGACAACACCAAAGTGAGTGGCCCAAGATTGATGACCATCCTGTGTGTCATGTGCTACTTCGTAAAATGAGAACAACAATAAATTGATCGATGCCATCAATACAGTTTGCATAAACAGAAGATAGATCACCAAATCCATATCAGGCTTTAAAGAAAAACTCCCCAAGAATACTCCACAGCTATAGAGCACGGCGATGAATATTTCCTTAGCAAAGTAAATTTTGAACAGCCAAATGGATAAGAAATAGAGACCTACCAGTCCCAATAAAACACAGCCCAATATCAAAGTTTGGTAGGGGAGAAAAGATAAAATTCGAAGCCCAAAACAAGCAACGAGAACAAACACAATAAAAATGGGCTTCCGGAATTTCTTATGAAACGCATGTCGTTTCATACTGGGATCTCTTTCTGAGCTATTGCCGTCGATCAAATGATCCAATGTATAGATGAGCCAAATACAGCAGCCCAATGCTGTGGGAATACTCCAGTGCAAATCAGCATTTACAACTTTGCCAATAGCCAATGAAAATATAACTCCCCCAGTTACAACGTCGAGTGACAGCCAGCGCAAAACTGACAATATGGACTTGAAAACGCTCATAGTACAATCTAAAACAAAAAAGGCTGAACTTAAATGAAGCTCAGCCTTTCGTTTATGTTTTTATATGCCTTATCCATCGCTGGCCAATGCCTCAGCACCACCCACGATTTCAAGAATTTCCTTAGTAATTGCTGCCTGACGAGTTCTGTTGTAAGTCAATTTCAATGCTTTCAACATTTCTCCAGCATTGTCAGTGGCTTGATCCATGGCTGTCATTCGAGCGCCATGCTCTGAAGCATTCGACTCAAGCGCTGCTTTGTAGAACTGTACTTTCAACGATTTAGGGATCAACTCCTCAACCACATATTGCATAGATGGCTGATAGATATATTCCTGATTAGTGAAAGCTGACTCAGCCTCATCCGCAGTAGCCTCTACTTGCTCTACTGGCAAGAATTGCTCTACTTGAAGAATTTGAGTGGCCACATTTTTGAACTCGTTGTAAACTAATTCTACTTTGTCGTAATCACCATCAACAAAAGACTTCATCACATACTCCGCCGCTACTTTCGCTTGATCAAAAGATAGATCACCGAAAATACCATAGAAGTTGTCTACTACTTGATAATTTCTCTTAGAGAAAAATTCAAAAGCCTTTTTACCTAATGGTAAGATGTGAATGCCGTCGTGTTTGCTCTCGTAAGAGTAATTTTCTTCTATCAGATTGACAGTTGCTTTGAACACGTTGTTGTTGAAAGCGCCACACAACCCTCTGTCAGAAGAAACCACTACGAGAAGTACATTGTTCACTTCACGTTCCTGACCGTAGATATTATCAGAACTATCCTCCATACCTGCCGACACATTTTGCAATAAGCCCGTAAGCTTTTGCGAATAAGGCCTCATTTGAGTGATCTTATCCTGTGCTCTTTTCAGCTTGGCAGCAGCTACCATTTTCATGGCGCTAGTGATCTGCTGAGTTGAGGTTACAGAAGATATTCTGTTTTTTACTTCTTTTAAATTAGCCATTGCAGCTTATTAGTTTTCAAATCTTGTAGCAACTTCTTTCGCTACTTCGCCCAATTTACTTGTTGTATCGTCGTCGAACTTACCAGCAGCTAGTGCAGACAATATGTCGGCGTGCTGAGTTCTCATTACGGTTACAAATTCAGTTTGGTAAGCTCTAGCTTTTTCTACAGGCACCTTATCCATGAAACCTTTAGTAGAAGCATAAATAGTAGCTACTTGCTCACCCACTGGTATTGGAGAGTATTGTGCTTGCTTCAAAATTTCCTGGTTTTTCTGTCCTCTTGAAATTACCAATCGAGTGGCGTTATCCAAATCAGATCCGAATTTAGCGAAAGCTTCAAGCTCTCTAAACTGTGCCTGATCTAGTTTCAAAGTACCAGCCACTTTCTTCATTGATTTGATCTGTGCAGAACTTCCAACTCTAGATACTGAGATACCTACGTTAATCGCTGGTCTGATACCAGAGTTAAACAAGTTAGTCTCCAAGAAGATCTGACCATCCGTAATCGAAATTACGTTTGTCGGAATATAAGCAGAAACGTCACCCGCTTGAGTTTCAATGATTGGAAGTGCGGTCAAAGAACCACCACCTTTTACTTTTCCTTTCAATGACTCTGGTAAGTCATTCATGTCTTTTGCGATGTCATCATTGTCGTTGACCTTCGCAGCTCTTTCTAATAATCTTGAGTGAAGATAGAATACATCACCAGGATATGCCTCACGTCCTGGAGGTCTTCTCAAAAGCAAAGAAACTTCACGATAAGCAACCGCTTGCTTAGACAAATCATCATATATCACCAATGCTGGACGACCAGTATCTCTGAAGAACTCACCCACAGCAGCACCAGTAAATGGAGCAAAGAACTGCATTGGAGCAGGATCAGATGCAGAAGCAGAAACGATTACTGTGTAATCCATGGCGCCCGCTTTGTCCAAAGCAGCGTAGATACCAGCTACTGTAGATGCTTTTTGTCCTACGGCCACGTAGATACAAAATACAGGCTCACCCTTGTCATAAAATTCTTTCTGGTTGATGATGGTATCGATCGCAACAGCAGTCTTACCTGTCTGACGGTCACCAATGATCAATTCTCTTTGGCCTCTTCCAATCGGAATCATAGAATCGATTGAAGTAATACCAGTTTGTAATGGCTCATCTACAGGCTGTCTGTAGATTACACCTGGAGCTTTACGCTCCAATGGCATTTCGTAAAGATCACCAGAGATAGCCCCTTTACCATCGATAGGATTACCCAAAGTATCAATTACTCTACCACATAAGCCGTCACCAGCTTTGATAGAAGCAATTTGCTTGGTTCTTTTTACGGTATCACCTTCTTTTACGTCAGAAGATTCACCTAGCAATACAGCTCCTACGTTGTCTTCTTCCAAGTTCAAAACCATAGCTTTCAAGCCATTTTCGAACTCCAAAAGCTCACCTGACTGTGCTTCAGTCAAACCGTAGATTCTGGCTACACCATCACCTACTTGTAGTACTGTACCTATTTCCTCTAATTCAGCCTCTGTTCTGAAATTCGAGAGTTGCTCTCTCAATATCGATGAAACTTCATCTGGTCTTACATCTGCCATTACTGTAGTTAATTTTAGATCTTTTAATTTCTTATTGACAAATCACCGTCTGGTGATTACATTTTACTTTGATAGCCTTTGTCTACAAACTGAAGTCTTAATTCCTTCAACTTGCCACTCACGCTGTCATCTATTTGTTTATCACCAATTTTTAAAACGAAACCACCAATCAACTCAGGATTGGTTTTTTCGGTAAGTACCACATCGCTATTTGTGATCTTTTTCACGATGGCACTGATATCTTTTCTAATTGCATCAGAAATCGGGTGTACAGTGGTAATTGTACTTTCCACGATGCCTTTGAAAGTATAAAACTGCGACTTGAAAGCTGCAGCCACTTCTGGCAAATACATTTCTCTGTTCTTCTTGGCAAGGATTTCAAAAATAGACATGGTCAAGTCATTGACCTTGCCTTTGAAAATTTCCTTAAGGATAGCTAGCTTCTTGTAGTGGCTAATGATTGGATTTTTCAACATCAAAACCAAATCATGGTTGCTTTTGCAGACTTCTGTGAATTGCTCCATGTCCGCTACTACCTTGTCTAGACACTTTTTTTCTTCAGCCAGCTCTAGTAGCGCTTTGGCATATCTCGATGCTATCCTAAATTCTGACATCTCAGTTTACTTTTATGTCTTTGACCAAATCTTTAACCAATGTCTCTTGAGCCTTTTTGTCGGCCAAGCTACCTTTCAAGAGTTTCTCAGCAATATCCAATGACAATTCAGCCACCAAGTTTTTCACGTCGGCTAAAGCTGCGTTTTTCTCAGTGTTGATCACTGACTTCGCATCTTCTATCATTTTTGCTGTGATCTTAGATGTTTCGTCTTTCGCGTCTTCCTTGATTTTGTTAGCAATCTCGGTCGCATCTTTGATCATTTTATCTCTTTCTAGTCGAGCTTCTTCCAGCAAATATTCATTGTCTTGCTTGAGCTCTTCAATTTTCTTTTTGGCATTTTCTGCCGCGTCCAATGAGTCCTGAATGAACGACTCTCTTGTTCTCAACGCATCTGTGATTGGTCTCCATACGAACGCAGCCAATATTCCAAATACCGCTAAGAATACGATGGTCTGCCAAATGATAAGTCCAATACCGGGGGTAACTAATTCCATTATATTTTTTTTAATTGAAATAAGACCTGGCCCTGATGCCTAATGCAAACAGAGCCAAGTCAGAAAAATTAATTTCCTGCGTTTACAGACATAAAGCCAATTACTGCAGCAAACAAGGCAACACCTTCAATCAAGGCTGCTGCGATAATCATTGCTGTTTGAACTTTACCAGCTGCTTCAGGTTGTCTAGCGATACTTTCAGTTGCTCCTTTACCGATCATTCCGATACCAAGACCTGCTCCTAGTACTGCTAATCCTGCTCCTATTGCTCCCATTACAGTTAATTTATATGGTTAAAAAAAAATAATTTCTTAATGATGTTCTTCTACTGCTTGTCCGAAATACATCGAAGTCAATAGTGTAAATACATAAGCTTGTAGTAGCGCTACAAATAGTTCTAACATGTTCATCACTGTAGCGAATGCGGTAGAAGCTACTCCTACTGCGATACTCTGTGTGATGAAAGTCAAACTTATGATACTCAATATAATAATGTGCCCTGCTGTGATGTTCGCAAACAAACGAATCATCAATGAGAAAGGCTTAATAAAGATTCCTAATATCTCGATTGGCCATAAGATTAGATACAAAGGAAATTTTGCCAACCAGGGCATGCTGTTTCCTAATGGATCCAAAATATGCAACCAGTAAGTTTTTCTACCTGAGGCTAATGTGATGATCAAGGTAAGTCCTGCCAATGCCATACATACAGCAATATTACCTGTAAGGTTAGCTGCTGCTGGAAGGAGGCCTAACAGGTTTCCAAACCAGATGAAGAAAAATAGACTCAATAGATAAGGCAAATACCTTTCATATTTAGGGCCTACGTTTGGCTTCACAATTTCGTCTCTTACATAAATGATGATAGGCTCGAAAAATGACTGAACTCCTTTCGGCGCTCGTTTAGCGTTTTTCTTATACCCTCTAGCTACCGCCAAAAATATCAAAACCATTACTACGGCATTGATAAGTAACATCGCTACATTTTTAGTGATTGAAAGGTCTAGTGGGTGTACATTGGTGATGACACCAGCTTCATCATATTCCAAAGTGCCATTGGCATCTGTCTTATATATATGCTCATGCGCATTGAAGTAGTAATTGCCATTGCTTTCTACTGCGTTTTGTCCGTGATGGAATTCAGACGACATGAAAACTTGCAATCCATTGTCCCATAAGATAACGGGTAATGGGATGCTTACCGCATGTACTTCACCATTATCATCTTTGAGATCAAAAAGATGCCAATCATGAGCATCCATGATGTGATGATTGATCATCGTACTCGGGTCAAATTTTTCTCCTTCTTTCGATTCCCCCGCAAAACTTGCCTGTGATACAAACAGACCGAAAACCGCTAGTAAAATGTTGATTTTCAGATGCTTAAATGTTGTCATAATTCGACCGTTAATCATGTATTTTGATCTTGACTTGAATTTCGTCGCAAGTTAGACAATAAGGCTGTGATTTCAAACACTACGTAGATTAAATAGACAACCATAAAATTAAGAACAAACAATGCCGAATTTTCTGGGAACTTGATCAGGTAAAACATCACTGTGAAAAGTGAAACTAAAAACCTTAAACCCAAACCAACTAATGGCAATATAGCACTCTCAATATTTGGGTTTTTAGCAACGAGCAAATAGGTAATATGTATGCTGGTGTACAGAAACCATAGAAATCCTATGATTTGGTAAATAGCTGAGTGAACAAATGAAAATTTGAATACTTCTAAAAGACAGTAGCTTATTAAGATCAAAATCCCTGTGAAAACAGAGATTTTAGACAATTCTTTCATGAATTAATTTTTTGGCAGTTTTCGAAATAAATTGATCAATGCACCAGCTATTCCTAGCATTATTCCTACAAGCGTGAGAATCGAATCAAATTCGAAATGCTGATCTAATTGATTGCCCACCCAATACCCTATGATGATATAGGCGAGCATTTCAAATGCCATCCCTGAAAACTTTAAATAGGAAAGAGGCTGATCCTCTTCTTTATTCGGCTTTGAGGAGTTTTGATTTTCCTTCTGCGGTGTCTCCAATTTGAATTTCTTTAATGGTTACGCCCATTTTACATCCACCATTGAAGGTAGCTCCAGATTCCACGATCAACTTGTTAGTAATGATATCACCGTTGATGATTGCAGATGGTTTAAGGATCAATAATTCAGAAACTTCTACTTTTCCAGTCACATGGCCTGCGATCTCTGCGTTTTGTGCGATCAAGTTACCTTCGATATGTGAAGAATGTCCACATGCGGCTTTGGATTTGGTTTTCATATTCCCTACGATCTTTCCTTCTATCCGGATATTACCGTAAGTTTCGATATCACCATTCAGAAGGGTTCCCTTGCCAATGATGTTACTAGAGTTGCTAAGTTCTTCCACTTCTTTGATTTCTTGCTTATTATTAAACATTAGTACAGGTGTTTGTTTAAAATCTAATCAATTCCTCTGGGTTAATGGGATTACCATTGTACCACAGTTCAAAATGCAAATGCGGACCTGAAGTGAGCTCTCCAGTGTTCCCAATGATAGACACCACTTCTCCCGCGGTGACAAAATTACCTACGTTTTTCAACAAATCCGAATTGTGTTTATACATAGAGATCAAATTGCCCCTATGCTGGATGGCTAAAACATACCCGCTATCCTGTGTCCAGGAAGCAAAAATTACAGTTCCATCAGCTACAGATTTGACTGGCTCATCTTGTTTAGCTACAATATCAATTGCCAGATGATCAATTTGTGGATCGAAATGTTCAGACACGATGCCGTCCACTGGTTTGAAGAGAAAAAAGTCTTTGAGCTCTTCTGATAGTCTGTTGTCGGTCAATTGAAATTCAAGTCCACCCTTCTCAAACTCCTCCCGGAATTGAGAATCGATTGCATTGACACCTTGAGATTCGACAATTTCAGAAATCTCACTACTTTCAATACTCCCTGTATTTTCCACATCTGTATATTGGGTATCCTCACCAGACATGATCGTCTTGATGTTGCTAATAAAATCATCCTTCCTTTTTACTTCTAATTGAAGAGAATCCACTCGTGTCGCTAATTCCATCACCTGCTTGGTTGCCTTCAGCTCAGCAAAGCGAGGATCAAACCAAGCTTCCAATAACGAGGTGGATAAATAAAAACTCAAACCAAAGAAGGCAAAAAAGGAAAGCATCAAAACCAAAATAATCTTAGAGTATGTGAAACTATAAGTTGATTTTTCAGCAAAATTTTCCTCATTTCTTACAATGAGTAAATATTTAGTAGTTAGCCGATTAGAAAGGGTTCTCTTTTGTTCCAAGGAAATAGCTTCTGATTTGCGGTAAAAATATATATTAATAGATATTTACTAAGCCAATATTGTATTAATTGCGTTTGAATTGGCGTTTATTCGAAAACATTGAATTTGATCCATCGAAGTCTAATACTATTGCTCGGCGTTGCCGTCCTTTTGGGTTCCTGTGCTCCAGAAAAAAATAACGTGATGAGTAACTCTTATCACAATATGACGGCCCACTATAATGCTTACTTCATTGCATTAGAGCATATCAAAACTATAGAACAAACCATAGAGGATCAATACGACTGGAATTACAATCTGATTCTACCCATTTTTCCACAATTCGATTCCACTGCAGCCAGTTCGTTTAATGATCAGATAGAAGATTGCATAGAAAAAGCTTCATTGGCCATTCAAAGACACAAAGGATCTAAATGGGAAGACGACTCATATGTTTTGGTAGGCAAGGCCAGATTCTACAGTCTAGATTATCAAAATGCAGTAGAGACTTTTAAATATGTAAACACTAAAGGCAAAGACGATAATGCTAAACATGAAGCGCTTGTTGCACTGATGCGAACGTTTATAGAATATAAAGAAAGCAACAATGCCATTGCCGTTTCAGATTACCTCAAGAAAGAAAAGCTCAACAAGAAGAATCTAAAGAACCTTTACCTAACCAGGGGGTATTTGTATCAGAAGAGTGGGGACTACAACAATATGGTTCAAAATCTAATTCAGGCTGAAGACCTCATTACTAATTTCAAGGAAAGGGCAAGAATCAATTTTATCATTGGACAAGTGTACCAATCTTTAGGGTTCGACGGCGAAGCTTACAACTACTATAAACAGACACTCAAGAATAACCCTCCGTATGAACTATCTTTTTATACTAAATTGAACATGGCGCAGGTTACACAACTTGCCAAAACTAATGACGCAAAAAAAGTTAGGAAGTATTTCAAGAAGCTACTCAAAGACCGAAAGAATGAAGAGTTTAAGGATAAGATCTACTATGAAATGGCCAAATTCGAAGTGCGCCATGGCTATTTGGACCAAGGCATAGCCTATTATAATTCTTCCATTCGATCGAGTGTCAATAACAACAGACAAAAAGCACACAGTTATTTAAGTCTCGGCAAGATCTATTACGATAGTCTAGCTGAATATAAACTAGCTAAATTGTATTATGACAGTACACTAAGTGTGCTTCCCAAGGATGAAGCAGAATATGCAGAAATAGAAGCCCGACAGAAAATTTTAGAAAATTTCGTTGAGCAGTACACGATCATCCAGGTTAACGATAGTTTGCTTAACCTAACCAATTTACCTCCTGATTCTTTGGATCGATTTCTTGATGCCTACATTGCACAAGAAGAGGCTGCAGAAATGAAGCGACGAGAGGAGGAGAAAAAGAGAAAAAGAAATGCAGCCAGATTGGCGGCTAACAACTCTAGTGTATTTAGCCAAAACACAGGAGGGATTGGAGCCAACAACTATGAAGGCACCACTTGGTACTTCTATAATACGGCAGCCGTTTCGCGAGGGAAGTCTGAATTTAAAAGGGTCTGGGGGGATCGAAAGCTAGAAGACAATTGGCGCAGGTCAAATAGTACGGCCAGCATTTCAGCTGATGATGAAAATGAAGAGCCAGGTCCAGGCGGTGAAAAAGTTTCCAACAAGGATTCGGAGGAAGAAGAAGCGGAATTCAAAATTGACAAATCAGAGCTATTAGCCACTTTGCCTCAGACGGCAGAAGACAAACAAAAGCTGCTCGACGAAATAGAAGAAGCGACCTACCAACTAGGAAAAATTTACAACTTTGATTTGAATGAAAAACATAACTCTTCAGAAACTTATGAGAGTCTTTTTACTCGTTTTCCAGAGTCTGAATATCGTCACGAAGTATTGTATCTGCTCTATATAATTTTTAAAGAATTAGAAAATATTCCTAAATCTGAACGATACAAAAACATTTTACTCGAAGAAGCTCCAGAAAGTATCTATGCGAAAATTATTATCAACCCTAACTATAGAGCCGAATCACAAGCTGCAAGTGAAAAGCTAAAGCTAATATATGCACAGGCTTACAGTAGTTATCAAAGCGGCAACTATCAAGAAGCTATGGGCTTGATCAATGATGGCTTGAGAGAATATCCAGACAATGACTTTGTGGATAACATGGCTCTATTGAAAATACTTGTTCAAGGAAAGTCTGAGTCAATATATAAGTACCAATATGAGTTAAATAACTTTATCGCTACATATTCAGAAAGTGAGCTATTACCATATGCTGATTCTTTGGTAACTGCTTCAGAGCAGTATCAGATCAATCTGGTCAATAGTACGAGAGCGAAATACATTCCAAAATTTGAAAAACCTCATTTCTTCATCTTTGTTTATCAAACTGATCAGGAACTTTCAGATGCACTGCCACAGTATTTTAAAACACTTATTGCCGAGGACAGCCCACTGAAAATTGGAAATTTAATTCTGGACGAGCAGTATTCGATGATTCTTATCTCGGAATTTTCTGACAAGGAAACCGCCATCACTTTCAACAAGGAGGTAGAGACTGAAAAGCCTGCTGAAAAAATTAATAAGACTGGCAAATTCTATAATTTCGTAATCACGAAAGATAATTTCAACATTCTTTATCAAACAAAGGAATTGGACACGTATCTTAAGTTCTACAGGAAAAATTACCAGCAATGAATAAATACAAGAAGCTAATCGCATTAGTTTGGATTTTACTTGCCACCGGAGTACTGGCTATCTTCTTCATGTTTTATTCTATTAAAATTGACGCCTTTGGATTATTCGGTGGTCTTCCAAGTACTAAGTCTTTAGAAAAGCCTGATCCAGATCTTTCTTCTGAATTGTTCTCTGCTGATGGAGTTTCTCTTGGCAAATACTTTCGCCATAACAGAACAGAAGTCTCCTATAATGAGCTTTCTCAAGAACTCATAGATGCATTGCTAGTAACTGAAGATATAAGATTTACTCAGCATTCGGGGATTGATTTGCGTGGACTCGGCCGTGTGCTTTTCCAGACCATCCTCATGGGAAACAGAAATGCTGGAGGAGGAAGTACACTCACACAACAGGTAGCCAAAAATCTTTTCAAAACCAGAGACTTGGGTGGAAAACTTAGTGATGTGCCTGGCTTCGGCATATTCATTATTAAAATGAAAGAATGGATAGTTTCCGTTCAATTAGAAGCCTCCTATACCAAAGAAGAGATTCTTGCCATGTATCTCAATACGATTGAATATGGAAATAATACTTATGGTATCAAAGTAGCTGCACAGACCTATTTCAACAAATTGCCTAGTGAATTGAATCATAAGGAGTCAGCGATTCTTGTTGGATTAATTAATAAACCTACACGTTACAATCCTATCCGAAACCCTGAATTTGCTATGGAAAAAAGGACTGAGATTCTTTACAATCTATTGAAGTACGGAAAAATAGATCAGGAAGCCTATGACTCATTGAAGGTATCAGATTTTGGACTTCAGTATAAGGTTCAAGATCAAAATGAGGGACTCGCCACTTACTTCCGAACAGTGATGAGGAATTTCCTTATGGGCTGGGCTAAAACCAATGATTATGATCTATTCGCAGATGGACTGAAAATATATACGACTATAGATAGTCGCATGCAGCTGTACGCAGAGCAAGCAATGGCCGAAGAAATGGATACCTTGCAAAGTGTATTTATCAACCATCTACAGGGAGATGCGCCATGGATAGATGAAGATGGCAATGAAATTCTAGACTTCGTTGATAAGGCCATTAAACGTACACCCAACTACAGATCCCTTGCCAAAAAATATGGCGAAGATTCAGACTCTCTAAACTATTGGCTCAACTACCCAAGAGATATGACAGTATTTAGCTGGGGAGGAGAAATAGACACCACTTTCAGCTTGATTGATTCTCTTAAATACTACAAGCATTTTCTGCAAGCTGGCTTTATGGCTATGGACCCTCAAACTGGTCATATTAAAGCATGGGTAGGAGGCATCAATCACAAGTACTTCAAATTTGATCACGTCAAGCAAAGCAAACGTCAACCAGGTTCTACGTTCAAGCCTTTCGTCTATACGGCCGCCATTGACTTGGGGTATTCGCCATGCTATACCGCAGTAGATGCACCTGTGACTTGGATGATGGACGATCCTGAAAAACCAACCTGGACACCTCAAAACGCCAATGGAAAATTCACTGGTCAAACAATGACCATTCGACAGGCGATGGCCGCGTCAGTAAATTCGGTGACCGCTCGTATCATGCAAAAAATCACTCCTCGTGCTGCTGTGGATATGGCACACACTTGTGGAATTGAAAGCGATCTACCTGCCGTTCCAGCTCTCTGTTTGGGAATTGGAGAGGTATCCTTATATGAATTAGTAGGGGCCTATTCCACATTTGCCAATCAGGGTGTATGGACTCAGCCATTTTTTATCACTAGGATAGAAGATAAGAATGGTGTTGTCATTCAAGATTTCATACCTAAAAGGAGAGAGGCCTTGAGCGAAAAAACAGCCTATTTAATGATTCATATGCTCAAAGGAGCCATGGAAGAAAGAAATGGATCTGCACATGCACTGGATTACAGATTAAAGCAGAACAATGAAATCGGCTCGAAAACCGGGACCACACAAAATGCATCTGACGGTTGGTACATGGGCGTGACCCATGACTTAGTAGCTGGTGCATGGGTAGGTGGTGATGACCGTAGTATACACTTCAAATACTGGGCTTTAGGGCAAGGAGGAAAAACCGCTCGTCCTATATGGGAAAATTTTATGTTAAAAGTTTACGACGACCCAAGAACAGGTGTAGAAAAGGGGTATTTCAAAAAACCTAGTACCCCACTTGGCGTAGAATTAGATTGCGACCTCTATGAAGGTGGTACAACAGAGGCAGATTCCTTAAACATAGATTTAGGCTTTGATGACCTTGATCTTTAAGCACCACTTATTTTGGGTGAAAACAAATACCCCATAAATTTAAAAACTTTACCCAACGCTCCAGGCGTTTACAAATACTTCAATAAAGAGGTACTTATCTATGTTGGGAAAGCTAAAAATCTCAAGAAACGCGTATCTAGTTATTTCAATAGACAAAAGGGTGACAGTTTAAAAACCCGAAAACTCGTTAAAGAAATCGATCATGTAGAATATGTCATTGTTGATTCTGAATACGATGCTTTATTGCTCGAAAACAATCTAATAAAGGAAAACCAACCCAAGTATAATATCTTATTGAAGGATGATAAGAGTTTCCCCTTTATCTGTATTTCTAGCGAACGTTTTCCCAAAATCTTCTCAACTCGTAGAGATGAATTAAATGAAGGTGAGTATTTCGGACCTTATACGAGTGTCAAGGCGCTTAATAATGTGCTTGAATTGATCCGCAGCTTGTACAAAGTACGAACCTGTAACTACCTGCTTTCTGAGAAAAACATAAAAGAAAAAAAATTTAAAGTATGCCTGGAATATCATATTGGTAATTGCCTAGGTCCATGCGAAGGGCTACAGAAAGAAGAAGACTATTTATCAGAAATCGAACAGGCTCGGCACATCATTAAAGGACATCTCAAGATTGTAAAGGATCATTTTTTGTCCACTATGAAATCATCGGCTGAAAATCTGGAATTTGAAAAGGCCCAGGAATACAAAACAAAAATCGACTTTCTAGACAAATTTCAATCTAGGACTGTAATCGTTAACAAAAAGTTGAAAGGCATTGATGTAATTACCATCACTTCTACAGATAAGAAAGCCTTTCTTAACTATATGAGAGTAGATAATGGTATCATCAATATATCCGACTCATTAACTGTATCAAAACGCTTAGACGAAACGGATGAACAAATTTTAGAATTACTGATTATAGAACTCCGTGACAGGTTTAGTAGTTCATCTAAAACAATCCTGACAAATAAGACATTTGAATACTGGCAAGAATCCGTAGATATCATTGTTCCTCAAATCGGTGACAAGAAGAAGCTTGTTGAGCTATCGCTTAAAAATGCCCTTTATCATAAAAAAGAAGCCCTGTCTCAAGCAGAAAAGACTAAGCAAAAAGAAAACAGAGTTACACAACAGCTGATGAATGACCTTAAGCTAAAGGTAATTCCCAATCACATCGAATGCTTTGACAACTCCAATATCCAGGGCACTAATCCCGTGGCTTCGATGGTATGCTTCAAAAATGGAAAACCATCAAAAAAAGACTATCGACATTTTAAGATAAAAACGGTAGTAGGTCCAGATGACTTTGGTTCCATGAAGGAAATTGTTTTCAGAAGATACAAGAGGCTACAGGAGGAAAACTCACCCTTTCCAAATCTAATCGTCATCGATGGGGGTAAAGGTCAACTGCACGCTGCGTGTGATGCACTCAAAGCACTTGACATCTACACAGAAATCCCAATCATTGGCATAGCCAAAAGATTGGAGGAAATTTACTATCCAGAAGACAGTATTCCTCTCCATATTAGTAAAAAATCAGAATCACTTAAACTCATACAACAACTTCGAGACGAGGCTCATCGCTTTGCAATCACTTTTCATCGATCGCTCAGAAGTAAATCGCAAGTAGCTTCAGAACTAGATCAAATCGCAGGCTTTGGAGATAAAACCAAACAAAAATTACTTACCAAGTTTAAATCTTATAAAAAGATTATTCAAGCAAATCCTGAGCAACTGATAAATGTAATCGGACAAGCTAAGGCCAATATATTACTCGAGCATATACAAAAAAAGGGATCAAATTGATCCCTTTAAATATTATAAGTGCGTGGTTATGTATTAGAACTCCCAAAGTTCGTTCTCAAACTCAACCATATCGTATTCCAATTGTTTCGATGCCAATATTGCATCTCTTCTTGACTTTGTATAGATATCTACGATTCTGTCATCCCTTGGATTAGCTATTTTTGTCAAATTAGAACCAAATAACCTCAAGTTAAACGCATCAGCCATATTTCTATGTTCAGCCATATTCTGAGCATTATACCAAATAGCTTCATCCGGCATACTTCTCCACAAGGCTACCAAATCTTTATACTTAAAAGATGCTAATGGCTTCTCGAACAATGCTGGGTTCTTATCTGCAGGAAGAAAAAGAGTAATTGACTGAATATCATAGAAAATTCTCGATCTCATTCTATCGAAATAAACTTCTTCTTTCAATTCTGCAATAGAAAAATCTCTAGTTGCAAATTCATTCGTGTCAATAATTTCCTCTTCTGGCTCCTCTCCTTCATCTCCGCCTCCACCGAAGAAGTCGTCTTCAGCATCAGCACCAAATCCCATATCGATTTCCTCTTGAGTAAGTCCACCACCTTCGTCTTCAAACTTCATGTTTTCCAAAAAGGTCTCCTTAGACATTCTTGTATTCACAGAGTCGTTAGTATAAGGAAATAATAATCCTGCCTTTACAGCATTGATAAGGATTGTAGACAACTCACCATTTCTAGAAAAAAATGGAGCGTTTTGCTTTTCCTCCAAATCTATTCTTCTCCAAACGGTTTTTTTGAACATTTTGTATGCCTCATTAACAGGGTAAACGGAATCTTTATTATAGCCACCCGCTTTTTCCTGAGCCATACCCAACTCCACATTGAGTAATGCAAAACATACAAAAAGGCCAATTACATAACAAAATTTCTTCATAACCAATTTGTTTAATTTATTCTTATCGTGATGATCTTAGGTCCAAAATTAGGGAAATTTTCAACTTCACCTTTGAAATTCCTTCTCTGCACCTTTTTCACTTCAATTACCAAAGCATCACCCTCTCTGGCTTGACTTGCTAATGACGAGAGGTTCAAATCTGGACCTTTAGGTCTAACACTTCCTACAGATCTTCCGGCTCTAACCAAGTTAACTTCAGATTCCGCCACTCTAAATTTTGCATCCTTTGGCAAGAATTGAGCAAATGACTCATCTGGCTCAGCAGCCAACTTCAATGATCTTGGTGCACCCTTAACTCCTCTTTTCAAGTTAACAGGACCTCCCTTACCATAAACCACAATCTCTGGCTTAGGAATTCTTTTCACTTTAAAATCTTGAGATCCAATTAAATTGCCATTACTAGATACACTTAACGTCACTTTTGCAGATTTTGGTATAATTACCACCTCACCTTTATTAGCACCTTTAATGTTTACACCTCCTTTAGTAGTGAAAGATGGATTATAGGCTGTTCCCATAGCAGGAACCTGCACGTCCAATTCATTACCACAATTTAGATATAAAGCCTGAACCGAAGCTGACTGAATCTGCATTACTGGTTTAGATACGATATACTCAATGGTGTCAACAAAAGTAGTGTCTCTTCCACCTGGCATCTTCACACTAATTGCACCAATAAATGATTTGGTTGCATTACCAGATTTATCGTAGTTACCTGGAGTTGCTGTGAATGATACTTTACCCATTCCACCAACCACTTCAATTTCGTTACCATCTACGGTCATAGTTGGTGATACAGAAGAAGAAGATGCAGCGATAAAAAGATCCGCTTCGTATTTAGTTCCTGCAGCTACCACTTTAGAGTGAGGCTTAACCATTGGTACAATTTGATCAAATTTCAAATCTTCAGCACCTACCTGTCTTGCCAAGTCTTCTAGTGCCTTTGTTTCTTCTGAAATAACATCAGACTGAAACTGACTTAAAGAAGCTAGTGCTCCTACCATTGGTGTATTGTGGCCAAAGTTCAAATCTGCAAAACCTTTTTTGTTTTGGTTCGGATCTTTAGCAAACACTGGAATGTCTTTAGCATCTTTAGCTAAATCTCCAATATCTTCGTCTCCAGTAATATTTCTAAGGAATTTTGAATAACCATTTAGCTTCTCCTTTAGTTTATCACCTTCCTTTTCATTTACAAAAAGGGCAGAAGGAGCATCAATATCCTTTTGTCCAACATATACACCATCCTGAATGCCACCAGTCCTAGCAATTAGCTCTTCTTTATAGACTTCTAACATTTTAAGGATTTGAGTCGTTTCCGCTCTAACTTCCTGAGCTTTAGTCATAACAGCTACATCCTTTTCTCTGTTACCAGCATCGGAAACTGCATTTTGGATACTCTCTAATTTTTTAGCATTGTTAGTGACTTTTTCCTCATTAGTAAGCTCAAAAGCCTGATTAATGAAAATAAACTTCTCTAAAACACTATTACTTACTTGCAGAGCCAATAGGGCAGTCAGTACCAGGTACATCATGCCAATCATCTTGTCTCTTGCGGATTGTTTACCTCCAGCCATAATTTTCGCTTTTTAAGGTTAAAAGATTATTTAACTTATTTAGCTGATGAAGTATCTCCCCCACCTCTCATAGCTGCCAACATACTTCCATATATTTTGTTCAATGAAGTAATATTGGTATTTAAACTTGTCATTCCTGATCTGAATTTCTCAGTATCCTTAGCCGCTTCAGCCATACCTTCCATTGCAGAAGTTACGTTTGAGTAAAACTTGTTCATTGCCTTAACATGACTGTTGGCATCCTGAAGTTCCATTTCATATACTGCATTAAGTGCTCCCAAATTCTTGGTAACGTTTTTCACTTGTGAGTGATACTCAGAAGCGTCTTTAGAAGCATTTGCCATATCTGACATTGATGTAGCAGTAGTAGCATAAGATTTATTCATTTCGATGAGCGACTTAGATGCTGTTTTCACATTAGTGGCATACTCGTTGGTAGCAACCGCGGCATCACTTAAGTTGGACATTTTCTTAGCAGATTCGGCCATATTTCTCATGCCGTCACCCAAACTCTTAATCAGCTCAGGGCCAACTTTTGCTTCTGCAAGCATTTTATCCATTTGCTGTGAAGCACCGCCAGTTGCAGCAGGTACAGCTGCTCTTGGTTGAGCTTTAGGTCCATCATAGTCATCCGCTAATTCTGGATACACTTTAGACCAATCAGTTTCGGCATGTTTTGGTTCAAATGCACTTAAAAAGAAAATTGCAGCCTCAGTACTCAAACCGATTACTAGCATTTCCCCAGCACCTTGCCAGTGCATAATCTTAAACATGGCTCCAACAATTACTACAGCAGCTCCAATACCATATACTTTAGGCATTATTGTTGAAAACAAAAGCTCTTTAAATCCACCTTTTTTCGCACTCATATTATTTAATATTTTAGGTTATTTAATACAGTTATAATTATTAAAATTCATTCCCGCCAGATCGACCCAAATGAGTCATTGCACATCTAAATCCAATAGATGCTCTAGTGGAATCTTTAAATTCGTAAGTTTTAGTTCCGGTTTCAAGATAATAGGCAATATCTTTCCAAGAGCCGCCTCTGATCACCTTCTTAGGTTCATCCTCATCAAAGTAAGTAGGGTTCAAATCCCAAACCAATGGCATGGCCGAAGGATTAAAAGCATCTTCCACCCACTCCGCTACATTACCTGACATTTCATATAGTCCGTAATCATTAGCAAAGAAAGTTCCCACCGGTGAAGTATAGGCAAAACCATCATCAAAATAGTTGCCTCTTCCTGGTTTGAAGTTGGCGAGAAGACATCCCTTCTTATTTCTAATATAAGGGCTACCCCAAGGGTACTTATTCATATCTCTGCCTCCTCTTGCAGCATACTCCCATTCGGCCTCAGATGGCAATCTGAAGTTTGGCATAGGGAATAGACCACGATCGGCTCTAAAATTATTCAAATGATCCGTTCTCCATTTACAGAAGTACTTTGCAGCTTCCCAATCTACACCCACTACAGGATAGTTGTCAAAAGCTGGATGCGACCAATAATAAACCATCATTGGGTCCCCCATATGGTGAGTGAAGTCTCTAACCCAAACAGAAGAATCAGGCACTAAGTCCTCTACAACAAATCCTTCTGGCAGATCAGATTCCGATCCTTCAGTAATATCTTCAATAAACTGTCGATATTCATTATTTGTAATTTCCGTATCGTCCATATAAAATGGCCCGATCGTCACCTGCTTATTGTAATTGATTTGAGTAGCAGCAACATCTTCATCCGCCTGTCCCATATGGAATGTTCCCGGAGGAATAGCAACCATACCGAAGGGCCGAGTCATTTCCCAACCTTCTCGTCCTTGAGCTCCTATCAACTCTCCATTACTATCTATGGCTTGACCCTTGCCTCCTCCGAATATATTTAAGAGGCTGCAACTTTGGGTACCAACAAGAATTATGGATAGGAAAAGGAACGAAAAAATTTGGCTCACACTAAATTTATTCATAACACAATTTTTATAACATTCATACTTTAACATAACAAGTATACACAAAATATATTGCATGGATTAAACCATAAATATAATCTTTACAATTCAAGATACATTAATTCTTGAACAAAATTTATTTCACTCCGCTAAAATAAGAAAAGCGCCTGCTTTACAACTATTTCTAACTAACTAATTACCTATTTAATACCTAAAGCGAGGAGTTCTTATAATCTTTTTAGCACCTGTTGAAATTGAAGGCAGGTCGTAGCGAATGAAAATTTCGTGCGAGGTTGGTTGCTTAGCTGATTGCTCCTTAATTATATAATCAAACGAATAACCAGCTTTAAGTTGATTGTTGTCTAAAAATGAATAGCCCATCAACAAGGCCATTGCTTCATTGTTTCGATAACTCAGCCCGCCCCATATTTTCTTATTATAAGTGGCTATGACACTCAGGTCTATCGAATAAGTATTCAAGTCGCTGGCGACCAACATAGATGGGGTCAAATCAATATTGTAGGTGAGCCTGTAATTATACTCTCCATACAAGTTATAGATCATGCTTGATTTATTACTAACATTGCTAGAAGCATCAAGGCCATAATTCAATTCAGGTCTTAGCAAGTGGTTAACTCCAGCTGCTAATATGTAATTTTCCGTAGAGTAGCTCATTCCAAAAGCCAAATCGAAAACCGCTTGAGATTCTTTGGTTTGAACATTCTTCGGGTCTGAGGGATCTACAAATCGTAGCTTTGAAAAGTCCAATGTACGGTTAACAAATGCAGGCCTAATTCCAAAACTAAGCGTCCCTCTATTTAAGGTCTTATGGTAGGCTAATGATACCTGAGCCTCCATATTGTTTAGCACACCAAGCTTGTCATAAATTACATTTACCCCTAGACCTAAAGGCAATTCTTTAAAAGAGATTGGGGTTGAGAAATTCAAAAATTGAGTTGATGGCGCACCACCGTCTTGTTCAAATGTAGGTTCGTAACCTATCCACTGCGCTCTACTCAGCACGCTCACGCTTCCCTTTCCATCATGAGCTGTAAGCGCAGGGCTCCAATAAGACTTATTGAACATGTACTGAGTAAAATGAGGGTCTTGTTGAGCAATCGATGTAAAACCGACCGTCACCAATACAATCAATATAAATAAGGATTTCCTCATAAGGGATTTGGATTACAATTACGTTTAGCAACAACGTGTTATGTAATAATAATCAAAAATTGAAAATACCCTTACCTCGATCAGCACAAATTGGCTGAACTTAAATATTGTTCGCCTTTTTGATGTAATATTCTAATGCGCCTGTCATTGAAGGTGCATTAGGGAGTGGAGCTTGAATGTCTAAAATTAAATCAGCATCCCTTACTGCTTGGGCAGTAGTAGGTCCGAAAGCCGCAATTCTCGTCTTCTTCTGCTCAAAATCAGGGAAATTAACCATTAGAGAGTTAATCCCAGAAGGACTGAAGAATGCAATTACGTCATAATTAACATCTGCCAAATCTGACAAGTCGCTAGCTACCGTTTTGTAAATAATTGCTTCAGTACAATCGAAACCATTTTCGTTCAGAAAATCTGGAATATCATTTTTTCTAATATTCGAACAAGGAAAAATGTACTTCTCGTTTTTGTGTTTTTTCAACACTTCGATTAATTCAGTTGCCGTTCTTGACCCAGTAAATATCTTTCTTTTTCGAATGACAATATACTTTTGAAGATAATTAGCTGTCTGCTCTGAAATACAGAAATACTTCATGTCTGACGGAATCTCCACCTTGCTTTCAGCAGCTAGTCTGAAAAAATGATCTACTGCATTTCTACTCGTGAAAATCACAGCAGAATGCTTCAAAATATCAATTTTTTGCGCTCTAAACTCTTTTATATCGACTGGGTCGATTTGAATAAAAGGCCTGAAGTCAATTTTAATATTGTATTTTTCTGCAAGATCAAAATAAGGTGACTTATCACCTGTTGGCTTTGGTTGAGAAACTAAAATGCTGGATACTTTCTTTAGCCTAGCCTTGTCTTCAATCAATAATTCTTCGCTCATTCCGATGTACCTATTTGAAAACTATTATGTAACTATTTTAAGAAAATCTTAAAAAATACTAATAGCGGGATCAATTCTGAACTGCAAAGGTAAGAAAATAAATGTAGTTTTCTAAAGGTATAAATCTTATTTAGAACAAAATAGATTAGTACAAGGCGTCCTGACCAAAAAAGCACAACGATTAATTGAATCCAATTCCACCAAGTGCTGACAAGATATCCTCCAAATACGCCATCTAAAATGCTCAACGAAAAACAAAATAAAGCGAAGATTAAGGAGAGTCGAAAGTAAGTAAAGAAATGAATCAACTTTACTTTTTTCAATTTAAAAAGTTCCGTGCCAGCTGTAATTAACAGCAGCTTGGCAATCATAAAAACAAAGCAATAAATCGAAATTTTTAATCCTAAATAAATACCTCCTTCATTCTTTATTGAAAATGGGAAAATCAAACTAGAATTAGGCAGAAATAAATCACAGATCATGACCGCGCTACCTATCAAAATTGAGTAGAAGATTATGAACCCTATGTTAGGCCACGCCAGTGGCGCATGCGCTACGGCCAACTCAAAATTTTGTCGTAACTGCAACGATTTACCAATTGATAAATATTCTTGAAATAGCCTAAAATAAAACGCTCTAAATATCGCAATCAAAGACATGGTTGCAATTGAGATGATAATAAAAATGTCTTGCCAATTATTACTCTTTCTTCTTGAAAAAGAAGACTCTTCTCTTAGAGAAAGGTTATCATCTTCCTTATTGACCAGCACTGAAGTAATAGTATTACCATTTAGATTATCTGAATAAACTGAGAGATAAAAACTTCCCATTCTATAAATATCTTGTAAACTATCCAAAGAGAGGTATTTAGTTACTGGTCGTGAACTTACATAAATCAATTCGTCTTGAATCCAGATAGAATGCTTCTCTGGTACACTGAGTTTGAGGTAGGAGTTTCTATATTTATTTAGGTCTACCTTGAAACGAACAGCATCTGTGGTAGGTTTTTTGAAATAGGGAACGTAATGCTGACTCTTTTGATCAAACACTTCCCAATCCCATTTCAGGTTTTTTAGTTCTATATCAGAGGCCTCAACACCAGGGGCAAGCATAAGGCATACTAAATAGATCCAAATACAGATCTGTTTAAACATCTACTTGCCTTTTTCTCTTATTTAAAAACTCTAAAACGACACTACTCACTACTGCAAATAGACCCACAATAGTTAGTAAAACGGAGTTGCCTAAGTAAGAAAAGGTAATTGTAAATGCAACAACTGAAAGGTTGACTGCAACAAGAACCAAAACTACTTGCAAGTGAGAAAAGCCAAGATCACAAAGGTAATGATGTACGTGATTTCGATCAGGCATAAACGGAGATACTCCTCTATATACACGAATGATAAAAACTCTAATTGTATCAAATATGGGAATAAAAAGAATACCGATTGCCAAGGCAGGGGCAGAAGCAACTTTATCCATCTCAATAAAATGAATTGCTAAAATGGATATGATAAATCCGCTGACCAAAGCGCCGGTATCTCCCATGAATACCCGCGCATTTAACAAATTGTATCTCAAAAAACCAACCATTGCTCCCGTCAGTGCAAAACACACATAAGCATAACTAGGCTCTCCGTACAAATAAAAATAAGTGCCAAAAGCCATACAAATGACAATCACAATTGAGCCCGCCAAGCCATCTACACCATCTATCAGGTTCACGGCATTGGTAATGCACAAAATGACGAGAAAACTAAATGCGTAGCTCATTCCCACTTCTAGATCATAAACTCCCATAAATCCTTGAAAGCTGGAAATTCTGATATCTGCATAAAACAAAACAATACCCGCGGCCAATACCTGAACAAAAAACTTCTTGAATACTGATACTCCATTGATATCATCTTTCACACCAACGAAGAAAATAATCAAGCTTCCAGCCAAGAGCTGCTGGATACCAAGTGACATCTGGCCAAAGATGGCAACTCCGGTCATAAAGCCAGCAAATATGGCTAACCCACCTAAACGAGGTGTGTTGATATCATGAAATTTTCTAAAATCGGGTTCATCCAATATTCGTTTGCTATGCGCTACGCTAATAATTGTAGGAATAGAAAACATAGAAATTAGAAGCGCCCAGAAAAATATCAGTATGGATTCGATCATGTGCTACAGTGAGTTTGGCTCAAAGTAAGTCAAAAGTCCATATCTTTTCAAAATATGGCAGTATATCCAAAATGGATTTTCGAGTTAGCAAATGAAAATGACTCTCCGTCTCTTTTTCCTAAGCCGTATAAAATCTTGAAATTACCGCGTTCAGTCATGAATTGCATACCCGTACCAAGTCCGGCAGGACGATCAGCATAGTCTCCATTTAGAATTTCATAGGAAAGAAAAGACTGGTCATAAAAAGCGACCAGATAAGAACTGGCATCAAGGTAATACCTCCACTCCAAATTAACCAGGGCATATTTGGAAGCAAAAAATTCCAGCTCATTGAAGCCCCTTATGGTTTGTAAGCCTCCCAGTCTGAACAAATCATTTAAGTATAAATAATCATTAAAAATCAATCCATTTTGCGAAGCAAGATATATCACCGACCTGTTGGAAATTCTCTTGTACCATTCAAGTTCAGCTCGTAGGCGATATTGTGTTGACTCAGGAATGGGTGTGACTGAATTAGTTATGGACTTTCTACCAATGTTGCCAGTCCATGCCATCTTAAAACCTTCCTTAGGATTATAAAGCTGATCCAGTTTATGCCAAGTCGCTGCCAACCCATAATAATCAATGTTAAAATCTCCACTCGCTCCTGATTGATCATCCAGCTCATTGCCTAACAAACTCTCATAACTGATGCGCATGCTGACCCTTCGACTGGGTCGATAATCAAAAGCCAGCTTGAGTGAGCGATTAGAGTAGACCGTGTCTTGACGGATTTGATCTAAAGCAAAATAAAAATCCAAAGGAGAACCTAATAAAATCGGGTGCAAATACGAAGCATGCAGTTGTTGAGAGCCAGGCTCTAGTTTTTTCCAATTGACCTCGATTTTTTTGCCTGACTGAAACAAATTATTAATGCTTAAATCAAGCTCGCCGGTGACCTCTACCCCCTCTCCATCCCTGTCTGGAACAAGGCCTAGTATTCCATCAAAATAATTAACCTTCCTTGATTCCAAATCCAACATCACTTTAGCTTTCTTAAGCTGAAAGGAGGTATTCATATTTACCAACGACAAAAAGGGAAGATACTGAATCTTATCTTTTACTTCGAGCAAGTCCCGTTCATCATAGTTTTTACCATAGCCCAGCCCTAGGTATTTGCTCAAAAAGACCGGCTTCACAAGTCCTGTTGGTTTGACCTCCAAACTATCATAGGTAATCCTTGTTCCTAAATCCAGCTGAAAAAAAACTTGAAGGGTTTCTTCTAGCATCTGTGTAGAGTCCAGAGTAAAGCTGGCAAACGGATAACCATTAGCCTCTAAATAATCAAGTAATTCAACTATTTCGGATTCCACCCGATCGGGAGAGGAGAGTTGACGAGATTTGATTTTAGGAAAGCGAGACAATTTGCTTACTACATTTTTCTTATCAGTAATCGATACCTCTATTGCATCAAATGATTTGCCTTGATAACCAAATATGATCAGCGTATCCTCAGCGTATTTCACAGAATCCAAACTGGCCAGCCAGAAACCATCACTTCTCATTTCAGAAATTAGTGTCCTTTTTGTTACTTCAATTTCAGCTGAATCAATCCTTGATTTTTTTGGCAAGTACTTTTCGTCGATTCCTTCAAAAACAACCACCACCGATGTAGAATCTGAGGGCTGAGTGTAGGCACAGTTGATTATACCCAGAACAAAGTAGAAAGAAGCAATATGTTTTCGGAAATGTCTATACATTAGCGGCTCACTATTATTCGTACGCCTTGGCCGGAATCTACATTCATATTCCTTATTGCAAACAAGCCTGCCATTACTGTGATTTTCATTTTTCTACCAATCTAAACACCAAATCAGATTTAATCGATGCAATCCTAAAGGAAATTGAATTACAAAAACATTATCTGCTTGGCGAAACAATAGAAACTATCTATTTCGGTGGAGGAACTCCTTCCATTCTTAGCACGCAAGAGTTATCAACCATTCTACAGAACATCTATGAAAATTTTTCGATTGGTGAAAACCCAGAAATTACTTTGGAAGCAAACCCGGATGATCTGGGTCAATCGAAACTTGAAGAATTGAAAGCCGCTGGAATCAATAGATTAAGTATCGGCATACAGTCTTTTGACAATCAAATCTTATCCTATTTCAATCGCGCGCATAATTCCCAAATGGCAATTAACTCAGTTTGGAATGCTAAGCAAATAGGTTTTCAGAACATCTCAATTGATTTAATTTTTGGAGTCCCAAACCAGTCACTAGATGCGCTCGAAAAAGATCTAAAACAAGCATTAAAACTAAGCACTCCCCACATCTCAATTTACGGACTCACTATAGAAGAAAATACAGTTTTTGGCAAATGGGAAAAGCAAGACAAACTAACCCCTATCAACGAGGACCTTGCTGCCGAACATCTGACGTTGATCATGAATACCCTTGCGGCCTCAGGCTATGAACAATACGAGATTTCTAACTTTTGCCTTCCTGGCTTTGAGTCCAGACATAATTCGTCCTACTGGCACAGAAAAAAATACTTAGGATTGGGGCCCGCAGCTCACTCTTACAACGGCACAGAAAGACAATTCAATCATGCCAACAACATCAAATACATTAAGAGTCTAAACTCCAACGAGCTGCCCATCTCCATTGAAAAATTAAGTATAGAAGATCAAATCAATGAAATGATTCTTACTCAACTTCGACTCAAAGAAGGATTAAACCATGCGAGCCTAAAGAAGAACTTTGACTTCGAAATGTTGGTAGAAAGAAAGGACCATATTCAGAAATTTTTGCAAATGAATCTGCTTGAAATCGACGGCAATTTCTTACGCCTTACGTCAAATGGAAAATTACTTGCCGATTTCATTACAGAAAAACTTATAATCTGATTATATTCATCATTTATTATTGACAACTGTATTTTTATACTAGACAAACAGGCTAGTATGGGGTTTATATCATCCACACGGGCACAATTAAAACAGTGTAGTTTTTTAGCATGACAAGGCAAGAAAAAAGAGCATTAATGTTACTGAAATCGTTGATATTTCACTATCACGGTTTAGACGAAGACGAAAAAGCCCTACTCGATGAAAGTGCCAATCAATATGATGCCCACAGAGAATTGGATTGGGCTAATGCCTTTATTGCCGAAGACTTTATTTCAGCCTTTGAACGGGCAAGGGAATTCCTAAACAAAGTAATTGGTGTATTACCCAAAGAGAAAAAACTGGATCATTTGATTGCCGTGTGGCAAGACAATCATAAAAAAGGGTACATGACTGAGATGGAAGCCACCGCTATGATCAATCTCGCTAAGGACTGGGATATCCAGGCAGAATTAATGGAACGAGTAAGAGAGGGCTAGAGGCTCATTCGTTCTTTAAATTTTGAAGCTTGTCTTCTACTTACCTCCACCTTATCACCTCCTTTGAGCTGTACCATCAACCCTCCGTTAAACCATGGCTCTATGGACTCTACCCATCCAAGATTGATAATGTGTTTTCTACTGGCCCTAAAAAATGATTTGTCGTCCAACTTCTCATCGAGTGCGTTCAAAGACTTGTGAATCATTGGCCGAAAACCATCGAAGAAAACTTTGATATAATTACCATCAGATTCAAACAACCGAATGTTTTCCAGTTTTACAAACCAACATTTCTCTCCATCCTTTACAAATACCTGATCTGATGACTTTAATTTTTCTGCTGACTCCACAACAACTGGAGCTGGCTTTGATGATTGATCTAGTACTTTCTTCACTACACTAGCTAATCTTTCTGTATCGATCGGCTTGAGCAAATAATCTAAAGCGTTAAACTCAAAAGCTTTAATTGCAAACTGATCATAGGCAGTAGTGAAAACTACCAAAGGTGTCTTTTCCAACATTTCCAACAATTCAAATCCCGTCTTATCAGGCATTTGAATGTCAAGGAAGATTAGATCGGGATCGTGTTTTTGTATTTTTTCCACAGCATCATCAGCATTGACCGCTTCATCCACGATTTCGATTTCTGGAAATTCTGCCAGTAGAGAAGTCAGTTCCTTTCTTGCTAATCTTTCGTCATCTATAATTATGGCCTTCATATCTAGTATCCTTTGGGCAAAACCAATTCGGTTAATACCGTATTTTCCGATTCATTTTTAATTGTAAAACGAGCCAAACCACCATAGATCAGCTCAATCCTTTTCCTTGTATTGCTCAAGCCATACCCACTTTTCTTGGATGGTTTGTTATTTAAATATACACCTGAATTTCTAATTTGAACCACCAAAAAGTCACCTTCAATCCTTGCCATCACACTTATTGTACCTCCGGATTTTAACTTGGATATACCATGCTTGATTCCATTTTCTACTAAAGTCTGAATCATCATCGGAGGAATCTTAATCTTATGCGTTCGCTTGCTCACTTCCCACTCTACATTCAACCTTTCTTCATATCGAATCGACTCCAAGCTCAGATAATCCTCTACAGTAGCCATTTCGTCTTGTAGTAGTACCAACTTCTGCTTATCTACTTGAAGAGAATTTCTCAGAATATTAGACAATTGAGTAATTGCTGATTTAGATTTTTTGGGATCTTCATCTACCAAAGCCCTGATACTGTTTAACGCATTAAATATAAAGTGAGGATTCAACTGCGCCCGTAAATTGTTCAATTCGGTGTCACGAATAACCGTCTGGTATTGCAAGGATTTATTATACTCCTCGAAGTAGTGATAAGTGAAATACACCAATGACCATAAGAAATACATGGCAGTAGGCCCCAAAATTCCTAATATCATGTGGGTAGGCTTCATCTCGACTGAAACAATCAAAGTTCCCATCAGAAATGACACTAGAATCAAGGAGAAATAGTTTACAAGGCCAAGAACAAGGTTTGAAATCAGAATCCTTGGTATTAGCCGTATCGAGGAAAAAGTCGACCATTGTTTCTTTTTGATCAATGATCGCAAAAAGTGCGAAGAACCAATATAAAAAGCTACCTGAAAAATAGCTCCAAAAAAATCAGTAAAAGCCACCTTATTGCTTTGCATCAGTAACACAGCAAAGTTGAGTAGTCCCCAGGTAGACCACCCCATGATTTGGCATAGCCAATAGGCGCGTTGCTTAGTAATTTGCATACCTGCCAAATTTATAGAAACCGTAGGATTGCGCCACTATCATTTTACTAGTGGTGAAATGGCTAGTCGACTGGACAGCAAGATTAGGTGGAAATGTCCACAGTCAACTTTTTAAGCCACCAGTACTTTCTCGTCTTCGCTCGGCTTTTCTTTCTTTTTGGCTTTATGTTTTACAAATGGGCGAATGATCAAACGTGTGCCTCGATCGTAAGTAAAATAGTTCCATAACCAATTTCCAAAAATCACAATCTTGTTTCTAAACTCAACGATAAGGATCAAATGCACAAACATCCAGGTCAACCAAGCCATAAATCCACCAAACTTAAACTTGCCTAGCAGTTCAGTTACAGCCTTATTGCGACCCACGGTAGCCATTGTTCCCTTATCGGTATAAGTAAATGCTTTCCAAGGCTTGCCTTTGCTCAACCCATTCAGATTACTGGCCAACAAGGCTCCTTGCTGAATAGCTACAGGAGCTAGCATCGGATGTCCCTTCGGAAACTTTTCTGTTGACATACTAGCCACATCGCCGATGGCGTAAATATTTTCAAATCCTGCCACCCTACTGTATTCATCTACTTTGAAGCGTTTGTCAGGTGTAATATCGAGCGTAAGTCCTGCAATGGCGTTGCCTTTGACGCCCGCCGCCCATACCAATGTCTCCGTTGGAATTTGCATACCGTCATTGAGAGTCACAATTTCCCCGTCAAAAGCCTTTACAATCTTCCCGACGTAGATATTGACATCAAATTTCTTGAGATAGTCAAAAGCCTTTTTACTTGAGTATTCAGACATAGCGCCTAACAATCGCTCTTGGCCTTCCACCAAGTAAATCTGCATTTTGTTGAGGTTCAGTTCAGGAAAGTCCTTGGGCAATACATGCTTTTTTAACTCTCCCAATGCGCCAGCTACTTCTACTCCTGTAGGTCCTCCACCCACAATCACGTAATTCATCAACCGCTGCATTTCATTTTCGTCGGTCTTGAGAACAGCCTTTTCGAAATTTTGAAGAATTTGACTTCGAAGGTTTAAGGCATGAGGCACTTGCTTCAAAGGAAAACTTTTGTGCTCGAATTCATCATTACCAAAGAAGTTGGTCAAAGAACCACACGCCAAAACCAATCGGTCGTATTTCAACTTTCCGATGTTGGTCTCTACTTGTTGATTCTTTTCATCGATGCGATTCACACTGGCCATTCTGAAAAAGAAATTCTTTCTGTTTTGGAAACTTTTTCTCAGTGGACCTGCAATAGAATCCGGCTCGAGTCCTGCCGTGGCTACTTGATATAAGAGTGGCTGAAAAGTGTGATAATTGTATCGGTCGAGTAATACGATTTGAAACTTATTAGAGTCCAGTTTCTTTAAAAATCTTAGGCCTCCAAAGCCTCCTCCTACTACGACAACTCTGGGTAATTCTGATTGAGGAATTTTGATCTCCTCATTTTCGCCTACCATGTTTTTTTACGGTTTGAGTACGGTTAATCTTTACGATTATAATCCAGCGAAGTTGAGAATATTAAAAGTATTTCTTTGGGTACTAATCACAGATATTTAGGTACTAATTCGCAGCTAAAACATCCTTTTTCTTAAGGATCCAGCAAGTAAGAAATCCACTGGTCGCAGACATCACATGAATAAACGAAATATGCACATCTATTCCGATCACCGTTAGGTTTATCACCTCGAAACAACCGATGAGCAAAAGCAAAAACCACTGCTTGCGACTGGTATAAGCCAGCGCGCCGATCAATGCATAAAAACCTACAGAGCCACCCATCCAGTTTCTAACAAAACCAAATTGAAAAAATTCATTATCAGGCCAATAGGCAATGCCTACATTGAACAATGTTCCAAAAAACAAGCCAACAAAAATGTATGAGACAAAGAAGATAATTACAGTTGACTTTGTGCCGTTTTGCACCTCAAATGACTGCACAGGCATCAAAAAACCAAAGATGGAAACAAAGAGGATATGATCCAGACCATTATGAAAAAATGGAGCGGTAAACCAGCTCATGACATAATTTAATGGCTCTGTTACTATTTTGATCATCCAAATGGCTCTATCACAAGCAAAAGCCATCTGCCAGGTTTCTTCACAATTTCTAGTAGAGGCAAATCCCAATACACCAATGATAGACCAAACGATCACGAGATAAATAATCGTAAATGGACGAGACTTGGCCCATTCTACGAATCCCATGCGTTCTCCATACACATTGGTCCAAAACCACTGATAGGGGATAAGTTGTTCGTTGGTATGTTTCTTCCTAGATGCCTGTTTGCTTTCTTCCATGGGTATTTTTCAAGCCGCCAAAATAGGTCAAATATTTCAAGAAGCTAATTCCTCTGCAAGAAACTTGGCGGTATAGCCAGCGTTTTTGGCTGCCACCTGCTCTGGTGTCCCTTCCGCGATAATTTGTCCACCACCATTTCCTCCTTCAGGTCCTAAGTCAATGATATGATCTGAAATTTTGATTACATCCAAATTGTGTTCAATGATCATGACTGTATTGCCCTTTTCCACAAGGATATTTAATACATTGAGCAAGTGCTGAATGTCTTGGAAATGGAGACCCGTAGTAGGTTCATCCAATACATAGAATGTTTTTCCTGTGTCTTTCTTAGAAAGTTCTGTAGCTAATTTCACCCGTTGTGCCTCACCGCCAGAGAGAGTAGTAGCATGTTGTCCGAGGGTGATATAGCCCAAACCTACGTCATTCAAAGTTTTAATCTTCCGAACAATTTTTGGCTGATGCTCGAAAAACTCTACTGCCTGCTCTACAGTCATATCCAACACATCCGAAATCGATTTTCCTTTGAACCTAACTTCCAGCGTTTCTCGGTTGTACCGCTTGTCTTTACATGTTTCACAAGGGACATATACATCTGGCAAGAAGTCCATCTCCACTAGTTTCATCCCAGCGCCTTCACAGGTTTCGCATCGCCCGCCTTTTACATTGAAAGAGAATCTACCCGGCTTGTACCCTCGAATTTTTGCTTCTGGCAATTGAGAAAATAAGGCCCGAATATCTGTGAAAACCCCTGTGTATGTGGCAGGGTTCGATCTTGGTGTTCGACCAATCGGCGATTGATCTACTTCAATAATTTTATCAACATGATCTACACCATCAATGCTCTTGTAGAGCAATGGCTCTTTCCGAGATCTATAAAATTTCTTATTAAGAATAGGAACAAAAGTTTCGTGAATCAAAGATGATTTTCCACTTCCAGATACGCCCGTTACACAAATCATTTTGCCTAACGGCAAAGTTAGATTCACGTTTTTCAGGTTGTGACCGGTGGCACCTTTCAGGACAATCTTCTCTCCATTTCCAGCTCTTCTTTTTGCTGGCACTTCAATACTTAACTTGCCATTCAGATAACCAGAAGTCGTCGTAGGGTTCTTTATGAATTCATTCGGGGCCCCTTCGGCTACAATCTGACCTCCGTGACGCCCCGCGCCCGGACCTATATCTATGATGTAATCCGAATCAAGCATCATATCCTTGTCATGCTCTACCACAATCACGGTATTGCCCAAATCCCTCAAGTCCTTCAGCGCTTTGATCAACTTCACATTGTCTCGCTGGTGCAAACCGATACTAGGCTCATCCAAAATATAAAGTACGCCAACCAACTGTGTGCCTATCTGCGTAGCCAATCTGATTCGCTGAGCCTCTCCTCCGGACAATGTTCTCAGTGGTCTATTGAGCTCAAGATAGTCCAACCCTACATCCAATAAAAAGCCTAATCGCTTTCTAATCTCCTTCAGTATTTCTGTGGCAATTATATTTTGTCTGTCAGTCAATCGACTTTCAACATCCTTGAACCATTCCGTCAGATCATAGATATTGAGCCTTGCTAGTTCAGAGATATTCTTATCCGCTATTTTGAAGTGAAGCGACTCTTTTCTCAGTCGTGCGCCATCACATTCAGGGCAGGTGGAAGTAGTTGTAAAATCTTTGATCCATTTCTGGATTTTTTCAGTCCCGCTGTCTTTCTGTTTTTCCAAAAAATTAGCAATCCCTTCAAATTTTGTATTCCAATCTGTTCCAGGATATTTTTTTGAGCTAACTGCTACAGGCTCATCATCACCATAAAGAAGCACATCCAACACGGCAGGTTTAATATCCTTTACTGGAGTGGTCAGACTGTACTTATGCTTTTTCAAAATGGCTTCTACCTTTTTGAAAATCCAGATGTCCCTAAATTCGCCCAAAGGCAAAATAGCTCCACGACTGATACTCAGTGTTTCATCAGGAATGATATTTTCTTTTTCGATTTTCTCTATGACCCCAAGGCCATTGCAAGACTGACAAGCGCCATAAGGAGAGTTGAATGAAAAATTATTGGGTGCAGGGTCATCATAGGCTAAGCCAGATTTGGCATCCATCAGATGCTTGGAGAAGTGATGCATTTCTCCCTGCTCATCCAATATCATCATTACACCTTTGCCCTGCTGAATAGCCGTCTTCAAAGAAGCGTTGATTCGGATCTTGTCTTTCTCCCGAACCTGAACACGATCGATTACTACTTCGATGTCGTGCGTCTTGTATCGGTCCACTTGCATTTTTGGCACCAAGTCTTGCAGCTCTCCGTCGATGCGAACTTTAGTGTATCCCATTTTAGCAATTTGAACAAATAGTTCACGGTAGTGGCCTTTTCTTCCTTTGACAAGAGGAGCCAGGATAGAAATTTTTTGATTGTCGAAAAAAGACAACACATGGAAGAATATCTGCTCCTCGGTCTGCTTCTCCATTTTCTCACCAGTCACATACGAATAAGCAATACCGGCTCTCGCAAAAAGCAGTCGCATGAAATCATATACCTCAGTGACCGTCCCGACGGTAGACCTTGGGTTTCGACTAGTTGTTTTTTGTTCAATTGAAATTACGGGGGAAAGCCCGTTGATCTTGTCTACATCTGGACGCTCCATGTCTCCCATGAAACTTCTCGCATAGGCAGAAAAGCTTTCCATATAGCGACGCTGGCCTTCTGCATAGATGGTGTCAAAAGCTAGGGATGACTTGCCGCTACCGCTGATGCCCGTAATGACCACCAACTGATTTCTCTTGAACTTAACATCGATATTCTTAAGGTTGTGCTCGCGCGCACCATACACTTCGATGTAATCCGTATGTTCCCCTTCCAAGGAATCCAGAACGGTTAGTTCCAGATCCTCAGTTTCTGCCGCTTTTGCCATTATTCTTTTGCAGGTATTAAGTTTTCAATTATTAGAAATTTGGAGATAGTTTGTACTGGTTGTAGAAGTTGTCGATCACTGCCACTGCTTCTTCCTCAGTCTCTACCAGATGGAATAGGTCCAGGTCATCCGCATTAATATTTTTCTCCTTGAGCAAAACGTCTTTCAACCAATCAACTAACCCTCCCCAATAGGCTTTACTCACCAAAACGATTGGAAATTTTTCAATTTTCAGTGTTTGAATCAAAGTCAAAGCTTCAAACATTTCATCTAGAGTACCAAAGCCACCAGGCATAACGATAAAACCCTGCGAATATCGAACGAACATCACCTTTCTTACAAAGAAATAATCGAAGTTGATCAACTTATCCTGGTCGATGTAAATATTATTGTTTTGCTCGAAGGGAAGGTCAATATTCAAACCCACAGATTTTCCTTTTTCACTATGCGCACCTTTGTTACCGGCTTCCATGATACCTGGCCCACCTCCAGTGATCACCCCATATCCATGACGGACTAATTTGGCTGAGATCTCCTCTGCCATTTTGTAGTACTTATGATCAGGTTTGGTTCTAGCTGAACCAAAGATGGAAACGCAAGGGCCAATCTTTGCCAACTTTTCAAACCCTTCCACAAACTCAGACATGACTTTGAAAATCACCCATGAGTCCGCACTTTTAATTTCATTCCAGTTTTTGTCTTTAAAAGCTTTTTTTATTTTCTCAACGTGCGCTTTTTTCTTACTTCCGTCTCCCATGTTGTTATATGTAGGTTGTTAAATTCTTTGACTAAAAAAATGCCAAGCCGGCAAAGTTAGAGATTATTGGCTAAAGCCTCAATCTCGACCTAATAATTCAGAAAGGGCTTGTTCTGCCGAAGTGTACTGAAATTTAAATCCAGATGCCTCAAGTTTCTGGCTAGATACTTTATGTCCCCTCAATACAATAGATGACATCTCTCCTAGCATCAACTTCAGAACAAACGCCGGCACATTGGGCAAAAACAATGGCCTTCCAATAACCCTTGCAATCAAACGAGTCAATGTTGCATTAGTTACAGGTTCTGGAGCCACCAGATTGTAAGCGCCTGATAGTTCATTTTCATTAACCAAATGTCCAACAGCTCCACACCAATCTTTCCAATGAATCCAGGGAATTATTTGCTTACCTGAACCCAATGGAGCTCCTGCAAACCAACGAATAGGTAGCGTCATTTTTTGAAGTGCCCCTCCAGATTCGTCAAAAACGACTCCGGTTCTCAACTTGACAACTCTTAATCCCAAATCCTGAAATCGATCGGCCTCTGATTCCCATTTTTCACATACTTGTGCTAGAAAATCACCACCCGCATTTTCATCCTCCTGAGATTCGTGATCAAATTCTTGAAGGCCATAGTAACCGGTAGCTGAAGCACAAATTAGTGTTTTGGGCTTGTTTTGCATTCCAGCAACTGCCTCATAAAGCAGTTGTGTTGAATCTATTCTACTATCTATAATTTCCTTTTTGCGGTTGGCTGTCCATCTACCCTCACCCACATTAGCACCAGCCAAATGAATCAATACATCAACACCTTCTAAGGCGCTAGGGTCAATTTTACTCTCACGAATGTTCCATTCGAAACGTGAAATCTCTGCGTTCAAATCTTCCTTCCTGCTCAACAATCGCGGGAACATTCCAAGACTTGAAAAATAGTCTACTAGCCTTCCTCCTAACAAACCTGTACCTCCTGTGATAAGAATATTCATATATAAAATTTTAGCCCGTAAAAGCAGTCCATAATTGGAACCCTTTTAAAGATATTGACTATTTTAGAATTTAATCCAAATTATGCGCTTGTAGATGGATCTCAATTTTGATAGTATAAAACTTACAGTTATTCTAATTGCTGGGTTTGGAGTAGTGTCCATTGCCGCTAATAGAATTGCGTCAGTTTTTCAAAAAGCTAACCTACCCATTATTACCGGTTTTTTAATGACTGGTATTTTGTGTGGCCCTTTCGTTTTGGATCTAATCCCATCTCAATCGATTGGTGAACTCAACTTTATCAATGAATTAGCCTTAGCCTTTATCGCATTTGCTGCTGGAGCAGAATTATACTTTAGAGAATTGATTTCTAAAATCAATAGCATCAAATGGAATACGCTGGGACAGCTTTTCTTTTCATTTGGTATAGGCAGTCTCACAGTTTTCTTTTTAGCTGATCATATCTCATTTATGGCCGATATGAATTTCAGCACGAGACTGGCCGTCGCACTATTGGCAGGTACCGTATTCGTAGCTAGGTCACCAGCTTCAGCCATAGCTGTGATCAACGAACTCAGAGCCAAAGGGCCGTTCACCCAAACTGTAATGGGTGTCACCGTACTTAAAGATTTCATAGTTATTGTATTGTTCGCCATGTGCTTTGCCATGAGCATCTCGCTCGTGAGCGGAAACGAATTCAAATATATCAGTGTATTATTTCCGGTTTTAGAAATACTAATTTCCGCAGGGATAGGATACTTATTGGGTAGATTACTCGATGTATTTCTTGGTTTTGGACTCAAATCTGACACAAAGGCCGTAGTTATAGTTTTGCTTGGGTGGGGGGTTTATTTTATCAATCATCTGCTGGGCACACTTGATGTCATCCCTGGTCATCATATCAGACTTGAACCTTTGATTACTTGTATTATTGCAAGCCTATACATCACTAACTACTCTCGATTTAAACCTGAGTTCTTGTCCATACTGGAAAAAACAGGGCCTATGATTTATGCGGCCTTTTTCACGTTGACGGGTGCTTCCTTAGATATTCACATTCTTTTTAGTATTTGGCCGATTGCATTATTCTTTTTCTGCATTCGTTTGATAACCATCATAGGCGGATCTTATGCTGGAGGGTTTATTGCGAAAGATCCCATTCGGTTTGTACATGTAGGCTGGATGCCTTATGTCACTCAAGCAGGGGTAGCACTTGGTTTAACCGCTCTGGTTTCTAACCAATTCCCAGAATGGGGGCCGGAATTTGCAACCATAATGATCGGAATCATTGTACTCAATCAAATCGTAGGACCTCCCCTGTTTAAGTATGCCCTAAGAAAAGTGGGTGAAGATAAAACCCGAGCCAAGTTTCAAACTGACGGGATCAGAGACGCTATTATTTTCGGTTTTGAAAGTCAGTCTGTAGCATTAGCCAAACAACTGATGACGAACAATTGGCAGGTTCAGATTGTGACACTGATGAAGAAAGGCAGCATAGATGAACCTGAGGGGATCGTAATCCATTATATGGACAAAATCAACCTTCAGCAAATTAAAGACATGGGTGCAGCAAAAACTGAAGCAATTGTTTGTATGCTGGCCGACCGTGAAAACCTTGAAGTTTGTGAACTGGCTTATCACCACTTTGGTACGCCCGATATCATCGTTCGGCTAACAGATCGATTGTATTATGATAAGTTTTTAAACCTAGGGGTAAGAATTGTCGACCCTTCTATGGCCATGGTTAGTCTGATGGATCATTATGTAAGGTCGCCTCAAGCTACTTCACTCTTGCTTGGTATGGAGCCCGGACAAGATTCCAGAGATCTAGAAGTAATGAATCCGAATTTGCATGGTGTGCCTTTGAGAGATTTGCGCCTGCCAGCAGATGTTATCATTCTATCCATCAAACGCGGAGGTCAAATGATCATCTCACATGGATATACCAGACTTCGTCTCAAAGATTTGGTGACTTTTGTAGGATCCAAGAAAAGCCTCAATGATCTGACCAGAAGGTTTGATTATTAGGGATTAATCCTTCTCATAAGGAAAAGATAAGGGAAACATCAAAGGAGTGATTGTCAAATATGTATATAGGATCGATTTGTGTCTCTCCATTAACTGACCAATTCATCAATTCTGAAGAATATTCATGGTTTTTGCTAAAAATATTGAAGATGCCATACTTTTCCTTCAGGTAGAACTTTTCTTTAGTACCTAATGATAGAAAATATTTGTATTGCCATCCTAATTTCCATCTGGGGTTAAGTCGTACTTCGTAACCTATCCCAGCAACCATTCCAATATTCTTTTGTTTAAAAAAAGGCTGAACTCCATCTTGCTTATCAAAAGCAAAACGGCTCACAAATTCGGCATATCCTAAATGTAAATTCATATAGGTTGGTCTCTTGGAATTGAATTGCCAACGATACAATAAACCTAAATCCCAGTGTTTATTCTTAACAGAGCTATTGTAGTTTTCTGCTTGAGTGAATGTTGCAAAACATTTGCTCATAAAAGCATATCTAATCATTCCAGAAACACCGATAGTAATTGGTGAAATATGAAATGACTCATCCCAATTCAATTGATCGTTTTGATAATTGAGCGTAGTTGTAGCTCGAAGTTCATTGCTCATCAAAGTATAAATTTGAATACCAAAACCCAATTCCAATTTGGATACCAGCTTATACAGTTTGCCTGAAGTTCTGGAAAATTCGACTTGTGGCACGGAATCAACAACTGGCATATCATTTAATATGATCAAGCTATCCCCAGCTTTCTTTTCTATCACATCGTGAAAATGTGTTTTTTCTTCATAACTCCAGTTCACTAGTGTATCGAAGTCAATTGACTTAGTTTTAAAATATTGACTCAATAAAAAATTCTTACTTTTCAATACGGCTTCATCCCAAGTATACGCAAAATACCAACCCTCATCACTTAAATTATATTCTGTAATAAAAAGACGTTGGTCCGGCCACCTAGACTCTGGGTTTCCGAGTAGACCAGACTTCGTGTATTGATATTCGGCTTTTAGAAAAACCTTTTCCATCATATCTACATAAATCTTTCCCTTGAATTGTCCTTCTACCAGAGATGAGGAGTTTGGTGTAAAACCAATCACATCTACTTTCCGGTTTTGGAGACTGATTTCTCCCAAGTACATATAATCATATTTATTAAACCCAGAAGGATTAATAAACTCTTCTCGCTTCATTACAAAATCAAAACGATGAGGTATATGAGCACCTGCATAGATTTGGGTATAAACCGAGTTTGCCACATTATAAGTCTTAGATAGCGAATCTATTTTAACCTCCCCTTTGCTATGCTTCCTGGTATAGGACTCCTTTTGCACTTGTAATTGGGCTGAGGATGTAATTTGTGCGTGTCCAAGGGTATCCATGTATTTTTCTGTCAACTCACCACTCAACAAATGAGGTTTGGATATATAAGCATTAGGAATATTATCATATACTTCTCTAATCATGTCTTCAAGGGTGGTGGGGGTGATAGTGACGGACTTAAGTACTTTTTGATCTGGAATTAGTGTTAGTATTGTTTTCTTATGAAGAGAAAAAGCTTCACTAGAAAACGTCAAAGCTTTATATCCAATACACGTTGTTCGATAAGTGGCGTCTGAACTTTTTGAAATCGTGGCATTTCCAAAATGATCTGTAATGGCCACTAGTTCCCCTTTACTTGATATGTGGGCGTAGGGAATAGGTTCATTGGTTTGGCTATCCTGTAAATGGATATAGAATGATTTTGAATTTTGCCCAAAAGTCAACGAGCATATCGCAATGAATATGCTGAAAAGTATGAATTTCATCGAGGTGTAAAAGGCTAAGGTTGATTAAAGAAATTATATAAGGCCACCTCTAAAATATCATTCGACTTATAGAATTCAAAATATACTCTGCATGCCTACTGTCTAAGCGAATACATTTATAAAGATTCAAATGGGAGATAGACTTACTCCTCGTACGCCCAATCAATTCCTGTCTTCATATCTTTGAGCACGACACCTTGGGCTTTTAGGCCGTTTCTGATTTCGTCTACTTTGTCGTAGTCTTTGGCTTCTTTAGCTTCCTTGTAGACATTGATTAAAACGTCAATCAAACCATCAAAATCTACATTACTTTCTTCCTTCAAGCCGAGTATATCCAATACAAAAGACTCGAACGTAGTCTTCATTCGATTGAACGTATCTGACCCTATTTCGGCAATGGAAAGCACTCCAGTATGAATGGAGTTGATTTTCTTCAAAAGGTTAAACAAATGACCAATGGCCAATGCCGTATTGAAGTCGTCATTCATTGCGCGATAGCAGTTGTCGCACAGGCTATTGATTTGTTGAATGGCTTTTTCGTTTGGTTCGCCATCAGCAATTCCTTCTGCAGATAAACCACGTAGCGTTTTCAATCCATTCATCAGTTTGCGATAGCCTTTTTGGGCAGCACTTAGGGCTTCATTGGAAAAATCCAATGTACTGGCATAATGCGATTGCAACATGAAAAACTTAGTGGTCATTGGGCTATAAGCCTTATCTAAGAGCTCATGATCACCTGAGAACAATTCTCTCGGTAAGAAAGAATTACCGAGGGATTTACTCATCTTTTGACCATTCACCGTCAGCATATTGGTATGAATCCAGTACTTCACAGGATCAGTACCATGAGCACCTACAGACTGCGCCAGTTCACATTCATGGTGAGGGAATTTTAGGTCCATTCCTCCGCCATGGATATCGAAAGTTTGTCCTAAATATTTTTTACCCATCACGGTGCACTCCAAGTGCCAGCCTGGAAAACCAGCACCCCATGGTGAGTTCCAACGCATGATGTGTTCTGGAGAAGCATTTTTCCAAAGCGCAAAATCTACTGAGTTTCTTTTTTCATCTTGCCCATCCAAATCTCTGGTGTTGGACAAGAGTTCTTCTATTTTTCTACCCGAAAGTTTGCCATAATCATGGTCTTTTTGATAGGCATTGACATCAAAGTAAACCGAACCCTCCACCTCATAGGCCAAGCCTTTTTCTATCAATAGCTCGATCATCTCAATTTGCTCAAGAATGTGACCGGTAGCCGACGGCTCAATGCTCGGCGGCAGTGTGTTGAACATGGCCATGACCTGATGGAAATCCTGCGTGTAACGTTGAACCACTTCCATTGGCTCTAGGTTCTCTAACTTAGCTTTTTTGCCAATTTTATCTTCGCCTTCGTCACCATCGTTGACCAAATGTCCTACATCCGTAATGTTTCTAACGTATCGAACTTTATAGCCAAGGTGCATGAGATACCTGAAAATCACATCAAAACTCAAGAAGGTACGGACATTGCCTAAATGCACATCACTATAAACGGTAGGTCCACAGACGTACATGCCTACATGTGGGGCATGAATAGGTTCAAATAGTTCCTTCTTTCCGGTTAGTGAATTGTTGATGCGAAGATCTTTGAGCATTGATGATAGGTTTATCTCTATGAAAAAAGGTTTATACGGGCTAAATCCAAAAAAGTAAGTTAATTCAGATTAAAAGTTACTTCTAATTTGATATCCGGATGGATACTTAAAGCAACGGGGCAAGTTTTGGCTGCATTGATGAGCATCTTTTTTTGTTTGTCAGTCAGTTCCAATTTAGGCCAATTGAAATTGACATGAATTTCTGACACTTTTCTTGGGCTGGCGGACATCACTTTGGTGATATCAGTAGTCAAGCCTTCCATGGCAATATTTTCGCGATCAGCGACTTGCCCCATGATAGTCATCATACACGCACTCAACGAAAATGACATCAAATCGGTAGGAGAGAATGCTTCACCTTTGCCCATATTATCTACCGGAGCATCAGTTATGATCTTATTCCCCGAAGGAATATGCAGGCCTTCGGTACGAAGGTTTCCAAGATATTGGTTTTTTAAGGTGCCCATTAAACTTTAAATTTTGAAAAAACGTTATTTTGCAAAGCTTAAGTACCTACACTTCAAATCAAAAGTTATCAGAATTTAATTTTGTCTGAGTAATGTAATAAGTGGATGAAGTTGTTAGATTTATTAAGAATATGCGCAGAAAGCTTTTACTTATATCATGCCTTGCATTTTTTGCAACTAGTGCCGTCGCCCAATCGTCTGGTCATTACGACTATACCAAAGAGTTTATTTGGGGCATCAATAAGAACACAAATGGTGGCTTGATTGGTGGGTTCGTGATGAAGTTCTCTAGTGCGCTTAGTGAGACCCAATTTCGTACCATTGGGTTCGAGCTGATGAATGTGAAGCATCCCAATGAGCATAGAAGAAATTCAGCAGCTGGAAATCCATTTATTTATGGCAAATCCAATTATTTGTATGCCATTCGAGCACAATACGGAAGAGATTTTATTCTATTCAAGAAAGCACCACAACAAGGTGTTCAAATCAATGCTTCTATTGCCGCTGGTCCAACCATTGGAATAGTTGCTCCATATTATGTAAAAGTAGGAGATAGCCGCACGGCAGTGCCTTTTGGGTATGATCCAAAGACCGTAGGCCCAGGGAAAACACCAGTATTATATTCATATCAATCCATTACAGGAACCGGTCATTTGTTTCAAGGGCTTGGGGAATCAAAAATCAAACCTGGCTTAAACCTGAAAGCTTCTATGACTTTTGAAATGGGTGCTTTCAAGAGTAATGTGACTGGATTTGAAATAGGATCTATGATAGAAGCCTATGCCGGCGAAGTAGAGTTGATGCCAGTGGAAGACAACAAATCTGTTTATTTGTCGGCTTTCATTACGCTGTTCTACGGTCATAGAAAATAAGTAGCCATACTCTGATCTTTTCAAAAAACCACTCGTAAACCCTCCAAGTTAGTACACTTGTTTGTTTCTTTGCACAAATTTCGAGTTTCATGATAGAATTACCAGTAGTCGACGGAAAGCAAGCCAGAAAGCGCACGAAGCCAGATTGGTTGAGAGTGAAGTTGCCAGTAGGCCAAAGCTATGCTAATGTGAGAAAGATTGTAGATGAAAACAAGCTTCATACAATCTGTGAGAGTGGCAATTGCCCAAACATGGGTGAATGTTGGGGAGCCGGTACTGCTACTTTCATGATTCTTGGAAACGTTTGTACACGTAGCTGTACCTTCTGTGCTGTAGCTACTGGTAGACCACCAGAGTACGATACAGATGAACCTAAGCGTGTAGCTGATGCCATTAAAACCATGGGTGTAAAGCATGCGGTGATTACTTCGGTTAATCGTGATGAGTTAAAAGATCGTGGGGCAGAAATTTGGTATCAGACAGTAGTAGAAACCAAAAAGGCTTCACCGGAGACAACTATTGAAATTTTGATCCCAGATGTAAAAGGAAAATGGGAAGCACTTTATCGTATGATTGATGGTGGACAAGAAGTGGTCTCTCACAATATGGAAACCGTAGAAAGCCTTTATAGAAGAGTTCGTCCACAAGCCAAATATGCCAGGAGCTTAAAGCAAATCAAGCTGACCAAGGAATATGGTCAACGTACCAAATCTGGTATCATGCTGGGGCTGGGTGAAACAGTAGACGAAGTGCACAAAGCCATGGATGATTTGGTAGAGCATGGGTTAGATATTCTGACCTTGGGTCAGTACTTACAGCCAACCAAAATGCACATTGAAGTAGCGGAGTTTATTCATCCCGATCAATTCGATAAATATAGAGAAGAAGGATTGAAAAGAGGATTGAAATATGTCGAGTCAGGTCCATTGGTAAGATCTTCATACCATGCTGAAAGACATGTAAACGTACCGATTTAAATATTGAGACAAGTAGATAATTCAATCTAGCATTACCTATTTCACTTCAATATTTTCATTTTCAATTTGTGATAGTTCGACCAAGGAAGCCTCGATGAAAGCTTGATCAAGGGACTCGACTGGAGCGTTTTTATCCGCTGGCTTGAAATTGATGTAATCTTGAAAAACCATATCTTTGATTGTTCTGCGATTCACCGCCTGACGAAATCTTACTCCTCCTCCATCTGTCAAATAGGAATAACCTAGAAAGTCCAATGTATTAGTTTCTGCATTGATCCAGTATACAAATACATCTTCGAAATCCTTCCCGCCGTTCTCTTGCTTAAAAGTCACTTGAACTTTCTCATAGAGTTTTTGATTGATCACTTTTTGGCCTAAATACTTCTTTACAACAGCAGCATCATTCAACCCATAAGGCAATTGAAAAAAATACAAGACAGAGTTTACTGAATTTGCATATTTGAATTTCCACTCATCACTAATATATAGAAGTGTGTCATTGACATATCGCTCAAGTTCCGTGCTATTAGTTAATACATCTTTGACCTGGCCCAAACTATCATCTTCGAACGAACGGATATAAGTATAGCCCTCGGGCTTTCGTTGAACCAAATAGTGCTTATCCCGAAAATCGAAAGTCACCGTACGCCCTTCAAAAAGTTGTCCTCCATGAGCGGCAATAGCCTTGTCGATAATCTTTTGTGGGTCTTTGTTTGGCGTACAAGCGGCCAGTAATACTAGAAGTAAAATGTAAATATTTTTCATTAGTGTATCATTCATAGTGTCGCATACGGCACGACCACATTAGGGTTTAAATAATTCATAAATCAAAGACCAATATTACGAAGAATCGTTTCTTCTAAAGCGAAAAATAAGCTTACATTTGAAATGAAATTTAAAGCAATACGCGCATGGCAATTCTAGGATTACGAACAGCAATTTATAAAGTAGGAAATATTAAAGAAGCTACAGAATGGTATACGAAAGCCTTTGAAGTTTCTCCGTATTTCGAAGAAGACGGATACGTCGGCTTCAATGTGGCTGGCTACGAATTAGGTCTACAACCAGAATCGACTCCTACGACAGAAAAAGCCGAAAGTGTAATCAATTATTGGGGAGTAGAAGATATCCGTGGTAGGTATCAGCATTTCTTAGATTTAGGCGCCACAGAGCATGAACCTCCTACTAATGTTGGAGGCGCTTTGGAAGTGGCTACCGTGAAGGATCCATGGGGAAATATTCTAGGGTTGATTTATAATCCTGATTTTAAACTCTAAGGCTTAGTCCCAGTTGATTGTGGTTTCAAAAACACTGTTGCCCTTAGCCATTGATTTGGTGATGTCAACTTTCAGGTTTTTGCATCCGCAGATTTCTAAGGCCATTTCCATCCACCCGGCAATTCGATATTCTATCAATTCATTTTTAATTGGCAATTTGGTGAATTGAATAACCATAGATGTATCTGAACTATGAGCTACAGTTAAATCTGTAGGCTCGTAAAAAGTAGCAATCACGCGAGAAGCTCTTTTCAGCATAAATGAGGGGGAGCTAATTAGGACAAACACCTTATAAATTCCAGTCAAGCCCATCTTAGCGCTATATCGACCAGATTCCCACGCCCCTTGCTTTTTATCATCGTAAAACATATCGCAAAGCACCTCTGTAGGTACGATCACACCTGGTTCTACTGGATACCAATTGGAGGTAGATACCGAAGAAAGCAATAAATTCGATGCTGCCGATAATCCCTTTTTCCATTCTTCGTATTTGCTCCCGTGATTATCCGCAACAAAACTATCTATACTCTTGATTACTGATCCTCTGACTTGCATTCTTGATTGATATTCGATTGGTTAATTTCAAATATAAGAATTATCCCCAAATCGACTAAAATTATTAGACGAAACTAACATTCTAAAAATCTGTTTATATATTCTAGAATCGAACTCCACTAACCAAGATGAAATTTAACAAACTAAAATTAGGATCCAAAAGCGTTAAAAAGCAGCAGGGTTTTTATGCCGATGTTTTAGGCTTTGGAATAAAAAAAAGTACTACTGACCAACTCGTGATACAAGCAGGATTTACTGAATTTATTTTTAGCCAACAACTTGACCCACCTAACTTGTATCATTTTTGTTTTTTAATTCCTACAGGCAGCTTGGAATCTTCTATCCAGTATCTAGAATCGCGCGAAATTGAACTCCTGCCTTTCCAAGAAGAGAAGATTATTCACTTTGATACTGGTCGCTCTATTTATTTCTTTGACCCTGATGGAAACATTGCTGAATTTATTGAACGACCCTCACTTGATTACCCAGCCAAAAAAACTTTTGACATCAATGATGTCATCTGCGTGAATGAAATCGGGCTTCCCGTTTTGAATACACTAGAAATGAGTCATGAATTAATGACCAACAAAGGTGTTCAGCCTATAAACCCGAAAGCTTGGAATGAAAATTTCTGTTGGGTGGGTGATCATGAAGGTGCCCTAATAGTCGTCAAAGAAGGACGGCATTGGATGCCAACAGAGATTCCCTGTGTTTTAAATGATTTTGAACTGGATTATTTAGAAAATGGAGAGCATATGACTATCAAGTGTAAATCAGGAAAACTAACTACATAAATCCGAAACAATGAAAATATATACTTACCTCGTTTATTTAGTTGTATTCATTTCTTGTCATGTTGAAACCTCTACTGAGTCAGATTCAAAATTGCTCTCTCAAACCATAGACGAGTTTAATCTGGCATTTGAAAAAGTTGATATCAACAAACTCAATCAATTGACTACCGACCAGTACACACATGTAAATGGAAGTAGCCCTGCCATTTCCAAAGAAGCTTGGATGACTTATTTGAAAAATAGAAAAGAGCAGCTAGAAAACGGAGCACTTGAGGTTACTAAATATCAGTTCAAAGACAAGCAACTCATACTATATGATCAATCAGCCTATGTGACTGGTGTTATAGAAATGGATGGAGTTTTAAATGGCGAAGTATTCTCAAGAAGGATCAGGGTTTCTCACTCATGGGTAAAAGAAGAAGGACAATGGAAACGAGCTGGTTTTCATGACGTGAGAATCCAATAAGCATCACCGTTACGGTTTGAATTCACTTCCAGATTATCGAGGTTTGCGCAATGAATGAAGAACCTCAGCCCCTTGTCTCTATCATTATGGCCACGAAGGACACCGAGCCTTATTTGCCTGCCTGTCTGGATTCAATCCTAGCTCAAACCTACCCTCATTGGGAATTGATTGCCGTTAATGATCATTCTACAGATCGTACGCCAGAAATATTAGAAGCTTACGCGCAAAAGGATGCCCGTGTCCGTGTATTTCATAGCACAAAACCCAAGCTCATCCCAACGCTACAAGAGGGATACAAGCATGTCAACGGAACACTAATCAATCGGATGGATTCCGATGATAAAATGCCAGCTGATAAACTGGAAGTACTTGTTGATGAATGGCAAAAGCATGGCAAGGGAACAATTATTGCTGGGGGTACGGAACATTTCGTTGATGAAGGTGAAGTAGGTGATGGATTTCTCCGCTATGAGCGTTGGCTCAACGATGTAGCACGTAGAAGTGTCCACTACGAAGAGATTTACAAAGAATGTGTGATCCCATCACATAGTTGGCTAGCACATAAAGATGATTTTGATGCCGTAGGAGCTTTTGACTCGGAGATATATCCAGAGGACTATGACCTGACTTTCAGGTTCTATAAGCATGGTATGAAGATCGCTGGATTGGATAAAGTATTGCACCATTGGAGGGACCGATCCAATCGGATTTCGCGTACATGGGAAGAATATAAGGACAACAGGTACTTCGACCTAAAGATTAAAAATTTCTACGAACTAGATAGAGACCTGTCCAGACCGTTAGTATTGTGGGGAGCTGGCCGAAACGGCAAAGACATGGCCAAATTACTCCTTCAGCAGGAAAACCAGTTTCACTGGGTCTGCGACAATGAAAACAAAATAGGGAAGGATGTTTATGGCATTAGGCTAGCTCACTTTGAAGAGATTCAGAACCTAGACCACCCACAGCTCATGATAGTGGTAGCTTCTCCGGATGGACAAGTTGAAATAAGAGAACAATTAAAAAAATGGGGCAAAAAACCAGTATTAGATTTCTGGTTTTTTGCCTGATGAACCTTAGTCCATAATTTCTCTTACGTTCTTTTCGATTTTGCCTGCTAGAATATCTGTCGGCAAGTCATTGATGTCTGAGCCAAACGGATCTTCTATCTCCTCTGCCAGTAATTCGATACTCATCAAAATATATAGTATCAATACTACGATCAGAATGGTCCAATAATGATATACCGTTACAAAAGCGAATGGTAGCGTAGCTATGAATGTGAAGATAAACTTCTTCATAAACATGCTATATGAATAAGGAATAGGTGTATTTCTAATTCGTTCACATTTACCCATGATATCAGTCAAAGCTACCAACTGCTCATCGAGTACTCGGTATTGTTCCTGATCAATTGTTTTGTCTTTCTTTAGCAGGTTGGTAATTCCAATGAGTCTTTTAGCAATGGCGTTAGGTATATGATCGAGATTCTCCATCTTCAGCTTTTCCACCATCTCCTGTCCCATTTCTACCGGTACTCCTTCTCTCAAGTGCTCCTTCAATGCCTTAGGATAAGCAGCAATACATTCTGTGATATATTGTCTTTCAGGATGGCTTCCAGGCACCATTATTGAAAACTTGATCGCCAGATTTCGAGTATTGTTTACTAACTCTCCCCAAACTTTTCGACCTTCCCACCATCTGTCATAAGCGCCATTGGTTCTAAATACCAAAAAGAATCCTAGTACAATACCCAATATACTGTGAACCGATGTGGTACTGACAAAGTTGATGTCTAACTCATAAAAAACATAGGTGATAAATGACGTATAGACTGTGACGTACATCAGCGCAGGCAACAAACGTCTGAAAACATATCGGCTGTAGCTATGAAAGAGTAAGTTTAGCCAGCTCTTGGGGTTATATTCTACCATAGACCAAAACTATCAAAAAATGGCTAACTACCACGAGCTTAACGTCCTATCACAATAAAATCCGTATTTTTACTGAGTACCCTTAGTCCTTCAGTCTCCCCCTCAATACACTCACGTTCGAATTGAACGGATTTCCTGAAGCCCGTCTAAATGACACCACTTGCCCAACATGCCAGATGGCATCTGCCAACGGACCGTTGAGCTGATTCCAGAATGGATACTCTGTACGCCCTCTAGAACTGATGAATATTATCTTGTAACTCTCCAGATCTTCTGCCGTGCTTTGCTTCAAAATCTCACTCGCCTCTTTGATGTTTTGTAGTGTCTTGGCTCTTTTTTCTTCAAAGGTCAATTCTTCCTCATTCTCTTTTGTAAAGTCATTGGGCAGTTTTTTCGTAGCGTTTACCAAAACATTGGTAAGCTCATAAATATGATCAATGGTTTCTGCAGCCGTTCTAGCTTCTGGAGATGGTTGATAAGCCAAATCTTCGGCCTTCAACCCTATCGTACCCCAATAGTACCTAAAACCTAATCCATCTACCATTCGAGCTGCCACTGTACCAGCATTGTAACTTTCTGGGTATTCTGGTATTTTGTAATAGTAGTCTGTAGAGTCCTGAGCCTTAGCAATAGCGCTAAGACACACCAAAAAAAGTAATAATGTACGCATACAATGATTTGATTAGTAAAAAAAGAAAGAAACGCTCCAAGCTAGTTATGGTTCTGAAATTTACACGAACGGAACAGAAAGGAGCCTGTCTCAAAAGAAGACCTATTGGAATTTCTATCAAGTTAAACTACGTCGAAACATAGTCTGCTTCTGTCAGTGGGGCTTCGAGTACCTCAGCCTGACAGGTGCCGTTATTTTTGAGACCGTCTCCATTTAGGAACTTCTATGACTCTAAAATTTCATAGCCAACCCCAAACCATTGGCATTCAAGTTCAGCCTAAAATCTACAGCGACTTTCTGATAGCCATTGTTATAAAATTTCATGGCTTTGTCTGCATTTTTTTCAAACCCCTTTTTGAATGGAATGGACAATAGTGCACAGCCAGCCCCAATATAAGCTAGCGTCCAATTAGGATCATCATTGCCCGCAATATGCTCACCAATAGGCCAGAAAATTAATACGCTTGACGCTGCTGTGAGCAAGGCATCTCCCATATAGTTGATCGCCAGAGGCTTCACAAATTCACTCATATTCGAATCTTCGCCAATAAGCTTAAAAAACTGCGCGTTGGTCATGGTGATCCCACACTTTTTGTAGGCCGCCTTAGTTTTAAACAAGCCGATTTTTGTCTTTTCAATAGCATTATCTGTTTGTGCCAAACTATAAGAGCTCATAAAGATTGCTAAGCACAGTGTCAATAACATTTTTTTCATGATAGGTCTAAACGTTAATCCAAATTAGAACTTATAAACTTATTCTAATATAAAAAAGGCAGCCATTGCTGACTGCCTTCATCTTTATAGTCGGAATGACAGGATTTGAACCTGCGACCCCCACGTCCCTAACGTGGTGCGCTACCGGACTGCGCCACATCCCGAATTAGTAACAAAACAGGGTATCGAAACGATGCGCTACCGGACTGCGCCGGGCGACGTTCGCCACTTCCTGAATATGTATTTGGGGTGGCAAATTTAAATAAATTTTGAAGTGATTATCAATTAGTTGCTAAAATTCAATTCGGTAACTGAGTACGGGTATTAATCCAATCTGATCCTCCTGAACAATCTGCTGCAAACCATCATTGTAATACTGTTCTCCATAGTTCATTCGTCCTGTTACATTTTGTAGATCCAGTCGCCATTCGGAAGTAGATTTAGCTCTGTTTTTTCGATAGCTAATTTGCAAATCAAACCTAAAATAATCGGGCGCTCGTTCTTCAAAAGCACGATCAAAATCATTCACTTGTCGGCCTTGATCTATTGATTCTTCTAAATCAATAGGAATTAGCCGCTTATTTCCAGCATAAGAAATTTTAGCGCTTACACCAAGGATATTGTTTTTCCCGTTCTTACCAACCTTCCATTCCTTACCTCCCAAACCATGATAAGTGAAATTGCCATTGAATCTGGAGTTTCTCTCAATTTCATCTCCGCCTTTGTATTTGGATTCGAAAATGGAACCATTGACCATAAAATAGTAGTTTCTAGAAAATCGTTTATCCAGCGTCATTTCTATTCCGTAGTTTTCTCCAGTGCCCTCATTTACAAGTGGGATTGTTGAATAGTCATCCGAAGAATTGATCGACGAATACCAACCAAAAGCAGGGTTGTTAGAAATAGGAATATTATAGAGATGTTGATAGTACACTTCAGTTTTAAAGTATAAACTTGGCCCTAACACCCGATCATAGCCCAAAACGAAATGATTGGCTTTGGACATGCCCAGATTAGGATTGTTGTCAACGGTAGTGCCATCGCTGTTGATATGATTTCCGAGGTAATACTCCAAAGACTCCAATCTACTATGCATACCAAAACCGGCAGTGATAGATTGATTCTCTCTGAATTGCCACTTGAGACTTGAGCGAGGCTCCCACGAATCCTCTCCTGTAAAACTAAACCTGAAATAGTGTAAGCCATTAACCAGACTCAGCTTCTCGGTAATTCTAAACTTCCATGACACAAAAGCTTGTTGAGTACCTGAAGCGCCTTCATCATTAAACAAAACCAGATCAACAAAAGGATCTGCATTATTAATGTTATGCTCCCGCTCTACAAAATCATAATCCAACCAACTAATAACAGTTCCTAATTCTAAAATATGCCGGGAATTAAACTTTTTGTTCAAGATGACTGACCCCCTGGTATAGCTTTTCTTGAATGATTCAAGATTATTATAATCCACATTAATGGTGTCTTGTTGATATTTCACGAACTCATCATTCCCAACCTCAGTCCCTGAGACAGATACATTAGTCTTTAAAAATGTACTACTATTGAGGATCAGATCATTAGATACACCAATTACACCCATATTGTATTTTTCAATATCTTCTCGAAACCCCTCGCCGGTCCTCGAATATTTGCTTAGTCCGCCCATGCCAAAAACAGAGAAGGTCCCCATGTTCTCAGTTGGAAAATTTACTTTGAAAGCTAAATCCTGAAAGGTATTCTTTTCATTCTCATCTATTTCTACAACACCAAGGTCACTCAGAATAGATAGGGTAGAATATCGATAATTGAACAAATAAGAGCTACCCGAAGATTTACTAATTGGTCCTTCTGAAGAAAGGTCTATTCCTAACAATCCGGCCTGAACTGTATGCTCATGCTTTTCATTATTTCCTTTTCTCAAATTGATATCAAATACACCAGAAAGCACATTTCCATAAATCGGCGCAAACGCACCAGTATAAAAGTCTGATCTAGAAATAACCTGTGTGCTAAACATACTGATCCCTCCAGAAGAAGCCCCTTCGCTGGAAAAGTGATTGGGATTGGGAATTTCAACACCTTCCATTTTCCAAAGTATACCTCGAGGACTATTCCCTCGAATCACAATTTCATTAGAGTCGTCGTCAGTTCCCATGACGCCAGCAAAAGAAGAAGCCAGTCTCATGGGATCACCAATACTTATGGGGTATCTTTTGGTTTCCTCAACAGTAAATGATCTCCCACTGATCATACCCATTTCGTTGAGCGGCTGTGACCCAATGCCAGTGGCACTCACCACGATTTCTTCCATCTTTATCACAGATTCGACCAACTCCACATCCAATATCAGCTCCTTACCAGAACCTAATAGTACATTGGGAATTGCGCCTTCTTCATAACCCAAATAGCCATAGTGTAGCGTCAATCGGCCAACAGGCACATTGGTCAATCGATAATTGCCATTCATATCCGTTGTGGCTCCTATCAAAGGATCCGAGCCAACAACCATTACGGTTGCGCCAAAAATGGGCTGTTTTGTGTCCTTGTCTAGAATAGTACCCCGAATCGTTTGAGTCAATTCATTATACTTTAGTACAATATTTTGATTTACCACTTCGTAAGAAACAGGCAAATATTTTAACGATTCATCTAGTGCATACCAGAAGGAAATATCTTGTTCTTTAAGTGTTACTTTTTCATCTAAGGGTATAGCACTAGAGCTATAGGAGAAGGTGTAATCTGATTGCTCTTCCAAATAGGTTAGAACCTTTTCTAGCGGAAGTTCATGAAAATAGGTATTAATCTTTAAATCAGTTTTTTCCTGTGCCAGCACACTTCCTGTAGAAAACAGGCATAGCAAGGCCAAATAATAATATTTGTTCATTGGTTTAAGATATTGTTTTGAGTATTTGACTATGGTTGTGGAGAGCAACCCTCTCCTTGAATGGTATAGCTATTATTGTTTTCGGTGTGAGTAATACCGATAGAAATGGCTATCACCTTCAATATTTCTTTTAGTTTCGGCTTTTTGAATTCGCCCGTGAAGCGGCAGTTTTTTATTTTGTTATTGGCAATGACTATTTCAACGTCAAAATAATTCTCGAGATCGGCAAAGACCTTGTCCAATGGAGCGTCCTTGAATTCGAGAGAATTGACGTGCCAGGCCAATGCATTGGCTTGATTTTCTTCAAGCGCCAGTAGATCGTTGGATTTATCAAAATTTGCCGCCATTCCTTGAGTAAGAATGAGTTCTGAATCTTTGGCTGAAAAAGAAACTTTCCCGCTTACCACATATATTTCAACATTATCCTCCTCTTCGATAGCTCGAATATTGAAAGAAGTTCCCAACACCTGTGTTTTGGCTCCTTCGGTCTGAATGATAAACGGTTTGGATTCATCTCTGGAAATTTCAAAAAAAGCTTCTCCCTTTAGAGAAACATTCCTTTCTTCCATGTTAAAATCAGAAGCAACTGTAAGTAGTGTAGATTCATTCAATTTGATTCTACTACTATCTGGTAATACAACCCATTTAGTTTCGCCCTCAAAAGTTGCGTAGTGATAGGGTTCATTTTTTCCGAATTCACGAATTAAGAACCCTAAACCAACAGTCAGCAAAATCATAGCTGCCAGACGGGTGGCAAAATGAATCCACCGTACGGTGGTAGGCTGGTCGTCAGATTTAAGTTCGGAAAACTTCTCCCATGCTAGCTGCGGGTCAGCTTCATATTTAAGCTTAAGCTTACCACTTGTCTCCCATTGCTTTTCAAAATCATGAAAAGCGTTCTTTTGATCTGGATTGTTCTCCAGGTAATCGTAAAACTTCGATTCTTCTTCAGATGTAAAGGCTCCAGATAGTTTCTGGGCACAGCGGTCGAAAAATTTCTGATCATTCATGTTTTTAACCTTTGGGACTCGATACTAAGACGAACCAATTGTTAAAACACGTAAAACATTACAAAAATAATTCTGACCCTTTATCAATCCATTGACTTCCAACAAGAAGGCCCCAGCCTAAAAACTCTATAAAGTAATGGCGTAAGTCTGTCCTAAAACTTTTGAGCGCATTAGAAATTTGTGTTTCTACGGTTCGGATAGAAACATCCAAATGCTCCGCTATCTCTGGATTGGTTAATCCTTCAAATCGACTCAGGGAAAAAACCAATCTGCACTTAGGGCTCAATTGTCCAACAGCCTGCTCAATGGCTTTACGCATATCATCGTGCTCAATATTGGTATCGGCTAAATCTTCCTCAAACTCTAACGGGATAAATTCTTCTCCCAAGTAATCTCCTTTTTTGACTACATCCAGGGCTCCATTCCTGGCCATCTGCATGATGTAAGCTTTTGGATTGTTGAGTTGGTCCAATTGCCCTCGTTTGTCCCAAAGTTTGAGAAAAACATTCTGAACGACGTCTTCCGCTGCATCCTGTCGTTTCAGCACATACATAGCCGTACGCAGGGCAGCTTCATAAAACTCAAAATATAAGTCTTTGAAGTTTTGGTCCAGATTGTTTTGAATGGGTATGGTAGGCATTGAGTCTTTTAAAGATTCAAGGCAAAAATCAAGAAAAACAGATTCAACATCAAAGCAGACACCAAGTTTAATCGCATGGTATGTCTAAAATCTGCTTTGTTGGCATCTTTTCGCACTATTAAAAACCAATAAAAGAAATAACCTACTACTGGAAGCATAAGAATGATAAACAAAAGACCAGTCTGGGGCGAATGGGTTTCCGTGAAATAGTAAATAAATCCTAAAGTTGAAATAAAAAAGAATGCGCCTGTAAAATAGAAGGTTCCTAAGATGCCGAGCTTCAAACTTATGGTAATGTCTCCTCGTTCTTCATCCTCCTTGTGCTGATAGATCTGCGTCATAGGATAACTACCCAGAAGTAACATCGAACTCAACAGCGCAGGAAGTTGCCATTGCCAATCAAATAGATCAATGTGATAAGTAGAAACTCCGAAAACCGTCATGAGAAATGTAAAATAACCCTGAAAAACACCTACTGCCAGCCATCCCAGAATTGGTCGCTTCTTGAGTCTAATTAAAGGATGACTATAAGCTTTGGATACCAGCCCATAGATTAAAAGCAAACCACTAAACCTCCAATCAATTAATAGTCCAAGTCCTAGCGCCAGCAAATCCAAAATCAGCGACCAACCATATAAGTTCTTCGTTGCTTCCGGTGGGTGCTCCAATCCACCAATACTTCCCTCATCTTGATCGAAGTAGGAATTGTATCCATTACTCGCAGGATATAGCAGAAAATGAAGAATAAAAAACACCAACGCTATTCGGGTCCAATCCTCCGGCTGAGCTATTGCTACTCCGAAAACGAAAACAGGTAACAGAAAAAAAGAAAATGGAAAACGAAGGTGTAAAAATGTGGATTTGGTCATTGTATGCCTTTTCGCAACAATTTATTAAATGCTTGTCTAATCCGTTTCCGATTCTACCATTTTAATCATTCGTTCGAATCCCAAATTTTCGCTATTTTCCACTTTAGAAAATGGGCGCTTACATCACAGCTATAGGAACAGCCAATCCGGCCAATCGTTACTCTCAAGAGGATCTCGCACAGTTTATGTGCGACCATTTGACTGAAGACGCTAACCAACATAAAAAAGTTAAAGTCTTATACCGGGCTACTGGTATTAAACACCGGTATTCTGTACTAGATGATTACAAAAAACAACCAGGTACATTCACCTTCTATTCTAATGAGGAAAATCTAAGTCCATTCCCAAGCACGCAGAAACGCATGAATATCTACCGACAAGAAGCGCTGCCACTGGCTATTTCGGCCATCACGGACTGTTTGGACAACAATCATCAATTGTCAGAATTTACTCACTTAATTACTGTAAGCTGCACCGGTATGTACGCACCAGGCTTAGATGTTGATCTAATCAAAGCACTCAATCTAGCCTCAGACATTAGAAGAAATAGCCTCAACTTTATGGGTTGCTATGCAGCCATGAATGCGATTAATCTATCCAAAGAAATTTGTGACAATAGCCCAGAAGCCAAGGTTTTGATCGTAAGTGTTGAGCTTTGCAGTTTACATCTCCAAAAAGAACAAACTGAGGACAATCTTCTCGCTCACTCACTATTCGCGGATGGTGCGGCTGCTGTGGTTGTTTCAGGTCAACTTCAAAAAAATAAACCAGCACTTGAAGTTATGCATTCAGCCAGTCAACTTTTTATAAGCGGCCAAAATGATATGGCATGGCAAATTGGAGACTTTGGTTTTGAAATGGCGTTGACCTCCTACGTGCCAAAAATTATCGAGGGTGGAATCCAAAAGCTTACCTCTGATTTGTTAGCTAAGAACAATTTAGCGCTGACTGACATAGATGCATATGCTATTCACCCTGGCGGCAAGAAAATACTAGAAGCCATAGAAAACCAATTGGGAATTACTAAAACACAGAACCATCAGGCTTATGAAATTTTGAAAAATCATGGTAATATGTCTTCACCAACTGTTCTATTTGTACTCAATCAAGTTTGGTCGCCACTAAAATCCCAGCCTAATAAAAAAATTCTCTCCTTTGCATTCGGGCCAGGCCTCACCCTTGAAAGTCTATTGTTCAAAACCGTTTAAGACCATGTTCGACTTTCTCAAACAGCGCTCACTCAAAGAAGAAATCATGGATGATTTTTTCTGCCAAGGAGAGGTAGTCAATCAAACGCTACGAGAACTCAATCAAATCAATACTTACTTAGGTGGAGATCTGCTTTCGCTAAATGGGGTGAAAAAACTAATCCTAAAAAAACCTCAAGAGAATTATAAAATAGTTGATTTAGGATGTGGGGGTGGAGATACACTAAAGCTATTCGCTAAATGGGGCAAGAAACACAACCAAGACCTTCAGCTGGTCGGCATAGATGCGAATAAATACATTGTAGACTACGCACAAAAAAACTGCAGCAAATACCCTAACATTTCATTCAGCGCAGAAAATATTCTGAGGGAAGAGTTCAAAGCTCGTGAGTTTGACATTGCCCATGCCAGCCTATTTTTCCATCACATGCAAGCTGAGGAAATCGTAGAATTACTCCAGCAATTGATGAGACAGGTGCGGGTGGGCCTGGTGATCAACGACCTACATCGTCATTGGGTATCTTATCTATTCACCAAGTACTTAATCACCAATTGGTCTAAGTCAGAAATGGTGAAATACGATTCTTTGTTGTCCGTTGAACGATCCTTTACCAGAGAAGAATTAGAAAAATATTTGAAAATGGCCGGGATCCAAGACTACTCCCTCACCTGGCGCTGGGCCTATCGTTGGGAGTTGATTATTTGTAAGTGATTACTTCCTCACCCACTTTACTTTCTTATCTATGGACTTTCTTTTGCCCTTGGGCCACTTAGCTTTTTTGGGCATGCCGACGTATAAAAAGCCCATCAACAAATCTTTCTCCCCGAGATCAAAGAAAGAATTTGCATTCTTGTCGTAGGTCACGCCACCTGTACTCCAATAGCAGCCGACGCCATGCGCAGTGGCGGTCAGGTGCATGTTTTGTACAGCCGCAGCCACGGCAGCAATCTCTTCCATTTTCGGAATGGATTTGTTTCTTTTCATACCTATAGAAATGATGTGTGAACACATCAAAGGCTTGGACTTGAGTTTTTTGATTTTGTCCTTGTCTGGCTTCTTGCCAGCAGACTTCAGATACAACTCTGCCTGAAAATTGGCGAAAGCCTCAATACCCTCATCGCAGAAAACAGTGAATCTCCACGGCTCAGTCATCTTGTGGGTCGGGGCCCAATTGGCATTTTCGAGCATCTCTGCAATCACCTCATCAGACACCCTTTCTCCAGAATAGTTTTTCGGGAAGATGGATCTACGATTCTTAATCAGATCGGATATTTGAGTTATATCGTAATTCATTTGTGATTAGTTAATGGGTTATTGGTTAATAAGTTATTGGGGTCAATCAGTACCGATTCACTCAATAACTGATAACCAATAACTTACCTGGAAACGCTGGCGTAAACGACACTATCGGCTGCTTCGACAGGCAAATACATCTGGTCCAATCTCTGTTGCCACACGAGTCTTACTGAATCAAAGGTAGCCATATTTTCAGGCAAAATAGGCTCTGATGGTGGTAAGTCCACCTTGAGCGCATCCACTTGCACGCCATTTTTCCAAAACCTATAGCACAAGTGTGGGCCACTAGCCAAACCTGTTGATCCTACGAATCCGATCGTTTGTCCACGTTTTACTTTCTGACCGTATTTGATACCACTGGCGATCTTCGACATGTGTAGATATTGGGTCGCAATATTTCCGTTGTGCTGAATCTTGACGAAGTTGCCATTAAACCTGTGGTATTTGGCAGCAATGATTTTGCCATCGGCTACTGCTCTGATCGGCGTGCCTACTGGCGCTGCATAGTCGGTGCCTAAGTGTGCTTTATATCTCTTTTGCACCGGATGATAACGGCGACCGGTATATCTGGAGCTAATTCTGGTGAAGCTCAATGGTGCTTTCAAAAATTCACGACGGAGACTTTGACCGTGCTGATCGAAATAGTCGGTTCCTACACTGTCTTGCTCAAATCGGAAACCGTAATACGAATCACCCACATGCTGAAAATATGCCGCCTTGATTTCGCCAATACCTACCAACTCATCATCCACGTATTGTTCGTCGTAGATCATCTTGTAGTTGTCTCCTTTTTGAATCCCAAAGAAATCCACCTGCCAGGCAAATACATCCACCAGTTTGTTTACCAAATCAGCGTTACCTCCAGCTTCGAGCATATCCACATATAGCGAAGTGTTGATCTCACCTACCATCTCTGTTTCTTTCAATTCGATTTGCTTACTGGCCTGATACATCTTTACAGAATCCTGAAAATCAATCACCACATAATCGATCGCGTTTGGTCTGTAGATGAAGTGTGTCGCTTCTTTCAAACTGTCTCCCTTGTAAAGCATCGAATACGGCTTGCCAGACACAAATTTCCTTACATCAAATACCTTCTTAGAATCATGCGCTACTTTATGAATCTTTTCATAGGGCACATTGTATGGCTTCAGAATATCAGCCAGATTTTGATTTCGCCTAATCTTGCCTTCTTCAATCAGCAAAGAATCGACGATAATTCCATAATATTTTTTAGGAATATAAGCCTGTACGGTATCCTCCACCACAGGCACTTCTACCAACTCATCTTCAGGAATGGGTTGATACAAAAAGGCAAAATAAATAGTCGCTGGTACGATCCCTGCCAACAATACCAAACTCCAACCCCACTTCTTCAAAAACTGCATATATAATTACTGTCTTTTTTCAAATTCCGCTTTGGCTTCATCCAAAAACGTCACAAAATTAGCAATTTCTAGATCATAAGCCTTGATTGGTGGTATCAGTTCGCCATTTGTATCTAGAATGACGTAGTAAGGTTGGGCGTTATTATTGAATCTTGTGATTTGAAAATCAGCGTTTTGCTTTCCGATTGATTTTTTCATTTTGCCATCATATTCAGACTTAAACCATTGCAATTCGGGCAGCTCTGTCTTGTCATCCACATATAACGCAACTACCACAAAATCTTCTTTGAGTCGTTTCAACACCTGCGAGTCGGACCATACACGTGCTTCCATTTCACGGCAATTCACACAACCGTGTCCGGTAAAGTCGATAAAAAGCGGTTTGTTTTGTTCTTTGGCGCAAGCCAATGCCTGCTCATAATCGAAGTACCCTTGAATGCCATGCGGCAAATGCAAGAAGTCAGCATATTTAGGCGCTTCGCAAATGGTGCTTTCCACATTAGCGTTTGCACCCCTCGATGAGGTCAAATCAAAATCTAAGGTGGTCTGTGGTGGTAAGTATCCAGAAAGTGCTTTGAGCGGTGCACCAAACATTCCTGGAATCAGATACACCACGAACGAGAAGGTGATGATCGCCAACATCAGCCCACCTACGGAAGTCTTTTCGGTTTTGCTATCATGTGGCAATTCGATTTTACCCAAAAGGTAAAAGCCCATAAGAGTGAAAATCACGATCCAGATCGCGAGATAAATTTCTCTATCCAAAAGATTCCAATGATAGGCCTGATCGGCAATACTTAAGAATTTGAAGGCGAAAGCCAATTCCAAAAATCCCAGCACCACTTTCACGCTATTGAGCCAACCGCCCGACTTCGGCATATTGTTCATCAAACTAGGAAACAGCGCAAATACCGTAAATGGCAAGGCAAAGGCCATGGAGAAAGCAAACATGCCCAGGATAGGCTTGAGGATCAGTCCTCCAGCAGACTCTACCAGAATCGTACCTACCAGCGGCCCAGTGCAAGAAAATGAAACCAGCACCAACGTGAAGGCCATAAAGAACACGCCGATAAATCCACCCTTGTCCGCTTGCTTGTCCACATTGTTGACAAACTTGCTAGGTAGGGTGATTTCGAAGAGCCCCAAAAAGGACAAGGCGAAAATGACAAATACTGCAAAAAAGATGACGTTTGGAACCCAGTTGGTGGCGAGTTCGTTGGCCGTTTCAGGCCCCATAAATGGCGCCAGCAAAGAGCCGATCAATGTATAAATGATGATAATCGACAAGCCATAAAGCACGCCCAATCCTTTTTTCTTTCCGGTGAAGAAGCTCACCGTCATAGGTATCATAGGAAATACGCAAGGTGTGAATATAGCGGCGATACCCGCCAAAAATGCAGCAATCATAAATGCCCAAAGACTATACGGGTCATTCACTCCACGCTGGTCTAGTACACCTTCCTTAGTTTCTTTGCTTTCGGATTCTTTTACTTCACTCTTTTCTTCTGCAGGAGCCCCCTTTGTAGCTGCCGCTTTCGCACCCAGCAATTCTCCAAAACTAAACTCGTCATCGAACGGGATACACTTGCCATCCACATCGGTACACACCTGATAGGCGTAGGATCCTTTGATTTCAGGATTTTCAGATAGGATTTTTACTCGCGCTACAAATTTTCCCTTTTCACGGAAGTAGGTGTATTCGCCTTCCCAGAGTTCATCATATTTTTTCTTTGCTCCTACGGGAGCCAAAGAATCGACTATGGCATAACTCTCGTGTGGGATAAATTCGAACTCGGTCACCATAGGACCAAGATCAGGATCGAAATCTGTGGAATACAAATACCAGTCCTTGTCGATCTTCACATTGAAGATCAAATCGACTTCTTCTCCAGCTTTTGCATCTGGATTAGAAACCTCAAGAGACCACTTGGCTGGTTGTAATATTTGCGCCCAGGATTGGGCACTTAGGAGTATAAAAAAAATTGCGATTACCTTTTTCATTCTTAACATTTAAGAGTCAAATCTAGTAATCGCAATTTATAGCAAAAAAGTTCGGAAAAATTATATTCCGAACACCTGCTTCACCTGATCTACGTAATCTAGTTTCTCCCAGGTGAAAGTTTCTACTTCTTGAGTCACGTCTGCGGCAGCCGGAGATGAGAAGGTCACTTTTTTGATCTCTGGTGTTCGTCCCATGTGGCCGTATGCTGCAGTTTCCGAATAAATCGGGTTCATCAATTTCAATCTTTTGATCAAAGCCGCTGGTTTCATGTCGAAGATCTCAGAGATTTTCTTAGCAATCTCGCCGTCGTTCATGTCCACCTTAGCAGAACCATATGTATTCACAAAAATACCCATTGGCTCAGCCACACCGATAGCGTAAGATACCTGCACCAACATCTCGTCGGCCACACCTGCTGCTACCATGTTTTTAGCAATGTGTCTGGTTGCATAGGCTGCAGATCTATCTACTTTTGAAGGATCTTTTCCGGAAAATGCTCCACCGCCGTGAGCGCCCTTTCCGCCATAGGTATCTACGATTATTTTTCTACCTGTCAATCCCGTATCGCCGTGTGGTCCACCAATTACAAATTTTCCAGTAGGGTTGATATGATATTTGATTTGATCATTAAACAACGCCTGAATTTCAGGTTTCAATTGAGCAACAACTCTTGGAATCAAGATTTTTACAATGTCTTCTTTGATTTTAGCTAGCATCGCAGACTCCTCGTCGAAATCGTCGTGCTGAGTAGATACCACAATGGCATCAATTCTTACCGGTTTATTGTCATCATTGTATTCGATAGTCACCTGAGATTTTGCATCTGGTCTCAAATATTTGATGGCATCATTTTCTCTTCTCAAGGCAGCCAACTCAATCAAAAGCATGTGAGAAATTTGCAAGGCCAATGGCATGTAATTCTCTGTTTCGTTCGTCGCATACCCGAACATCATGCCCTGATCACCTGCGCCTTGCTCTTCTTCACTGGCTCTTTCTACACCCTGGTTGATGTCTGGAGATTGCTCATGAATGGCAGAAATCACACCACAAGAATTGCCATCGAACTGATACTCCCCTTTGGTGTATCCAATTCTGTTGATCACATCTCTGGCTACGGTTTGTACATCGATGTAAGATTCAGTTTTCACTTCACCGCTCAATACAGTCAAACCAGTTGTTACCAAGGTTTCGCAAGCTACTTTCGACGTGTTATCGAATGCTAGAAAATGGTCTAAAAGTGCGTCAGAAATTTGATCTGCTACTTTATCTGGGTGTCCTTCGGACACAGATTCCGATGTAAATAAATATGGCATATTCTAAATGTTTTCTATTTTGAAGTCGGCAAATTTAGGTTAAATGATTTGTATCTAAAAACTGTACTGATTTCCTCACGCATAAAGCGAAAATATGGTTGGCGTTTTGTGTAAATGAATTTTTTCTCGTTTCCATTCTCCGATGGATTTGGTAGAAATATATTCTTCATCTCCTGTAATTCCTTTAGCTACAGAAAGCAAAGTATTCGGATGACAAGCCTTAATCAAATGCTCAAAGAGTTTTTGGTTTCTATAAGGTGTATCCATAAATATCTGCGTCTGGCGCAATCGTGAAGCCGCATCTTCCATTTCACGGATTTTTTTCTCCCTGTCCTTTTTATCTATCGGCACATAGCCATGGAATACAAAAGATTGGCCATTGAAACCAGAAGCCATAAGCGCCATAAAAATGGACGACGGCCCGCTCAACGGCACCACTCTGAGTCCCTGCTTGTGCGCCACCGAAGCAGCAACAGCTCCTGGGTCGGCGATGCCAGGGCAACCGGACTCTGAGAGTATTCCTATGTTTTTACCATTGGCTTTCGCAAAATAAGCTTCTACCTGCTCCGGCTTGGTCTTTCGATCCAACACTTCAAATTCCAGCTCCTCGATCGTAAGCCCCAATCTGAGCTTACTCATGTATCTGCGCGCAGTGCGTACATTCTCTACCAAAAAATAGTCCAAGGACTTGATCACATGTTTGACCTGATCGCTGATGACGTCCTGCTCGGTATTGTCAGCGATGACCATTGGGATCATATATAGTTTTTGTTCGCTCATGCCAGAAAGTTAGTTACTAGATCGTAGAACTTATCTGGATTTTCAGCATGCAACCAATGGCCGGTTTTTTCGATAGTTTCTAGTTGTGCATTTGGGAATATCTCTTCGATATCTTCCCATTCTTCATCCAGAATATAGTTGGAATTTCCTCCTCTTATAAATAGGGTGTCCGTTTCAATCGGCAAATGATAAGTTAATGCCTTGCCCACCTCTTCGATCTTTTCTGCCAACACTGGTAGATTCATTTTCCAATCGAAACCTTCAGAAGTTCTTTTTAGGTTTTTTAATAAAAATATTCGCGTACTCTCTTCTTTTACATAATCAGACAGGATTTCATCCGCCTCTTGCCGAGAAGAAATTTGCCCAACAGGTATGCTTTTCAACCCATTTAGGATCTGATCGTGGTGTACTGGATATGCTTTAGGGCCAATGTCCGCCACTATCAGCTTATCAATTTGTTGAGGATAAAAAGCGGCGTATTGCATCACCGTTTTTCCTCCCATAGAGTGGCCCAACAAGATAGGATTTTCAAGATTTAGAGTCTCTATCAGATGCTCCAAGTCCGTGGTCATTTCATCGTAACCCCAGTCATTCGAATGAAAAGACTTGCCATGATTTCGCTGATCAACTAAGATGACATCATAATCTTCTGCAAACCTTTTTCCGAGTGTTAACCAATTGTCCAAAGAGCCCAAGAACCCATGAAGTATGATTAGCGGCTGGCCTTGTCCAAACCTTTTGTAATTCAATAACTCCATTTATGCTAGTTCTCTTTTGTAAAGTTCAATGGTATTTTCCAATCCATAATATAAAGCATCGCAAACCAACGCATGTCCGATTGATACCTCATCCATGAATGGCAATTGCTCCTTGAGAAATTTAAGATTGACCAAATCCAAATCATGTCCGGCGTTCACTCCCAATCCTAAGTCTTTGGCTAACCGCCCTGTATTAGCATAAGGCCTTACTGCCGCTTCTTTATCCTTTAGATATCCAATGGCAAATGCTTCAGTATATAATTCAATCCGATCTGTACCGACCTTCGCTGCTCCTTCTATACGCTCAGGAATGGGGTCAATAAAAATGGAAGTTCTCACTCCCGCAGCTTTGATTCTGTCAATCACCTCTTTTAGGAACGAGGCATGTGCTATCGTATTCCACCCGGCATTAGAAGTCAGTACTTCTGGAGAGTCAGGGACCAATGTGGCCTGCTCTGGCTTCACTTCTTCAATGATTCTAAGAAATCGCTCATCTGGATAACCTTCGATATTAAATTCAGTTGTCACTACCTCTTTTAGCTGATACACATCTTCAGTAGTGATATGTCGCTCGTCGGGTCGCGGATGAATGGTGATCCCTTGTGCTCCAAATTTTTCACAGTCCCGGGCTACCTTCACCAAGTCAGGATTGTTGCCACCACGAGCATTTCGGATGGTAGCAAATTTATTTACGTTTACGCTCAGTTTTGTCATACTAGATATACGAGCCTTTTGTATCTTGGGCTCCGCATTGGGTTAGAATTCTTTCTGATTAAATTTGCCGCAAAAATAATCAATTCATCGATTAAGAAAACCAGAATTATGAGCTTGAAAGATCAAATAAACGCAGATATAAAGGCCGCCATGTTGGCTAAAGAAAAAGAAAAATTGACCGCATTGAGGTCTATCAAATCTATGATTCTTTTGACTGAGACGGAAAAAGGAGCGGCTGAAGACATCTCAGAAGATGCCGAAATGAAACTCCTCATGAAAGCTGCCAAACAAAGAAAAGATTCTGTTGATCTATTCAGAGAGCAAGGCAGAGATGATCTTGCCGATAAGGAGCAAGGCGAATTGGACATTATCAGCCAATACCTACCAAAGCAATTGAGCGAAGACGAACTAAAAGCAGAATTGCAAAAAGTAATCGGTCAGGTAGGTGCATCAGGACCACAAGACATGGGCAAAGTCATGGGAATGGCCACCAAAGCTTTAGCTGGAAAAGCTGACGGAAAAACTATTTCGGCCATGGTTAAAACAATGCTATCCTAAAGAGTGAATACCATAGACATAGTCATATTGGTTTTTCTGCTGATAGGCGCCTACACAGGCTTCCGACGAGGTATGCTAATGGAAGTGATTTCCTTAGTGGCATTCTTTGCGGCAATTTTGGCAGGGATCAAACTTTTGGATTGGGGCATCTCTGTTTTATCCGAATACATAGAAGGCTATGATTCCTTACTTCCTATTATAGCATTTACAATCATTTTTATTGGCATCATCGTGCTATTAAATGTGATTGGCAAAACAGTGAAGAAGATCATAGACATGACCTTATTAGGTAGTTTAGATGATATCATAGGCAGCTTAATGGGAATTGTAAAATGGGCCCTTTTCATCAGCATATTCTTTTGGATTTTTGAATCCTTTGGAGGCACGATCAGCGAATCCACTAGTGAAGGAAGTATGTTATTTGGACCCATTGCCTCCTTTGCACCAGCTATGTTCAATTTATTTTCAGGATTGTTTCCTTATTTTATGGACTTTTTCGAACAATCGAAAGAAATGGTAAATCAGCAGGAACTTAACGTTTGATTCATCAGAAATTAATATATTATACCTAATATTAGCAAAACTACAAATACAGAATGCTAGAAGTACCCAATATCATAGAAGAAGGAGAATTCAAATACATAGAAGAAGGAGAAGGAAAAGTGATGCTCTTGTTGCACGGGTTGTTTGGAGCACTTAGCAATTGGGAAGCAGTAGTAAATAAATTCTCAGGCCAATTCAAAGTAGTAATACCAATGCTGCCTATTTATGATATGCCAGTTCGAGAAACTGGCTTGACAAAGTTGACCGAGTTTGTTGAATCCTTCATTGATTTTAAAGGTTACAACCAATTTGATGTGATGGGAAATTCGCTAGGTGGGCATGTAGCGCTCATGTACATTTTGAAGCATCCTGAAAAAGTAGACCGAATGATTTTGACAGGTAGTTCAGGACTATTCGAAAATTCTATGGGCGGTTCGTATCCTAAACGGGGTAATTATTCGTACATAGAAGAACGAGTGAGATATACATTCTATGACCCAAATACAGCCACAAAAGAATATATTGATGAAATTTTCGAAACAACCAACGACATCCCAAAGTGCATGAGGATCATTCAGATGGCAAAATCTGCACAAAGGAATAACCTAGCTGATGAACTGCATAAAATAGAAAACGAAACCCTGCTTATTTGGGGACTCAATGATACAATTACACCACCGAGTGTGGGTCACGACTTTAATCGCCTAATAAAAAACTCCACCTTGCGTTTCATTGATGAATGCTGTCATGCCCCTATGATGGAGCAACCAGACAAATTCAATGATATACTAGACGAATTTTTGAACCAAACGGTACAAGCATGAGAGCAAAGGATCTAATTAATTACACTATACCACCACTAAAACCTTCAGACAATATAGATAAGGCGCAGTCGTGGATGAGTGAATTTCATGTACATGAACTGCCAATAGTAGACAACGGTAGTTTTTTAGGATTCTTTAACGAAAATCTATTGTTTGATCATTTTACCGGGGCCGAAAAAATTGAAGATTATCAGTTTATGGGCACGGGGCTTTTTGTAGATCAAAATGAACACTATTACGAACTACTCAAGAAAGCTTATGAAGCCAGTTCTAATTTAGTAGCCGTTTTAGATGAAAACCAGAAATACCTTGGCACGGTTACAATTCAAGACGTAGTTGAGGCATTTTCAAAAATGTCCTCTATCAATAGCCCAGGAACCATTATAGTAATTTCCATGACACAAACTGACTACTCAATGACTGAGTTGAGTAGAATCATAGAGTCTGAAGGAGGAAAAATACTGAGTAGCTTTATTGAAAATAATGAACAACAACCTGGTAAAATTAGAGTTACCATTAAGCTGAATCTGGAGAATGCATCAGCTATAATAGCTTCATTAGAAAGATTTGGATACACAATAAGTTCTATCTTTGGCAAAGGAGACGAGGAATTGATTGAAAAAGAACGATTGGACACACTCCTCAGATACCTCAAAGTCTAAATTCATTAACACATGAGAATCGCGCTGCATGGAAGAAAGTTCTCCAAAGAGTCCTTTCCGTATGTTAAAACCATTGCCAAGAAATTAATGGACAATGGGCATGAGATATTTATCACTGATGTTTGTGCCAAAGAAAACAGAGCCGAAGCAAAGGCATACTTACAATCTTACCCTCAAATTAATATTCTAGAAAGTCTGGAGCCAATAGATTTCTTCTTCAGTCTTGGTGGAGATGGTACTCTACTTGAAACCGTCTCGTTGGTTGGAGCAATGCAAATTCCAATTCTAGGGATAAATTTAGGCACCATGGGCTTTTTGGCCACAACAGCAAAAAGTGATATAGAATCTGCCTTGAATTTATTCTTTGACGGGCAGTATGAACTTGAGGATCGAGCGCTTCTACATCTCAATAGCAATACCGAGTTGTTCGAAGGACAAAATTTTGCATTAAATGAGGTCGCAATTCTAAAAAGAGATACCTCGTCGATGATCATTGTAAGATGTTTTATTGACGGAGAGTTCGTCAATACTTACTGGGCTGATGGACTCATGGTCTCTACGCCTACAGGCTCTACAGGATATTCTTTGAGTTGTGGCGGGCCATTGGTGCTTTCACAATCTGAGAGCTTTATTATTACACCGGTGAGCCCACACAATTTAAATGTTCGACCCTTGGTTGTTTCAGATAAAAGTGAAATTTCGTTTGAAATTGAAGGCAAAGGACGCTCCTTTCTTATTTCATTAGACTCCAGGTCTCATACTGTGAATAGTACGGTTAAAATTTCACTAACAAAAGGTGATTTTACAGCAAAACTCGTTAAAATTTCGGGCTCCAATTTCTTTGATACACTCAGGAATAAATTAAATTGGGGGCAGGACGTTAGGAATTAGAAGTTAAAAACAATAATTTTAGCGTTTATAATAAGTTGCGCCGAATTATATAATAAAAGTTTTTTGGTCGTTTGATTATTGGAAATGCGTAAAAAATTACTAATCTCATTCACATTGCTACTACTAGCAGTTTGCGTCACTGACTCTTTTGGTCAGAAGAGACGTTATGGCTATAGCAAAAGTAGAAACAAAAAATACTCCAATTATAGTGGTGGCCGAACCAGCTATCGCGGTGTCGGCAAAACAAATTATTGGACCGTTGGTGCTAGTATTAACGTTCTCAATTACTATGGCGATTTATCTCCAGAAGTAAAACGATTTAGCACGAACTACGGTGAGACTAAATTTGGATTTGGCATAACCGGATCTCGGATGGTCTATCCCGGCATATTTCTGCGTGCTGGGTATAATTTTGGAACCATTGAAGGAGACGATTTTAACAACGGTGATGAAAGTTCGGGTGACGCAAGTAAATATGGACGATACCTTCGGAATTTACATTTCAAAAACAATATTCACGAATTATCTGTTGGCTTTGAAGCCGATATGATTCCTAACAATGGTGGCGTAAGAGGAAGATTTCCAATAAATCCATACATGTTTGTGGGCGTGGCAGTAATTGCGCATAACCCCAAGGCAAAGGCGCCGGATTTTGATCAAGCAGGTAATGCCATAGCTGAAGCGGGAGAATGGGTGGATCTCAGAGATCTAGGTACAGAAGGGCAGAATATTGATAGCATAGGAGCAGACCCCTATGGTAAATTTGCCTTTGTTATACCCGTCGGGTTGGGAGTCAAAGTCAAACTTCATCATAACTTTGATCTAAATTTTGAAATCGGTTTTAGAAAAACATTCACTGATTATTTAGATGATGTAAGTGGCGGATATGTAGATTTGGCCACATTCGGCGATGACAATTTAGCCAGAGCCATGTCTGAAAGGGGCGCTGAAGCAACGCATGTGCTATCAGGCGCAACCCGCTCTTTAAATCCAGGAGATACCGGAACAACCGGACCATATACTCATGGTAGCGGATATGACCCAAGAAGTGATCATTCGAGAGGTGGTCCAGGCCAAGATGATTTTTATATCACCACTCAAATTCGCCTAGTTTATATCTTCGATCAAAAAGGAGCAACCAGAGGCAAATTCAGATAAGCACATATTTGATAAAAAAAACTCTTCATATTACCCTTAAAGCATTGCCGATTCTATCGGCTTTTCTTTTGGCACAAACTTTATGTATTGGACAGAAAACTGAAATTGGAGTAGCTCTAGGAGGTGTAAGTTATGCCGGTGACCTCTACCGTGGGTATGAAATTGCGAACCAAAACATAGGTATTCAGGGTATATATCGAATCAATTTCGAAAAAGATGTCACTTTTAAAGCAGGGCTCCTGTATGGCAAAGTTTCAGGAGATGATAGTCATCCATTTGATGCGCTTGGTCAAATTAGAAATGCCTCTTTTGATCGATCATTTATTGAGGCATCAGCTAATTTTGAATTTCATTTTTTGGATTACAAAAACAAAAATTCCACAATTAAATGGACGCCTTACTTTTTTGCAGGATTCGGATTAACTAAGTTTTTAAACTTGGAAGAGCAGGACGATTTCAGTAGTATTCAACCCGTACTCCCCTTTGGATTAGGGGTTAAACATCTCATTGGTAAACAATTCAGTTTAGCACTAGAGTTTGGTGCAAGAAAGACCTTCTTTGATCAATTGGATGGCATTTCAGACGGCGATGTGTATGACAAGACAAACACTCAATTTGGTAATCCCAATGATAAAGATTGGTATCATTATTTGAACATTTCATTCTCATACCTGATTTTTAAAATACCCTGTCTTTACAAGGACGTACCCAACAAATCCTTGTATAAATAATTAAATCTCCCTTAAGTTCATTTTAACTAAAAAAAAGCACAAATTTGCGGTTTGGTTTTGGCCAGTGGTCAACAAAGAGGGCATGAAAGAGAAGATTGATCCAGCAAAAATTCCTACACATATAGCCGTAATAATGGACGGTAATGGGCGATGGGCAAAGAAGCGGGGAGCAGCTAGACTGTTTGGCCACAGAAACGCTATTCAGGCGGTGAGAGATGTGACCGAAGGTTGCGCGGAGTTAGGGGTTAAACATCTCACACTCTACGCTTTTTCGACGGAAAACTGGAACAGACCGAAAATAGAGGTAGAAGGTCTTATGTCCCTTCTTATTTCAACTATAAAAAAAGAAATCCCGACACTGGTAAAAAACAACATCCGCTTACAACCAATTGGTGACATTGAGCATTTACCAGTAGATGCTCAGAAAAATCTCGCTTTAGGAATGAAAGAAACTGAATCCAATACAGGAATGGTTTTGTCCCTGGCGCTGAACTATGGAGGCAAGTGGGAAATTAGTCATGTAGTTAAAAAGCTCATTGACGAGATAAAGGAAAACCCGAATGAAGTTGATACAGTAAGTGTTGACTTCATAAACCAATATATAGATGAGCATACTGCTCCGGAAGTTGAGTTAATGATCCGAACGAGCGGTGAGCATCGAATTAGTAATTTTTTATTGTGGCAGGCCGCATATGCCGAGCTGCATTTTACCGAAACGCTTTGGCCAGACTTTAGAAGGGAACATTTATACGACGCCATATTAGACTTTCAAAATAGAGAAAGACGCCTGGGGATGACAAGTGAACAACTGGTAAAAAAATAAAATCAAAGCAACAGATAGGTCAGATTTAAAGATGAAATCCAAAATACTTTTACTTTTTCTTTGCATTTCAACAGCAGCTGTTGGTCAGATTAGATATGGCAGTCAAGGTAGAACCAACTCGAATAATGTAAATATTAGCTATTCCAATCCTCAGGAATTTACCATTGCAGATATTGAGGTGGTTGGTGCTGAATATCTTGACAAAATTGCTCTCATTTCAATTTCGGGTCTAAAAGTAGGTGACAAAATCAAAATACCTGGCGATGGCATTACAGCAGCCATTAAAAAGCTTTGGAAGCAAGGACTTATAGGTGATATTCAAATTTATGCCTCTAAAGTTGTAGGGGAGGATGTCTATTTAACCATTTCATTGGCAGAAAGGCCGCGATTAAGCAGGTTCGAATTTAAGGGTCTAACTAAAAGTCAAGAGTCTGATATTAGAGAAAAGGTCAACCTAATTAGAGGCCGAGTGATGACTGATGCCATTCGCAAGAATGCAGAGCTTACCATTAAAAAATATTTCTACGAAAAAGGATATCTCAATACAACGGTAGATATACGCTACAAAACAGACAGTACACTGCACAACAGCGTCTTATTAGATGTCCGTGTTGATAAAAACAGAAAAGTAAAAATCAGAGATGTCAACTTTGTGGGTAACGAACATTTTACGGATGCCAAGCTCAAGAGTAAAATGAAAAACTCTGGTGAAAGGGCCAGGTTCAAATTGATCAGCGCACTTTTGGCTTCCAGCCTAGACCTCTTCAAACCTAAAGGTGAACGGTTTGAATTTGTAGATGATAGCGTTGAGCACAACGTATCAAACACATTACTTGAAATCGTCCACGAAAATGTAAAGTTAAATGTATTCAAGTCGTCAAAATTTGTAAAAGAAAAATACGAAGAAGACAAAGCAGCACTTATCGCCTTCTACAACTCCAAAGGACATAGAGATGCTGAAATCGTTGAAGACACTATTGTATTTGCAGATCACAAATCTGTAGATATCAACATCCGCGTAAATCCAGGCCAACAATATTATTTTAGAGATATTAATTGGGTCGGTAATTTTATCCATGATGACCGTACCTTGGATCAGATTCTTGCCATTGAAAAGGGAGATATCTACAATCTAGAGCTCGTTGATAAAAAATTAAATTTTAATCCTAACGGCCCAGACATTAGTTCACTCTACATGGATAATGGCTATTTATTTTTCAGCGTTACTCCAGTAGAAACTAAAATCGATGGTGACTCGGTTGATATTGAAATGAGGGTCTATGAAGGTGCTCAGGCCACCATCCGAAAAGTTTTTGTGACTGGCAATGATCGTACCAATGATCATGTAATCATGAGAGAATTGCGTACCATGCCAGGTCAAAAGTTTAGTCGTGCAGAATTAATTAGAACTCAAAGGGAACTTTCTCAACTTGGTTACTTTGATCCTGAGCAAGTAAACCCAAAACCTATCCCTAACCCTGTAGATGAAACCGTTGATATTGAATGGGAACTGGTAGAAAGACCAAGTGATCAAGTAGAACTTTCTGGAGGATGGGGAGGAACCTTTGGATTCGTTGGAACCTTAGGGCTTACATTCAACAACTTCTCTTTAAGAAACATCCCGCACTTCGATAAATGGAGACCATTGCCTGTGGGAGATGGACAGAAACTATCCCTGAGACTTCAAGCCAATGGAAAAAGGTATCAAAGTTATTCAGTGAGTTTCTCTGAACCATGGCTAGGTGGAAAGAAGCCTCACTCATTCGGTGTGAGTTTCAACTACTCAGTCCAAAGAAGTATCGATTTCTTCACAGACAAAACAATTGGCTCATTGCAGGTATTTGGTACAACGGTGAGTTTAGGAAGAAGAGTCAAATGGCCTGACGATTACTTTACGCTAAGCAACTCACTTTCTTATCTAAGATATAACCTGTTCAACTATGGGAACTCTCTAGGTTTCAGCACTGGAGCTGCAAACAACTTCACGTTCAATACAACTTTAGCTAGAAATAGTGTTGATAATCCAATGTATCCAAGGTCTGGGTCTTCTATTTCTTTGAGTTTAGCATTGACCCCTCCATGGTCATTGTGGAATGATATTGACTATGAAACTGCTGAAAACAGTGAAAAATATAAATATGTAGAATACCACAAATGGATGTTTGATGCCAAATACTATATGCAGCTGGCAGGCGACTTGGTGCTAGCCGCCCGGGCTCATATGGGATTCATGGGTTACTACCAGGAGAAAGTAGGTGTAGGTCCGTTTGAAAGGTTCCAGTTAGGTGGAGATGGCTTGACAGGTACTAATTTCTTACTTGGTAATGATGTAATTGGACTTAGAGGCTATGACAACAACTCTATTACTCCTTATGATCCAGTAACGAATATTACCGGAGGAAACATATACAACAAGTTTGTTATGGAATTAAGATACCCAGTATCGTTAAATCCATCAGCTACAATCTATTTACTAGCTTTCTCTGAGGCAGGAAATAACTGGAATGGTTTTGAAAACTTCAACCCTAACAAGCTGTACAAGTCATCCGGTTTTGGTGTAAGAATTTTTATGCCGGCATTCGGACTATTGGGTATAGATTGGGGATATGGGTATGATGCATTACCAGGTCAAAGTTCAAATCCAGGAGGTCAGATACACTTCTCAATTGGCCAGCAATTGAGGTAAATTCAAAGAATGCGTGAGTTTATTAGATAAAATAATGTGCAAAGTCTAATTTTAGTGGTATGAAAATTGCAACCCGACTTACATCACTGATTTTAGTGCTTTTAGTTTTCATTTTAAATGATACATTTGCACAGAAATTTGGCTACGTGGATACGGATTACATCCTAAGTCAAATGCCAGAATATAGCGAGGCTAAAGGTGAAATTGAAAAAATTTCAAAAGCCTGGGAGCAAGAGATTCGTGAGATGTACAAAGACATCGAAGAAATGGAAACTTCTCTGCAAGCAGAAGAAGTGCTCTTAACGAAAGAAATGAAAGACGATCGATTAAAAGAAATTGATCTTAAATGGGACGAAGTCAAAGCCTATCAAAAAAAGGTTTTTGGATTTGAAGGCCTGTTTTTCTTGAAGAAAAAAGAATTAATCAAACCTGTACAGGATCAAGTATTTGATGCTGTTGAGAAGGTAGCCAAAAATCATCGCTTGCAAATTGTGTTTGACAAGAGTGGAGATTTGGTAATGATTTATACCGATCCTGTTCATGACTATACCGACTACGTGCTGGAGGAGCTTGGACTTGGTGATCAAAATGATGTAATAAGTAACAACTAATTAGAACTGAATTATGAAAGTTAAATCGATAATTTTTGCAGTTGTATTGTCTGCATTTAGCCTGACTGCAAGTGCGCAGGGTGTGGTAATGAAAATAGGCTATACCAATGTAGAGTACATTCTTAGCCAAATGCCTGAGGCAAAGCAAGTAGACTCTGAATTTAAAGCTTATGAAGCACAGCTTCAAAACCAATTGCAATCAAAAGGCACTGAGCTTCAAACTAAATTGCAGGAATATCAGCAAGGAGCAGCTACTATGACTGACTTGGTTAGAGCTGACAAAGAAGCTGAATTGCAATCTTTGAACCAAAGGTTCGAAGCTTTCCAAAGAGAAGCTCAAACCTCATTGCAAAAGAAGCAAGGTGAGTTATACGCTCCACTTTTCGAGAAAATCGGAAACGCTGTTAAAGCTGTTAGAACTGAAAATGGTTATGACATGATCTTCAGCACTGGTGTACCTGGTGTAGATATCCTATTGGATGCAGATGAGAAATATGACGTTTCTGATTTAGTATTCAAAAAAATGGGAATCACTCCTCCTGCTAAGTTGAACTAAGGTTCAAAAACAAAAAATTGAAGGCCTCAATTGCTCAGCAGTTGAGGCTTTTTTCTGCAATCTCTTCCAGTTTTTTTTCGGAATTTCCACCAAAGGGTATTGTACAAATGACACTTTATTCTGAAGAATAGATTCTCTCTCCGGGTGTAGTTATAATGACACTTGGTATTGATCTCTTCCGAACAAAAACCAGACCAAATCCCAGCCGTACTCAATAGGTTAGCGCCTAATGCTGGGGCTACTTCGTAATAATCTATCCTCTTTGCCTTGCCAAAGACAAAGCCTAAATCCTTTATTTCATTGGCTATTCTAAAGTAATCCTCGTCGGTCGATTCTGTATCCAGATAAAGTTCAGACAGGGCTAACCACAGTTTCCTTCGATTTTCTAGGGTATGATCAATCACAGAATGACACCAAGCAATATTCCCCCAAGAATCAGGAATGGGGTAGGTACTTTTTTGGTAAACATGATAGCAAATGTTCCTATCATGATGGCATAGTTTAAATAATCTCCCATCAGTGGTTGTGAAAGCAATACGACAGCCGCTAGTATCATTCCCGAACTGGCGGCATTCACTCCATCCAGAGAAGCTTTAACGATTCTGAATTTTTTTAATTCTTCCCAAAAGCGAATAACAAAGAAGATCAGAAATGTACCAGGAAGAAAGATTCCAAGCGCAGCCATAAACCCGCCCATCACCTGTCCAAACATGCCATACTCCTTCATAGAAATAGATCCTACATAGGATGCAAATGAAAACACAGGCCCTGGTACAGCTTGTACTAATGCAAAGCCAGAAAGAAATTCTTCAGAGGTTAAATATTCCTTAAACTCAACAAATTCCGTATACATAAATGGCACCAAAACCTGGCCTCCTCCAAAAATCAAACTCCCAATACGATAGAAATTTTCAAAAATTCGAATACCGAGCCAATCAACTGACGCACCTATTAAAGCCGCTCCGACAAGCACACCAGCCCATAAGATAAAATTGGACCACTGAATGCGAATGCCTTCCTTCTCCTCTCTTTCATGGCGTTTATAATTGAATGCAGTAATGCTACCACCTACCAAAAGGATAAAGGGAAATATGTAAGGTGTACGAACCAAAAAACTCGCCACCGCAGCAACCAACATAAGTACAACTGCTAGTCTGGTAGTCACCACTTTTTTGATGATGACATATGCTGAATAAGCCACTATTCCTACAGCCATCGGTTTGATGAAACGAGCAAACTCCATGGAAATATCGTACTGTTCGAGCGTAGAGATGAAAATACCCGCGAACGTCATGATTAAAAATGCCGGCGTAATCCAAATAAGTAAAGTCAGATAGGCAAGATTTGGCCCTCCGACCCTAAATCCTATTGCTGTCAATGTTTGGGTAGAGGTGGGGCCAGGAAGAAACTGGCACAAGGCCGTCAATTCAATCAGATCCTTTTCATCGAGATATCCCCTTTTATGCACCAACAGGTCCAACATCATGGCAAAATGTGCCTGCGGACCGCCAAATGCAGAAATGGTTAGTAAAAAAACATCTTTAAGAAAAATATAGTATCGAACCTTCTTAATCATTACTTCTTCAGGCCAATTTCTGCCAGTCGTTGATGCAAAAATTCACCAGCCGTAATGTCTTCAAATTGTTTTGGGTGATCTTCATCAATACAGTTTTCCAAACAAGTCAAATCCATATCTGACCTTGGATGCATGAAAAAAGGAATTGAGAATCTCGAAGTTTTCATTAGCTCCTTTGGAGGGTTAACTACTCGATGTATGGTCGATTTAAGTTTGTCGTTAGTATGGCGAGCAAGCATATCCCCTACATTGACGACGATTTGCTCTGGCAATGCGGTAATTGGTATCCATTCACCATCTCTACGAAGCACCTGCAATCCATCAGCACTAGCACCCATCAACAGAGTGATCAAATTGATATCACCATGCTCTGCCGCCCTAACGGCGTCATCGGGTACTTCTTCAGGGTTTTCTATAGGAAAGTAATGAATAGGCCTCAGGATACTGTTTCCATTGTGCACACGACTTTCAAAATAGTCCTCCTCAAGACCTAAATAAAGTGCAATAGCTTTCAGCATTTGTCTTCCAGCCTTTTCTAAGGTTTGATAAGCCTCTAAAGCTATCTTGTCAAAATTTTCAATTTCCTCAGGCCAAATATTATCTGGATATTCCTTTTTGATCGGATCGCCATCGACTACTTCCTGACCGACGTGGTAAAACTCCTTTAAGTCCCCTGTTGCTCGGCCTTTTGCATGTTCCTTGCCTTTTCCAATATATCCTCGTTGGCCAAACAGCTCCGGTACTTCGTACTTTTGCTTCACTTCATCAGGCAAAGCAAAAAAATCTTGAACTGCTTGGTAGAGCTTAGTGCAAAGTTCATCAGACAAACCATGGTTTTTGACCGCCACGAATCCAATACTATGATAAGCAGCACCAAGATCAGCAACAAACTTTTGCTTTCTTACTTCATCACCTGAATTGAAGTCAGCCAAATCCAGTGATGGAATTTCGTTGTATAGCTTTTCGCTCATGAGGAGTTTTGTTTGGGTTAGAAACGAGATTATTCAACAGTCACAGTGATCGATGCGGCCATTTTCTCACCATAAGAAGAATGAACACCATCAGCGAATTGCAATGATATCGTATACTCTCCTGGCTCTAATTCTAATGTGGTATCGGTCTGTCCTTTCCCATAATGAATCGTAGAATCTGACATAGGGATCACAGTCCCTTCTGGCCAGCTTGATTGATTGATTAGGACATGGTGGTGACCAAATCCCTCCTTGACAGCACCAGCAGGTTCAATTTGCATTCCTGACACGCCCATCTCGATATATACAGGGCTCGGCACAGTTGCACCATCTGCTGGGTGTTTAAAAAACACATAGGCTGAGTCAACCATTGGTTTTTCTGCAATTGCCGTATTGTCTTCGACGGGTGCAGATTGTTCATTGGATTTATTAGGCGTTGAGCAGCTATAGATCATTACGCTCAATAAGGCTACAGATAGATATTTCATAATTGTTTTTCTAGAAAATGTTTAAGATAAATTTATAGATTCTTTTGGGAACGAATGGATGCCTAACGAAATATTTGAGTCAGGACATCCAAAGATTTAAGCTCTTTGAATCCTTCAATGTGCAATTTGTAGTACTCAATCATATAATTAAGCACATCTCGTCTCAATGAATTCTTCATCGTCAACTCATCTGATAAACTACCGCTATTAAGCAATAATACTGCTTCATATATTTCGTCATAGCTAGTAGATAGTTCGTGCAACAAATTTTCATTTTCCAATTCCTTTTTGGCATGAATACCGAATCCAATATAGTGTGTGAGTTGCACCAGGAGAAATATGTGTAAACTCCCATAGCCGGCTTTTCTTTCATCCAGAGCTAGTATAAATTGGAATAAAAATTCAAATACTTGCCCTCGATCATCTTCTTCTTTTAAAACCTTTGCGAGTAATTCTGTAACGAATAAAGCCATTGCTGACTTCTTCACGTCGAATGGAATACTCGTAAAATTATGAGCCGGCTTATATTCAGAAATTCGCTGCAAACCATCCGATTTTTGGTTCTTGAAATAAACCACCATATCCAAAACAGTAAGCGGCTGCAACAAAGCCAATCCCTTTTTCGATTTTTTACTTCTTACGCTATTAATGATGTAGGATTGGATACCAAAACTTTCTGTATAGATTCTAGCGATGATTGAAGTCTCTCTGTACTTGATATAATTTAATACTATGCCACGTGTTTTATGAAGCATCAGTCTATCACGGCTATTTTACCGACGAATGTCTCGCTACCATCTCTGCTTGAACTAAAAACCAAATAAACCCCAGTGGCCACTCTACGACCTGAGTAATCGCGAACATCCCATGAAGCCCCTCCTCCTGACGCGTTTACGGTTTTGACGAGCTGACCAGATACAGATGTAATTTTGATGTTGACATCATTGGCTAAGCCAGATAAACCCACCCAACCCTCAAAATTTGGCAAAACAGGATTCGGGAAAATCTTAACATTTTGATGAGTTTCTAACCCTTCAGTAGCGTTCGTTCGATAGGAAACCACACCTTGGTCAGTAGCCACAAATAACTCTCCCGTTTCCGGATGAATGCTTAGATCAATCACAGTATTGGATGGAAGCGGACTATTTTCTGAAGTGAAATGTTCGATCAAATTCGATACATTTTCATCAAATAACCAAAGACCATCTTGTGTCCCCACCCACATGCGATTCCCACCATCGATGGCTAATGAAAGTACCTCTTTGTCCTCAAACAAAATACGATCCTCAAAAATGGGGAGTGTAACGTCGATGGTCTGATCCTCAATAATACCGAATGAATAAGGAAAATAAGCCAGCCCTTTACTTGTAGCAAACCAAATCTCATCATCCTTTCCAAAAGCTAAATCATTAACCTGATTCGAAGGCAGGCTTGTAGCGGTAGCTGTGATATAGCGACTTATTTCTGCTTCAATATCGTAGGCCAAGACACCCTGGCCATTTTGCAATCCCAAGGTCATCCATGCCTGATTATTTTCATTGATTGCTATAGAAGTAGGTTCAGCCGCCGCCGAGGAACCAAAGTCAAATGGCTGCCAGTCGTCAATGCCATTCCATTGGTATAATGAATAGGCGTCAAAATTGGCTACCCAAATATTATCCGATTGATCAATAGTAAGTCCTGACACTAGCGTATTCCCTGTCCCTAATTCAACCTCTTGTAGTGGGCTGTTAGTATAATCGATTGCTTTGTCTGTATTTAAAATTCCTTTTCCAAAGGAGGAAATCAACTCAATATCGTTTAACACCAACACATCGGAAATATTTACAAATCCATCGAGGTCGCTGGGAGTCTTAGTTGTCCAATTGCCTGATTTAAATACCGAATATCCTTTTCCATTCGAGGCCGGCAATGTGTAATCGATAGCCAGTTCTGGCAATGCATAAATATCTCCCGCTTGCTCCTTGAGCTTTACAATGCCATTCAATGGCCCAGCCAAAACGATATGCTCAACACTACCATTTTCCAATTTGGACAAACCACTTAAATCATCAGCATACCAAAATATAGAAGCGCCCTCCTGAAATATATCATTAATGACCGCATCACTCGGAGCATCAAGCGTAGAAATGGCTTCTGAATTATTCATAATCAAAACTCTTTGATTGGTCGTTATCAACAGGTTTTCTACTCCTTCCTTAATGTTTTTTATTGACTCTCCAGCCTCGAGTACAATAGCCAAATCTGTCCAGTTGCTTTCAAAAAGCTGATATAACGCAGTAGCTGAAGCTGCAAATACTTTTTGATTAGACATGGCTATTGAAACCATATCAGTATTATAAACTAAACTTCCAGCATATCTCGTCCAATTATTGAAATCTTGAAGATTGTCACCATTGGTCAATGAGCCCGAGATAACTCCATCCTCTGTGGCCAAATACAAAACATCATCCATCACTACAGAGTTTCTTACAGCTATGACCTCTCCGTTTTCGCCCAAATTTTGATAAGCTTCTTTTATTTTATTCTCAGCGGTTAGAACCAAAAGACCAAAATCTGTAGATAAGTTCATATTTCCTGCATAAAAAGAAACATGGTTGATCTCCTTGATTTCTGTCACATCGCTATTGAATAAAATAGGCAAATTCTGAATTCCTTCTGAAGTAATGATGTCTACGTTTCCACTTTGGTAACCAATCGTCAAGTACTCGGAATCTGAGTTGTAAGCGAGGGCACTAATTCCTACATCACTCAGACCATCGACTTTAGACAGTTTGTTGATACTCCCGTCTTCCTGATCAAAATACATCAAGCCATGCGAAGCCGCTGCAAATACTTTAGATGTAGTCTTTTCAACGAGAGTGGTTTGTTCATAATTGAAGTGTGAGCGCCAGGTGCCCATAGGAATGAGTTCTTGTGCCTCTATCGAAAAAGCCTTCAACAAAAGAACGAGCAGAAAAAAACCAACTTTAACCCTCATTGTCGGAATTTTTATAAAAACAATTTCTACACCTTGCCTCATAGGCGTCTTGTTCGCCGAGAAGCACCTTCTGATCTGACTTGGTCAGTCTATAGGAATAGGACGCCACACCTCCGCATTTCATACAGATAGCATGAACTTTTGTAACAAACTCTGCGATTCCCATCAAACCTGGCATCGGCCCAAAGGGCTCTCCCTTAAAGTCCATATCAAGTCCAGCTAAGATGACTCGCTTGCCTTTGTTGGCCAGCGTCCTTGCCACTTTAATCAATTCCATATCAAAAAACTGAGCCTCATCAATACCTACTACATCACTATCCCCAACGAGCAATAAAATATCATCCGCAAACTGAACTGGGGTAGAGCGGATGGAAGAATCGTTGTGAGACACTACACTTGTCTCATGATATCTCGTATCCACAGCAGGTTTATAAATTTCGATTTTTTGCTTGGCAATTTTTGCGCGATTGAGTCGGCGAATGAGTTCTTCTGTTTTACCAGAAAACATGGAGCCACAAATTACTTCTATCCACCCTGCTCCCCTAGAGTCGGCCTTAAAACTATCAATTCTTGGTTCGACAAACATTCGCTTTAGTCAGAGTACTGGATATGATTGAATTTATGTTCTGGAGCCACTTTCACAACGATGTCTCCATTAATTTGGCATTGGCAAGATAGTCGTTCGTTAGAGGCTAACCGATTCATTTTCCTAAATTTAAGTTCTGCTTGACTCTCTTCCGAGAAGTTTTGGAGACCATCCAGGACTTGTACTTTACAGGTAGTGCATCTACCTTTTCCTCCACAAGCATGCATCCAGTCGATATAATTTTCATGTATTATATCTAAAAGATTTTTATTTTCGTTGATGATGAAAATCTCCTTGTTGTGAAGGTTTTGTATAACGATTTTCGGCATATTCTTTAACTTAGCAAAAGAAGCAAATATTATGCACGGTAGCAAATTAAATCAAGAAGCCACAAACACCTACAGCCAGTCCTACGCAGCCAAAATAGCCGAAGAATTTTTTAGCCAAAATGATTCCATTTCTGGTCAACAGATTATTTCAATCACGCCTGTCAAGCAGGTCAATTTTTTTGTACTGAAAGTCCTCTTTGACGAATGGCAGAATGAAATTAAGAAATTCAAAAGTCCGTATTTTGACTACAAGAGTGAGGATGTGAACCAGGCACTTAAAGCCTTCATCAATACTTTGTCGAAGAATATTCGAATAGAGAAAGATCATTTTTTACATCTGATAGAAAAGGCAGTAGTATCCACTTTAGAACTACTCTATGAGCCAGCCAAATACTATTCAAAAGAATTGGCAAAAAGCACAGGCAAAGACAAAAGCAGAGAGCTAATGTCTAATAGTAAGTATATCAAGTTACACAAACCTTTGTTTGACGAACTTCTTGAGAGACTGAAAGAAGAAGGCGACCTCCAATCGGCGATTCAAAGCGCAATAGCAGCATACCAGGATGCAAACCAAGAAATTGAGCAAACGGCTAGCTTGTTTGAAACTACCTTGCCTCTAAATGTAGTTGAGCGACAGGAAACCGCGGATGAACTTCCTATGCCAGAACCTTTGGAAGAGTTAGAAGACATTGAAATTTCGACACCTGAGGAGTCCGCTTCAGAAGAAGAAATCAATAATGAGTTTGAGCCAATAGAAGAAGAGGAAGTAGAATCGGAATCAGATAATATTAACCAGCAGTATAAAGGAGACATCAAAACCCTCAACCAGCAATATGAGGAAAAAGAAAAATCAAAAACTGTAGCTGCAGCACTTGAAACTAAATCACTTTCAAACCTCAAGAACAACATAAACATCAACCAACGCTATATGTTCGTCAACGATCTCTTCGAAGGGAACGACAAGGACTATGAAGTAGCCATGGATGAGGTAGAGGAGTGCGATTCATTCGACTCATCTGTTGAAATTTTGGTACAGAACTATGCCAAAAAGTATGCTTGGGATATGAATTCTGAAGAGGTAAAAGAGTTGCTCAAAGTGATATTCAAGAGATTTCGATAGTCAGTTATAAAAGGGGTTTGTGCTATGTAGTTGTTTTTGAATGAAACATGATACGAAATGACAAACCTAAGATACCTTTTTATACTTCTGTTCATAAGTTGTTCATCAACCAAGCAAAATCAAGAACTCTATTCTATAAGCTCCAAGGCTAAATGCAAAGGACCTGAACGTGAATACCATACTACGCTGCACGCTACTATAGACGGCTATTTTCGATTTCATCAAAACTATAATGAAGGTAGTGCCGGTTATGATGCGGTGGCTTTCGGCGACACGCTAGGATTTGCGTTGGTCGGAGATAGCATAAGTAGAGTAATAGACGCTGCCGAATTATCGGTAGGCAAAGGCCATTCCTTTCATCTAATAGCCCATCAACCCAATGCAGTTTTCAACTACAGAAAAGGGAAGTATTTTGATGCTATAGGTAATGAAGTCAAGTTTCAGTTTGAGCCTGAATCTAGTCGAGTTGAAGGTTTTCAAATAACAAATCCATTCGACAGCACGGAAAAAATTGACATCTATTATTCCCAGTGGGAAGATATTCAAGGCTTCACGCTTCCAATGCATGTGCAGATCATACAAGGTGGAAAAGATGAGTATTTCTTTGAATTTTATGAAGTAAAAGTCAACGACCCTGCATTTTCAACAATCCCAATTCCTTGATTATCGCATCAGTATCTGCATACGATGGGAATCCAATTTGATCAAAATAAACAGCAAAATGGTAAATGACCACAAAGAAGAACCCCCGTAACTAAAAAAAGGAAGAGGGATCCCAATCACAGGAAAAAAACCAATGGTCATGGCGATGTTCACCGCAAAGTGAAAAAAGAAAACGCTTAAAACCCCATACCCATAGATTCTTGCAAATTTCGACTTTTGTCTTTCTGCAATTGCTGAAATTCGAAAGAGTAGGACCACGAAGAGGCTGATTAGAACTACACTCCCTAACCAACCTTGCTCTTCTCCAATTGTGCAGAAAATAAAATCAGTACTCTGCTCAGGGACAAAATCAAATTTTGTCTGTGTGCCTTGCAAGAAGCCTTTGCCAAAAAAGCCTCCAGAGCCTATGGCAATCTTAGACTGAGTCACATTCCATCCAGCCCCTAGCGGGTCGGCATCAGGGTTTACCAATGAAATTACTCTACTTCGCTGGTGTGGCTTTAGGACGCTAGTCATTAAAAAATCCACACTAATTACGGTTGCAAAAACCATGGCTCCGAGCACAACTGTAGCAATAATACGTTTGGGGTTTTTGAAAGATACTCCGATCATGATCACACAAATTACTATGGTCGCAATAAACAAAACCGTTTTACTAACCAGCAAAGTCAGAATGAATAGCACAACAAATGCAAAACCTAAAATGAAATAGATTGGAGATATTCCCTCTCTAAAAAGAACAATCAAGAAGGAACCAAAAACCATCGCAGAACCAGCATCTCCCTGAAGTAAAATCAATAACATCGGCGCTCCAAAAATTGCTAATGCGATTAGCTGAGTTTTTATTTCCTCGAACTTGACGTGCACGTTACCTAAATACTTGGCCAAAGCCAATGCCGTAGCAAATTTGGCAAACTCAGCAGGCTGTAATCGAAAACTTCCAATTTGAAACCAAGATTTAGACCCTGCTACTACTGTCCCTGTAGTCAGAACCGCAATTAGCAAGACGATAACCACGCCATATATGACATAGGCCGAATAGTCATAAAACTTAAAATCTAAACTCATCACCCCAATAATGATGATCAATGAAGTGCCTATCCACATTAATTGTTTACCCGGGTTGTATGCCAACGAAATCAGATCCGCTGCATTTTCCTCGTCATATACTGCAGCATAGATACTACACCAGCCCAAAAGAACCATTACAAAATAAAGGCTGATGGTTGTCCAATCGACTCGATCTAATATACTCTCCGCTCTCATTCTATCCCTTCCGTTTCGAGTATCTCATTGCTTTCTGTTCCCACTGAATCTACTACAGCAGGGGCCGGGGTCGTCCTTTTTCGATCTTTAAAATCCCCCACCAAGACATAATCTTCTAACCACTGTCTGGTATGTTTTCCCTTTAAATAAGTCTCTATCAGTAGGCTCGCCGTAGAGGCAGCAGCTCTACCACCCCATCCTGCATTTTCAACAAAGACCGAAATCGCAATCTTGGGATCGTCCTTTGGCGCAAACGCCATAAACACAGAATGGTCTTCTCCGTGTGGGTTTTCAACTGTTCCAGTTTTGCCACAAATAGCGATATCTGGTACAATAGCCCTTGGAGCTGTGCCACTCAATGCATCAGCCATACCCTGAATAATAACTGGAAAGTGTTCGGCACTGATTCCAGTTTCTATTCGCTCTCGATACTCCGGGGGCAAATAGCCAGATTCTCCTATTGATTTTACTATATGCGGCTTATAGTAAAAGCCTCGGTTGGCCATGATTGCTGCCAAATTAGTCATCTGAATGGGATTCATGAGAATTTCACCCTGACCGATACTCAATGAGGTGAGGTTGGAAACCTTCCACCTTCCAGTGCCATACACTCTATTGTAATAAGCTGGATCTGGCATAAAACCTGACTTCTCGTTGGGTAAATCCACACCCAAAGGTCTGCCCAGTCCAAACCTACCCACTTGTTCCTTCCAATTAGCCAATCCAAGGGGAGCCTGCTCAAACTGACTCATCTCAGGATACTGATTGATCACCAAACGAAAAACTTTTGCAAAGTAATTATTGGAAGACAGCATGATACCACGACGCATATCATAGATGCCTTGCGGTGCATGATCGCCTATTAAAGAGTGGTCACAGTAAACCTTGTCATAGGCACCTATCACCCCTTCTTCCAAAGCAATTAGACCCTGTACAATTTTGAAAATAGAGCCTGGAGGATACATCGCCATGAGCGGCCTATTAAAAAGTGGCTTTAAACTATCAGTGCTTAACTCTCTAAAGTTTTCACTAAAATTTCTACCTGCTAGATCAGCGGGATTATAGCTTGGTGCAGAAACGAAAGTTAAAATTTCGCCAGTCGATGGCTCTATAGCTACCACACTGCCAATTTTACCCTTCATTAGCTTTTCCGCATAAGACTGCAATTCAATGTCTATGCTGAGGGTCAGGTTTTCTCCTGGTACAGATAGTGTATCCAGCTCTCCATCTTTGAATGAGCCCATCTCCACACGACGTACATTCACCATCTTGTACTTTACTCCGCGTTTTCCTCTCAGGTATTTCTCATAAGAAGATTCGAGACCGGTGATTCCCATATAGTCTCCACTTTTGTAATAGTTGGTAGTATCTCGATCTAGTTGCCGCTTGCTTACCTCACCGATATATCCAAAAACATTAGCTAATCCTTCGTATTCATAACCGCGTATCGTTCTGGCTTTTGGATAAATTCCATCATAGTTTACCAGTTTATCTTGCACCTGCGCAAATACCTGATTGGGCACTTGTTTAACAATAGTCGTAGGCTGAATAGAAGAGTATCGTTTAGCCTTTTGTAAATTTGAGAGTAGATCCTTATAGTCAATACCAAGCATGCTACTCAACATGAGTGTGTCCTTGATTTGTAATTCTCTAGGCACTGCATCTAAGTCAAATATTGGCTCATTATGTACCAGCAATTCTCCGTTTCTGTCAAAGATCAACCCACGATAAGGGTACTCTGTTACGGTATGAATGATATTACTTTCGGCCTTCGCTTTGTAATCATCGTCCAATACCTGAATTGAAAATAGTTTGATGAGGAAGCTCGCCGCTACCAGAACGATGGCAATCCTCACAATATATTTTCTATCCTCATTCATCCTATTTCATTTTTTTATAAAATAAATACTGGATGATCAAAATGATGACCGTTGTAAAGACAGAGCTATAAAAAACTTTGGTCAGCGTCTGCCAAAACAAACCAAAACCAGAGGCCTCAATGAAAAGCAAAAGCAATGCATGAACAAGTATCAATGGATAGGTATAGGTTAAAAACCACCCTATCCCTTGTGTTCTTACATTAATTTTAGGGCCTGAATCGTATCCCCCACTAGGGGTCATCACTCTAGACCAGTATATTCTCAGATATACTACAAGTACACTAGCCGCTGCGTGGATACCTAATGTATTGTAAAATGCATCTATAATTATCCCCACGACAAACCCAACCAATAGTTGCACTATCGGATTAGTATCCATCGGTAGCATTAAGAATATCAATACATAGGCAAAACAAAAAGCGCTATCGAATAGCACAAGATTCTTGAATAGTATCACCTGCGCAAGAATGAGCAAAATCGTCCTAAACAACCCACTAAAGACATTAAACCTATTCATATCTGAGTTCTGAGTTTAATGAATCAATTTCTTCCTGCCCTGTCAAATAAAGCAAGTACACATGCGTAAGTGAATAGAAGTTTGTGGCCAATTTAATCTTCACATCATAAAAAGTAGCGTCATCTTCCAGATGAACTTCTGTCACTACTCCTATCATTTCATCCTCTGGATAGGTAGAATTAAAACCTGATGTACTAATTAAATCACCAGGAGCAATTGAAATATGTCTTGGTAAGTATTCTAGGTTTGCATAAAGAGGGTCTTCACCCTTCCATACTACAGAGCACAAGGTGCCTGTTGGCATGTGATTGGCAGAAACCATGGATTTGCCATGCAAGATTGAAGTGATAGTTGCGTAGTTTTCTGTTGTATTTAACACCTGACCAACTATCCCATCAGGTCCAACCACACCCATGCCAGACTCCACGCCGTGTATTGAGCCTTTGTTTATAGTTAAATAGTTGTTTCTGAAAAAAAGTGAATTGTCGATGACCTTGGCCTTGACTCCCAAATGACTAGAGTCTAAAAGTAACTCCGCCATAAAAACAGAGTCCGTAAGATTTAATAATCGCTGACGAAGTCGGGCATTTTCTTCAGCCAATCTCTTATTTTGATTAGTTAGATCAAAGTAGTCTCCAACTTGATCTGAGGCAGACACGATCGTCGCAACCAATCGATTAGACGATGTAAAATATTTGGCTCCATGATAGATATTGGAATTGACAATAATCCAAAAGCAAATTCCTTCCAGCACTAGCAACAGGATGAAAGTTCTATATTTATATAGAAACTGGAGGAGCCTTTCCATTTAGCTTACTGCATTAAAACGGCACGATAACGCTCTAATTCCTTCAGAGCTTTTCCAGTACCTCGAACTACTGCCTTCAATGGATCTTCAGCAATATGAATAGGCAGTTTGGTCTTCATTCCTAACCGCTTGTCAAGGCCTCTAAGTAAAGCACCGCCACCAGTCAGGTAAATACCATTATCATAAATATCGGCTGACAATTCAGGCGGGGCAATTTCCAAGGCTTTGAGTACTGCTTCTTCTATTTTAGAAACTGACTTATCAATCGCAAAGGCAACCTCTGAGTAAGACAACTTGATCACCTTTGGAATACCCGTCATCAAATCTCTTCCACGGATATCAAAATCCTCAGGGCCTTCGTCCAATTCCGTTAGGGCTGATCCCACTTGAATTTTAACCTTTTCAGCAGTTCTTTCGCCGATAAGCAAATTATGCTGCCTTCTCATATAGTCCAAAATGTCCTTGTTGAAAGCATCTCCAGCGACACGTATTGACTGATCACAAACAATGCCTGAAAGTGCAATCACAGCAATCTCAGTAGTACCACCTCCGATATCAACGATCATACTACCATCAGGTCTTTCAATATCGATTCCGATTCCGATGGCTGCTGCAATAGGCTCATGAATCATAAAAACCTCTTTAGCTCCTGCATGTTCTGCAGAATCTCGTACGGCTCTTTTTTCAACCTCAGTGATACCAGAAGGTATACAAATGATCATGCGATGCGAAGCAGGGAATAGTCGCTTCTTATCTTTATCGATCATTTTGATCATACCACGAATCATAGATTCAGCTGCCTGGAAATCGGCGATTACACCGTCTTTGAGTGGACGAATGGTTTTGATGCTTTCATGCGTTTTTTCATGCATCTGCATGGCCTCTGCTCCAATAGCTAGCACCTTATTCTTAGACTTATCGATAGCAATAATGGAAGGCTCGTCGACCACAACCTCTCCTTTGCTAATGATCAAAGTATTGGCCGTTCCTAAATCGATCGCAATATCACTCGAGAAAAAATCAAATATTCCCATAACTCCGTTGACTCAAATATTTTTGGTGATCAAAAGATCACAAATTACGCACAAATAATTACGTAATCAATACTAACTATCGATTGATAATTAATTTAATGATTACTTAGTGTTTGAAATGACGAGTACCCGTCATGACCATAGCCATATCTACCTCGTCACAATAATCTATTGACAGCTGATCCTTGATCGAACCTCCTGGTTGAATGACTGCTGCAATTCCTGCTTTATTAGCGATTTCCACACAATCAGGGAATGGAAAGAAAGCGTCAGATGCCATCACTGCTCCATTTAAGTCCATTCCAAAACTACCAGCTTTTTCAATCGCCTGATTCAAAGCATCAACCCGACTTGTCTGGCCAGTTCCGCTTGAAAGCATCATATCGTTGTTTGTAAATACAATAGTGTTAGACTTCGTATGCTTACAAATTTTAGAAGCAAACAACAGGGCATCAATTTGCTCTGCTGTTGGTACTTTTTTAGTGACTGTAGTCAAATCTTCCTTTGCATCCGTTTTTAAATCTGCATCCTGTACGATCACTCCATTCAAAAGAGACTTGAATTGCACTGGATTTGGAGATAAATCCTTGATACGAAGAATTATTCTGTTCTTTTTGGATTTCAATAATTTCAAAGCCTCTTCGTCGTATTCTGGTGCAATTAGCACTTCACAAAACAATTTGTTGATCTCTTCTGCTGCTGCCAGATCTACTTTCTTGTTGGTAATTAAAATACCTCCAAAAGCAGAAACATTATCGGAAGACAATGCTTTCAAATAAGCATCCTTTACGTCAGATCCTAACGCCACGCCGCATGCATTCGTATGCTTGATAATCGCAAAAGCTGTCTCTCCTTCAAACTCTCTGATTAAAGATACGGCTGCATCTACATCCACCAAGTTGTTATATGAAAGCTCTTTGCCATTGAGTTGGTCAAATAATTCTGTTAGGTCTCCAAAGAAGCTTCCATTCTGATGTGGGTTTTCACCATATCTCAAGGATTGAGATTGTCTTACACTTTGTTTGAATGATGGCTCTTCTTGCTCCTTGTTGAAATAGTTAAAAATTGCAGAATCATAGTGAGAGGAAATATCAAATGCCTTACAAGCAAATGATTTTCTTTGCTCAAGAGAGGTTTCACAGTTTTGTGAATCCAGCATGCCTAAAACTTCTTCGTATTGTTCCATTGAAGACACGATCAATACATCGTTGAAATTCTTAGCCGCTCCTCTAATGAGAGAAATACCTCCAATGTCAATTTTTTCAATAATATCAGCCTCATTGGCTCCCGACGCCACAGTAGCTTCAAATGGATACAAATCAACTATCACCAAATCAATATCCGGAATATCATGTGCTGCTTTTTCTTCTTGATCACTAGTATTGTCTCTTCTATTGAGGATGCCTCCAAAAATAGCAGGGTGTAGGGTTTTTACTCGACCAGAAAAAATAGAAGGGTAAGAAGTCAGATCCTCCACAGGAGTAACTGCAATATTCAAATCTTCAATAAATTTTTGTGTTCCGCCAGTAGAATAGATAGTTACATCATTAGCGGCCAATACTTTGACGATGTTGTCCAGGTTGTCTTTGTGAAAGACAGAAATAAGTGCTGATTTAATTTTTTTTGATCCCATTTTCCCCTTTTAAAAATAAGGGGCAAAAGTACTTATTTATTTAGCAGAAGTGCAGAAATACGCTAAAGTTTTACCCTCTAAAGAGCTAAATTTTGGAAAGGTATTCTTCAATGGTTTTAGGAAAGTGCTCATATTCCAATTCATGAATTTTTTCCGCCACTTGATCCGGCGTATCAGCATCCGACACCTCACACTTTTCTTGTCTGAGAATGTCGCCATTATCATACACTTCGTCGACCAAGTGAATCGTTATTCCAGTTTCTTTTTCGCTATTAGCAACTACGGCCTCGTGTACATGATGACCATACATACCCTTACCTCCATACTTTGGGAGCAACGCTGGGTGAATGTTTATTATTCGATCTGGAAATTCAGCAATTAAGTTTTTTGGAACCAACCATAAGAATCCTGCTAATACCACCAAATCAATATCTTTTGATTTAAGCAGATCTACAATTTTATCAGAATGATAAAACGCATCTCTATCAAAAACTTTGGTTTCTACTCCAAGTTTCTTAGCTCGCTCTAAAACAAAGGCATTAGACTTGTTGGTCAGAATCAGTTCGACAGATACCCCTGATTGTTTATTGTGAAAATATTTGGTGATTTGTTCGGCGTTCGAACCGCTCCCTGAAGCAAAAATTGCAAGTCTTTTCATTACTTGATCAAAATTTTAGAATGGCCATACTCAAAATGCCTGCAATAATAAGCCATTTGCAGTAGCTGCTCAGATACGAAAAATGTTTTTTGGTGTCAGCTAAAACCAGCTTGTATAAAAAGTATATAAATGGAATCGTAAGTACACCAAAATAATATAGAAGATATTGGTTTCGTACCTGAAGCAAAAACACCACCAGACTAGAAAAAAAAGGAGCGATGATGCAGAATAGAATAATTTTAGTTTTCCTCAAACCAAAGACAACTGGCAAAGTCAATCCATCGTAATTAGCGTCGCCCTCCATATCTTCAATGTCCTTAATGATTTCACGAATCAAAGTAATGCCAAATGCGAATAGCGCATAAACCATGGTGAGTAAATCCAAGGATTGATAATACACCAAAAGTACCAACAGCGTGGAGCCGGTCAGGAGCGCGACCACAAAATTTCCAATGAAGGGAAGCCGTTTCAGCTGATTGGAATACCACCAAAGTAAAAAGGCACAAACCAAGTTTATGACACCAATCCACAAGGAAACTACAGCTCCCAAAAGAATGCCCAAAGCATTCAAGGAGGTATGAGCGATCATAACTGGTCTTCGCTTAATCGTATTTCCTACAATTACACGATCTGGCTTGTTGATTAGGTCAATTTTTATATCGTAGTAGTCATTAATGTAGTAACCCGCCGCCGCTATAATAACTGTGCTTAGTACCAATACAAAAAACCTGAAGTCTCCAACAACAAACCAAACGGGCTGATCTGAATTCAACAAGAATATCGCTCCCGCATATTGGGTGATAAAAATGATAACAAGATTATTGAAACGACTCAGTCTTAGGGCATCTACGAGCAACTGGATATGAGACCTTCTTTGCATGTCACAAAACTACATATCCTCCCACTCTTTCCTAAGTGTTCTTAGCGTAAAAGGTTTCTCTTTTAAAGCAGTAGTGTCGGTCCCAATTTCCACAGAATGAGCTTTCCATGCATCATGATACTTGGACAATGTCATGCTTTGGAGATTAATTCCATTTTCCATCAGATAATATGCTATTCTTATCAGATCTTCCTTTTTCACAGAGTCTCCATAAAAAATAGCATTAGATGCATAATCATCGAAATCATCTTCTGCAGGTCGCTCATGAATATAAAACCCTAAATTTCTTAATTGATATACCCGATCACCGTCTTTTTCCTTTTTGTAGTACCTAATGACGATATCTGTTCTAGACCGAGCTTCTGATTTCAAGCTACCGTTGGAATTATCGTTTGCAAATAAGTTGGTGAAAAATTCCTTGTCTCCAATTTTATCCGGCACCTTCGCTTCCTTGGTAGTCTCAACTGCTGACTTTTTAGAAGTTTGAGATAGTGTATCCGTATTTTGAACAATTTCTTTTTTTTCTTTAGAAACAGGTTTTTTTCTCTTTTTCTTAGACCGTTCCTTCTTCTGAGTTAAATCAATCGCTTTTATTTCTCGTTGATGTCGACGTTTGTTGACTACCTCACTCATATGAATAATAGAAATACTGAAGACAACTAAACAGATATAAAATATAGGTAAGTAAGAAGAAATATTCCTCTGCGTCATTTCAAGTTGGATTTATTCCGAAAGATAGACTCTTTAGTTTTAAAATTTATATAACTTCCTCATTAGCAGATAATTCCATTTAGCATGGATATTTGTTAAATTTAATACAATGTTTAAGATTTGCAAAATGAGGCCGAGTCATAGAATTTTTATATTTTTGGTCTGACATAGCCAATTTTTGTATTATTTTCAGAATAATTAATGAATCCTCGATTAAACCTTAATAAATCGAACATGAAAAGAATCTTTACTCTACTTACCATTTTTTCACTTTCCTTTGGAGCATTTGCTCAAGAGATGGGTTCTATGACTGACCCTCGAGATGGAAAAACTTATAAAACAGCTGTAATGAGAATTGAGCTGGAAGGTGGCATTTTCATTGAAAGAGAATGGATGGCAGAAAACTTAAATTATGAAACTGAGGGTTCAGTATGTTACAAAAACTACCCTGCCTACTGCGGAAAATTCGGCAGATTGTACAACTGGGTTGATGCCAAGTTAGCTTGTCCAGAAGGATGGCACCTCTCCACTCAACTAGAATGGCAGGAACTCATGCTTAACTACGGCGGATATAAAACGGCTGCAAAAGAGCTTAAAGAGGGTGGTGTTAGTAATTTAAACATCCTTATGGCTGGTTTTTCGAATGTAGAAGGACAGTTTAGTGACATCGGAAAAACTGCTCACTTATGGGATGCAGAGATTGGCAACAAAAGAACTGCTGGTTTGATTTCACTTTATGCGGACTACGACGAGGTAGCCCATGACGTGATCAGCGCAAGAAACATGAACAGCTGCCGCTGTGTAAAGGATTACTAATAGTATTCTGGAGCTAAATAATTCGGATAAATTTTCATATGGTGGTTTTTGACTTTCTCAAAAATCACCTTTCTAAATTCAGCGGTGTTAGTTTTCTTAACGGCTGAGATAAAGATATTCGTTTTGTTTTTTGAAGCAGTATCAATTCCAGCCACAAAATCGAAATTATCGTCCTCACCTGGTGAAGTAAGTTGATCTATCTTGTTATAGACTACAATTGTTTCTTTATCTGCAGCCCCCAATTCCTGCAACGTATCATTTACCACCTGCATGTGCTCCTCAAACGAAGGATGTGAGATATCTACTACATGCAAAAGAATATCAGCTTCTCGTACTTCATCTAGCGTTGATTTAAAGGATTCAATTAGATTATGTGGGAGTTTTCGAATAAACCCAACAGTATCTGACAATAGAAATGGGATCGTATTAATCACTACTTTTCTGACCGTAGAGTCTACCGTAGCAAAAAGTTCATTTTTGGCATAAATATCACCCTTTGAGAGCATATTCATTATAGTAGATTTACCCACATTGGTATATCCAACTAATGACACCCGAACCACGTTTGATCTTGACTTGCGTCTAGTCTCCCCCTGTTTGTCAATCTTAGCCAACTTCTTCTTCAAGACAGAAATCTGATCACGAATCATACGTCTATCAGTCTCTATTTCTTTTTCCCCTGCACCACCTCTAGTTCCTGTGCCTCCACGTTGTCGCTCAAGGTGGGTCCACATTCTGGTTAGTCTTGGCATAAGGTATTGATATCTAGCCAGTTCTACTTGTGTTTTTGCTTGAGAAGTTTGAGCTCTTTTTAGGAAAATATCGAGAATAAGTAAACTGCGATCATAAATTTTAACCTCCAGCTCCTTTTCCAAGTTTCTCAATTGAGATGGCGAAAGGTCATCATCAAAGATCACCACATCTATCTCTTGATCTTTGACATAAGTAATTATTTCTTCTAATTTTCCCTTACCTACAAAACTTCTGATGTCTGGTTTATCCAATTTTTGAACAAAGGATTTTTTGGTTTGAATACCAAGAGTCTCCGCCAAAAACTCCAGCTCATCCAAGTATTCTTCTGTCTTTTCTACAGATTGTCTACTTGGTGATAGTGCTACCAATACTGCCTTCTCTATTTCTTTTTTGGTTTCGTAATAATCTCCCATTTCTTCCCTTTTTTGCAAAATTGTTCAATAATTAGGATTTCCATCAAGTAAAACAGAATATTCGTCGATCTATCTACGGGCATCATCTAATCATAAATATATTTGACATGGTAAAACCCTTGCTATTCACTTTTATAAAATGAGAATCGCCATTACGATTAACACTTCGTGGAATATTTACAACTTTCGGATGGGACTCATCCGGACCCTAATCGAGCAGGGCAATGAAGTAATTGCGATAGCGCCGCTGGATGAATACTCTCATAAATTAAAGGAAGAAGGCTGTGAATATGTCCCAATAACGATGGACAATACTGGCTCGAATCCTTTCAAAGATTATAATTTGCTCAGGCAGCTGAAAAAGGTTTACCAGGGATTGAAGCCGGACATTGTTCTTCACTATACTGTCAAACCAAACATATATGGCACTTTGGCTGCTCGTTCTTTGAATATACCCGTGATCAACAATGTGAGCGGACTCGGCACCGTGTTTCTTTCCAAAAGTGTGGCCTCTTTTGCAGCCAAGAAGCTCTATAAGAAAGCATTCAGCAAAGCTGAATTGGTGTTTTTTCAAAATTCGGACGACAGAAAGGCTTTTCTGGCTGAAATAAATTTACCTCATCTCAATTCAGACTTACTTCCTGGATCTGGGATTAATTTAACTGACTTTCAAGCCAGCCCAATTCCAAATCAAAAAAATAAAACCTTTTTGATGATCTCCAGAGTGATCATTGATAAAGGAATTTTAGAATACATAGAAGCAGCAAAACAAGTGCACGCTAAATACCCGGATGTAACTTTTCAACTATTGGGGAAGTTGGATACTGGTCATGCAAGAGGTATTCCTAAAGAAACTATTTCTGAAGCCGTGGATAATGGCTTCTTAGAATATCTTGGAGAAGTAGAGGATGTTAGACCCTTTATAAAATCATCTCATTGTGTGGTATTACCTTCCTATCGGGAAGGAACTCCACGCACGCTACTGGAAGCCGCCGCTTTAGGCAAACCAATTGTAACTACGGATGTTCCCGGATGTAGAGAGGTAGTGGAAGATGGTGAAAATGGTTACTTATGCAAAGTCAAAAGTCCGACAGACCTATCGAATAAAATGATGGATATCTGCGAAACGCCTGAAGATAAACTACAAGAAATGGGTAGAAAGAGTAGGGCACTCGTCGAAAGAAAATTTGATGAACAAATTGTGATCAATCAATATTTAAAACATCTGTCAAATATTATGAATCAAATACCTAATGAATAAATTTGTTCTGTTTTATATTACCGTTTGAATGGAATTTTCCCCAAACTACCCATAGTGAAAAGGTTTAACTCTCTTATATTTTATTTTCCAATTATAATTTCACTTATCAGCTGTAAGGCCTATAAGCAGGATGTAATGTTCAAACTCGACGAAGAGTTTACCGAACAAGACCTGTCTTCTGCCGTCAACCAAGCCGAACGAAATTATGTAATTCAGATCGATGACATGCTTTCTTTAGAGGTCTTTACAAACGATGGGGAAAGAATTGTAGACCCGAACAATGAACTACAGCAGAATATGCAGGGCATGCAAAATAGACCGACCTTCGACTATTTAGTAAAAACGGATGGAACTGTAAAATTTCCAATTGTTGGTCAAGTGAAAGTAGACAGTTTGACCTTGGATCAGGCCGAATTAATGTTACAAAAAAGATACGACCAGTTTTATAAGCAATCGTTTGTTAAACTAACATTTAATAATAAAAGAGTGGTTGTATTGGGTGCCACCCCTACTGGAGGGCAAATAATTCCATTAATGAATGAAAACGTGTCTTTAGTTGAGGTTCTCGCCATGGCAGGTGGACTTGACATGGGATCCAAATCACAGAATATCAAGGTGATCCGGGGGAAACTATCTAACCCTGAAGTGTATCAAATAAATCTATCAACAGTATCAGGCATGAAGCAATCCATGTTAGACATAGAGCCTGGAGATATTATATATGTCGAACCTTGGAGAAGACCATTCATAGAAGCAACCAAAGATATTGCACCAATTTTAAGCCTTCTTAGCAGTACACTTGCACTCGTATTAGTTTTACAGAATCTTTAGTCTTTGAATCCTAGAAACGTACATATTCCACAAGAAATTCAAGGCCATCAAACAAATGCTGGAGACGGACCATTTGATGATTTTGACTTTGAGAAACTAAGACAGGTTTTTGTTTCTGTTTGGCCTTGGGTTTTGGCAATACTTGTTATTACGATGAGTCTTGCCTTTTTATATGTAAGATATACCAAGCCAATCTACAGTGCCGAATCAATTTTAAAACTCGATATTAAAAACGATGCCAACTTACTTGGCCTTCAAAACCCTCTCGAACAAGACATCAAAGGATTAGCTGGCGAAATAGAAATCTTAAGATCAAGACTTTTCTTTAGCAAGGTGGTTGACGCCATAGGTATGGATATATCTTATTACCATCCAGGTCGAAGCCATTTGGTCGATGAAAGGTATGGCAACTCCCCTTTTGAGGTAAAGTATAAACTAGAAAACCAAAACGTCGAAGACAAACAATTTGACATTGAAATCATCAACGACACAGATTTTTACCTCTCATGCGCTCAGTTTGGAGGACAAATAGGTGACGTTCAAAAATTCGGAAAGGAAATTGTTACGAGAGATTTTAGTTTCATTGTCGAAAAAACCCGTTACTTCGAAGAACAAAAAAACTTGGTGGATTTCTATTTTGTAATCAACAGTAAGTCCTCGTTGATTAACTATCTGGTATCGCATGTCACGGTCGAGCCAGTCAACTTCAACGCCAATACCATAAAAATTTCACTCTCTGATTTTAATCAAACAAAGGCCAGAAACTTACTTGCTGCCATTGATACCATCTATTTGGCGTTCACTAAAGACGCAAAAAATCAGGCAGTAGAACAAAAGATTAAGTTTCTAGAAACTCAAATGGAAAAAACCTCCAAGGAACTTGTAGAGTATGAAGACTATTTTGAAAAATTTACTATTCAAAATAGAACTACAGATCTTTCTAGTGACTTGACGAAAACCATAGCGCTATTGAATGATCTCGATTCTCAACGCTACAATATGCGCGAACATTTGGCGGAAGTAGACCTTGTTGGTGAAAATTTCAGAAATGATCAGCCGGTAAGTGTATTTCGAATGCCTGCGAGAATTGCAGAGCTTATCAATAACTATAATGACCTAGTAAATGAGAAAAATCTTAAACTCAATTCTTATAATGAAAATACTCAAGTCATTAAAAGAATAGACCAGCAAATCGTAATCGCCAAAAGCTCTGCCAATGATAGACTCATCGCCTACAAGAACAACTTAATCGAGGACTTGAAAGAGCTCAATGAAAAGCGCTCCATTCTTGAGAGTAATTTTATTGAGTTGCCTTCTATGGGCACCTCATACAATAAGAATAGGAGACTATATACGCTCCAGGAAGAGTTCTACTTTTCACTTATCCAGAGTAAAATCGAATTGGAAATAGCTCGAGCAGGTACGGTAACAAATTTTGTTATTCTTTCTCCAGCAGCTGTATCAAGTATTCCCATACATCCTCAAAAACTATTAATTTATGGGTTAGGATTAGTAGCAGGAATCATACTCAGCCTCTTCTTTGTTGCCATTCAGTTTTTACTTCATGACAAAATCACAAGTCAACGAGAACTAGAAAAAATCATGCATGCCCCTATTCTAGGTCTGATTCCGAACTACAAACAAGAGAAATTAGCTAATTCAAAACTTATTGTTACCAACAACCCTAAGTCATCAATAAGCGAGTCTCTTCGGTCAATAAGAACCAACATGGAATTTATGGCGACCACAGGAAAGAATCAGTTGATATCTGTTACATCTACAGTTAGTGGAGAGGGCAAAACTTTCATTGCGGTTAACCTAGGTGCTGTTTTCGCCTATGCAGGGCAAAAAGTAGTGATTGTGGATTTGGATATGAGAAAGCCAAAAGTGCACATTGCCTTTGAGTCTGAAAAAGTACAAAAGGGGATGAGTACCATACTTATTGGAAAAGAAAAAGTTGAAGACTGCATTCAGGAATCTGAATTAGAAAATCTACATTTCATATCCGCTGGCCCAATGCCGCCAAACCCATCAGAATTATTACTTAGCCCTAGGTTTGATGAGTTTTTGGAGAAACTGAAAAAAACCTATGATGTTATATTTCTTGATTCACCACCGGTAGGGTTAGTCACTGATGGAATCTTGGTAATGAAAAAAGCTGACTTGCCCATATATGTGGTTCGCGCAGACTATTCTAAGCGATCTTATCTCAAGTCGGTACATAGCCTGATTTCTAATAATAAATTTGAACATCTATCCGTCGTACTCAACGGAGTGAAATCTGGTAAAGGGTCCTATGGCTACGGATATGGCTATGGGTACTATGAGGATTAACAGAGTCATTATTAAATCTGACCACATTGTTTAGTTGGCTAAAACCTACATCTAATTTTCTTGAAGTGGATCTCCACTCTCATCTTATTCCGGGTATCGATGACGGTGTAAAATCTTGGGATGAATCGCTGAGTATTCTAAGTCAACTGAACGAGTTGGGATATAAAAAAGTAATCACCACTCCTCATATCATTCAAAATTACTATCCGAACACACCCGACAATATTCGTCAAGGAACCATCGAGTTGAATAAAAAAATAGCAGAAATTGATTTATCAATATCAGTCGAAGCTGGCGCAGAATATTATCTTGATGACCATTTTGCTAAGCAAGTCAAAAACAAACAGGAGCTTTTGTCCTTTGCAGATGGATATATTCTCATCGAAACTCCATTCATGAACAAACCCTTATTTTTGGAGGAAACCATATTCAACCTTCAAGCCAATGGTTTCAAACCCATACTCGCTCACCCCGAGCGATACACCTATCTGCAAAACAACTTAGAGTTGGTTCACAGTTTGACTTCTCTAGGTCTTTTTATGCAAGTCAATATAAGTTCACTCACAGGTTACTATTCGAAGGAAGCGCAGAAATTAGCCAAATACCTCATTAATACGAATCAAATTCACTTTTTAGCTTCAGATATCCACAACCAAAAGCATTTGAACCAAGTCAAAAAAGCTACTAAATCAAAATTATTCCAGCGGTGTAGGCAACTTCAACTACTTAATTCTACATTATGACAACAATGGCAAAACAGAGCTTCGAGATAATTTTACCTCAGAGTCGTTAATTTGAAAATTAATCTATCTTTGCCAGTTCAAATTTTAGAATGCTCTACAGCAGATACATGATGAAGAAAATTATTTTTCCCTTTTTTGCAATTTTATTGTTGACTTCCAGTCACCTAGTTAAAGCACAACTAACTGAAGAAGTAAAAAAGAAAACACCTGAGTTACCTGGCCAAATCATGGTGGACTTTGGGTTCAATTCTACTACTGATGCTCCATCAAACATGCCGTATCACTGGTGGAGATCTAAATCTGTCGGTATCTATTTTGTGAAATCATTCGAGTTTTCAAAAAAACTTGAACTACGTCCTGGAATTGGGGTTAGTCTTGAAAAATTTGGGCATGTCGATAATATGGGAGTTTTTAGCTATCAGGAAGACGCCAATGGTTCGGTGAGCATAGAGTTTGATACCATACCGGGTTCTGGTCTGAAGAAAAACCAATTGGCCGTCAACTATTTTGAAGCTCCAGTTGAGGTTAGATTTAATTTCAATGGTAATGAGAAAAAAGACGGACTTTTCTTAGCTATCGGCGGATCTGCAGCTTACCGATTCGAATCTCATACCAAAATAAAATATACCGACGAGTATGGCAACAAGATGAAAGACAAGCAGAAGAATGATTTTGGTTTGAACAAAATCAGATTAGGGGCCTACGGCCGATTAGGTTATAGAAGCTTTAGCGTTTTTTACAAAACCTACTTCACCAATGTGTTCAACTCAGATGGCCCTACAGGTACTGCTGACATGCTGTACTCGACAATAGGAGTCTCTCTGACTGGTCTCTAAACAAACCAATACAAAATATTAAAACAAATGCCCAAGCCGGTGATCGTACCGGCTAATATCTCTTTTGGCGAATGGGCATTTAACTGAAGTCTGGCACTCATTACTATTCCCGCAGCCAGTATCAATACCAACAAAGGGTATAGTGCATGGCTATTGGGGGACTTTAACCCAAAGACTAAAAAATAGCCAACTACCCCGCTAATAGCAGCAGCATGGATGCTTATTTTCACCCAAAACGTTATTGCCGTCAATACCAAAATTAATATAGTAGTTGAGACTAGTATAATCGCAATGGTTTCATTGACCTGGATCTTAACTACAAACAAATAAGTTGTCATTCCATAAAAAATCGACACAAAAGAGAATGGCATAATGCGCTCTTGTCTGTTTTCAAGCTTCAAGCTTGAAATCGACCCTAAAACTCTTAGCATTGAAATGCTGAGAAGTGGGATCAGAAATGTGGTAATAAACAAAAATGGCAGCGTAACCAATGTAAGTGGTTTGATCAGCTCAGGCATCAGCCAATACAAGATCAAAAATGTCATCGACGGCATGAGCAGTGGATGAAAAATGTAGGAGATAATAGTATTCACTCTATACGCCACTACAGTTCTTTTCTCAATCTGGCCACAGGCAGGTTGAGCTGCTCTCTGTATTTAGCCACTGTTCTGCGGGCGATGTTGTAGCCATCAGCCTTCAATAATTTTTCTAACTTATCATCTGATAGAGGTTTAGACTTGTCCTCTTCCTCTATGTGTTTTTTCAATTTTTGTTTCACCTCTCGGCTACTTACATCCTCACCTGAATCCGTAGCGATGCCTTCCGAGAAGAAATATTTTAATGGGTAAATTCCAAATTCAGTTTGAATGGATTTGCTGTTGGCCACCCTTGAGACTGTTGAAATATCCATACTGATCAATTCAGCTATATCCTTTAAAATCATTGGCTTCAATTTGCTTTCATCACCTTCTTGAAAGAAATCATACTGATATTTGATAATCGCATTCATGGTGTTGAGCAAAGTGTTCTGTCTTTGACGTATGGCATCAATAAACCACTTGGCAGAATCGAGTTTTTGCTTAACGAAAGATACAGTCTCTTTCAGCTTCTTGTCCTTTTTATCGCTCTTGTGATAGCTCTGAAACATATCTGCATATGATCGGCTAATTCTCAATTCAGGGGCGTTGCGTGAATTTAAAGTCAGGTCTAACTTCCCATCAGTATTGGTCAGAATAAAATCTGGCATCAGGTATTGGGTTTTAACTAACCCATCGGTGATGCCCCCCGGTTTTGGGTTTAGCTTTGTTATAAGCTGTACAGCGCATTTGAGCTGCTCATCGTCTATACCTAGCTTTTTCTGAATTTTATCATAGTGCTTCTTAGTAAACTCATCGAAACAACTCGAGATAATCTTATGAGCCAATTGATTCTCCTCAGAATGATCATCTCGCTTTTCTAGCTGGATTAAAAGGCATTCCTTTAAGTTTCTAGCGGCTATTCCCGGAGGATCGAAAGTTTGAATTTTGTATAATATTTCTTCAAGCTCCTCTTCTGTGGTTTCTATGTTTTGCGAAAAAGCCAGATCATTCATAATAGCCTCCAAATCTCTTCTGATATACCCATCGGCTTCAATGCTACCCAATAGCTGCAAACCAATCTGAGTCTGTCGCTCATCTAGTTTTTCGAAACCCAGCTGAACGATCAATTGCTCTTGCAAGGATGACCCAGAAGATATTGGCATTTCGCGCTCTTCTTCTTGCCCGTTGCCATCTCCCTGCATCTTATATCCTGCATAATCATCTTCATTGAGATAATCATCAATGTCTAGTTCATCACTTACTTCTTCAGTAGACTCTTCCCCTTGCTCTTCTGTGGACTCTTCTTTTCCTTCCTCCAGTGCAGGATTCACTTCCAACTCCTCCTTTATCCTAGCTTCCAATTCGGCAGTAGGTACTTGAAGCAGTTTGATAAACTGAATCTGTTGTGGCGACAGCTTCTGGCCTAAAGACTGAATTAAACTTAGATTTTGCATTGGCTACTATTTTGCACTAGTTGTAGAAAGTCAAATTTATTCTTTTTAACAAAAAGAAACGCTGTCTTATTATTAATTTGATCAACGGAATTTTATCTGCACGTTACTTGTTAGGTCAATATCAATAACTTTTTTACTATGAAATACCTTCTTGCACTACTTATATCAACTGCGCCCTTTCTGATTAAAGCTCAACCCTCACATGATAATTTTGATATCTTGCTCAAAAAACATGTCAACACCCAGGGCGGAGTCAATTACAAGGCCTTCAAAAGCGATGAGCAAAAACTCAACACCTATCTAGACGTCATGAAGCAAAATTCGCCTGCCAACTCCTGGAATGACAACGAAAAATTGACCTATTGGATTAATGTATACAACGCACTGACTATCCAATTGATTCTAAAATATTACCCAGTAAAAAGCATTAAGGACATTGGCTCTTCCATACAAATTCCCTATGTAAACACGCCTTGGGACATTAAGTGTTTTGAAATTGATGACGAAGAGCTTTCACTCAATAACATTGAACATGGCATTATTAGAAAAGACTTTGAAGAACCACGGATTCATTTTGCCTTGGTTTGCGCAGCCGTTTCATGTCCGAAATTGTTGAATGAAGCCTATGAAGCCAGTCGTCTGGACGCACAGCTAACAGCTCAAACCAAATCATTTTTGGCCAACACCAGCAAAAACAAAATCAGCACAGACCGATTGGAGCTTTCAAAGATTTTCAACTGGTACGGAGGCGACTTTCGAAAAAATGGCACCCTGGTTGATTTCTTAAATCAATATACTACTGTTGAAATTGACAAAAAGGCCAAAACATCCTTTATGGATTATGATTGGGCGTTGAATGAGCAATAGCCATTTCATAGTTTAAGTAATCAAAAAGTCCAAAGCTTTGTCTTTTGTATCAAATGGTACCGTTTTCGTGGAATTTTTACTAAATCGGTTAAAGGCCATAAGCAATACCTTTTTCAAACCGTCAATACCTAGAATAGCTCTTTTGCTCACATTATGACCATAATTTGGCTCGAGTTCCTTTGCTCGTTCCATAAATTCTTTACTTCTTCCAGACTGCCCTCGCAAGTCTACAAGGACAAGTGCATTCCCCTGATGCTGAGAGAGAAACTGTGCAGTCTCTTCTAATTGTTTTAATCTTTCGAAGTCAGATCTACAAGACTGGTAATCCACATAAATTACTTCTTTTCCTTTGTGTTCGAGTTTGTTGATTGGCATTTAATTCAAATGTTATAGTTGGTTATTGAAATTATTCATGGTCAAATTGATGAATTACATAAAACTATAAATATTATTAGATTATTTCATGTCTGACCAGAATTCAACCTTGCTATATTCAAAAAAATCTATTTCATACTGAGATACCACCCATCACAAATTCATTGACCTGAAGCACAACTTTTTCTAGATTAGGTACATCTCAATCAACTCTCATGGTCAAAAACTATTTTAAACTCGCGATTCGAAACCTTTTCAAAAGTAAATCCACGGCCTTTATTAATATTGGTGGCCTCACCATAGGATTTCTGTGCGCACTGCTCATTTTCACCTATATCAAAAAGGAATTGTCTTACGACCGGTTCCATTCCAACATTGACAATATTTACAGAGTGCTCACCATCGATGAAGCGCTAGGGGTCACTAGTAATTTGGTAGGTATCACCTTGCCTGCGCTGAGCGAAACCATGAAAAACGAATTGACGGATGTAGAAAACAGTGTTCGGATTAGCACGAATGGAAGATCGCTGGTAGAGTACAATAAAATTCCACTCTACACAGAAAACATGGTATATGTAGAACCCAGCCTATTCGAAGTTTTCGATTATGAACTTGTGGCTGGTCACCAGCCAACTGCCCTGCAGGCACCTAATACGGCTGTGCTTACTGAAACCATGGCGAGAAAAATATTTTCCAAAGAAGACCCGATTGGTAAAACCATCAAAGTGGATAATGCTACCGACTTAGAAATAGTAGGCGTGATGAAAGACCCTTCAAAATTTACTTCGATGGAATTTGACCTTTTGGTCTCTATGGTTCCCAGTGAAAGCGACAGCAATACCATCAACTATCTCAATAGCTGGAACAGCATCTCGATGGTCGAATATGTTTCTTTGAACCCAACGACCAATCCGGAGGAAGTAAAAATTAAAATGGAGGAAATCATTCGCAAGAATAGCGTTGGGGATAATTTCAAAGTAACGCTACAGCCATTGAGTGAAACTCATTTAAGTTCCACAGGCATTCTGTTTGACGTTTTCAATGCAAACAAAGGAGATATCAATTATTTATATACCCTAGCTATTGTGGGGCTCTTTGTTGTACTTATTGCCGCTTTCAATTTTATGAATCTCTCTACTGCTCGTTCAGCCAACCGAGCCAAGGAAGTAGGTATGCGAAAGGTGATGGGAGCGAGCAAGAGACAGCTAGCTGCACAGTTTTTATCCGAGTCTATAGTGATCTGTTTCTTTTCACTTTTATTGGCTCTAGTGGCACTATTCTTATCCAGTTCATTTTTGGATTTCGGAATTGATCAAAACCTTCTTGTGTACTTGCTGAGTGAAAACACGACCGTGATATGGATCGTAGGGTCAGTACTTGGGTTGGGTATTCTTTCAGGGCTTTACCCCGCGTTTTTGCTTTCAGGGTTTTCTATTCTAAAAGTACTGAAGGGCAATTTCAAAACCGGCACTTCTGGTGTTTGGTTACGAAAAATATTGGTAGTTGTACAGTTTACAGCTTCTATAGCCATGATTATAGGAACCATTACAGTTTACTATCAACTAGACTATTTGAAATCAGCAGATAAGGGCTTCAAGGATGAACAAATCCTATCCATCAACTTTAGTGATCAAAGCTTGAGAACTTCAGGAGAACGGTTAAAAAACAAACTTTCTCAAATACCGAATATCGAAATGATGGGACTTTCTGGTTCAATGCCGGGCAGAGGCGTGGGCCGAACGGGTATGTTGCCAGAAGGGTCGGATGAAGACGATATTTGGATTGTGAGTACGATGGGTGTCAACCATGAGTATTTTGATCTGATGGGCATGGAAATCGTAGCAGGTCGCAATTACTCCAGAGAGATCAAATCAGACTCAGCTTCAGCTATTATAATGAATGAGGCAGCCGTAAAAGCCATTGGTTGGGACGATCCCATTGGCAAGAAAATTAGTCAGGGGCCAAACGAAAAAACAGTTGTTGGGGTCGTGAAAAACTTCCACTTCGCCAACATGAGGCACCAAATTGAGCCGATCATCTTACCCTATCAGCCCACTGCACTTAGCAATGGCGTTTTGTCATTGAAAATTCGACAGGAAAACATAAAAAGTACGCTCCAAAAAGTAGAAGAAATATGGACAGAAGTAAATCCAAACTATCCATTCGAATATGCATTCTTTAATGAAGAATTTGGACAGCAATATGAAAACGACGAAAACTTTGCTACACTCATCGTAAGCTTCACCTGGCTAGCCATTTTTATTGCATGTTTAGGTTTGATCGGGTTATCTATGTTCACAGCAGAACAACGTATCAAAGAAATTGGCATCCGAAAAGTGCTAGGTGCAAGCATCAAAACAATTACTTTGTTGCTCTCTACCGAGTTTACGAAACCAGTTTTGATCGCATGCTTGATTGCCATGCCAATCGCCTATTATTTTTTGAATGAATGGCTTTCAGGATTTGCCTATCATGTGGATATGCCATGGGTGGCTTTTGTTTTAGCCTCTGTACTCGCTTTGGTTATCTCGCAGCTCACGGTGAGTTTTCATGCAGTTAAAGCTGCCACCTCCAATCCTGTAAATGCCTTAAGAAATGAATAATTGGACAGTCAGCGTATGAGAGATTATTCTCCCATACGTTGTACTTGTTGATCTAATATTTTAATCCCCTCTTCAAAAGTATGAGGCTGATAGCCCAGCACTTCTTTTGCTTTATCTAAGATGAAGCCAGTCTTAGGGGGACGTTTAGCTGGCTGAGAGAAAGTACTTGCATCGACTTTTGTTACTAAAGAAAAATCCAGATCGAAATAATCTGCCGTTTTTTTGGCCATATCAAATGGCGTAAGCATTTCCTCTCCTGAAATGTTAAACACTCCCGCAGCTCCTTTTGTCGCAGTCAAAAAACAGCCCATCGCCAAATCTTCTGCCAACGTTGGTGTCCTCCACTGATCATCAACTATCTTGAGCGGTTTACCGTTTTCCAGATTTTCTTTCACCCAAAGAATAATGTTCGAACGGCTCATGCCAGGAGTAATGCCATATACCAAGACCGTTCGAAGAATAGCCCATTTGCATTTAGCTGCTTTGACAATCTCTTCTGCATCCAACTTACTCTGACCATAGTAGCTTATCGGATTTGCTTTGTCATCCTCTTTGTAAGGACCGTTCTCTCCATCGAAAATGAAATCAGTGGAAAGGTGAACGAAATGTACATTGTGTCTCTCACAAGCTACTACCAAATACTTTACAGCATCCACATTTAGTTTTCTACAACCTGCCTGCTCTTGCTCGCATTGATCTACATTGGTCATGGCCGCCGTATGGATTACGGCATCCGGCTGATACTTCCCGATCACCTCATTCACCTGATCCTGATTTGTAATATCTAATTCACAATATTCAAATGGAGTAGACAGATAGTCAATTCTGTTCGTTCCACGAGCTGTGGCCATGAAGTCTACTCCTTGATCTAATAGCAGTTTGACTAATTTTTGTCCTAAAAGGCCATTAGATCCAGTGATCAATATTTTCATTTTGAATGGGATGATTTAACATAGTGATAAGCAGCTGCAAACTTAGAAAGATTAAATATTTTTTATATTCGCTTGAGTGCTTTAAAACTAACCATCATTTTCGACATCATATTTTGACCAAATGGAAACTGAAGCGTACCAAAAATCATCACGATTTCAATCTGTCCTTCTTATTCTCTCCATATATGTGGTCATCGAATTGTATGTAGGAACCATAGTTGATTATCCACCAGAGCTAAAAGAGATTCTGTCTTGGATTGATTTTGCCATATGCATGCTCTTCCTCTATGACTTTTTCAATGGGTTCTTCAGATCTGATGACAAATGGAAATACTTCAAAGGCAATTGGATTGATTTGATTTCTTCGATCCCAACGGTGGAAGCCCTTCGTATGGGTAGAATAGTAAGAGTGGTTAGGATTCTTCGAGTTCTGAGATCAGCGAAATATATTTTCAACGCTTTTAGCAGAAAGAACAGTTTCAATACGTTCAGGAATTTGATGCTTATCAGTGGGATGATCATTCTGTTTTTCACACTCAGTTTTTATCATCTGGAAAGACATGCCAATCCGCATATCACTTCTATGTCTGATAGTCTTTGGTGGACAACCGTAACGACCATCACCGTAGGATTCCTCCAGGATATACCACCAGTAACCGTCGAGGGAAAATTTCTCAGTGTAGCTTTGATTTTATTAGGAATGATTATGTTTTCTACACTTACAGGAACAATCACGGATTATTTTATTGAAGATGAAGACATTCAGGAAAATATCGATGAACTCAAGGAAAAAGTAGAATCTCTAGAGCATAAGATCGATCTGATGACTAGTAAAATTGATCAACTCAATAAGTAGTATGCCCCCTTTCGATTCTTTAGGAAACCAATCTAAGTTGCCCAAAATTGATGTCGACCAATATCTGCAGCGAATAAAATGTCAAAGAGAAAGAGTGCCTAATCTTCGGTATCTAAAAGCGTTGCATAAGAACCATATACTTCATGTGCCTTTTGAAAATCTCGATATTCATTTGGGCAATCAGATCATATTGGATGTAAAAAAAATCTTCACCAAAGTAATCCTGAATAAACGCGGTGGCTTTTGCTTTGAATTGAATGGGCTATTTTATCACTTACTTTCCCAACTTGGATTTACCTGCCACCTCATATCCGCTCAGGTGTATCAAGATGGAGATTGGGGTCTACCTTTCGAACATGCGGCTATTCTCGTATATTTTGAAGATCAGGTGTATTTAGTGGATGTCGGTTTCGGCGATCTTTTTCTACAACCCAAATTGTTACAACCTGGTCTAGTACAGATGGATTTCAATCGATATTTCAGAATCGATAAAACCATAGACGATGAATACGTTCTTCGTCTCTCAGAAAACTCCATTGACTTTGAAGAAAAGTATCTTTTTTCCGATAAGGAGCGACAGCTCATTGAATTTATTGATATGTGTGATTATCATCAAACTCACGAGAACTCTCATTTCAGAAAGAAAAAAATAATCACCCGTGCCACTTCCACTGGTCGAATAACGCTAACCGACTCCAAACTCATCACCACCATCGCTGGGAAAAAAGAAGAGCAAAATATCTTAAATTTTGACGAGTTTCGAGTCAAACTCAAGGAGTACTTTGGCATGTAGTTTCCTTGGAAGCTTTAGACCAAAGCATCCCATAGCACCTCCACCGGGTGCTTCGCGACTTTACCCGTGCCGTCTTTGATCTGATGACGACAACTGGTACCTGGTGCCGCAATGATCGTGTCTGATGGGGCTTTCCTCACTGTTGGAAATAGTACCAATTCACCTACTTTCATGGAAACATCATAATGGTTTTTTTCATAACCAAACGAACCAGCCATACCACAACAGCCAGATGGAATAACCTCCACCTTATAGTTTTCTGGAATGGATAAAGTATCCTTCAAAGTTTGAATAGAAGACAGCGCCTTTTGATGACAGTGCCCATGCACTTTCAGGTTTCGCTGCACTCTGGAGAATTTCTCCTTTTTGATATTTCCTCTTCGGGTTTCCCTTGCCAAAAACTCCTCGATGGTCATGGAAGCATCTGCCAATGATTTAGCTTTTTCTCTCCATTGGTCGTTGACCAAGTCAGGGTACTCATCTCGAATGGTCAAAATTGTAGAGGGCTCAATACCAACAAGTGGCACATCATTGGATACCAAATGAGCCAACAACTCTACATTCTGATCCGCAATGTTTTTAGCTTTCTTCACCATGCCCTTAGATATCAGCGCTCGGCCAGATTCTTTGTGCTCAGGTATAATGACATTATAACCCAATTTGTCCAACAACTTGATGGCTTTAATACCAATTTCTGCATCCAGATAATTGGTAAACTCATCACAAAAGACGTACACCTTTTTATCCGATTGTCGGCTCAGAAACTTTCCTTTCTTTTGATCATACCAGCTGCTCATGGTCCGAGAAGCAATGGGTGGCATAGAGCGATCCTGATGTACACCCATGACAGCCTTGGCGATTCCTCCTGTCAGTTTGTTGCCAAATACAAAATTGTAAAGTGCAGGCACCTTAGAGGCCAGTTTCATATTGGTAGCAAACTCCCCCATCATGCGAGTCTGAATCGGCAAGCCATTCGCATCATAGTAGTTCTGCTGAAATTCAGCCTTGAGGCGGGCCATGTCCACATTCGACGGACATTCTGATTTACACCCTTTGCAGGACAGACACAAGTCTAGGACCTCCTTGATTTCTTCATTATCGAACTTATTGGCCTTATCTGAATTCGTAAGAATTTCCCTCAAGATATTAGCCCGAGCCCGAGTAGTATCCTTTTCATTTTGGGTAGCCATATAGCTAGGACACATCGTGCCTCCACTACCTGCTGACTTTCTACAATCCCCTGAACCGTTACACAACTCAGCCGAACGAAGCACGCCCTGATTCTTATCCCAGTTAAAATAGGTTTTGATTTCATCATCTTTCTGATCCGCCGTGTAGCGCAGACAAGAATCCATTGGTGGGGTGTCGGTGATTTTTCCCGGGTTGAAGATGTCTTTCGGATCCCAAGTTTGTTTTACTTCTTTGAGTAATTCGTAGTTCTTTTCACCTATTTGTTCTTTAATGAATTCTCCTCTCAATCGGCCGTCGCCATGCTCACCGCTCAATGAGCCCTTGTATTTTTTTACGAGTTTAGAAATCTCTTCAGCTACCACTCTAAACATCTTATGGCCCTCCTCTGTCTTCAGGTTTAGAATAGGCCTCAAGTGCAATTCGCCAGAGCCTGCATGTGCATAGTGCACACAGCTCATATTGTACTTGTCAAGGGTCTCGTTGAATTCTTTGATATAGGCAGGGAGATCATTGACATCTACAGCCGTATCCTCTATTACTGGCTGAGCTTTAGCATCTCCAGGTATGTTTGCCAGCAAGCCAAGTCCCGCCTTTCGAAGGTTCCAAATCTTACCTATATCGCTTCCTTTAAGCACAGGGAAATGATAACCCAGTTTTTCCTTTTTTAAATCTGAAATTAAGTCCAATACCAGATTGTCCAAATTTTCATCATTGTCAGCTGCCAACTCAACCACCAAAATGGCACCTGGGTCTCCTTGTATAAAAAACCTATTCTTCTGCTGCTCAATGTTTTCTTTGGTGCACTCAAGGATGTAATGATCAATCAACTCGCAAGCATGCGGGCCATATTTGAGCGCAACTAAGTTGGCCAATAACGACTCGTTCACATCATTACAGTGAATACAAACCAGAGCTTTGTTTTTCGGTGGAAGTGGAATGGTTCCAACCTTAATTTCCGTAATGAACATCAGGGTCCCTTCAGAACCTGCGACAAGTTTGCAAAAGTTGAATGGCTCACCGTCTTCTTTGAAAGGCTGGTTGATCGCCAAAAGATCTATCGCATATCCTGTGTTTCTTCTTGGAATAGATGGCTTTGGAAATTCTCTTTCTATTTCTGCTCGATGCGCTTGCGATGAAAGCATTTTTTGAACATTTCTATAGACTTCACCCTCTAAGGTCTGAAGCTTGAGTTTCTCCTCAAATTCGTTTGCCGAAAGGCTCGAGAAAGTAACTTCACTTCCATCTGACAAATAGCCCGTTACTGCTATCAAATGTTCGCGAGTACTGCCATAAACCACGGAATTGGAACCGCAGGAATTGTTGCCCACCATCCCGCCAATCATGGCTCGATTGGCAGTAGAGGTCTCTGGCCCAAAATACAGTCCATAGGGTTTCAGGTGTCTGTTTAAGTCATCACGGATTACACCTGGGTGAACCGTTACCCAGTTTTCCTTTTCATTGACTTCCAGAACCTTGTTAAAATGTTTGGAAACGTCTACTACAATTCCGCTGCCTACTACCTGGCCAGCTAAAGAGGTGCCGGCAGTTCTAGGAATCAAGTTGGTTCCTTGCTCATTGGCGAATGCAATAAGCGCCTGAATATCTGCTTTGGTTTTAGGAAGTGCAACAGCCAAAGGCATCTCTCTGTAGGCCGAAGCATCAGTCGCATAAAGCTTGCGCAATGTGTCATCCCAATACAACTCCCCTTCGAGCTTCTTCGCCAATCCTTTTAGTGCACTTTCCATGGCGGCAAAATTATGGATTTAACAACATAATCACCTTTAGCTTAAAGGTACTTTTCTATGGCAACTCATTATTTTGAATTATTATAAATTTCATGCTGAAATATTGAAAATATTGTACGAGGTATTCATGGTCTCAATGTCTACATTTCACGCTAGATTAAGCTTAAATTATTACTTTTAAGGCAATTTCAACAACGAACTAGTTTTATTAGTCCCAGCAAGTTCTATCAATATGGATCGAGATTATTCTAACATGAAAAAATGGCAACAAAAGATACATGAAGTAATCTTTGGCTATCATACAACTGCTGGAAAAATGTTTGACTTAGCCTTGTTAGTAGCTATTGTTACTAGTGTGCTTGTGGTCATGTTAGAAAGTGTAAATGACATTGAAGAGCATTTTGGCCAAGAACTAAGAATGATAGAATGGGGTTTTACTTTTCTTTTTTCTATTGAATACCTTGCTCGAATTTTATCATCTCCAAGACCCCTAAAATATATGACCAGTTTTATGGGGATAGTGGATTTATTGTCATTGATACCAACCTATCTCAGCTTCTTCTTTGTTGGCACACATTCACTATCTGTTATTCGGTCATTCAGATTGATTCGGGTATTTAGGATTTTAAAGCTTACTCACTTCATGGGCGGAGCGCAACAGCTTGGTACTGCATTATGGGGTAGTAGACATAAAATTGTTGTCTTCATGGGTACGGTGGTATGTATTGTGGTGATAGCTGGCACCATGATGTACTTAATCGAAGGAGGAGAAAATGGCTTTACTAGTATCCCTAAAAGTATCTATTGGGCCATCGTCACCATCACTACAGTGGGGTATGGAGATATTGCTCCGCAAACCATTTTTGGTCAAACTGCTGCATCAATATTAATGATTCTTGGATATGCAATTATTGCAGTACCTACTGGAATAGTCACGAGCCAAATGATGGCGGATGCTAAAAGAATAGGTACTATCACTTGTTCGAATTGTGGGGAAGAAGACCTGCCTAATCACTCCAGGTTTTGCTTGAATTGTGGGGCTGGGTTCCATCGAAAAGTAGATTCGCAACTCGACTCAAGTATAAAAAACCAATAAGGTGATTATCATCCAAGTGAATAGCAGTACTGGCCAGTAAGAAATCTTAACCAATAGGTTGTCCTGATAGTGTAAAAATCTTTTCTCGTTCTTACTCTTAATGAAGGCCACCACATTAATCGCCAATAAGGCCATAATTACATACATGGTCAAATAGAAACTCTCTATATAGGTCAGGGAAGGCGTATTAAGTCTCCTTCTCAAATCGATATGCGCTACAAGAAGCACAAAAAAGAAACCGGCGCAACTCTGTACTGCGCCCATCATACTCACTCCTGATTTATCATCTTTGTCCTTTGTATTACTATAAAAAATCAGGAATATCATAGAGGCCACTACGAGAATGGGAATGATGTTCATGACCAGAACATTCAACAACCTACGCTTCAGATTAATGGAGTACTTCATGATCGGAAACTCATTTAACCCACTAAATTTTTGATGGCCAAATCGATCATGAAAATTCACCAAATCAAAAGAAAATTGAGTGGACAGAAGCTCAGAATCATTCAGATAAATGTCTTGATTTATACCTGGCGTACTATAAGGTAAAATATCTGAGTAACCATCTACATCTGGCACCAATAATATACCCGAATCCACATCCGGATACATAATTTCAATCTTTACGTCTCGAACATCAAAAGGGTATTTCGAATAATCAAAAGGCATTTTGAGCATCACCTTAACCGACCAGGTATGAGTGATGAAGTTTTTACTTTCCTTCTCGGAGATTTTTGTAATCAAGGTACGACCGGCCAGAGCTTCCTGAGGAAACCTCAAACCAGCGTCATAAAACCTGGCCAGTTGTTTGGGCCATTTTTGCCATATTTCACCTCGGATGATGACATTATAGGAGTCTCTAAATTCAAACTCTTCAACAAAAATCCCAGTGGCCACTGGAATAAATTTCTGCAAGCCCAACTTGACAACTTTTTGGTTTTCGTTGTTTATGAATGAGCCCAGACTTGTTTTGCTATCAATAAAAACTTCAGCATCACTCCCCCGTTCATCGTCATAGTTCAGGTTGAGATACCACATTACCACAATATTCCCAACGATCACAATCGAGAGGTAAATTGAAATGGACCACAACTTCTTCCTCGCTGAAGCATTCTTCTTAATCAAAAGCAACAGCAGTAAGAAAATAACACCCGATACGCCCAAGCATATGCGTACTAATTTGACGTGCAATAAACTTGCTCCTCCGAGAAGATCCGAAGAGTTAAAAATCACAAGCGTTTTCCAAGACACATTTGGAATCTCTGTATAGAAAACGTATGACTTTTTTCCCGAATATCTACTGTAACTTAAGTTTCCATTTTTGGTCAATAAGATGACATCCACTAATTCTTCAAATCCAAGCTCTTCTGCCATTGTTTGTAAGGAGAGGTCAAGGATATATTCAGATATTGGATGTGCCACTAAGTTTCCACTTTCAGAAAACACCATGATCGTGCCTGTTTGACCAACGGCTAATGAGTCCATCTTAGCACCCAATTTCTTTAGATCAAGCGTCAGAGATATGACACCTGAAGGCTGAGACGCTCCATCTAGATAAAATGGCAAGCCATAATCTGCTACCAACAGCTTTGCGCCAATACCAAAATACGGATCCGTCCATTGAGGCCCATTTTCATCCAGAGGACCCAAGTACCATTCATTGGTCGCAATCGTATCTGATGTATAATCATACTTTTCTTCCAGCTGAATAACCCTGCCTTGGCGCTTATCATAATAAGGGGCAAAAAGTTCAACTGTTTTATCGAAAGCGTTTGGTTCATAAGCCACTGTGATGCCCTGAAGATAAAACAAATCCCTACTTCTATTTTCAACTAGTGCACGAGTCTCTTCCCGAGATAAATTTTGGGATTCTACAATGTTCTTTACTTTTTCTCCTTCTACTATTATCTCATCTAGAATGGAGGCTATTTCACTTTGCACAAGCTCCAATGACTCCTGACCCAACCGTACACTTTCTATTTCCCGATCATTCATATAATCCATGTAATCATAGATAAAATATGAACTGAGCAAAGTGAGCGCTACAGTAAGTATATAGTATGTCTTGCTTCTAATATAGATCACGTTAATAGACAATCAGCTAATTATAAAACACTAAAAGTGTAATTATCATCCAGGCTAGTAACAGCACAGGCCAATACGACACTTTAACAATCAAATTATCTTCATAGTGCAGTAGTCCAGATTGAACTTTGCTTTTAGTAAATGCCACCACATTAATAGCGAGCAAAGCCAAAATAACATACATAATCAGATAAAAGCTTTCAATATAGGTCAATGAAGGTGTACTCAAACGCCTCCTGAGGCCTATGTGGGCTACAAGAAGTACAAAGAAAAAGCCAGCCGAACTTTGCACCGCACCCATCATACTCACACCTGACTTGTCATCTTTATCTTTTGTAAGGCTATAAAAAATCAGAAAAATCATTGAGGCTACAACTGAAATCGGAATAATATTCATCACCATTACATTCAATAATCTTCTTTTCAGATTAATTGAATACTTCATGATTGGGAACTGATTCAAGCCATTGAATCTTTTGTTTCCAAATCGATCGTGAAAATTCACCAAATTGAAGGAAAATTGGGTAGACAACAATTTCGAATCATTCAGATAGATGTCTTTATTGATACCAGGAAAACTATAAGGAAAAATATCGGAATAGCCATCCACATCAGGCACCAACAAAATTCCTGATTCTACATCTGGATACATTATTTCAATCTTTACATCCCGAACATCAAAAGGATACTTCGAATAATCGAAAGGCATTTTCAGCATCACCTTAACAGTCCAGGTATGTGTTACGAAATTCTTGTCTTCTTGCTCCGAAAATTTTGTAATCAACGTTCTTGCGGCCAAAGCCTCTTGTGGAAAACGAATACCTGCATCATAAAACCTTGCTAAGTGCTTGGGCCATTTCTGCCAAACTTCTCCCCTTATAATCACATTGTAGGAGTCTCTAAATTCGAATTCTTCAACAAAAATACCAGTAGCCACGGGTATAAATTTTTGTAAACCCAACTTCGACACTTTCTGATTTTCACTATTTATAAAAGCAGCCAAACTTGTTCGACTATCAATAAATACTTCATTCTTTGAACCCCGAGAACTATTGAAATTGAGGTTTAAATACCACATCACCATTATATTGGCCACTATAATAATTGAGAGAAAGACAGATATAGACCATAGCTTTCGCTTAATACTTGCCTTAGGGCGGAGAATAAATAGAAACAGCATAAAAACTATCCCAGACAATCCATGACATAGTCTAATTAATTTGAAGTGTAATTTTTCAGCTTGCCCAAGCAAATCTTCCGAATTGAAAACAACAAGTGTTTTCCATTGTACGTGCGGAACTTCGGCATAAAAGGCATAGACCGTTCTTCCTAAATATCTGGTAAATTCTGTATAACCCTCCTTAGTCAATAGCATGACATCAACCATATCTGCCAGCCCCAACTCTTCAGCCATGGACTGTAAATCCACATCCAGTATGTACTCAGAAATAGGATGAGCAACCACATGCCCACCTTCAGAAAAAATCATGGCTGTGCCCGTCGAGCCAATAGCCAACGAATCCATTTTCGCACCCAGTTTTTTCAGATCCATAATTAGAGATATGACCCCAGAGGGCTTACTTGAACCCTCAAGGTAAAAGGGGACTCCATAATCAGCTACCAAAACTTTAGAAGCCGTGCCAAAAAACGGATCGCTCCACTCAGGCCCTTCGTTTTGGAGAGGTCCATGGTACCAAATATTAGTCGAAACAGTATCTACAGTATAATCATATTTATCTTCGAGTTGAATGACTCTGCCCTTTCGTTTGTCATAGAATGGGGCAAAAAGAAGCTTGGTGGAATCAAAAACATAGGGCTCGTAGGCAATAGCGACAGCTTGTAGATAAAATAAATCTCTGCTACTTGTTTCGACTAATTTTCTAACCTCTGCTGCCGTCAGCTTCTGGTTTTCTACAATCTCTTTTAGTTTGGCTCCTTCTTCGATGACACCATTCAGAATTTCCTCGACTTCACTTTGAACTTTTTGCAACGATTCATTACCCACTTGAATGCTTTTTGCCTCACGGTCATTCATATAACTCATCAAATCATATATGAAAAAACCGCTAAGTACAACGAGTACAACGGTGATAACTATAAAAGTCTTGTTTCGAAGATTAATCATGAAAGCCAGCCAGTTATTCTCATATGTAAATTAACCATCGTTCCTTGGCCCGTTGTATTTGAACCTTCTTGAAATGCCTAAACCGAATGTATAATCATTGCCAGCATCTAATAAATACCCGGCATTCAAATCAATTTGTGTTTCAGAATTGATCAAATAAATAACAGAAGTATGCAGCTGCTTCCAATCCTCATGATGCCAATATTCGCCTGTAACAGTTAATTTATCCCCTATTCCATAGGCTAGAGTAAAATCACCAAAATATCCCCCGGATGTATACCCTGTATTAAAATAGCCTGTCAAATTATCAGTCAACCCCTTTTCAAGTGAAACCCTATATCCAACCAAATTCAGGGCCCCACCTTCATTGCCCACATCCATAGAAAATCCAACGCCCAATTTACCATCTCTTGGTTGCATCATCATCCACTTTACACCAGCTATCACCTCTCTGCTTTCTAGCGTAGGGACCAAAAACCTAATTTCTGTAGACCTGGAAATAGATGCTCTAATAAAAGCGTCGTAAGCCCATTCATTTCCTTTAATATCAGAATACTGCGCTCCTTGTTCCCACTGTAGACTGTGCTCTGGCAACACCCATGGGCCAATAGAAAGGGTAGGCCTCTCAGTTGCGATCGACTCTTGAGCTATTGACTGCTGAGTTACAAATAATATCCCTAGTAATAATAAGAGTTGTTTAGTTCTGTCGAAGGTAGCAGTCATGGTTTGAGTATTTTGTACGAAGCCATTAATTTAAAAAACATCTCATTCATTATTATCGATAATAGAAATATTTCAAATCCATTCTAAAAAAAGCTGCTTAGCTAATTAATTCTTATTTTTGACTTGCTAAATCTCTGGAATGACAACCTGATTGATACTATTGGCAACAAAATCTCATTTTCTCGTATAGTATAAATATGAAATTGAAGGGTAAGGTGAAAAATGTAATTGCGATTGGACTGGCAGTTCCAGCGCTACTGTTAGGAATATTTGCATTTTCCTCAGACGACAAGCATTTCGAAATGGCGAAGAACCTCGAGATTTTTGCCTCTTTATATTCCGAAGTGAACAAATATTATGTGGACGATGTAAATCCTAATACGCTGATCCGAACAAGTATAGATGCTATGCTTGAAAAATTAGACCCATATACTGTTTACATCCCAGAGGACGATATTGAAGACTTCAGAACCAATGCGACCGGAGAATATGGCGGTCTTGGTATTCAGTCCAATAAAATCAATGAAAAACATATTGTATTAAACCTTTACGAAAATTCTCCTGCCATGAATGCCGGAATAAAAATCGGGGATGTGATTACAGCAGTTGATGGAGTGCCTTTGGCCAATCTATCTGATGAACAGGCCGGTAAACTTATGAAAGGTCAGTCCGGTTCTGATATCAAAGTAGACATACTACGAAATAATAGTGAAGAACTTAGCTTCATTACCAAAAGAGAGAAAATTGTAATTCCGAACATTAGTTATAGTACCGTTCTTGAAGAATCTGTTGGTTATTTAAGACTTAGTGAGTTCACCAGAGATGCAGCAGAAGATGTAAAGAAAACGGTCCTAGAATTAAAGAAAGATGGTGCAACCAGACTTATTATTGATTTGAGAGAAAACCCGGGAGGTTTATTGAATGAAGCTGTCGACATCTGCAATTTGTTTGTCCCTAAAGGATCCAAAATAGTTGATACCAAGGGGAAAATTGATGCGCAAAGCCATTCTTATACAGCTAGTGCCGAACCATTGGATTTAAATATTCCAATTGCCGTTATTATCAACAACGGCAGCGCTTCAGCTTCTGAAATAGTGTCTGGCGTACTGCAAGACTACGACCGTGCTGTGGTCATTGGGCAAAAGTCTTATGGCAAAGGTCTAGTGCAGGTAAAAAGAGAATTGTCATTCAACTCTGCGCTAAAAGTCACGACGGCGAAATACTACATTCCAAGTGGTAGATGCATCCAAGCATTAGACTATGCCAAAAGGAAAGCCGACGGCAGTGCAACTAAAATGGCGGACTCCTTAAAAACAGAGTTCAGAACCACAAACAATCGCATAGTATACGATGGAGATGGAATAGACCCTGATATTTTCATAGAAGAAGTAACCTCCTCATCATTTGCCAAAAACCTTTCGGAGAGTGGACTAATATTCGACTATGCCACTAAATACTATTATGAACATGATAGTATTGAAAGTCCACAGAAATTCGCTCTATCCGATGATGAATATGCATCCTTTACTAAATGGATGGAAAGTAAAACTTTCGATAACCCTTCACAAGTAGAAAACACTTTAGAAGTATTGAAGTACGCCGCTACCGAAGATGATGTCTACAATAAATTAATTACAGAAATAGACGACATCACAGCCTCAGTGGAAAAAATCAAAACTAATGGACTTACTTCATTCAAGCCTGAAATAAAGTCTCTGCTTGAAAAACAAATCATATTAAGATACTATTACACTTCTGGGCAAGTAGAAGCTGCCCTAAATAAGGATGAAGAAATAAAAGAGGCCATTCGTGTTTTGACGGATACCGAAGCCTATACTGCAAAACTCTCTGGCTAGAATATTTCATTTCGTCCTGATCTGATATATTGCGAGCTCATTCCGATTATTATGTACGAAAATTTGGATCATGTTGTCCTCTCTTTCAATAGAGAGTCTTTGCTTTTGCTAAATGTATGTATTGCTCTCATCATGTTTGGGGTAGCGCTTGATCTAAAAATAGATCATTTCAAATATCTGCTAAAGTCTCCGAAAGCCATATTCGTAGGCTTAATCTCTCAACTCATTTTGCTACCCTTGCTCACCTTTGTTCTTGTTTATTCCCTGGAACCGTCACCTAGTATGGCACTTGGCATGATGCTAGTCGCTGCTTGTCCGGGAGGAAACGTATCTAACTTTTACGCTAGTCTTTCCAATGGTAATGTTGCTCTATCCGTAAGCTTAACGGCCATTACATCTTCCTTAGCATTTTTGGCTACTCCCCTAAATTTTATGTTTTGGGCTAATCAATACGCTCCAACGGCCGCGATTTTACAAGCTGTTGAACTGGACATTTTGGATGTGATCATCACAGTTGTTTTCATTTTGGTTATTCCCCTCTCATTAGGCATGTATGTGAGTAAAAAATTTCCAAATACCACGTTGAAAATAGCGAAGCCCATTAAAAGGCTTTCGATTGTGATTTTTGCAGGTTTCGTGGTTGGAGCGTTATCTTCTAATTTTGATCATTTTGTCAATTATATACTCAATTTCCTTGCGCTAGTCCTCATTCACAATGCGCTTGCGTTGACTACGGGATTTTCAATCTCTAAAGTTTTTCAATTAGGACAAGCAGAAACAAGAAGTATTACCATCGAAACTGGAATTCAAAATTCAGGCTTAGCTCTTGTAATCATTTTCGAATACTTTAATGGGCTAGGAGGAATGGCTATCATTGCTGCCTGGTGGGGTGTCTGGCACTTAATTTCCGGCGCTATCATTTCATGGCAATGGTCCTCGAGACCTTCATTAGCTGTCCGATAATAATTTCATTTTTTAGTTTTCTGTCATTTTTTATAATTCCACCTTTTTTGTATTTTTGGAATATTCTATTTACTAATTCTACTATCCCATTTAGAATGAAGACTGAGTTTATTTGGTACAATCCTGCTGAGAAAGAATATCAGTTCGGAGACAAAGAACAATATATAGACACTATTAGAAATAGTAACCAGTCTCACAACTTTGTCATCTTAGACCGATTCTCAAACCTGACAGTTGACTTCAGAAATAAGCTCATATCCAAGCTTAGATTTCTCAATTCAATGAACAAATCAGGCGTTATGGAGTTTATTTAGACCTCAAAATTTTCTTATCCTTAAAATACTCTCATTGATCGATGTTAGACTTCTTCTGATCGAATCAACGTTTTTTTATAGGCAGTGATCGAGTCTGTCTACCTATCGGTCGAATATAAAATTTACCCTCAGGATTGCTTGATATACTTGTATCAAGAAAGCGCAGTTTATGAGAATCCAAGTTCGGGAATAGAACTTGGGTTTTCTTTTAAACTCAAGAAATTACCGCAAGGTCCGAATTAATTAGCTATTGGAAAGATTCGGGATAGGTTGTATGAATTGGAATTTTGAAACACTTTCTCAGATTCTGGGAAGGTGTTTTTTATTTCATCAGTAGAGCAGCTTCTTTAGCGAAATAGGTCAATATCACTTTTGTACCCGCTCGCTTCATACTGAGTAAAGTCTCCATCATAGTAGCGTCATTATCTAACCATCCTTTCTGGGCAGCCGCTTTGATCATGGCATATTCACCCGAAACATTGTAGGCAGCAATTGGCAAATCAAAATTATCTCTCAACAATTTTATCACATCCAAATAAGCGAGCGCAGGTTTGACCATAAGAAAATCAGCACCCTCCTCTTCATCCAACTCGGCTTCAATAATGGCTTCCCGCAAATTGGCCGGATTCATTTGATAAGTCTTTTTGTCTCCTGATTTCGGCGCAGAATCCAAGGCATCTCGAAATGGGCCATAAAAAGCACTTGCGTACTTCGCGGTGTATGACATAATTGAGGTGTCTTCATATCCGTTATCATCCAAAATATCACGAATGTATTCTACTCGTCCATCCATCATATCCGATGGGCCAATAATATCTATTCCTGTTTCGGCTTGAGTTAGTGCCATGGCTCCTAATATTTCCAATGATTCATCATTGAGTATGTTTCCGTACTCATCGACGATACCGTCATGACCATCTGTGCTGTATGGGTCCATCGCCACATCAGTCATAATACAAGCCTCCGGAAATTTATCTTTGATCTCGGACAAAGCCTTCAAATAGAAAAAGTCAGGGTTGTGACTTTGTGTTGCTAATTTATCCTTGTGCTTTTCATCAACCACAGGAAAAACATCAAATGACATGATTCCAAGGTTGAGACAAGACTCTATCTCTTTAAGCATAAGGTCTAAAGAAAGCCTATTGATACCAGGCATCGACTCCACTTCAATTGATTTCGACTTTCCTTCCAATAAAAACATCGGATACATAAAATCAGCAGTAGCGAGTTTGTTCTCTTCTACCATACTTCTAATCGCAGCTGTCTTTCTGTTTCTTCTTGGTCGTCTTAGCATGAGGCTTTTTTTACAAATGTAAAAAGATGAAAGCAAACCCATCATCCAAATCTTTTTTCGAAGGGTAAGAAATTGACATTCATCCTAATTATCTACCGTTTGTATAGCTATTTGACGTTTTTTATTGTAAATTATTAGTTCCTGTAAGGGATTCTTCTGTCCCGAATTGTTAAATATTCAGACACTGAGGCGAGAGATATGAAACAATTGAGAACATACTGCATATTATTTTTCTTACTTTTTATTGCAAGGCAAGGTATGTCTCAGCAGATAGGTTTTGATATGCCACCAGATGTTCACAAGGTTATCATTCCATTCGAGCGATATAATAACCTGATGGTCATTCCGGTTACCATCAATCATTCTCTAACCCTAAAATTTATCTTAGACACCGGTGTTCAGTATCCAATCCTCACCGAGAAAATGTTTGGGGATTACCTGAATCTAAATTACACACGAAATATCACGATCCAGGGTCCAGGCTCTGCAGATTCTATTAAGGCCAAAGTGGCTCAAGAAATAACACTTAGCTTACCAGGTGGAATAGATTCCGGTATAAACCAAGCCCTCCTCGTGCTTGAAGAAGATTATTTAAAACTCAGAAACAATTTAGGAACTGATGTATTTGGCGTGATTGGATATGATATTTTCAGTCGGTTCATTGTGGAAATCAATTATGACGAAAACTATTTGGTCCTGCATGAACCAAAAAAGTTTCATGCCAAAAGATCATATAAAAGAATTCCTATGAAAGTGGTCAATACAAAACCGTATGTTGAATTGACCATCATGAAAAATGAAAATGAAGGGCGGCGCATGCATTTAATGGTAGACTCAGGAGCTAGTCATGCGGTATTGTTAGACAACCCTGAGGACGACTCACTAATTCCAAAACAAAATATTACCTCAGTCATTGGGCGGGGCCTTGGAGGTAATATCAAAGGCTATTTAGGCAGAATGACTTCTATTAAAATGGGGAAATTTGAATTCGAAGAACCTATCGCCTCCTTTCCTGTCAGCGGAGATTATGGCGAAGCGATAAAAAGAGGAAGTAGAAATGGAACCATTGGAGGGGAGTTGTTGAGCAGGTTTAATGTGGCGTTTGATTATTTCGGAGGGTACCTCTATTTGAGAAAAAGCAAAATGTATCATCAAGGATTCGAACATGACATGAGCGGAATGAATATTGCAGCTTATGGGGAACAACTAGATGAACTCCAAGTAAATCATGTTCGTGATGATTCTCCAGCCTATCGAGCAGGAATTCGAGCAGGAGATCAAATCGAATCAATCAATGGCTACTCTCTGGAAAGTCTAAAATTTTCTGATTTTTCCACCTTGCTAAGAAATAAGCCCGGTAAAAAAATTGTAGTAAAATATGTAAGAGATGGTGAGGTCCAAAAAACCTCCTTTAAGCTCGAGAGGTACATATAATCCTTATAGCCGTTTTAGCGAAAATTCTCGTTTCAGAATATCTGAACTTTTATTCGCACATTGAATAACTGGCCAAATTAGTTAATAGGATTACTTTTTGGACTTACTCCTTTCTTTAAATCAATCAGCGAAAAACAATTAATTGGTTAGTTTTGCGGTCTTAAAAAATCACAGGCATGACCCAAGACAAAATCGCCCCATATCAACCCAAAAATCACATTCGAATTGTTACTGCAGCGTCACTTTTTGATGGCCACGATGCAGCAATAAATATAATGCGAAGAATCATCCAATCTACCGGTGTAGAAGTGATTCATCTTGGACACAATCGCTCCGTAAACGAAATCGTAAATTGCGCTATTCAAGAGGATGCACAAGCCATCGCCATTACCTCTTATCAAGGAGGGCATGTAGAATATTTCAAATACATGTACGATCTGTTAAAGGAAAATGGAAGTGGTCACATCAAAATCTTCGGTGGTGGTGGTGGAACTATTCTTCCAACCGAAATAGACGAGCTACATCAATATGGCATCTCCAGAATTTACTCACCAGATGATGGTCGAGCCATGGGACTTCAAGGCATGATTAATGACATGGTGGAATCGAGTGATTTTGCCATTGGCGAAAACTTGAATGGCGAATTCAAACAGATCAATGATCAAGACGCGAAATCAATCGCTCGAATCATTTCAGCAGCTGAAAATTTTCCCGAACAATCGGTTGACTTGTTGAAGGACATTAACGCGAAATCTGAAACCTCGAAAACACCTGTATTAGGAATTACCGGAACTGGCGGCGCCGGAAAATCTTCATTGGTAGATGAATTAGTTAGGCGATTTTTGATTGACTTTGAAGATAAAAATATTGCCATCATTTCCGTAGATCCTTCTAAAAGGAAGACTGGAGGCGCACTGCTAGGAGATCGAATCAGAATGAATGCCATCAACAATTCACGCGTGTATATGCGTTCGTTAGCTACCAGGCAGTCGAATTTGGCCCTTTCAAAATATGTGCAGGAGGCCGTAAATGTGGTAAAGACTGCCGGCTATGACTTGGTCATTTTGGAAACCAGTGGAATTGGTCAGTCAGATACCGAGATCATCGAACATTCTGATTTGTCTCTGTATGTAATGACTCCAGAATATGGGGCAGCCACTCAGTTGGAGAAAATCGATATGCTGGACTTTGCAGATATCATTGCACTCAATAAGTTTGACAAAAGAGGTGCCCTGGATGCGCTTCGTGATGTGAAAAAGCAATACCAAAGAAATCATCAACTCTTTGATGCCAATATAGATGACTTGCCTGTTTTTGGCACCATTGCCTCACAATTCAATGACCCGGGCATGAATAAGCTTTATCGAGTGATCATGGACTCTATTGCGGAAAAGACAGGTGCTGATTTGAAATCTTCATTTCAAGCATCAGAAGAAATGTCAGAGAAAGTATTCATCATTCCTCCTAAGAGAACCAGATATCTATCTGAAATTTCTGACAGTATTCGTGAATATGATCAGTGGGTGGAGAAGCAAAGAGAGATCGCGCAGAATCTCTACGGTATCGACAAAACCATGCGTTTGTCCAAAGACGAAGAGTTAAACAACAAACTCAAAGAACTTTACAAAGAAACTTCACTTGATTTCGATCCTCGAAATCAGCAAATTCTTGACGAATGGCAGAGCAAAGTTGACAACTATAATTCAGATGAGTTTGTCTATCAAGTAAGAGGAAAAGACATTAAGGTACAAACCAAATCAGAGTCCCTTTCTCACACCAAAATCCCAAAGGTTTCTTTACCGAAGTACGAAGGCTGGGGCGATGTATTGAAATGGAATCTGCAAGAAAATGTACCAGGTGAATTTCCTTACACAGCCGGTGTATTCCCCTTCAAAAGACAAGGTGAAGATCCAACCAGAATGTTCGCTGGCGAAGGTGGTCCAGAAAGAACCAATAGAAGATTTCACTACGTGTCAAAAGGACTGCCTGCAGCACGCTTGTCTACGGCTTTTGATTCAGTAACGCTCTATGGAGAAGACCCAGATCACCGTCCGGATATTTATGGTAAAATTGGAAACTCTGGGGTTAACATCTGCTGCTTGGATGATGCCAAAAAACTATACTCTGGTTTCAACCTTTCTGCTCCAACCACATCAGTATCTATGACCATTAATGGTCCGGCAGCTACGATAGCGGCTTTCTTTATGAATGCAGCTATTGACCAACAATGTGAATTGTACATCAAAGAAAATGGGCTTGAAAAAGAGGTTGAAAAGGAAATCGCTGCGATCTACAAAGGTCGCGAAGACAAACGGCCAAGATATAATGGAGACTTACCAGAAGGCAATGATGGACTCGGTCTCATGTTGCTTGGCGTAACAGGCGATCAGGTTTTGGATGCTGAGATTTACAACAAGATCAAAATAGAGACCTTAGCCAAAGTAAGAGGAACAGTACAAGCAGATATTCTTAAGGAAGATCAAGCGCAGAATACTTGTATATTTTCAACAGAATTTTCTCTTCGAGTGATGGGCGATGTGCAGCAGTACTTCATTGATCAAAATGTGAGAAACTTCTACTCTGTCTCCATTTCTGGTTATCATATCGCAGAGGCTGGCGCTAACCCAATTACACAGCTGGCATTGACACTTTCAAATGGTTTCACCTTCGTGGAATACTATGTATCGCGTGGCATGGATATCAATAAGTTTGCGCCAAACTTGTCTTTCTTCTTTTCGAACGGTATCGATCCAGAATATGCAGTGATTGGACGTGTAGCCAGAAGAATTTGGGCAAAAGCCATGAAGTTGAAATATGGTGCTGATAGCCGTTCGCAAATGCTGAAGTATCATATCCAGACCAGTGGCAGATCGTTGCATGCACAGGAAATCGATTTCAATGACATCAGAACCACATTGCAGGCCTTGTATGCCATCTATGACAATTGTAATTCATTACATACCAACGCATATGACGAAGCCATCACGACACCTACAGAAGAATCTGTAAGACGGGCCATGGCGATTCAGTTGATCATCAACAGAGAACTTGGGCTAGCGAAAAACGAGAATCCAATTCAAGGCTCATTCATCATTGAGGAATTAACTGATTTGGTGGAAGAAGCGGTATTGGATGAATTCGACAGAATTACTGAAAGAGGCGGTGTATTGGGTGCTATGGAAACCATGTACCAGCGTAGCAAAATTCAAGAGGAAAGTTTATACTATGAGACCTTGAAGCATACAGGCGAATTCCCAATTATAGGGGTAAATACATTCTTGTCTTCTAAAGGTTCACCTACGGTGATTCCTCAGGAAGTAATCAGAGCTACTACTGACGAGAAGGAGTATCAGATTGAGATGCTAAACAACTTGAAAGAATTCAGTAGCAATGAGTCTGAAAAAGCCTTGAGTAAATTGCAGGAAACGGCCGTACACAACGAAAACATTTTCGAAACCCTGATGGAATGTGTCAAGCATTGTTCTCTCGGTCAGGTTACGAATGCCCTATTTGAAGTAGGTGGTCAGTATAGAAGGAATATGTAATTCAACCCAGATTTTGTATTTTCATGCTCATAAAACATAATGAGCATGAAAAATATAACTTGGACCAATCACCTGATCGAATTTTTTACCGTCGTTCTAGGTATACTTCTGGCTTTTGGGCTCAACACCTATTACAACAACAAAGTAGAAGAAGAGCGTGCTCTTCATTTTCTGGAGGGTATTCGGTTGGAAATTGAAGAAAACACTAAAGAGGTTACACAAAAATTAACCTATCATAAGGGTATACTAGATACCTTAAACATAAATCCATCAGAGGTAATCTTGAGACTCAAAACATCAAGAGTAAAGGATTTTGCATGGCAAATCGCTCAGGAAAACTCCATTAGCCAACACATTCCATACGATTTATATAGAAGACTAGCTGAAATATATGAAACTCAAGATGATCTCAAACTAAGTAATAAAGAAGCAAGTGCCATGATGTCTCATGTGAATGTTCTTAGCCCTTTTTATATAGTGGGTGTGGACGTAAGCCAAGAAGAAGCTAAAGCGTTTAGCGAAGATTACAAACGAGGGTGGGCGCCAATTTTTGAAGATTTTATAACTGCGGAACAAAATCTGATTGAGCTTTATAAAGAAGCATTAGAGATGTTCTAAAAAAACAGCAGCCGACTCGTTAGCCGGCTGCCTATCTATACCAAACTAAGATAAACCTAAATCACCTGCTGTGATTAACCAGTGGCTGACGAAAGCCTTGCTTTGTCAGGGTTATGAAACTTAATTAAGTCACTTTAATTGCTTTCCTACCAAGAGGAATGCTAATAGTTTTGTTGGCAATCATTATTCCGAAGAGAATTAGGGCCGCACCGATAATAGCCTCAACAGCCAGAATTTCATCGAGAAAAATTACACCTAAGGCGACACCGTAAATTGGCATCAGATAAGTCACAAGGGATAAATAAGATGCGCTAGCGCTAGCCAATATCTTATAATAAATCACGAAGGCCAAAGCAGTTCCCAGCGTTCCCAAAATAACCAATGAACCAATAGATTCCCAAGAAAGCGTAGACCAGGATACTGGGCCTTCTACCATCAAAGCAAATGGGATCAAATAAATAGACGTCACCAGCAACTGCGAACTGGGAGCATATAGCGGTTTCTCCTTCATTAAATTTAATCTGGAATACACCAAAGCAACTCCATACGATATAGCCGCCACAGCCACAGCTACGATCCCTAATACCGAAGCGTCTACTCCCGATACTAACTCTGGCGAAACCAGAACCAATAAACCAATAAAGCCGAGAGTGGTTCCTATTATTCGTTCGACAGTCATGCGTTCATCAGCAATAGCAAAATTGGCAATCAGCACCGTCGCCAATGGTGTCAGGCCATTTAAGATTGAAGCAACAGAACTATCAATATATTGCTCCCCCCAATTAATCAAGGCAAAAGGTACCGCATGAGCGAAAAAGCCTGCAATAGTCACGTGCTTCCAAAAAGTCCAAGACTTATTAAACTCATAGCCTTTAATTAATAACCAAATATTCAATAGAACGGCCGCCAACCCAATCCTCAAAGCTGCCAATGTGATTGGTGAGATCTCAACTACTGCAATTTTTATGAACAAAAAAGATGGTCCCCAAAGGGTAGCCAAAAACAATAGAGAGAGTAGATTTTTTAGTTTCATATGTATGTTGATTTATTGGTTAAGGAATGGCTATCGCCAACAGCATTTGATCCCGTTGGCGATAACACCAACGAGACTTTCGTTGGCTATTTAGTAAAAGACATTAGTCCTATATGAGGAGTCTTCACTTCTTTGAGATATTCTACCAAGTCAAACTCGCTACTTGCAGTAGCTCTTCTTTGTAGTTTCTCAGGTTGCTCGATCTGAATGCACCCATGTCCATTCAGCTTGGCAATTTTTAAATGTAGTGCTGGTGTTTCCATATCGGTTATGTTTAGCGTTTGGTGAAAATCATTCCACCTTAAAAAATTAAATGATGAGGAATGAAACGCCCGACCAAAATTTTCGTTCCATGAATTGGATGAATTGATTTAGTCAATTCCATGAATAAAACTAATACCTCAAAGCAAACCAATGGAACTACGTCACCTCAAACTGGTACGGGAGGTTGCCGACAAAGGCAGCTTGACCAAAGCCATGGAAAACCTTTATTTATCTCAATCGGCACTCAGCCACCAGCTCAAGGAAATTGAAACTCATTTAGGCGCACAGCTTTTTCACCGTGTCAACAAAAAATTGATACTGACTGGCGCAGGTCAAATTGTTCTCGACTCTGCCAAGAAGATTTTGAATGAAATTGACAAAACCGAAAATTCAGTTAAAAAATATGTGAATGGAGACAAAGGGTTGGTTCGACTGGCCACTCAATGCTACACCTGCTACCATTGGTTACCTACACTGATGATTGATTTCAATAAAGAATTCCCAAAAGTAGACATTGAGATTTTCCCCGGAGTCACTGAAAATCCGGACAAATTGATTCTGGATGGAGAATTGGATTTGGCGATCACGAGCGATCACAACGACCACCCGGCGCTTACTTATACAGAACTTTTCAGAGATGAAATGATGGTGGTAGTGCCGTCTGGTCACCCATGGACTAAAAAGCCCTATGTGGAGGCAGAGGACTTCAGAGACCAAAATGTATTTATTCACTCTTACCCCATTGAATCTGTAACATTATTCAATCAGGTGCTTATGCCCGAAGGTGTGAAACCGAAAAAAGTTATGCCTATACAGGTCACAGATGCCGTGTTACAAATGATCAAAGCAGGTTTGGGTGTTCAAGTTATGGCTCGCTGGATGGTTGATCCATATCTATCGGACAACAGCCTGGAGCTTGTTCCAGTCACTAAAAAAGGCTTATACAGGACTTGGTATGCCGCTCATCTCAATCAACCGGAAGCACCTGCCTATATCAATAATTTCATTGAGCATCTTCGGTGCAATGTAGGCGGAGTTTGTGAGTGTGAAGGGGATTGTTGAAAATGATCTTATCTCCTCAGAGTCCCTTTCAGGTGACTCTGAGGGATATGAATGGTTTACTTAAGGACATGCAACAGGAATAGGATCACCATTATTATCAATAAGTTCATTTCCACTCCCATCCTCAGCGTAACAAATTGTTTCTTCATCATCATCACATGCACATAAACAAATGATCAGTAATAAAGCGTACATAGAAATTTTAGAAAAATGTTTTTTAATTATCATAGTACTTAAAACAGTCTAATAACATTTATTTTGAGCATAATAGATACTACATCAAATACAAATTAGCTACCCCCTCAGAGTCACTCGTTAGAGGATTCTGGCAGCAAACCTCTAAAATCCACCAAACCAAACTCAGGCTCTTGTCCCCCTTCATAAAATGCAGCGCTTGAATGCGGATAGTCTACATATTCTTGAACCAATTGCCATTTCTTACTCACCGGATTGCGATGGATATAATCCAAAACTCTCCCGACTTCGCTTAAGTCAATCGGCTTGGCATCGAATGACAACCGGAACACCTGATGCTTCTTCCCCTTTTCCTTCTCCTTTTCAGGTGACTCTGAGTGGTAAAAAACCAACTCCCAACCACCTAGTCCAGAGTCACTCGCCAGAGAACGCTGGAGAACTCAAACCTTCCATGTTTTGAAAACTTGGAAGGTTTGAGCTTATTCTAGATTTCCAATGTCATTCGTCAATTATTTTATATTTGTCGATCATCAAACAACCGAAAGACTATGAAGCTGAACCTCACTGGCCTGCTATTGCTCATCACTTTTATCTCCTTCGCACAAAAAAAACTCACCATTAGTGATATTTATGAAAAGGAACTCTTTAAAGAAGAAACCATAAAAAGCCTCAACTGGATGAACGACGGCCAGTACTATACGGCACTTGAGGACAATAAAATTTTGCGCTATGACGTCACCTCTGGCAAGTCCGATTCGGTGATCATCGATGGCCAAGCGCTTAACCTTAAAATCGACGACTACAGTTTTACCACAGATGAGTCCAAGCTGCTTATCCTCACCGACAAGCAAAAAATTTACAGACGATCATTCACAGCCGTGTATTACATCTACACATTTGAAGGCAAGGAGCTCCAAAAGCTCTCGTCAAAAGGCCGACAATCCTACGCTACCATTTCGCCAGACAATAAAAATGTGGCCTTCGTTCGCGACAATAATCTGTACTTCGTGAAACTCTCCAACATGAGTGAGCATCAGGTAACCTCCGATGGAAAGTTGGGCAGTATCATCAATGGATCGACTGATTGGGTGTACGAAGAAGAACTATACATCACTAAGGCTTTCTTCTGGTCTCCCAACTCGGAGAAGCTGGCCTTCTATAGATTTGATGAGACAGCAGTGAAAGAATATAATCTGCAATATTGGGATAATGGCGCGCTGTACCCTAGAGACTACCGATACAAATACCCAAAGGCAGGAGAGGAAAACTCCACCGTCACCATTAAGGTGTATAACCTCAAAGACAACACCACACAAACCGTAGACTTGGGTAAGGAAACGGATATTTACATACCAAATATCCAGTGGACGAAAAACTCAGATATCCTGGCGATCAAACGACTCAATCGATTGCAAAATCAGCAGGATATTTTTCACTACAGCACAAAGTTCAAATCAGCGACAAACATCCTTACAGACAAGTCTAAAACCTACATACATGCTACCTATACGGACGAATGGATATATCTCGACAATGGCACTCACTTTTTAATGTCATCTGAGCGAGAAGGGTACAAGCATTTCTACATTCACCGTATGGATGGGCAGCTGGAATACAAGGCCACCTCAGGAGCCTATAATGCTGAAAAATTAATCGCGTTAGATCAACGTTCGAAGACACCGGTTCTCTATTACACCTCTACAGAAAATGGTTCAACAGAACGACATGTCTATCAGGTAGATTTTAAAGGAAAAGGCAAAATACAACTCAGCACCAAACCAGGGGTGAATACCGCTGATATGAGCAAAGATTTTAAGTATTATGTCAGCTACAATAGCTCGGCCACTAGTCCAAAAGAAGTCTCTTTAATAATGACAAAAGGCAATAAATTGGTCAAAGTACTGAAGGACAATGCCAAATTAAAAGAAACTATTGCTGAATATGGGCTCACCGAAAAGATCATGTTCGAAATCGAAGCAGCAGACAAGAAGCTTCTCAATGCCTATATGATTCGCCCTGCAAATATGGATAGTACCAAAAAATATCCTTTGCTCCTTTATCAATACAGTGGTCCGGGTAAACAGCGAATCAAAAATGACTGGTACGGAGATAAGCATTTCATGTGGCACCAATTGCTTGCACAGAAAGGCATTATCGTAGTAGGTATAGACTGCCGAGGAACGGGAGGAAAGAGTGAAGAATTCAAAAAAATGACCTATATGAAAATGGGTAAAATGGAAGCCGAAGATCAAGTAGCTACTGCTAAATATTTAGGCACTTTGCCGTTTGTAGATCAGGACAGAATAGGTATTTGGGGATGGAGTTATGGCGGCTATATATCCACGCTGGCCTTAGAAACCGGTCCGGAAGTCTTCAAAGCGGGCATAGCGGTATCACCTTTTTTATGGAAGTATTATGACACCATATATTCAGAAAGGTATTTGCGAAGACCACAAGACAATCCAGAAGGATACAACGAGTATTCGATCGTCAGAAACGCCGGAAAATTGCGTTCGAAGTATTTGCTGATACATGGCACTGGCGACGACAATGTCCATTTTCAAAATGCCATCGCATTACAAAATGAATTGATTAATCAGGGCAAACAGTTTCAATCTTTCTATTATCCAGATAAAGACCACAGCCTGACAGGCACAAAGACCAAAATGCATTTGTACTCGATGATGACCAATTTCTTGTTGGAGAATTTATGAAAAATTTGATCCTCAGATTCTCATTTGAGAAAACAAGAAGGAATTGAGAATTATTATTATATTCCGAAAAAATAACTAACTAAAATATGAGTACAATAGGAATCATCCTGGCCGTCATCGGTCTGATTATTTATTTACTTCGTCCGCAATTGGCTGAAGAAAATGTATTTGAAGGAGAACAAAAAGTTCGCTCGAAGGCTCCTCCTTTTCTTCTAATGTTCAATAAAAAAATTGCCACAGTGATCATGGTGGCGGGTACCACCATGGCCCTTCTACCTTATTTGTTTTTCTGGGCTGATGCTACTGAGCAGTACTTCCTCGTATATCCTACGGGTAATACAAGCGTAGTAACCAGTCAGGGTATTAAATTTCGAGGCTTTGCCAAAATTACTCCATGGCAAAAATATATTGATGTAAAAGTGGTGGATGACAAAGGTAGCAAATACGGTATAGAAGGCGTAATGAAACCCATTCCTATTCGATTCATCGATCAGGTGACAGCTACGGTTTATATCTCCTGTCGATTTCAACTTCCACTAGATGAGGAGAGTTTTGAAACGCTTGCCATCAAATTTAGAAGCATGTCCAACTTAGTGAATAACACGCTGATACCAACTGTTAGAGAGCAGACCAACAACACCGGCTATATGTTTGCCGCGCAGGACTATATCTCAGGGGAGGCACAAAGTTTTCGTCAGACGCTCGATGAACAATTAAAAGATGGTGCTTATGCTGTGGAGAAACTTGAAAATCGAGATACGGTCTATGCAGATATCCAACAAGCTAACGAAACCAGGAAAATCAAAGAGATACAAACTTCGTATTCCGTAAATAAAATTCTAATAAATGGCGTGCCTAAACGAATCTCTCATGAAATCACCGAAAACAACATTATCGTTTCACAGGTGATCGTAGATGATGTGGTGCTAGAAGGAGCTTTCAAAGAAAGACTGGAAGCACAGCGAGATGAATCGGCCAAAAGGCAACTAGAACAGCAAAAAATCGAAACGGCAAAATCCTCTCAGCAAAGGATCCTTGCAGAAGGAGAGCGAGATAAAGCCGCTGAAAGAGTAGCACAGGAAACAGAGCAGGTCAAACAATTGATCGCGATCGAAACTAAGCTCAAGCAAGAAAAAACCAATAAGGAATTGGCAGCGATAGCTTTGGAGACGGAGCGTCTCAAATCTCAGCAACGCAAAGTAGCTGCCGATGCACAGGCCTATGAAAATGCCAAATTAGTTTCTGCAGGCCTTACGCCTCAGGAAAAAGCCGAATGGCAGTACAAAACTTCTGTAGGTGTGGCTCAGGAAATTTCTAAAATCCAATTCCCTCAAACGATGATCACTGGTGGAGGAGAAAAAGGAGGAACACCACTAGAATCTCTAATTGGAGCCGCTATGGCCAAGCAATTGCTTGATTCAAAAGGAGGATTTACACAATAAAAAACAGAGCTCCTCAGATATGATCTGAGGAGCTCACCTTTTTGAAACTGGTAGTCTCTAGTTCTTCACTAGAAATGGTTTAGTCTGAGTTACATAATCTCTATATGAAAATCTGTAGAGATAATAACCGGTTCTTAGATTTTGTACATCCAACTCAATGTTGTGATGACCAGCTGGCTTTTGTATTTCAATAGATCTCTCCGTTCTGCCCCAAAGGTCTACGATCTGAATCGAAACTAGTCCGTCCTCAGGCAAATCCACCGATAGGCTGGAAAAACCATTTACTACAGGATTAGGAAAAATATCAGATACATTGAATTCAATATTATCCTGCAAATATTGACCCACGCCCAAGTCTCTTGTTCTGGCAGTAGGTGCTGAATATGCCACATACTCACCCTGTTTTACATATACGGCATAACCACGGGCCGGTGCTTCTACCCACGCTCTGCCACTGCCATACACCTGCGTCGTCTGACTGTTGTCAAATGCATTGACCAAGACAGTATTGCTCCAGCTAGACCATCCAGAAGGTGTGATATCTACCCAAAGCCCTTTGGTAGAATTGCTATTATTGATTACCACAATAGCGCCATCTTTGGAGCCATTGCCACCGCGTCTGGCCACATACACATCGTGTGCATCGCCTGATGGGTATGGATTGCCAATGTCACTGAGTACTTCCAGCGTGCCACCTAAGTAAGTGGTCCTTACAAACATCAGTTTGTTGATATCCTCCTGCAAGCTGGCCGGTGAGGTAACTGTATTATTCGAGTCATGATTGTCTACCAGCGTCACATTGTAATAGTGAGGGTAGAATACACATGGTCGTCCTTCATGAGTCAGAATATAGGCATAGCCCATTTTCCAATCTTTGGTCACCCATTTGTCGTGCTCTTTGCCAGTATCATGATTGTCCAACCAAGTCACCACCGAAGTGCCAGGCAGCGAATGTCCGTTTCCGTTTCTTACCATCCCGGCATTATTGAGCCATCGCATGTCGTAGCTACTAGAGCCATTACACATATCTGTCAATGAAGATTTTAATGGAAAATCAAATCCATCAGCATCGGCGCCATCGACAGCCAAGTCATTGACCCAGTCATTAATTCGTGAATCCGAGCCCCAATATTCTCCCACGATAAATCGCTGGCTACCGTTGAGCAGTGGCAAACTGTTGATCCAATCTGCTGCATAGTCGGCCTGAAAACCTCTGACAAAATCCAGTCTATATCCATCAAACCCGATTTCATCAGACAGCCATTCACCCCAATCTTGAAAGCGATCTTTTACCACCGTGCTGTAAGTATTAAAATCGTTGCCGAAGCCTTTGGTATTAGGGATAATCTCATCTCCTCCCCAGTCTCCTAACCAATCGTTGCCATCCACGGGATGAAAGTGGGAATAATTCCAACTGTAATTGGCCTCGCCACTACCTGTGTGGTTCACATAGCTGATGCCCGTGTTGGTTCGTGCTTCGAGCGTGGTACTGGCCAGGTTGTTGCCATTATACCATATCTCTACTGGGTACAGTCCGTGATTTTGGTTCCCCCAATTCCAACCATTGGTATTGTCAATCGCTTTTAATTTGATCACGATATCATGCGCGCTAGATAACGTGACCTGGTATTCATCTATGTCTGAAGACGAACCGATAAACCCACGCATGATTTGACCTGATCCGGGGAATACGTCCGTATCTCCATTGCCTCCATTGGGTTCGCTTTCCCATGAATAGGTGGAGTTGTCACCTGCGCCGGTCCAGTCGATAGTCACTTCATAGCCACGTTTGTCATAGCTGCTCCAGTCCATTTCAAAACCCTTGATCTTGATGTAATAGTCTCCCGTACTGGCATTAGGGATCACCCACTTGATTTCGTTGGATGGGTAGGGTACGTGCTGCGAGCCATTGGTGAATGCCTCAGCAAAAGTGTAAGCCTTTACGGCGGGATTGGCTTCTTCGTCTTCTTCATTCGAATAAACATGGTTGAGCACGATGTCGGCGTAGACTTCTATTTTAGGTTGGCCGCCGCTGGTATCGTGCATATCCGCTATCATGGCTTCGAGCTCCGCCCGGCTGCCAAAACGAGTTTCGGTTGAGCCCTTTTGGTTGTAATTGCCAAGGTCATAGTGATCGTATATGCCATAGCCCATGTCTACAATTCCCCAATTACCTTTGGCTGGAGAGGGTAACCAGAGTCCGGTGAATCCTGCGTTTTTTAGGTATGTGGATTTGTCTGCGAGATTGTCCCACCAGTTGCCATCTAGGTTGGCTTCATCTACTGGCAGGTCCCAGTAAAATGCCTGCATCATTACATCATTCTGTGCCGTACTGGCCGTGGCAAACAGAAAGGCGCAACAAATAATTAAAGTAATTTTTTTGATCATGTCGATTAGATTTTGAAAGTAACAGCATTTCTCACATGCCGCCTGATTAACTATTAATCAAGTCTTCAAATGTGCCCTTGAGGACAATGAAAAACGTCCTATTTTCTAAAATCAGCCAAGAAATTAAAAGAATACATCACTTGTAATCAGATCGTAACTAGCTGATAATTTGAAAGTTAAAGAGCGTAAGATTTGAAAAAATCTCGAGGGCTTTTTTGAGTGAATTTTTTGAAGGCTAGGTTAAATGTAGACTTGGAATTGAAGCCCACCTCATGAGCCAAACCCAAATACGTGAGTTTTTCTAACCTACCATCATTAGCCAAATCAATAAATTCTTCAACCCTATATCCATTGACATAGTCTCTGAAATTTTGTTCAAAATGTTCATTCAATAGCTTCGAAAGTATATGAGGCTTTGTCTCCATCAATTCAGCCAAGCGATTAACGCTCAATTCTGCGTTGTGATACACTTTTTCTTTTTCCATTAGTTCACGGAGTTTGAGCAGTAGCCGGTCGGCATTGTCAATGTGTAGCACCTGTGATTTTTCTTTAAAAAATTGCGGGTCTTTCCATAACACAATTACTTCCGTCCAAACCCATAACGAAAGCAAAACAAAGAACCATTTGTATTCACCCAAGTTCTCAGAAAATAGACCATACCCATCGGCGTAAAGACTTAAAAAAACAAAACATAGACAAACACAATTAAGAATTAAGACCCAAAGGAAAAATGAGAACGGTCTTCCTTTTGTTTTACTCCAATTCAAATTCACAATTATCTTTACCAAAAAGTAAAGGGTGAACATGGCCCCACCTCCCATCAATAACACCTTACCCCAAGTTAAAAACCCCCTTATTGATACAGAAAAGAAACTGAAAAATTCAAAATTCATCAATCTCAATAGAGCTATCAAAGAAGCAAGAATAACAGGTAGAAAATAAGAATAGGTAACTGGCAGATTTTCCTTGTTTTCAACGTGTTTGATAAAAAAATAAGCCATAGGACCCCAAACAAAAATGAGTGCTTGCCCCAAAATAGTCAAATAACTCTGCCATATAGGATTAACAACAAAATAGGTTACAGCGCTCAAATAAAGAACGGCTAAAAATCCGTGAAGCGTCACAAAAACTTGCCTTCCAATCGGATCTTTTTTGAAAATTCTAAATGAAAGTATCAACAGAATAATGGACAAGAATGCAATAGAGAAGTAGTAAAAAATCAAGTATTCAAAACTTCGCGCACCACCTAAATCTTGCCAATTTTTTATTCTTATGGGAATAGGCTCTAATGAAGAACGTTTGACCAAAGTTCGATTAGGAATGTATTCATTCTGTGCCCCAGTTTCTACTTTCAACCAATCCCCTCGGGTAAATTTATATTCTATTACAGGCTCGTTGATATTTAGGATAACAGCTAATTGACCATTTGGCTGCTTTCGCAAGAGATATTTTGGGTCACTTGTATTCCAGCTGTTGAAAGTGCCTGTAATAAAGATAGAATCTTGGGCTGGAGTGGTCTCCGGAAGAGACTCAATGATAAATTTGACCTGACCAAAAGATGGGTAAGACAAATAAAGAAGGATCAAAAGCCCGTAATAGTTTTTCACTGTTGTCTAGATTCAAATTGACTTTGACAAATTCAACCTGAGCATTTAAACAACAAAAGTGAAGCGCTTGATTCACCTTTGATCTAATGCGCTGATTGAAATAAAACGTGCTTTTTGAAGCTACAATTTACACAGAAATTACGACTTACATCTATACCAATATTCAATTAATATGAAGCTTTCGTTTTGATTAATCAGAAGAATGGTAGAATTTAGAATATGCCAAGTTTTCAAAAAGAAATAGCTCTCAACCCTCGTTCACGAGGTTTCCATCTAGTCACCAGTGAGATTTTGGATGCTATTCCCGAAATCGGGAAAATATCTATCGGCATCATGCAAGTGTTCATCAAGCATACTTCTGCTAGCCTTACTATCAACGAAAACGCAGACCCAACAGTCCGTCAAGATTTTGAAAGTCATTTCAATGAATTTGTACCGGAGAATGCACCCTACTATCGACATACTTATGAAGGGCCAGATGATATGCCGGCACATATCAAATCTTCATTGCTAGGCAGCTCAGTTTCTATTCCAATCAGCAATGGAAAACTAAACCTTGGCACTTGGCAAGGCATATACCTCTGTGAACATCGAGATTATAGTGGGTCTAGAAAAGTAGTGATTACTCTATTAGGAAGTGACTAGATCACTCTGAATTTCTTTGTATATAGCTTATTGCTTGTCGATATTTTAATCACATACACACCTGGTTTTATCCCCAACTCTGAAGAATTTACCTTGATATTCCTCTCACCTATCTCAAAAGGCAATTCCATACTCAAACCACCTGACAAGTCATAAATTTTCGCTGTCACACTTGTTTGATCATGTCCCGGAAATGAAACATAAAAGTCATCTCCTGCTATAAATGGAACAGGGTATATGCTTATTTGCTCTTGACCACCTAAATTGAAATTCACTTCCTTGATAGGAAAAAACTCATTAGTACCATCATAATCCACTTGTTCGAGTTGATAATAGTAAATCCCTTTTTGGGTTGGGTAATCTTTTAATTCGTATTTCTTTTTCTCGTTTGTAGTGCCGTGACCTGCTTTCCAATCAATAATTTCAAAATCTACTCCATTCGTTGAGCGGTGGATATTAAAATGATCATTGTTTAACTCTGACGCAGTTGACCAACTCAAAGCCACATGATCCAGCATCGCTTGAGCATCAAACGAAATCAAACTCACAGGCATTGCAGAACATGCTGCTCCACAACAGCCTCCTCCACCTCCGCTGCAATGTGCATCTGCTCCGCCAGTCACATCGGGGTCATTCCCTTCAAAATCGCCTCCTACCACTACGCCTCCGCCATCTACAACTAACTCTGATCCACCACCAGAATTATCAAAATCACCTCCTACTTCTAGCGTTCCACCATCTTCGACTGTAGTATGCCCTGTTCCAGAGTTATCATAATCCCCATCAACCTTAAAAGTTCCTCCATTAGTGACAGTGACACTGCCAGTTCCAGAATTATCAAAGTTTCCAGTAACATATACATCTGAAGCGTTAATGTTTATTTGCGCACCACTTCCTGCATCTACATCTCCCCTAACATCCATAGAAGCACCATTAGAAAAATTCAGAATAGAACTACCATTAAGACTTACTACAAACGTTCCTGTAGTACCCGCATAGCCAATCCCAACATCAAATGATGTTCCATTGAGTTCGTGAGGCCCACTTCCAAAACTTAAATCCCCATCCACATTGTAATTTGAATTGGTGTGAGATGTTGAATTCCCTCCAATGGACAAATCGCCACCAATGTTCGCTGTGATATCTATGGAGAAAAAATCTCCGGAAGTTGTAAAATCTCCTGCAACGTTATATGTGCCTCCATTTAAAGTACTAGAAGCCCATTGTTCGCGCATGGACCCTGCCTCTATTATCGCACCAGAAGCGTTAATGGTATGACCTGTGTACGTAATTCTACCAGTGACTTCATAAGTTACCCCTGGGTTAATATTCAAAGTACCACTTACTGTCAAATCACCAACTGTAGTACAATCTGCTGAAATAGTACCACTAGTTGGGCATTGCGCTGACACACGCATACTTATAACAAGTATGCTGGCGCATAATATAATTTTTCTCTTCATTATTCTTTATTCTGCTTCTTTCTTCTGTCTTGACAGGCAAGACTTACGAAGTAAGGCTGCAAAAGAGATTTAAAAGAATGAGAAAAAAAGAAGTTTTCGACGAAATATATCTATTGCCCGATAAATTATATTTATCAGTCCAAAAAAGACCTATATTTAAATATGGTCTTTGTATAGTACAATTTAATTCTGTCAAAAAACAGAATAATGCATGTAATGCAACATGTACGGATCAGGTATTAATGCGCCTCCAACCAATTATCTCCAATACCCATGCCCACTTCCATGGGTACATCAATCGGCAGTGCATTTTTCATCAGCTCTTCCACTTTCTTTTGAAGAGTAGCTAGCTCGTCTTTATGAGCATCAAAAACCAATTCATCATGTACCTGCATAATCATTTTGGATTGCAGTTTTTCTTTTTTCATCCAGTCGTGGATGTTGATCATCGCCACTTTGATTATATCGGCGGCACTACCCTGAATCGGTGCATTCACCGCATTTCGCTCTGCAAATCCACGAACCGTCGCATTTCTGGAATTGATATCGCGTAAGTATCGACGACGACCTAAAATGGTCTCCACATATTCATGCTCTTTGGCAAAATTGACCTGATCATCCATATACCTTTTGATATTAGGGAATTGCGTAAAATAAGCGTCGATAATCTCCGCTGCTTCCGTGCGCGAGATTCCGATATTTTGAGACAATCCAAAAGCCGAAATTCCATAAATTAAACCAAAGTTGACCTCCTTGGCCTTTCGGCGAATGTCTGGAGTCATGTCGGCCATCGGCACGTCAAAAACTTTGGAAGCCGTGGTAGAGTGAATGTCTTGGCCATCCTTGAATGCCTGAATCATGCTCTCATCTTTAGCAAATGCTGCAATGATTCTCAACTCGATCTGAGAATAATCCGCTGCGAATATGGTGTAATCCTTACTTCTTGGCACAAATGCCTTTCGAATCTCCCGACCTTTGGCTGTTCGAATAGGGATATTTTGAAGATTCGGGTTGTTTGAGCTCAAACGACCCGTGGCCGCCACGGCTTGCCTATAGTCCGTGTGAATCAGTCCATCCTTTTTACTAATCAAAAGAGGCAGGGCATCCACATAAGTGGACTTCAATTTTTGATATTCTCTAAACTCAAGAATACGCTCGGCGATTTCGTGCTCACCGGCTAGTTTAGACAAGATTTCTTCGCCCGTAGCGTATTGTCCTGTCTTGGTTTTTTTGGGCTTGTCTACCAGCTTCATTTGATCAAACAAAATCTCACCCATCTGCTTAGGTGAATTGATGTTGAACTCCTGCCCGGCCAATTCATAAATTTTGTCCTGAGCGGTCACGCTCAATTCGTTCAGGTCCTTAGACATTTCTCCAAGTACATCAGTGTCTATTTTCACCCCAGCATACTCTACATCAGCCAGTACCACACTCAATGGTTCTTCCACTTCATGAAGCAGTTTCTCAAGTCCTCGCTCTTTGATTTCCTTCTCTAATTTCAATTTCAACTGCAAAGTGATATCCGCATCTTCACATGCATAGTCCACAACGTCGGCCACTAGTATATCACGCATGTTCTTTTGTGACTTGCCTTTTCCGATTAGCTCTTCAATAGGGATTGCAGTGTAATTCAGATAATTTTCAGCCAGCACGTCCATCTTGTGCCTGGACTCTGGATCGATAAGATAATGTGCAAGCATGGTGTCAAACATTTTGCCTTTCACCTCTACCCCGTAGTTTTTCATCACCTGAATGTCGTACTTCAGGTTTTGACCGATTTTCAAAATTTCATCATTTTCCAGTACCGACCTAAACTCTTCCACGATGCTTTGCGCTACTTTTTGATCCGCTGGTATCGGCACATAATAAGCCTCGCCTGCGATGTAAGAGAATGCTATCCCTACCAGCTCAGCTTCTTCAGGGTTTACGCTGGTAGTCTCTGTGTCAAAACAATATTCGTCCTGTAGAGACAAGTATTTCACCAGAGATTTTCTCAATGCTGGTGTATCAATGCAATGGTAGTCGTGCTTATGATTCTTAGCATTTTTCTTCTCTTGCACGGCCACTTGGGTAGTGACATCGGAGGGCGAATCACCAAAAAGCCCCAATTGAGATGGTTCAGCTGCTTTCTTTTTTGCCGGGGCTTTTGTGGGGGTGGATGGCGCATCATCTATGTCGAAAATTCGCTTGAGCATTGTACGAAATTCGAGTTCTTCGAAGATCTCTTTCACCTTGGCTTCATTGGGTTCGCAATGCTCTAAATCCTCTGCATTGAAATCGATCGGTACATCAATCTTGATAGTAGCTAGTTCTTTTGACAAGATCCCTTGCTGTCCAAATTCTTCCACCTTTTCTTTCATCTTACCTTTCAGGTCGGCGGTGTTTTCGAGTAACCCTTCTACAGTTCCGTAGGCTTGAAGAAACTTAATCGCAGTTTTCTTACCCACCCCGGGTATACCCGGAATGTTATCAGCCGCATCGCCTTCCAGCCCTAAAATATCTCTTACCTGATCTACTTTCTCAATTTCGAATTTGGCCAATACTTCTGGGATACCGAGCACGTCTACACCATTACCCATGTAGGCTGGTTTGTATAGATAAATGTGCTCTTCTACAAGCTGTGCATAATCTTTATCCGGCGTCATCATGAATACTTCGAAGCCATCTCGTGCAGCGGCTTTCGCCAAGGTTCCAATCACATCATCCGCTTCAAAACCGTCCATTTGAAGTATAGGAATATTGAACGCCTTCAAAATGTCTTTGATAATCGGGGTAGCGGTTCTGATGTCTTCGGGTGTTTCTTCCCGATGGGCTTTGTATTCAGGAAACTGTTCGTGACGAAAAGTTGGCGCGCTTGTGTCAAATGCTACGCCAATGTGGGTTGGTTTTTCTTTTTTTAGTATCTCCAACAATGAATTCATAAATCCAAAAACGGCACTCGTATTCATGCCTTTGGAGTTGATTCTTGGGTTTTTGCTAAAAGCAAAATGTGCACGATAAATCAGGGCAAATGCATCCAGCAGGAACAGTTTCTTTTCAGGTTTACTCATGTGAGTAAAGGTAAGAAAATGATCTGAACTGTTGAGATACGACTCGATGGATTAATACAGATCATTGGAAAATTTCGCTATCCATGGAGGTACGACTTGAAGTTTTAAGCTCTTCTGTTTATCCGGCTAGTATGTGGAATGTAAACCGAAATATTTAGAATCCAGTCGTGCCTCCACTAAAGATCCAAAAACGGAATCATGTGCCCAGCGAATTTTACCGCCCATGTCATCGGGTATCCCCAAAAGATACTACTCACCCACATATATTTAATAATATCCTTTTTTCGTCCACCGAAAGCATTTACCAAGATGGCACCACCAAGGGGAGAAAGTAATACCGGAGTGAGAAAAGACATGCCGGCTACGCCATACTTCAACCAAAGCTGAACGTACTTTCTGTTTTTCTTAGTGAAAATCTTTTTGTCTTTTGATCGAAAAATACTTTGCGTAAAATGCCGAATGTATGTGCCAAAGTAGGTGAAAAGATACACCGTAGTCATCATTCCCAAGATAGTCAATGTACCCGTGAGGAAAACGCTGTACCCAAAAGAAGCCCCAAACACCGGCCCAAAAACAAACTTGATTCCGCTTGTGCTATAGATCAATAGATACTTCAGAAATTCTTCGAGCATAGTGATTTGTGAGTTCAGCGGTAAAATTAGTCTCGCCTATTTGATTTAGACTAAAAACATTGATTTTTGTGCTTCGATTTTCAAAAGAATACATGCAAGCTGCAGATATCAAATTACTAAAGACACTTTGTGAGATTTTTGCCCCTTCGGGCAATGAGTCCGCCATGACGGAATTTCTTATTGGCTATGTCAATCAAAATAAGGACCATTGGAAAACTCAACCCGAACTCATCTATGGTGAAGAGTTTCAGGATTGTTTGGTTCTTAAGTTTGGTAAACCACGTACTGCCATTTTCGCTCACATAGATTCCATTGGTTTTACAGTACGCTATGAAAATCAACTAATACCAATAGGCGGACCTGAGACCGAGGATGGTTACACCCTAGTAGGGCATGATGTCATGGGGCCAATCGAATGCAAACTGAAAGTAGAAGACCGAGATTTGTTCTACGATTTTGGCCGTGGGATCGAATCTGGCACTGATCTGGTATTCAAATCTGACTTCCGTGAAACTGACGAATATGTGCAATCCTGTTATATGGATAATCGTTTGGGTGTATTCAACGCGCTAAAAGTAGCGGAAACACTCGAAGATGGTCTTATCATATTTTCTTGTTGGGAAGAGCACGGTGGAGGTACGGTTCCATTTCTATGCAAATGGATGTATGAAAATTACCAAATCAGGCAAGCACTAGTTTCTGATATCACTTGGGTCACGGAAGGAGTAACTCATGGAAATGGAGTAGCGATTTCATTGCGAGACATGAGTATTCCGAGAAGAGAGTATGTAGATAAAATTATTGCATTAGCCGAAACTTCTGGGGTCAATTACCAAATTGAAGTCGAACGAAGTGGAGGCAGCGATGGACGCGAAATTCAGCAATCGCCTTACCCGATTGATTGGTGCTTTGTAGGTGCTCCAGAAGATCATGTACATTCGCCAGGTGAAATTGTCCACAAAAGTGACATTGAAGCCATGATCAATCTATATAAATATTTAATGAAACACTTATGATCCAAGTAGGAGACAAAAAATTCGAAGAGTACCTTACGGCTGATCAAATTCAGGATTGTGTCAAACAGCTCGCACATCAAATTGATATCGATTATCAAGGAAAGGGCCTGCTGATTCTTGGCATATTGAATGGTGCATTTCTATTCATGGCTGATCTGGTGAAGTATATGACTTCAGATCCAGAAATTAGTTTTTTGAAATTCGCTTCCTACGAAGGCACTTCGTCCACAGGAAAAGTCAATGAATTAATCGGCCTCAATGAAGACCTTACCGGCAAACACATCTTGATAGTAGAAGACATTGTGGATAGCGGGAATACCTTAGCTCATATTTTGGAAATACTCAGTGATAAAAAGGCAGCTTCAATCCATACCGCTACTCTCTTTTTTAAGCCTGAAGCCTACCAACAATCCATCGAACTTCAATATGTTGGGAAGGAAATCCCAAATCTATTCGTGGTAGGCTATGGTATGGACTACTTGGGCAAGGGTAGAAATCTTACCGGATTGTATCAATTGAAGCCTTAAATTCACCCCAATTAATTTATTATATTTGCCCCTTTTTTGTAGAATACTAATAATACACACTAATAAATAAATCATGCTAAACATCGTATTATTCGGCCCTCCCGGTGCTGGCAAAGGCACACAGAGTGAAAAAATAATAGAGCAATACAAATTGGTTCACCTTTCTACAGGTGATTTATTTAGAAAGCACTTAGGAGAAGGCACTGAACTAGGCAAGCTAGCTCAGAAATACATGGATGAAGGAAATCTGGTTCCTGATGAAGTAGTCATCGGAATGGTAAAAGACAAAATTGCCACCACCATCGATCCTCAAGGGTTCATTTTCGATGGATTCCCAAGAACAGTTGCTCAAGCAGTTGCACTTGAAGATATGCTCAATGATTTTGATACTTCTATCAGTGGTATGATTGCACTTGATGTGCCAGATGAAGAGCTAAAAACTAGATTACTCGAAAGAGGTAAAACTTCTGGAAGAGCGGACGATCAGGACGAGGCTAAAATCGATAACCGTATTCAGGTATACAAAAACGAAACGTTGCCAGTCGCTGAATTTTATGAGAAACAGGGCAAATACAACAAAATTCATGGTGTAGGAGCTATCGAAGAAATCTACTTGGCCATTCGCCGAGTGATGGATGGGCTCTAATTAGGCATTCAAATAAAATTTTAAATGGCAAAATTCTTAAGCAAGGGCTTAGGGTTTTGCCATTTGTTTTTTCAACTTTAAGTAAATGGCATCTTCAAACTTCATTGATCACGTAAGGTTTTGTTCCCGATCGGGAAATGGCGGACCTGGTTCTGTACATTTCCGAAGAGAAAAACATGTTCCGAAAGGCGGGCCTGATGGAGGCAATGGTGGCCGTGGCGGCCATATCATTCTTCGTGGCAACAGGCAGCTGTGGACCTTGCTTCATCTGAGGTATAAAAAACATGCGATTGCCGAAGATGGCAAACCAGGGGAAGGAGGCAATAGAAGTGGTTCCGAAGGCAAAGACATCATCCTAGAAGTGCCATTGGGTACTATCGCTAAAGATGCCGAAACTGGAGAGCGAAGAGTAGAAATATTAGAAGATGGTCAGGAGATCATTCTTACTCAAGGGGGACGTGGCGGCCTTGGCAACGACAATTTCAAAAACGCCACTAATCAAACGCCACATTATGCTCAACCAGGTGAATTAGGCATAGAAGAATGGATCGTTCTTGAACTGAAAGTCTTGGCCGATGTCGGTTTAGTTGGGTTTCCTAATGCTGGAAAGTCCACATTGCTTTCAGTGTTGTCCGAGGCCAAACCAGAAATCGCCAATTATCCTTTCACCACGCTCGTGCCGAACCTTGGTGTAGTGGCCTATAGAGATCACAAGTCATTTGTGATGGCCGATATTCCTGGTATCATCGAAGGAGCTGCAGAAGGCAAAGGACTAGGCATTAGATTCTTACGGCATATCGAAAGAAATTCGATCTTGTTGTTTATGGTACCCGCCGATTCCGATGACATCAAGAAAGAATATGAAATTCTTCTCAAAGAATTGACCAAATACAACCCTGAGCTTTTAGATAAACAGCGCATGCTCGCAATTACCAAATCGGATATGCTGGATGATGAACTGATGGAAGAAATGAAAAAGGAAGTACCGACCGAATTGCCTTCTATTTTTATATCGAGTGTGGCGCAGAAAAACCTGAACCCATTGAAGGATATGATTTGGGATGCCATCAACGCCTAACATGACAATATTTTATTGAATTAATAAATTTTAGGACAATCTGTCACAGATTTTCCATTGGCAAAGTAATTGCCAAACCAATAGCGCATTTAATTGTGAATACTAATGGCAAAAAATAATAAAAAAGCTGACAAGAAGTCGGAAGAGACTGTCGTGGAAGAACCACAGGTGAAGAACGAAGAAACTGTGGAAGAGCAAGAGGAGCAGAATGAAGAACCGCAGGTAGAATTAAGTGCTGAAGAAAAACTTCAAGCAGAAGTGGCGGAGTCGAAAGACAAGTACCTAAGACTATATTCTGAATTCGAAAACTTCAGAAGAAGAACTTCTAAAGAGAAATTAGAGCTTATCAATTCTGCTAATGAGAATTTAATTAAGGACTTGCTTCCTGTATTAGATGATTTCGAAAGAGCGGATCAATCGATGACCGAAGAGGCAGACATTAAATCTGTGAAAGAAGGTGTGGATTTGATATACAATAAATTTAAGGGCATCCTTGAGCAAAAAGGAGTGAAAAAAATCGAAGCCGACAAAGGTTCCGAGTTTGATGTGGAATACCATGAGGCTATCACACAGATTCCAGCACCTGAGGAAGAGTTGAAAGGGAAAGTAGTAGATGTAATTGAGAAAGGCTATCAACTCAACGACAAGGTGATCAGATTTGCGAAAGTAGTAACCGGAGCATAGTTATGGCAAAAAGAGATTATTACGAAGTACTGGGTGTATCCAAATCTGCTTCTGCAGATGAGATCAAAAAAGCATATAGAAAGCTTGCTATCAAGTACCACCCAGACAAAAATCCAGACGACAAACAAGCAGAAGAAAACTTCAAAGAGGCTGCAGAGGCTTATGAAGTTTTGAGTGATGCCCAGAAAAAGCAGCGCTACGACCAATTCGGTCATGCCGGAATGGGCGGAGCTGCCGGCGGTGGCTTTGGTGGTGGAGGTATGTCTATGGACGATATCTTCTCTCAATTTGGCGATATCTTCGGTGGCGGAGGCGGCAGCCCTTTCGATAGCTTCTTTGGTGGAGGCGGCGGCGGTAGAGGCCGAGCTCGCAAAGGCACCAACCTTCGCATCAAGCTCAAGCTTACGCTAGAAGACATAGCACACGGCGTAGAAAAGAAAATTAAGGTCAATCGTTTAGTAGTAGCTGATGGCGTGACATTCAAGACTTGTCAGTCATGTAATGGAAGCGGCCAAGTGAAAAAAGTGGTTAATACCATGCTGGGTCAGATGGTTTCTGCTTCTACTTGTCCTACTTGTAATGGTGCAGGTCAAAGCATTGACAAAAAGCCAAATGGTGTTGACAATTCTGGCTTGACGTACAAAGACGAAGTCATACCGGTGAAAATACCAGCTGGTGTAGTAGATGGCATGCAGCTTTCTATGTCTGGTAAAGGAAACGAAGCCCCAGGTGGTGGAATGCCTGGAGATCTTTTGATCGTAATCGAGGAGCAAGAAGGAGATGAACTAAAGCGTGAAGGCAATAACATTGTTTACGACTTGTATCTCAACTTTGTAGATGCGGTATTAGGCACTTCTGTGGAAGTACCAACTATTGACGGCAAAGTGAAAATCAAAATTGATCAAGGCACCCAAAGCGGCAAAATCTTGAGATTGCGTGGCAAGGGTATCAAAGACATCAATGGCTACGGCAAAGGAGATCAGTTGATTCATGTGAATATCTGGACGCCTAAGACCCTGTCGAAAGACGAAAAGGAAAAGCTGGAGAGTATGAGAGATTCCGACAACTTCACGCCAAATCCTGGCAAAGGAGAAAAAGGTTTCTTCGAAAAGATCAAGGAATTCTTTTAGGAATTGCTCAAAGACTACAAAGACCTCTTATTGTCACTATCGATAAGAGGTCTTTTTTTGGTACATAACGGTCTAAATTTTTGATTTAGACAGATTCAGTCTATTTTCGACGCTTGAATCTCGACAATCGTCGAACGAATCGAACCAGAATGAGAGAAATTCCGTACGTAGGGACATGCTAAGGGTTTATATTGTTGTAATAGCAACATTGGTTTGTGGGATGAAGGGGCATTGCCAACTGAAAAAGTTCTATACTGTAAAGGACGAAGCCTCTTTTGATACGGTCGCTTTTTCGCTGAAAGCTACCTCAGGCACCTGCTTTATCAACCCTTCCGACAACAACGACCCAGTCACTATCTATGGCAATCCTTCCTTTTCTGAAGTCAACCCTACCTTTCATACGAATATCTCCAACAATCGAAACGAAGTCAACCTCTTTCTTGAAGACTACAATCAGAAAGGGCTAAGTCAGGCCATTTCCTACAGTATGTTTGGCAATGAAAAATCTGAAAAAAACTTCTGGAAAGTGTTTTTAGCGGATCAAAAAATTTACGATCTGGATTTGAAATATGGAGTCGGCGATGCCTTTGTGAATTTATCGAACTTATCGGTTTCTAAATTTAAAATAGAGTCTGGAAGTGCCAATGTGAAAATCATGTACGACGACAACTCTATGAACAAATGTGCCATGGATACTTTTTATGTCAATGTAGATGTAGGCAATATCATGACTAAAAATGTGAACAAGTCGAATGCAAACGTCGTCATCGCTGATGTTGGCTTTGGAACGGCTGTACTCGACTTTAGCAAGGGAGTAGAAAAAGCTTGTAAAATCAATGTGAGTGTTGGAGCTGGCAAGCTAAAGATCATAGTTCCTGAAGAAGACTATCCAGCCATCATTCATTTCAAAAGCTCACCGCTTTGCAATATTTCTCTCAGCCAAGCCTTCGAAGAAGTTTCAGAAAATGTCTACGTCAATCGCAGCTATACGGCAAGTGCAAAAAATTTGATGGAATTCAACGTTGACGTAGCACTCGGCAATATCATCTTTGAATACGTGAAGTAATTTTACTCTGCTGTAATATTTCTTTAGATTTAGCTACTCATGTAGCAAATCAAAAACAATCAACTTGAATTTAGTAAAAATCAATGGTGTCTCTAAATCCTATGGAGATCATCAAGCCTTGGACAATATTGACTTTGGCATCCCAGAAAACAGTGTTTTTGGATTATTAGGACCCAATGGGGCTGGTAAAACCACATTGATCAGAATCATTACTCAAATCATTATGCCCGACAACGGCCAGGTACTTTTTAAAGATGTACCTATGCTAGCCGAAGACGTACGAAAGATTGGATACCTACCAGAAGAAAGAGGTCTTTACAAAAAAATGAAAGTCTCGGACCAACTCATTTTCTTGGCGAGATTGAAAGGCATGACCCGACCAGATGCAGTTGCGTCTATCAAACACTGGATGGAAAAACTGGACATCATGGCCTGGCACAACAAGAATGTAGAAGACCTTTCTAAAGGAATGCAGCAAAAGATTCAATTCATTGCTACTGTCGTACACAATCCTTCTCTTATCATTCTAGATGAGCCTTTTTCAGGGTTTGACCCTGTAAACGCCAATTTGATCAAAGACGAAATTCTAGAATTGAAAGAGAAAGGAGCTACCATCATCTTCTCAACGCATAGGATGGAATCCGTAGAAGAATTGTGTGACCAAATCACGTTGATTCATCACTCCAAAATTCTCATACATGGAGCTAAAAAAGATATCAAAAACCAGTATCGAGACAATACTTTCATAGCCGAATATCAAGGAGATATCCCGATGTCTGATAATGGATTCGAAATGCTGAAATCAACCCAACTAGAAGATGGCATCGTCAGGTCAGAAGTGAAAATTGCAGACAACCATTCGGTGAATGACTTGACAAACTTCATTACTTCAAAAACGAAGATTGTTTCTATAAACGAAAAAATCCCATCTATCAATGACATTTTTATTTCCACTGTAAAGCCTACCAACCATGAATAAGATTGGACTCATCGTCGCACGCGAGTACATCGCTAGAGTAAAGAAAAAGTCATTTATTATCATGACCATCCTAGGGCCAATTCTATTCGCAGGAATGATGGCTATCGTATTTTGGTCAGCGACAAGGGAAGGTGACCAAAAGCTCATTCAAGTCATTGATGAAAGTGGATTCTTCGAAAATAAAATTGAAAACACAGAAACCATCACCTATCAATTTATACAAGCAGATATTGAAGAATCCAAGGAGTCGCTCCTAAGGAGCGAAGCCATCTTCGGAATTCTCCATATACCGAAAATTGATCTTGATAATCCAGAAGGTATAAAATTCTACTCCACGCAAAGTCCAGGAATAGCCATAGAAGGGGGAATCGAAAAAAGAGTACGTGGAATAATTGAAGATGAAAAATTGGCTAATTCAGGCTTGGACCAAGAGCTTATCGACAACCTGAGATCTTATGTAGATATTCAAACTATCAATCTGTCTGATACCGGTGGAGAAAGCGAAAGCAATTCTGGGATTGCCTTTGGTGTGGGATATGTTTCCTCATTTCTACTCTATATGTTCATCTTTATCTATGGCATGCAAATCATGCGTGGGGTCACTCAAGAAAAAACAAGTCGAATCATAGAAGTAATGATCGCGTCGGTACGCCCCTTTCAGCTAATGATGGGCAAAATATTAGGAATAGCAGCTGTTGGTCTTACTCAGTTTGTGTTATGGGCGGTCATGACTACGGCTCTCACCTCAGTTACTTCTACATTAATATTGGATCAGCCTACTATCACCGAACAAATGGCCAACGAGACCGGCGTAGATGCCGAACAAATCGAAGCTCAAAACCAAGCATTTGATCTCTCAGGTGTTTTAGATAAGATTGACGTGCCAAAGATACTGGTTAGCTTTTTGATCTACTTTCTAGGAGGTTATTTGCTGTATGGCGCATTGCTTGCGGCGATTGGGTCAGCAGTGGACAGCGAAGCCGACTCTCAGCAATTTATGTTGCCAGTCACGCTACCGCTCATTTTCTCAATGATGATGATTTCGATCGTCATTCAAGAACCCCATGGTACAATGGCGTTTTGGTTGTCCATGATCCCTTTCACCTCTCCGGTAATCATGATGATGCGATTGCCATTTGACGTGCCGCTGTGGGAGTTGGCACTATCAGTTTCCTTGCTCATCGCAGGCTTCTGCGGTACGACATGGATGGCCGGTAGGATTTATCGAATCGGGATATTTATGCATGGCACCAAGGTCAATTATAAGACATTGGCCAAGTGGTTTGTAATGAAGATATAACAAAAAAGGGCAGCTGAATAGCTGCCCTTTTTACTTATCCATACTAGGCCAATTTTCTTGGACGACCTTTGAAGATCGTGCCTGCTTTAAACCCATTTTTATACTTCTCTTTGCGAGTACGCCATACTTTGAAGTTATTTTTATTTCCCACTTCAAATTGAAAAGCCATGTGCTCTGATGGCGAAACCCATTCCAGGTTCGAGCTATCATTGTTTTTTGGATCATTATCCAAATGAACAATCATAGTATACTCTTCTGGTAAAATATTAATACAAAAAGCAGAAGCTACTTCTCGGTGAGGGTAGACTGTCTTTCTTTTCTTTTCATCATTGAGCAAATCCATGAAATAACATTTGCACGTTTTATTCCATCGCTGCTTCATTACTTTCTCCTTCAAAAAAATGTCCTTGTTAGAGCCGGCATGAAATGTCTTGCGTGCCTTTCGGCGAACCCTTCCCAAATTGGATATTTCATAATTTGAAAAACCATCAATAGTTTTCCATACTTCTGCCATTCGTTCGATCTTGTGCGCTTCCATAATACGGTGGGTTTAAGATTTACTTGAATAAATGTAGAAACGGCAATTGCCAATTGTAAAAAAGTTCGATGAACCTCTGGAAAAAATTGATAACTTGGTTTCTAAACAAGACTAAGGGTTTTTAGAATTGATGAAAACCCTGGATTGACATTAACAACAGTACTACCCATGAACTCTGATTTAGAAATTTCTAAAAAGGCTACCCTATTGCCTATTAGTGAAGTTGGCAACAAGCTGAACATCCTTCCCGAAGACCTCATACCCTATGGGAAAACCAAGGCAAAAATTCCACTGACATACATTGACAAGGAAAAGTATAGCAATAACAATCTGATTTTGGTATCCGCCATTTCTCCAACACCAGCTGGAGAAGGCAAAACCACTATGTCTATCGGACTGACAGAAGCACTGAATAAAATCGGAAAGAAAACGACCGTTGTACTAAGAGAACCCTCCTTAGGGCCGGTGTTTGGGATCAAAGGAGGGGCCACAGGTGGAGGTTATTCACAAGTGTTGCCTATGGAGGATATCAACCTTCATTTTACAGGTGACTTTTCCGCCATAGAAAAATCCAACAATTTGCTAGCCGCACTCATTGATAACAATATCCAAAACAAAAAGAACTCATTAGGCATAGACCCAAGGACAGTGACCTGGAAACGGGTCATGGATATGAATGATCGGTCATTGAGGAACCTCATCGTGGGGCTGGGTGGTACTACTTCAGGGGTACCTCGTGAAACAGGGTTTGATATCACCGCAGCTTCAGAAATAATGGCAATCCTCTGCTTGGCTGAAAATTTCTCTGACCTTAAGAAGAGACTCGGCAATATCTTCATAGGATTCACCTACGACAAACAGCCTATCTATGCGCGGGATTTGAAAGCGCATGGTGCAATGGCGGCATTGCTCAAAGATGCCATCATGCCCAACCTCGTTCAAACGATGGAAGGAAATCCAGCCATCATTCACGGTGGACCATTTGCTAATATTGCACAGGGCACGAATTCCATTATTGCTACTAAAACAGGTCTATCCCTCTCCGAATACGTGGTGACTGAAGCAGGATTTGGTTTCGATCTCGGAGCTGAAAAATTCTTTGACATTAAATGTGTGTCTGGTGGACTGTCGCCGAAGGCAGTCGTATTGGTCGCTACTGTCCGTGCGCTTAAATATCATGGTGGAGTTTTAGTGGATGACTTACAAAAAGAAAATGTGAAAGCTCTGGATAAAGGACTAGCCAATCTGGAAAAGCATATCGAAAACATAGGCTTATTTAATATCCTACCTGTGGTGGCTATCAACAAATTCACCTCAGATACTGATGCTGAAATAGAGCACATCCGTGCTCGATGTGAATCACTCGGAGTCAAAGTAGAGATAGCAGATGTATGGTCCAAGGGAGGAGATGGTGCTATCGAATTAGCCAAAGACGTTGCCGCAACTGTTGAAGCTAACAATGTCAAATTCACACCCATGTATGATTGGTCGCTACCCGTAGAAGAAAAGATTGACATTATAGCCAAGAAAATCTACGGTGCTAAGGCCATCGACTATACGGCCAAAGCCAAAGCAAATCTTAGAAAAATCGAACGACTAGGCTTATCTAACTTACCTGTCTGCATTGCCAAGACTCAGAAATCTTTGTCAGATAATCCTGCCCTTTTGGGAAGGCCAAAGGATTTTGTGGTGACTGTCAGGGAAATTGAAATTGCCGCTGGTGCTGGGTTCTTAGTTCCTATTACCGGAGACATTATGCGTATGCCTGGACTACCAGCCTTCCCGGCTTCAGAGAAAATTGATATCACAGATGACGGCACTATTGAGGGGTTGTTTTAATTTTACACCATGATATTATACAACGTAACAGTAAGCCTGGACGAAAACATTGAAACGGATTGGCTGACTTGGATGAAAGAAGATCACATTCCAAAAGTGATGGATACAGGTATGTTTGTGGATCGTAAAATCTTCAGGCTACTTTCTCATGAACAGGAAGGCGCTATCACCTATGCCATCCAATATTTCGCTGATAGTATCAATCATATTCATGAGTATCAGGAAAAGCATGCAGAGGCCTTGCAAACTGAACATACAGAAAAGTTCAAGGACAAGTTTGTTGCCTTCCGAACCATGCTGGAGCATGTTGATTAATCAAAATCAATGTGGCAATTGAGCCACTCTTCGTCGAAGGAGGTGTTGTATTTCTTATAGAAGTTGATGGCAGATTCATTCCAATCCAGGACTTGCCACATCATGCCGCTGGCATCTTCGGCTTTACCAAATTCAAGCATTTTATCGAAGAGCATTTTTCCAGCCCCCATACCTCTGACGGCTTCTGTCACTATCAAATCTTCGAGATAGAGTCGTTTACCCTTCCAGGTAGAATAGCGCCAGTAGTAAACAGCTGCGCCTACTATTTCATCTTGATGTTCAACCACAAAAAACCCAAAAACAGCAGAAGGGCCAAAGCCCTCCTTCTTCATTCTTTCTATGGTATTGGATACCTGATCTTCTGCATTTTCATAGATTGCTAACTCGCGAATGAGCTCGAGTAATCTAGGTAGATCTGCTTCCGTTCCTTTTCTTAAATTCATCCCTATTGATCGTATTCCTTACGAAATAGTTTCAAAGCCGGCGTACTGATGCAAAGCCGTCGGTATTTTGATACCCTCTGGTGTCTGACCATTTTCGAGTATTGCAGCTATGATTCTTGGGAGAGCCAAGGCACTTCCATTTAAGGTATGAAGCAAATGTTTGTTATTTTCAGCGTCACGATATCTCAATTTTAAACGATTCGCCTGATACGCTTTGAAATTACTTACAGAGCTTACTTCCAACCATCTTTTTTGAGCAGCAGAATACACTTCAAAATCATAAGTGATATTTGATGTAAAGCCTAAGTCTCCAGCACACAGTTTCAATATTCTATAAGGCAACTCTAATTTCTTCAATAGTCCCTCCACATGATCTCTCATTTCGATCAAAGTATCAAAAGACTTATCCGGATGTTGCACCTGCACAATTTCTACTTTATCAAACTGGTGCAATCTATTAAGGCCTCTTACATGTGCGCCCCAAGAACCTGCTTCTCTTCTGAAACAAGGTGTGAAACCAACATTTTTGATTGGTAAATCCTTTTCGTCAATAATTACATCCCTATACAAATTGGTGATCGGTACTTCAGCTGTAGGAATCAGATACAAATCAGAATCTGTGATTTGATACATCTGCCCTTCTTTGTCAGGTAGTTGACCCGTACCACGACCTGAGGCTTCATTTACAACCACAGGAGGCTGTACTTCATCATATCCAGCCTTACTTGCTTCATCCAAAAAGAGATTCACCAATGCACGCTGAAGTCTAGCTCCCTTTCCTTTATACACTGGAAAGCCAGCACCTGTGATTTTCACTCCAAGATCAAAATCAATGATGTCGTAGTTTTTAATAAGTTCCCAATGCGGTAACGCATCCTCACCAACTTCAGGCAAATGGTCAACAGTAAATAGTACCTCATTGTCATCCTCTGAATTACCAGCTGGTACTTCTTCGTTCGGAATATTTGGAATTTGGTATAGTTTATCATCAAGCAACTGCTTAGTTTCTTCCAAAACCTGTCCTAGTTCCTTGGTTTTTGCTTTAAGCTCAGATGTTTTTGCTTTTGCTTCATTGGCCTCATCCTGCTTGCCTTCTTTCATCAGCAGACCAATCGACTTCGAGATTTTGTTAGACTCAGCTAAAAGCTCATCAAGCTGAGCCTGTGTACTTTTTCTTTTTTCATCCAACGCAAGTACTTCATCTAGCAAGGCTTCAGCATCAGAAATGCCTCTTTTTACTAATCCTGCAGTGAATTCCGTCTTGTTTTCTCTAATGTCTGAAACAATTAACATAAGGTTCTAAATTTTTTGAAAGGCAAATTTATATGAACATCCGACACGTACGCTATAGAAGCATAAAGAATCAATTAATAAAAAAGTACTTTTCGTGCATTTAGAGGCAATACAAATAAATTTGAGTAAATTTGTGTTATAATATTAGTTGTCATATAATTGTGGCACTTATATGCATTTGGGCTTAGGTAGCCATCCAGCTATTCACAATAGGCCAATCTTCATTACTATAATATTTCAAAAAATATTTCATTTCAAGACGCTTATATCATTAAGCACAATTTCTACTAATTAATTATCATGTATAAAATTGAAGAATTGAATGACAGACTGCTATCTGAGCTTAAAGAAATTGCAGATAGTCTGGGCATCAAAAACTACAAGAAAGCTGCGAAGAAGGATCTGATATACAAAATTCTAGACGAGCAGGCCATCAACCCTAAGCCTGCAGCTGAAAGAAAGGCTGAAGAACAAAAGAAAGAACAGCCTGCCGAAAAAGCAGAAAACAAAAAAGAATCAAAACCAGAAAAGAAGAAATCATCTGATGACTTATTGAGTGATTTCAATCTGGAAGCGGAATCAAAATCTAAAAAGCCAGAGGCAAAAGACAAGTCTGACAAACCAAAGGCCGACAAACCAAAGGCTGATAAAAAAGACGATTCTAAACCTGAGGCTAAGGACAAAGAGCCTAGAGAAAAAGAAGAAAGAAAGGACAGAGGCGATAGAAACGACAGAGGAGAAAGACGAGAAAAAAGACCCGATCAAAAGTCTAAAAGAGCTGAATACAACGAAAAAGTTAAAGAATTCGATGGTGTCATCGAAAACGGCGGTGTATTGGAAATCATGCAAGATGGCTATGGTTTCTTGAGGTCTGGTGATTACAACTACCTGGCTAGTCCAGATGATATTTATGTATCGCCTTCTCAAATCAAATTGTTTGGTCTGAAAACTGGTGATTCTGTATTGGGTCAAATCAGACCTCCAAAAGACGGTGAAAAGTACTTTGCACTACTAAGAGTAAGTTCTGTAAACGGAAAGACTACTGAAGAAATTAGAGACAGAGTTCCTTTCGAATACTTGACTCCTCTTTTCCCTGAGGAAAAATTAAACTTAAGCTACAAGCCTAGTGATTACTCTACAAGAGTAATGGACATGTTCTCTCCAATCGGAAAAGGGCAAAGAGGTATGATCGTAGCTCAGCCGAAAACAGGTAAAACTGTCTTGCTTAAAAATGTGGCTAACGCCATTGCTGAAAATCACCCAGAGGTTTATTTAATGATCTTATTGATCGATGAAAGACCTGAGGAAGTAACTGATATGGCTAGAAGCGTAAAAGCAGAAGTAATCGCTTCTACTTTTGATGAGCAAGCAGAAAGACATGTGAAAGTAGCTAACATCGTTCTAGAGAAAGCCAAAAGAATGGTGGAATGCGGTCACGATGTAGTGATCCTTTTGGATTCGATTACCCGTCTGGCAAGAGCACACAATACAGTAGTGCCATCAAGCGGTAAGATTCTTTCTGGTGGTGTAGATGCCAATGCACTTCACAAGCCTAAGAGATTCTTCGGAGCGGCTAGAAATGTAGAGAACGGTGGATCATTGACCATCCTTGCTACAGCATTGATCGAGACTGGATCTAAAATGGATGAAGTGATCTTTGAAGAATTCAAAGGAACGGGTAACATGGAGCTCCAGTTGGACAGAAAACTATCCAACAAGCGTGTGTACCCTGCTATCGATATTCCAGCTTCTGGTACTCGAAGAGAAGATTTGCTTATCGACAAAGAAGAATTGGCTCGTATCTGGATTTTGAGAAAATTCATGGACGACATGAACTCAAACGAAGCGATGGAATTCTTGCTTGGCAAAATGAAAGGCACAAGAAACAACCAAGAGTTTTTGGTTTCTATGAACGGTTAAAACCGTTAGACAAAATACATAAAAAAGCCATTCCGAATTATCGGAATGGCTTTTTGCATTTTAATCAGTCCCAATTAGAATATTCCAACAAGGATGTCTCCTAATTAATCATTTGAACTGATTGTTTTTTTTTATAAATTTAATTCAGCTTATCTCATACAGAAGATCATTTTATCTATATTTGGAAATAAGCTGCGCCAACTGATGACTATTATTATTAGTTGAATTTTAAGGCAAAATTTTATTAGAATCCACTTTACTTAAAGCTTAACGCTATGAATAAAATTGATCAAGGCTTACTGGATACCTGGAATATGTATGGCACTTATGCTTCATACGCTATTGCAGCTGTCGGTTTGTTGATCCTAATCGGTCATCTATTCAAATTAATGATCACCAAAGACCACAAAGAGAAATACGATTACATCAATATGTATGAAATCAATTTTCTTTGGTACAGCGCACTATTGATTATCATCGCCTTAGCGGTTTATGCTAATACACTCGTCGCTGAGTCTGGCATGATGTGGTTCTTCGTTAGACTTTTTGTGAGCACCATGTTTGCCATCATTGCAGGCGTTATTGTTCAGAATATTCTTAAATTTTACTACCCATTCTACATTGAAAAAAGATTAAAACTTCTGAGATTCTCTCCTCGAATTTCACCTGACGGTCGTCAAATGAAATTGTTGAGTGAAGAAGAAGAAGACGTTTATTTAGATGAAGGAATGCAAGCTGAAGAGGATGCCTTTTCAGTTGATTATGATGTTTGGATAGATGAAGAGTCAGGATATACCAAAATCGAAAAATACAACGGTAGACTTCACGCTTTGAAGTGCAACGAATGCAACTATCAAACATTAAAAGTAAATAGAGAAGAAGTTGTTTCTTCAGCTACACTAGAAGCTGATGGTGAGTTAGTGAAATACTTCACTTGCGGATACTGTGGACATAAGGAGAAAAAATCTTTCACAATTGCCAAATTGAAAGCTCCAACCGAAGCGGAATCTTAAGATTAGTTTCGAACGAAATTCAGACCATCCCGATTGCTATTGGGATGGTTTTTTTATGCTTATGAAATAGCACTCCATTTGAGAGTGGCTATTTGACTCTTATTTAGATGTCGTGCCATTCTGCTATGAGTTGCAAGCTTTAGCTCTGGATCATCTGAAACAATTCTCTCGGCCATTGCTCTAGCTTTTTTAAGTAGTTCACCATCTGTGGTCAAATCGGCCACCTTTAGTTCCAGCAATCCACTTTGTTGGGTGCCCATCAAATCACCGGGACCTCTCAGCTCCAAATCTTTTTCTGCAATTTCGAACCCATCAGTAGTTGCAACCATGCAACCAATTCTTTCTCTGGCTTCTTTAGAAATTTTGCTTCCTGTCATCAGGATACAGTAAGATTGATCTGCCCCACGGCCGACTCTTCCTCTGAGCTGGTGCAGCTGAGAAAGCCCGAATCGCTCGGCATTCTCAATGACCATCACTGAGGCATTGGGTACATTCACCCCTACTTCAATCACCGTGGTAGCTACCATGATCTTGGTTTCTCCACGAACAAAGCGATCCATTTCAAAATCTTTGTCCTTGGCTTTCATCCTGCCATGAAGAATACTCAAAGGAATCTTTGGGAATGCACGAGAAATACTCTCATAGCCATCCATCAAATCTTTATAATCCAAGGTGCTCGACTCTTCGATCAAAGGATAGACCACATAAACTTGTCTTCCCAAATCAACTTCCCTTTGGATAAAACCGAATAACTTCAATCTAGAGGAATCGTACAAATGTGAAGTTTTTATTGGTTTCCGCCCCTTAGGCAATTCCTTAATGGTTGAAACCTCTAAATCACCATAGAGCGTCATGGCTAATGTCCTTGGGATTGGGGTAGCCGTCATTACCAACACATGAGGATACACATGTTTATTTTTTTGCCAGAGCTTGGCTCGTTGGGCTACACCAAACCTATGCTGCTCATCTATGACGGCTAATCCCAATCGATCAAACTGAACATCATTTTCAATGAGGGCATGTGTACCAACCAATATTTTCATCTCACCAGACGCTAATTCTTCAAGATATTTTTTTCTTAGGCTTTTCTTAGTCGAGCCAGTAATCAAGCCTATTTTCAATCCCAACTTATCACAGAATTCTTCTAGCCCCAGAAAATGCTGAATCGCTAATATTTCCGTGGGGGCCATGATCGTGGTTTGAAAGCCGCTCCCAATGGCAATCAACATACAAACAAAAGCAGTGATGGTTTTGCCACTCCCTACATCTCCCTGAAGCAATCGATTCATTTGAACGCCGGATTGTAAATCATTATAAATTTCTTTGATTACTTGCTTCTGAGAATTAGTCAACTCAAACGGAATGTGCTTTTCGTAAAACTCACGAACCAAATGGCTCTTCTGAAAAACGATGCCTTTATGGACTTCTTTCTGATCCGACTTCTCTCTAAATATTTTTAGCTGAATGAAGAATAGTTCGTCAAATTTGAGCCGCTCAAGTGCTCTGTTTTTGGCCGATAAGTTCGGAGGAAAATGTATATCTCTGAGTGCTGTATTTAAATCAACCAGTTTCATTTGAGCCAATATGTCTTCATCCACAGTCTCTGGCACTCCAAACCCTTTAGTCTTGATCAGTTCCATTTGCAGCTTAGCAATGGCTTTGCTGTCTATAAATTTCCTTTTTAGTTTCTCTGTGGTTGCGTACACAGGTAACATTGTTTTTTTACCCGCTTCATTTGCCGGAGTCATGACCTCAATCTCAGGGTGGCTAATGGAAAATTTAGTTTGAAATAGTGAAGGCTTGCCATAAACAATATAAGGTATGCCTGGCTTCAACTTAGTCTTCATCCATTTCACCCCTTTGAACCAGATCAGTTCGATTTGACCAGTAGTGTCTCTAAAAACAGCGGTGAGCCGTTGTTTTCTTGCCGCACCTACCACTTCGACTCGTTCGACAACTCCTTTGATCTGAACGTTTTCACTATCTGGATGAATCTGATTGATAGTTTGAAATCGAGATCGATCTTCGTACCTAAAAGGAAAATGATGGATAAGATTATGGAAAGTCTGAATACCGAGCTCTTCGCTTAGGAGTTTGGCCTTAGCCGGTCCCACCCCTTTAAGAAACTCGATTTTGGTATCCATAAAGCTCGACATGCAAATGGGTTATTGATCCCAGGTGAGAGTATTAAGCATATGCAGCATATCCATTTTTACATAATTTATCACCGGTCGCAATGAATCATTTTGGGTGGCTGTTCTAAAATATAGTGCACATCGTAAAAAGTGTTGAGTGGAGTCAGTTACATGAAACTGAAATTGAGTGGGCACCTCACCAGACAATTCCATGACGGTTGCCTTAATCCCATTTTTCAATGTAATCACAGTTTCATCGATGGCGTATGCTTTCACTTTATGCTCGGAAGTAAGCTTATACGAATCCATTAAATATTCCTCTAAGGTCTTTCTATCATTATTTACTGGCTTATAGGTCACTTGAATGTTAGCTCCAAGCTTTTCATAATACAGATCAAACCAATATCGCTCAGCTATCCAAGAGCTATCTTTCAAAATTCTTGCTTGTGTGGAGTACTCCATCTGAAATGGAAATGAATCGGCTAGAATCTGATATTCTGCTGGTCTCAGATCTATTCTATTGTACCCTTTCGGCTTTGGATTGAAATTATTACTCCCACAGCCAACAGTTACCACCAACAATACCCAAGCCCACCTCATCATCATCTCGTAATATGTACTCTAACCTTTTTTATACGTTTGTCATTTACTGCCACAGTAGTAAAGAGAAAGTTTTCAAATACTATTTTCTCTCCAGCATTGGGAAGCATAGAATTGATTTCCAGGAGTAAACCTCCCAATGACTCACTTTCTCCCTTTACCTGATCGAAGGTTTTGTGATCGACACCGGCAAGTTTACAAAAATCCATCAAAGAAGTTTTACCTTCAAAAATAAAGGTGTTGCTATCCAGCCTGCTATAAGCCACATCGGAATCTTCATCAAATTCGTCGTTGATTTCTCCTACTATTTCTTCAATTACATCTTCCATAGTAATCAATCCGGAAGTCCCTCCATACTCATCCACTACTATGGCAATGTGAATTCTCTTTTCCTGAAAATCCTTGAAAAGTGTGTCAATCTTTTTTGTCTCAGGAACAAAAAACCCGGGTCTCAATAATTCCTGCCATTTAAAATTCTCTTCTTCGCTGACGTGAGGAAGCAAATCTTTGATATATAAAATTCCTTCTATCTTATCTATCGTTTCCTTGAAAACCGGAATTCTTGAATACCCTGTTTTGTTGATTTGGTTCATCAATTCATGAAAATCTGTTTCCAAGTCAATGGCAGTAATATCCATTCTGGACTTCATGATCTGCTTCACAGACAAAGTACCAAAGTTCACAATACCTTTAAGAATGCCTTTTTCTTCTTCGGTTGTCTCATCTTCGGCTGCCAGATCTAGTGCTTGATTCAAATCATCCACGGAAACCCGATAGCCCTTTCTTTCAATCCGACGCTCTATCACGTTGCTCACTTTAATCAGCAACCACGCCAATGGATGGAAAATCTTGAATGAGATAGTAAGCAGAGTGGCAGTGCGTTTGGCAAACGCCATATTATTCTGATTGGCATAAACCTTAGGGACAATTTCACCTAAAAAGACCATCAGAAAAGTAATAACTACTGTCAGAGCTGCAATGATGGCTCCACCAGACAAAACATCTCCGAGTAAGGCCGCAGTCACATAGGTAGACAGCATCACTATCGAGATATTAATGAAATTGTTCAATATCAGAATGGTCGCAAGAAGTTGTTTGGGATGGCCTAGCAACCTAGCAATCTTTTTTCTGCCTTTCGATGGTGTTTGCTCAGCGTCCAAGAATTGATCATGGCTTAGCGAGAAATAAGCTACTTCAGATCCTGAAACCAAAGCGGATCCAAGAAATAAGAGACTAATGCCAATAAGACTAAAAACCAGCAGATAAATCTCTCCGCTCGTAAGTAATGCTGTCAATATTAAATTTCCCGGGAGTGGGTCGTCCATTAGAGTATATCCAGTTTTTGATTAGAACGGTAGATCGTCGATTTCGTTTGATTCTTCAACCGGCGCTGGGGCATTCGAGGCAGTACTTGTTTCTGCAGATGCACTTTGTGCAGGAGCTCCACCTTCAGGTCGAGATGGCCCGCCCAGCAACGTCATTTCACGACCTACCACTTCGGTAATATATTTTGTAACTCCCTCTTTGTCTTCATAAGAACGTGAAGTCAGTTTGCCTTCTATATACACTTGATTGCCCTTATTTAGATACTTTTCCGCAATTTCCGCTAAGGGGGTCCATAGCACCACATTGTGCCACTCAGTATTGGTTACTTTTTCACCCTGCTTATTTTTATACGTTTCGCTCGTGGCGATCGAAAAATTTGCCACAGCGCGACCATTTTCCAAATGTCTTACTTCTGGGTCTTTACCCAAATTTCCTAAAAGGATTACTTTATTTACTCCTGCCATTTTATACTGTTATTAAGGTTGATTCCGATGTTTAATTTACTGACAAAACTCATTATTCAAAAACAATTCAATTGGTTTTGGAACTGCGAATTCGCCTAAATTGGCAATCGAAACTTCCTTCATCTGTTTTTCCTCTTTTAACTGTTGCCAAGCTTTCTTAGATTCCATTTCAAACACCTGAAATTGCATGTGCAACTTCTGATGTGTCAATTGATGAATAATCTCCTTTGAATTGTACTGCAGTTTTGCTTCAACAAAGTTACTGCTTTTTAGACTCTTTTCAGTTTCTAATAAATCGAATTCGAAAAGTCCAGTCCATATATCACCAGACTTACGCTGTCGCAACAACACATGATTATCAAAAGTAAATACCCGATAATTCAAATATCGGTGTTTGACTTTTACAGTCTTCGATTTGACAGGCAGCTTATCAATCATATTATGCTGACTAGCAAAACAATGAGAGGCAAACATGCATTCGTCACAATTAGGAGATTTAGGTACACACACAGTAGCCCCAAACTCCATCATAGCCTGATTAAAATTACCAGGCTGGTTTTCAGGCATTAACTGTTTTGCCTTCTCAAAATAAACTTTGAAACTGATGGCTTTAGCTATATCATCTGTAATTCCAAACAATCTGGACAGCACCCTAAACACATTGCCATCCACAGAAGGAACCGGATCATTAAAACAAATAGATGCTATGGCTGCAGCAGTATATTTCCCTATACCCTTTAACTTTTGCAGTTCAACGTAATTGTCAGGAAAGTGCCCAGAATATTTTGTTGAGACTACCGTCGCACATTCATGCATATTTCGTGCTCTCGAATAATAGCCCAATCCTTGCCATAATTTCAGGATTTCATCCAAATCTGCTTTTGCAAACTCTTCAACTGTTTGAAATGAATTGGTGAATTTCTGATAGTAGGGCAACCCTTGACTTACCCGCGTTTGCTGCAAAATGATCTCAGACAACCATACTTTAAAAGGATCCTTTGTCTCCCTCCAAGGCAACTCACGCTTATTGATATCATACCATTCTAATAGTTGTGTGGAAAACCAATCTTCTTTTGAATGTAACTGCTCTCCCTTTAAAGGCTTATTAATATTTCTCAATAATTGATTTTTTGTGTTTATTTGCCCTCTGAAATCGCTGAATTTCAGGCAACTAAATTACTTTGTAATTTATTTATCTTATTATTTATACCTAAAAAATTAGAGGTGACAAAGGCAGATGTGATCAACGAGATAGCAGAAAAGACAGGAATTGACCGATTGGACGTTCAGGCATCAGTGGAAGCTTTTTTTTCTGTAGTAAAAAATTCAATGGCGGACGGTGAGAATATTTACGTTCGTGGATTTGGAAGCTTCATCAATAAAAAACGTGCAAAAAAAATAGCTCGAAACATCTCTAAGAATACTGCCATCATCATAGATGAGCACTATATCCCTAGCTTTAAACCTTCTAAGGTTTTTGTTGAGAAGATAAAAAGCAGCAAAAAAATAGGTTAACAACCAGCAAAGTAGGCCGTAGAAACACACCACTTAGATAGAATTTCAAGCTATTTACGGAACAATTTGGCGAATTAAAATTATTTCTTTTTAAGATTAAAAAAAGTACTATCTTTGCGGACTGTTTGGGGAGGCATTGTCTTTGATCAAAAGACTAATCTTCACCAAAACCTAGTAAAAGAATTTAAAAATTGTCTGACTTGTTAAAAGGTTGTGGCAGTTTGAAAATATAAAGCGTGCGGAGATAAAGTTTTATCAAAGCGAAGAAATTAAACGAATTTAGAACATTTAACGAATTTAGATTATGCCTTGCGGTAAGAAAAGAAAGAGACATAAGATATCTACTCACAAAAGAAAGAAGAGGCTAAGAAAGAATAGACACAAGAAAAAATAATTGTGCTTTCTTGGGTTGTTTGAACTAATATTTGAACCTATAAAACATTTCAATTTTGAGTAACGAATTAATAATCAATTCAACTCAGAACGGATGTCGAATAGCCCTATTAAAAGATAAAAAATTAGCCGAGTTCCATCAGGACAATGATGGGCATCAATTCAATGTAGGCGACATATACCTGGGATCTGTTAAAAAAGTGGTTCCCGGGCTTAATGCCGCATTTGTAGACATTGGATATGAAAAAGATGCCTTCCTACACTATTTAGATCTCGGCCCCCAATTGCAATCATTAATGAAATGCACCAAACAGGTGACTTCTGGTAAGATAACCGGAAAGAATCTGAATGGTTTCAAAAGATTGCCCGATATCAATAAGTTGGGGAAAATGAACCAGGTTTTAACAAAAAACCAACGTGTTCTCGTACAGGTTGTAAAAGAACCTATATCAACAAAAGGGCCTAGACTATCCAGTGAGTTATCGATAGCAGGAAGATATTTGGTACTTGTACCATTTTCTGATGCTGTGAGTGTTTCCAAGAAAATTGGAGACAGTAATGAAAGGAAGCGTTTGCTTCGACTAATCACCTCTATTAAACCGGAGAATTTCGGTGTCATCATTAGAACAGTTGCTGCTGGAAAAGATGTAGCTGAACTAGACAGAGACCTAAGCGGATTGGTTGAGAAATGGTCTTCAGGAATGCAAAAACTGAAGAAAGTCAAACCAAACGAAAAAGTCATTGGCGAAATGAATCGCGCCAATTCTATTCTGAGAGACGTATTAAATGAAACTTTCGACAGCATAGTTGTCGATGACAAAGCACTTTACAAAGACGTAAAGAGTTTTATTCATGATATAGCTCCTGATAAAGAAAAGATTGTCAAACTGTATACTGGCAGAGTCAAGATGTTTGAGTCTTACGGTATCGAAAAACAGCTTAAAGGATTGTTTGGTCAGTCCGTAAGTATAGACGGCGGTGGCTATTTGATCATTGAGCACACAGAGGCATTGCATGTCATCGATGTAAACAGTGGCAACAAATCTAACGCTGAAGACAATCAAGAAAATACTGCATTAAAGGTGAATCTTGATGCAGCCAAGGAAATTGCTCGTCAGTTACGCTTGCGTGACATGGGAGGTATTATCGTAGTCGACTTCATAGATATGAGAAAAGCAGAAAATAAGAAGCTGCTATTCCAAAAAATGAAGGACGAGATGAAAACAGACCGTTCAAAATTTACGGTACTTCCATTATCCAAATTTGGTTTGATGCAAATCACTCGCCAGCGAGTGAGACCTGAAGTTGATATCAAAACACGTGAAGTCTGTCCTACATGTGATGGTACTGGTAAAATTACCGCGTCCATCTTAGTGACGGATCAGGTAGAAAAAGACCTGGAGCACCTTTTGATGAAACAAAATGAGAAGAAGCTAACCATTTCTTTACATCCTTATTTGTTTGCCTTTTTTACCAAAGGCTTCATTTCAAGACAATGGAAATGGTTCTTTAAATATAAAAGATGGATTACCCTGGTAGAAGATTCGTCTGTGCCAATTACACAGTATAATTTTCTAAACGGGTTAGGAGAAGAGATCGAACTTTAAGTTCGATCTTTTTTTGTTTAAAATTTCAGACCGACTCTCAGGTCAAGCATATCCATTTTCGTAGTAAGGTCATTGGTCGCTATGGTCGACTTCACAATGTTTACTAAACCTCGATCATAGAATATTCCTCCGTAGATGATAGTATTGACTCCTGCTCCATACTCAACTCCAACCCCTCCGGTAAAAGAACAGTCGAAAAATCGAAACTCATCAATGAGGGTGTAGTCTTCTTCAAATGGCTCGTTGAATAGCTTAATTTCACCTTTAAAGCCAATTTGAAAGAAAGCCTTTAAATCTGGTTGCAACTCACTGGTAAACAACTTTAAGGTAACAGGCAATTGAAGATAGTGGACTTTGTAGTCTTCCGTGTAAGGAGTCCCACCCTCGGGATGAATCGTGTAGCCCGCTCTTTTAGGCGCAAAAATCAATCCGGTACTAAAAGCATAAGTCTCAGAAACCATGAAGTCAGCTTCCAGACCAAATTTGAATTTAAAGGCTGAGCCGTCTTTGGTAATATCTCCGAACGAATCATCCACATATTTTACCCTATTCATCGAAATGCCAGTTCCCACCATAAGGCCCAATTTTGGCTGAGCATAGGTAAAGAATGAAACCACGATAAGAAAGGAGGCTAGTATTATTTTCTTCATGAGAAATTAAAATAAATAAATAGTTTTGTCATTCTTTAAATAGTACCTCCGAAGAGGTTGTCCATTACAAATCTAAAGTCCACAGACTTGAAGCAACGAACAATTTATCAATTAATTCTAATAATATTCATCGCCCCATTGGGAATTATAGGTCTTGAATCCTGCGAGAGTAAAGATTGCGACCAAGAAAGCGTCTATCAGGATGTCGCTGTAGAGCTGAAGGTAGAAAGACTGGAGGATGAGTTGAAGGATTTAAAAAATGTTGAGCAAACACTGGCATTCTTTCAGGCAAACAGAATAATGACTGATTTCTTTTTAGATGCTAACCAATATCCCAATGACACCATCCTCGCCAGAAGACTTTACAAACTACTTCAGCAACCTTCAATCGATACGCTAATATCAGATTCGAAATCTTACTTTTCAGATTTTGACACCAACATTTCTGAACTTACCAGAGCTTATCAGTTTATTAAAAATCACTACCCAACGGCTAAAGTGCCGAGGATTCAAACCATAGTTTCTGGGTTTTACAATGACATGTATATCTCTGATTCTCTCATCGTTTTGGGGCTCGATTATTTCGCTGGTGAAAATGGCAGGTATTATCCTAATGACATTCCTAGATATATCGTAAAAAGATACATGAAGGAAAGCTTGTCTCCGATACTCTTAAGCTTTGTATCTAATGAATTTAATCTGGCAGATCAGTCTCACGGCACACTCTTAGCAGACATGGTAAACTTAGGCAAGTCCTATTATTTCGTAGAGCAAGCCTTGCCATGCAAGGCAGATTCATTGATCATTGGTTATTCCACCGAAGAATTACACGCAGTTAAAACCAATCAGGAGATCATCTGGGCCAATATCATTGAAAATGAAATGCTCTACGAAACCAGTCACTTTTTGAAAAATAAATTCATAGGTGAGCGACCCAATATCGCAGAAATCAGTGAAAACTGTCCTGGACGAGTGGGTGCCTGGATCGGCTGGCAAATTGTAAGAAAATACATGGATCAAAATCCTAAAGTGACATTCACTGACTTGATGGCAGAAACAGATGCGCATAAAATATTTCAACGATCCAACTACAAACCAAGGAATCAGTCTAACTAAATAGTCGCAGTATAAAATCCTGCTGATTTTTGGCTTGAATTTTTAGCTCAAACTTTTCCTCCGCCAGACGTCTGGCATTGGATTGAAATTTTTGAAGTAGTTCGGGAGGTTCCAAAAATGGCTGAATTTTTTGTGCAAAATCCTGAGGTGAATTTGCTGAAAACCCACACTGCCTTTTTTCGATTAACTCACCAATCCAACCACCAAAGTTCGTAATCACTAACTTACCAGCAGCCAGCGCATCGAAAAACTTATTTGGGCTCCCTGTATGCAAAGACTCATAGGGTACAAAAGAAACCGCCAATGCATCAGATACATTGATCACTTCAACTACCTGATCCTTATTCATCGCATCAAGTATTTGAATATTCCTTAACCCACTTTTAACTACTCTTTTGTGGACCAATACCTTTTCTGCACCATCACCCACCAGGATAAACTTGATAGGCAAATGCTGTACTTCTTTGGCAAAATCAACTAGCTGGCTCAAATTATTGGCTAGCCCAAAAGTGCCAGTATAGCTAATTACAAATTGATCTTTTACTTCATATTGAGCAACCCAACTGGCCTTTTTTGGTGCTGGCACGAAAGCCTGACAATCCGAAATGTTAAATACCGTTTGAGTAGGGATTTTTGGAGCAACCAATTGTAAATGCTCCTTTATAGGCTCTGACAAACCAATCAACCCTTTGGCGTTTTTATAAAATACGCTTTCAAGCCAAGTAAGCACCTTTTGTTTCCATCTGGCTTTCAAAAGTCCCATTTCGATCGGCACTTTGGGCCAGAGGTCACCCACTTCAAATATATAGGCTCGTCCTAACATGAACTTATTAAACAGAGCCACTACTCCAGTCGACAACGGTGTCGTCATGACATAGCAAAAATCGACGCTGCGCTGTTGGACTGATTCTTTGATCGCCAACAACATAAACTTAATAAACGCCCTGCCGCGCTTTTGAAAATTCATTTCATTCCTGTATGGTACTGGTAAATAAATCACTTCAATACCATCTACGACTTTTCGAACTCGCTGAGTCTGGCTATGCGCAGTTATCATCGTTACAGAAAAACCGTTATTCACCAATTCTTTTGCTAGATAATAGGATCGCAGACTTCCTCCCTCTTCAGGCCTTTTAAAGTACTGATGAATATATAATACCTTCAATGAATGTTTATTTCCTTAAAGAATTTATTAAATTAGTCGCTGCTACTTCTTGAATTTCTTCGACTAACTAAATTACTTCGTGTATGAGCGAAAAACTAACCGTTAGATTAAAAACGCTACATTGTTATCAAAATGACGAAGAAAAATTCGACGATATTTTTCTAAAGTTTAACGGTAAAAAGATTTGGCCGAAGGATAAAAAACACGAAGATGTAAGAATCAACACCAAGCACGCATTAGAAGTTGACCTTTTAGGGTTGACGCCAAACGAAGAGGTGTCTATAGAAGTATGGGATCATGATGTGATCTCCCCCAATGACCTTCTAGGAACCGCATACTTCGTACCAGACAAACCCGGCGGACCATATACAGTAGATATGCGTCCCGTAAATGATACAGAAACAGCACGATATAGTATAGATTGGGAAATTCTCTGATGAGAAAAGCAGCATGCCCACAAGTAGGATTTTAACTTTTTAAAGATAGCGCCTTGAAATTTTTTTGCTTCTTAATAGTTCTTTGTGGTTCAATTTCTATGTCCATGGCTCAGCAGGACTGGCACAGTCTCTACAATCAAAGTATTGACGACTACAACAATTACAATCTAACAGCAGCCAAAACTAATTGCCTGCAAGCGCTGGACTTGCTGACCCAAGCAGAATCTGCTGATCATCCGAACGTTGCCTCGATTCTTAGACAACTGGCTCTCATTTGCTATGATGAAGGCACTTTCGAAGAAGGCTTGAAGTATGCACAGCAGGAAAAAGAGCTCTTGATCAAATTGCAAAAAGCTGGCGACAACAATTATGCGATCACCCTATACAACATCGGACTGCTTCATTCGGCCAATGGAGATTTTGAATTAGCACAAGAGTCTTTAAAAGAGGCCAAGGTTATGTTGCTGCAATTTCATACCAAAGACGATTTAGAAATTGCTGAAGTTGATGGAAATCTAGCCATTACCAATTATTATCTCATGGAGTGGGAGGCCTGTGATCCATTGTTCAAATCGGCATTGGCTATCATGGAGCGTGCCGAGGAGCAATCTCCCGAATATGCTAATATCCTTTATACTTATGGTGATTATTGCTTGATGAGTGGACAACCTCAGGAAGCGATAAAAGCTCTCCTTCCACTAGATGAGGCCTACAAAGAACAAGGCTCTTCAGAACAATTGGCTAGTATAGAAGTAAAAATTGCCACCGCCTATGAAGAAAACAACGAAGTATCTCAGGCGGTAAGTTTCTATGAATCGGCCATTAACATATTTGAAAATTTAAGCGCCACAGACCATGACGATTATTTGATCGCACTCAATAATCTCTCCTTGCTTTTCCAGCGAGCAGGGCAACTAGAACAAGCAGAAAAACTCATGTCGGAAGTAGTCTCCAGAAATTCTGATATGCAGGACCCGGCTTACCTTATCGCGATGGCCAATTTGGGAAACATTTACTACATGAACGAGCGTTTTGACCAAGCGCAAGCTACTTATGATAAAATCATTGAGACGACCAATCTCTCCTCTCCCAATGCCATGAAACCCTATCTGCTGGCCATGTCTGGTACAGCGTTGATCCAAATCGACAAAGGATTATATACCGAAGCATTTGAAACAAGTGAAAAGGCTATTGCTCAAGCAGGAAGCAACACATCTCAAAAGATATCCCTGCTCAAATCAAAGGCATCAGCACAAATCGCGCTGGGCAAATACGAAGATGCAGAAATTACTTTGAAACAGATCTTACCATTGACGATACATCATCGCAACGAATCTAATGATGTAAGATCTCGATTGGCCTCTCTTTACACCCAGATGAATCAATTGTCAAAGGCAGAAGCGCTTTATATAGAAATCAAGCCCTATTATGAGGCACAAGCTCAAACTGCTGAAATGGCCTATGTCAACTTCCTCGGTAATTACGCTGCTTTTCTACAAGCCAACAGCAATTTTGCTTTAGCAGAACAGAAGCTGATTGAAGCTATAGACACGAAGAAAAGACTTTTTGGTGACCAAAATCCTTCTTACCTGTCTTCTTTAGAAAACCTGGGTGTGCTTTATCTCACTTTAGGAAAATATTCTAAGTCAAAAGAAATTTTAGAAAGCGTCAACACGACTAAATCTGGGTCTGGAGAAATAGATGATGTCTCGAAAGCATATACCCTAAACAATTTAGGAGTGATTAACAGAGCCATGGGAGATTTTGGAGTAGCCGAAGAGTCCTTTTTAAAATCATTAGCGCTCTATGAAAATAGTTTGGGAAAAAACCACATCTATTACGCCAACACTTCCAATGAGCTGGGTCTTTTGTATATGAAAATGGGGAATACTAAGGCAGCCAGAGTTTCCCTTCAAACCGCATTGTCCACCTTTGAAAAAGCTTACGGCAAAAATCATATCGATTATGTATCCGCGCTAGAGAATCTCGCATCACTGAATTACATGGAAGGAGAGATAGAAGCTAGTCGGCAGCAGCTAGAAGAAGCACTCGCCATAGACAAGCTAATTTTAGGAATTGAACATCCATTGTACTCTAAAACACTTCACAATTTAGCTTCAATTCTAGAAGAACTAGGAGAGTATGAAAGGGCGTCAGAACTATATAAAGAGTCGTTAGACATTGCAGAAAAAAACTTTGGGAAAGAACACCCTTCTTATGCCAATACGCTCTACAACCTAGCCGTACTAAAACAAGAACAAGAAAATCTTGAAGAGGCAAAGAGACTGTTCCAAGAAGTAGTGGATCTACGTTCGGTACTTCTCAATGCTGACCACCCAGATATTGCTTACTCCTATTATGGACTAGCCTCTATCAAACAAAAAACCGAAGATTATGATGGCGCTCAAGGCGATTACAGAATTGCTATTCAATCATATTTAGAGAGTATTAACAATTATTTTCCTTCATTGAGTGAAGAGGAAAAAAGTGCCTTTTATGCCAAAATAAAACCTGTTTTCGAAGCCTATCAGGATTTTGCTGTCGAATTTGTTTTTCATCAAAGAGGTGATCAGGCAGTAATGGATCAAATGTTGGCTGACTTATATGACCTTCAGCTCCAAACTAAAGCTTTGCTTTTAAATGCCAGCAATAAAATAAGAAACACCATTATGAATAGTGGTGATGCTACATTGATTGCCAAGTTTAATGAATGGCAAGCTGCTAAGGAGGAGCTTGTGAAAAGTTTGAGCCTATCGAAAGACGAACTTGAAAAAAACAATATCGACATCGGCACTCTTCAGGCCAATTCCAATACGCTTGAAAAAGAAATTTCTAAAATGTCGACCGCTTTTGCTGGAGCGTATGATCAACAAAAGATTCAATGGACCGATGTTCAAGCTCATGTTGGAGAAAAAGAAAAAGCCATTGAAATACTGCGAATCAAGAAAAACACCAAAAACGACTCTATCTATTACGCTGCTCTAATTCTCTCAGGAGTATCAGGCACTTATCCTCAATTGGTGGTAGTCGAAGATGGTGTAAATATGGAAGGCAAGTATTTCAAACAGTACAAAAACATGATTGTGTACAAGCTGGAAAATCCTAGATCCTATGGCCAATTCTGGCAAGCCATAGATGACCAATTGTCTGACACCAAAAGGATCTATCTCTCCTCTGATGGCGTGTATAACAAAATCAACATCAACACGCTGTATGATACTAAAAAGAAGGAATACGTCTTTGACAAATACGCCATCGACTTATTAAGTAATACCAAAGAATTAACTGAAGGCAGTACTTCCAATCAAACACCGCAAGCCAGCAGGGCTTCGATATTCGGGTTCCCTGACTATGAACTTGGTGGAGGAGAAGCGGTGGCCAGTACTGCATCCACTGAAAGAGGGTTTGAGTCCGGAATTTCAGCATTACCTGGGACACTTGAAGAAATCAACAACATTGTAAAAACACTTGACCAAAATTTTTGGAAGTATGAAAAATTTGAGGCCGCCGAAGCCAATGAAGTGAACGTAAAACAAGTCGACAATCCTAAACTTTTGCATATCGCTACGCATGGTTTTTTTATGTCAGACATGACGATCAAAGCGGATGCAAACGAAGGCATTCAAACACAAGAGGCCAGATATAATCCACTGCTTCGGTCTGGTTTGTTGCTTGCCGGTGCATCTAAGACTTTTCAGGGGCAACCGTTGCCCTATAATGAAGACGGGATTCTAACAGCATACGAAGCTATGAACCTTAATCTGGATGAGACAGAACTCGTTGTCATGTCTGCTTGCGAAACAGGTCTTGGCGAAGTGAAAAATGGAGAAGGTGTATATGGTTTGCAGCGAGCTTTTATTGTGGCAGGTGCAGACAATTTGATCATGAGTCTCTGGAAAGTAAACGACGAAACAACTCAAAAATTAATGTCAAGATTTTATAGTAACTGGCTCGGAGGAGAAACAAAAAAAGATGCCTTCCGACAGGCTATTAAATCACTAAAGAAAGAATACAAACAGCCCTACTATTGGGGCGCATTTGTCATACTAGGGAACTAATGCTATGAGAATATTTTTTACCCTTTGTTGGTTGGCATTGTCGTATTGCACGACAGTACAAAATAGCTATGCACAAGAGGCAACTACCTCTACATTCGACTCACTTGAATATTATAAGGGTACGAGCAAAATTGTAGAAAACATCAACAGTGAGGCGACAGAATATGCGCCATCTATTTCGGCAGATGGAAAGGTAATGATCTTTGAATCCAATCAATCTGGTTCCTACAAATTGTATGAAGCGCTACTAGATGAGGAAAGACATTGGGGTAGTCCAATTCCTGTGGATAGTGTAAATAATTACGGAGCAGACAACGACCTGATCGGTGGCCCAAATATTAGCTTCGATGGAAACACCATGTATTTCTTTAGCTCATTTTCTGGTGGCATTGGAGCAGATGACATTTACTATTCTACCCGGGAAGAATTCGGATGGTCAAGCCCCATCAATATTGGGGAGCCTATCAATACGCCAGGCTTCGACGGATTCCCTTCTATCTCTTCCAATGGCAAGACCCTATATTTCGTGAGAGTAAATGACCAAGGCCCTCAAGACGAAGAACTCAGAGAGGAAACTGAAGGTCAAACTTGTTATTCAATTTACAAATCTGAGATCAACAAAGACGGAGAATGGTCAAAACCCTCTAAGCTTCCTTATCCGATTAATAAAGACTGTGAAAAGGCGCCTAGAATTATGGCTGACAACAGGACATTAATTTTTTCCTCCAATCGTCCAGGGGGTTTGGGCAAATATGACCTATACCAATCTTTTCTGGATGATGCCGGAGACTGGACTACACCGGTCCCATTAGCTTATGTCAATTCAGAACTTAACGATCAATTTCCTTGTATTGCTGCACAGGGAGACAAGATGTATTATATCAACAACAACGACATTTATGAAGTTGATATTCCTCCAAGTTATCAGCAATTTAGAAACAATGTCATTCAAGGATATGTGAAAAATGGCCAAACTAATGAGGGGCTCGCTTCAGAAATTATCGTTCGAGATGCATTTACCTCTGAGGAACTTATGTTCTTAAGTAGCAACCCTAAGGACGGAAAATTCAGTTTGGTCCTTGCAGTTGGAGGCAGCTATAATGTAGAATTTCGAAGAGAAGGCTATACCACATACGCTACGCAATACGATTTGACGGCAATCGACGAATACCGAGAGATTGAGTACAATGTAGAATTATTTGAAAGTGCTAAACTCAATTTAAACATTTATGATGTTGAAATATTTGAACCCATTTTAGCTTCAGTCAAAGTTAAAATCGAAGGTGAACGCAGCATGCTAATGGACCTTGAGAGTGACGCCACATCTGGTCAATTGGAATTGGACCTACCTTTGGGTAGCGCCTATGAAATCATAATCGACAAAGAGAATTTCCAGAGCGAATACTTTGTGTTCGATGCTTCTGGCCTTATGATGTATCCTTCGTTTGAAAAGGACATAGAACTTATTCCTAAAAAGAAGGAAATCGCTATTAATGTGGCCGATTTGACTAACAATTCCAAAGTGAGATCAAGAGTCAGGATACGCAATAGAAATAGAGATGAAACGATCATTGTAGAAGGTAATGAAACCGTTGGTCTTCGTGTTGGTGACCGCTATGAGATTGAAGCTACTAGTGATCAAGGCTACGCCTACAGTACCACTGTTTTGGATGTGACGGAAGAAGGTATCGTAAACAGTGATGGAGAAGTCGAGGTGTCCGCGGCAGTGGACATGAAGCTTCAACCTCTATTAGTTGGAGCAAACCTCACGCTGAAGGATATTCTTTTTGAATCTAACTCAGATCAGTTAAGTGAAAACTCTTATGATGAGCTTCTTCGAGTAGTAGGACTCATGTACGCCAACCCTACCATGGCCGTTGAAATTTCTGCGCATACCGATGATGTAGGGTCAGCCAGCTACAATAAATTATTGTCTGAACGGAGAGCGAAGAGCGTAGTAGAATTTTTACAAGAAAATGAGATTGTTGGCGAGCGATTTTCTCCGGTAGGCTATGGAGAAGATCAGCCACTGGTCGCCAATGACACGGATGAAGGTAGAGCCAAGAATAGAAGAGTAGTATTGAAAATATTGAAAATATAAGCGGACTATGAAAAAGGTATTGTTCTTTTCAGTTTTGTCGATGAGCCTATTGGCTTTCAACTATTCATCGGACGCTCAAAGAAGAGTTAAATATGAAGACCTATTACCAGGTATTCTCAATAGTGAACCTGGAGTAGGCGTTGCTGACCTTGAGAATTTGGTGAAGGAAGATCCCGAAAATCCGAGTATGTACCTACAGCTTGGCCTGATTTATTATAAACGATTTGAGGAAAGTGACCCTATCACAAACTACAAAAAAGCCATGGCAAACATTCAATTGGCCAAAGAAGCTTTTGATAACTGCGAGAGGTTTATCACCGAAAAAGATGTCAAAAAGAATAAAGAAGAATATATCAATTTCGCCATTTATGATGAAAAAGGGAAGTTCACAGTTTCTCTAGATTCCATTCAAAAAAACATATTGGAGTCTCGGCAAAACATGGATGCCTTTGAAATCAACATGCCTGGTATCTATGAAGACTTTACACGCAGCTATACCCATTATTCTAAGGCGAACAGAACCTTTACCAAAATCATCAGCAAGCATCGTTCGATCAAAGACCTGTATTTGTTATATGATGATCAAATGGCACAAAGCTTCGAAGAAATCAAATCCAACTATTTAGAGAGTTTGAAGTTTTTCAAGTCCTACAAAGAGAAAATCAATGGATATGACATAGGATACAACCAAAACATAAAGATTGATACCATTAGCATTTATAAACTAGATGGCCTGGCTGTCGAAATAAACTTTTTGGAGCAGGATGAAATTCCTATTTGGGATTATGCCAAATGGGTGGATGATACCAAGGCCTATATCGACGAACATATATCTGCGCTTAGACTCATGATGATCGAGAACGAAAAAATTACCTCGGCCAAACTCAATAAAGTACCTGAAGATGTAGCCAGTGGCCATTTGGAGCCCCTTCATATCGGCAAAGAATTTTTATTTACCCTTCGTAAATACGACCTCAATTCTGTGGTAGAACCACTCTTTTTGTACAATGAGAAAAAACATGAACTGCTCATTCAGGAAGAACTCAATAAATTCTCAGAAGAAACTATGAAAATTTCCCCGGAACGTCAAATCAGTCATTACGGCTATTTGTTGAGTTCTATTAGAAAATCGGACACTCTCTTACAGCATGTAGAAACAAGGAATACCGATTTTTCCTATCAAAAGTATAAAGGGTTTCTGGATGATTATTATTCTGGAATGTCAGGACTCAACCTGATGGTAGAGAGAGAAAAAGCTACAAGTCAAGCGCAATTCGAGGATTATTTGACAAGTGTCAGATTACTCTTAGAAGAAAAATATAGACCTGATTCGGTTGAGACGACTGTCAAGTATCGTCGAGTTTCTATTCCTAATTATACGCGCGTGCCTCGATTAGATTCGTTGCAACCTTCTCAACGAGTGACCATGCAAAAAACGGTCAACTTAGATGGCTCTGCCTATTTGGGAGGCGTGTATTTAAATGATAAGTCAAATTTAATTACTGCCTACGTATGCAGAGTGGAGCCCAACAATTCAGTGGGTTGGTACAAGGACTTCACCTTGCAGATGGACAGTGTCAAGGCTGATTCTCACACCATTCTTTCAGCCATGGTAGGCGGTCAGGCCGGATGCACCTTTGTCCTTAATGGAACCCATCACGAAAATGGAGCCAAAATGAATACGCTCTTCAGCTATAGCGAAGAAGGCGAACAGCTTATGGTTAGAAATTTGATCATTGATGACTTTCCTAGAATTATTGAGTTTGAAGAACAAACCAATACCTTTTTGATAGGATTTAATGGACGAGAGTTGGCTAAAAATAAAACGGAAACCAGCCAGGTGGTTTTGGCCAATTACAATGTAATCGGTGACTTGCTTTGGAAGTATTCCAAAGAGGTCGTTGGAGATTTGGTTGGGGTAGTAGCCCTGGAAGATGGCTATTTAATCAATGGCAATTATTCCAGAATCCAGGACAATACTGGAAAATTTTCCAGGGTTGAAGATGGCTTCGCTTCGTACTTGATCAAAGTAAACAACTCAGGACAATGGTCAAACGAAAGAATGCTAACCACTCCTTTCCCATACAATACCACCCACTTTTTGAAAGCCGGAGAACATTCCATTCATGTAATCGGCAGTAAGTATCTGGGCCAAGAGAATTATGAACTTGAATCCGACCGACTGGTTCACTTTATAGTAAACAGAGATCTGGATATTGTGAGTAGCCCTAATCTCTAGAGACTACCTGATCAGCTCAAAACTATGAGTCAATTCTATGGCCGGATCAAGTGATGAGGCTACACTGCAGTAATTATTAACAGCTAAGTCTATGACTTTTTCTGCTTCCTTTTCAGTCAAGTCTGGTGAAGTAATGATGTACTTGATATGAATCTTAGTAAATTTTTTCGGATGACTTTCCGCTCTTTCTCCAGTGGTTTCGGCTTTCAAGTCAACAAATGTTCTACGCTTCTTTTTAATCATCGAAACGATATCAACCGCAGCACATCCAGCTACAGCAGATAGCAAGAGGTCCATAGGAGATTGATCCTTCTTTTCATCCTGAGGATACATGTCCATGGCTACCGTGTTACCAGCCTGATTAGTAGCTTCAAATTCGTTTTCTGCTTTATATCTAAGTGAAGAAGTCATGATGATCTGTTTTTTTACAAAGGTATTTAGAAACAAAAAAGGTTCCATTGGAACCCTTTTAAATATCTTTATTTATGATGAGAATCAGTTATCCTAATAGATGACTCAATACATCTTGAGCTTGTGCCTTTTCTAGCCTTGGTCCAAATTGGGAAACAACCTTTGACGAAGCCAAACTGGCCAATTTTCCTGCTTCTGCGTAAGAGTGGCCATTGGTGATCCCAAACATAAAAGCACCTGCGAACATATCGCCAGCTCCGTTGGTGTCAATAGCATCCACCTGATAGGACTCAATATCAATGAAAGTGTCACCATCAAATATAGTTGCCCCATTCTTGCCGAGTGTAATGGCAAACCTCTTAGCCACCTTTTTCAAAGCCTCACGAGCATCTAGCAAATTGTCAGTGTCTGTGTATAGCATCGCTTCTTCTTCGTTGCAAAACAACAAATCAACCCCTTCTCCTACTACTTCTACCATTTCATTTTTGAAGAATTTCACCATACTCGGGTCAGAAAAAGAAAGTGCTACTTTCACACCATTGGCTCTTGCCACTTCCATTCCCTTCAGCATGGCCTCTCGTCCCGATGGAGATGGCACTAAATAACCTTCAGAATAGATGTATTTTGACTCTTTGATGGCTGCTTCATCTATTTCCGCTACAGAGAAATCCGAAGTAATACCCAAAAAGGTATTCATCGTGCGCTCAGCGTCAGGAGTCGTCATTACCAAACATTTTCCCGTGATCCCATCAGGAGCTGTGTCTTTTGTCAATTTCGTATCTACACCATTGCCAGCAAGATCTTTCAGGAAGAATTGACCAAACTCATCATTCGAAACTTTGCAAGAGTAATAGCATTTGCCTCCGAATTGGCTGGTGGCCACTACAGTGTTAGCAGCTGAGCCTCCTCCCTTCATCATATTCTCATGGATATCTATGGCTCCAATAAGTTCGTTCTGTCGATCCTCTTCTACCAAAGTCATCAAACCCTTTTCAACCTTGTGATCCAATAGAAATTTTTCATCTACTTCAAACACTAAATCAACCAAGGCATTTCCTATGCCATATACATCGTACTTCATCTTATTTTGATTTTAATTAAAGGGTGGAATTTGCTTGGCGCAAAGAGAATAAATTTTTGGCTATTGAACTTATAAATAAGGATAAAAACTACTTCGAAGCTAGAAGTCCGAAGTATGAAGACCGAAAGCTTCAGACTACCCACTTCGGTCTTCCGACTGTAAATAAATTGCACAGGAACTTAAAATACTTTTTTTTTGCGCTCTGCCTTCATTATCAGGCAATTATTGAATTAAAAATCAGAGAAACGTGAGTACGGAAAGACGAACCAAGGTATTAGAGGTTTTAAAATCGGCAGAAGTAGGATCAAGTCTACTTGTGAAAGGATGGGTAAGAACCAAAAGGCAAAACAAAAATGTAGCATTCATTGCACTAAACGACGGTTCGACAATCAATAATTTGCAATTGGTCGCAGATCCAAATGAAATTTCTGAGGAAGTTCTCAAGCTGGTCACTACAGGTGCTTGCGTAGCGGCAAGAGGTGAAATTGTAGCTTCTCAGGGTTCTGGGCAATCAGTTGAAATGCATGTAAAGGAATTGGAAGTATTGGGCGAAGCCGACCCGGAAAAATATCCACTACAACCGAAAAAACACTCCCTTGAGTTTTTAAGGGAAATCGCTTACTTACGCCCAAGGACAAACACTTTTGGTGCTGTATATAGAATTCGTCACGCGATGATTTTCGCCGTACACAAATTCTTCAACGATAAAGGGTTCTTAAATATCCATACACCGATCATTACAGCTTCAGACGCTGAAGGTGCTGGTGAGACTTTTAGAGTAACATCATTGGATATGGACAATCTACCAAAGACAGAAGATGGTGCAATTGATTACAAACAAGATTTCTTTGACAAGGAAACCAATCTAACAGTATCTGGGCAGCTGGAAGGAGAGCTAGCTGCTATGGCCCTAGGTCAGATCTATACTTTTGGCCCTACCTTCAGAGCAGAAAATTCAAACACTACTCGCCACCTGGCAGAGTTCTGGATGATAGAGCCAGAAATGGCATTTTTCGATGCAGATGACAATGCCGACTTAGCAGAGGAGATGCTTCAATATTTGGTTCAGTATGCTTTGGATAACTGCCACGACGATTTGAAGTTCTTGCACGAGAGAGAAGTGGAGGAGAACAAAAACAAGAAGGAAACTGAGCGGCCCGAGCTCTATTTGATGGATCGATTGAAATTTGTAGTTGACAACAAATTTGAGCGAGTGACTTATACAGAGGCTATTGATATTCTCAGAAATTCAAAGCCAAATAAAAAGAAGAAATTCAAGTATTTGATTGACGCCTGGGGTGCTGATTTGCAGTCAGAGCATGAGAGATATTTGGTGGAAAAGCACTTTAAGAAACCAGTAATTCTATCAGACTATCCAAAGGACATCAAAGCCTTTTATATGCGCCAAAACGATGATGGGAAAACCGTTGCCGCTATGGACATTCTGTTTCCAGGTATTGGAGAAATCATCGGTGGATCTCAAAGAGAAGAGCGATTGGATAAATTAGAACAAAGAATGGATGAAATGGGTGTACCCAAAGAAGAACTTTGGTGGTACCTTGACACTCGTAAATTCGGTTCTGCGCCGCACAGTGGTTATGGATTGGGCTTTGAAAGAATGATCTTGTTCGTCACGGGTATGACCAACATCAGAGACGTCATTCCTTTCCCAAGAACTCCAGGCAACGCAGAGTTTTAGAGATACATTATTCAATTCTTGGCCGTCACTAACAACAAGCGGCCAAGAATCTTAGTAACTTTAGAAGACATTTAACCCAAAACATCATGTCATTTCTATTCGAAGATTTCAAAGGCTGGAAGGCACTTTGTGAAAAAGAGGGTACTCTTTTGTTTGAGCCCGTGCTGAATTATGAAATTGAGCAAAAAGGTGCTCAAGAAGATGATATTTGGTCAGGGTTGGAAAAAGCCTATCAGGTCATGAAAGAAGCCGTTGAAACGGGTTTAACCGAAGACATGTCTTCCCATTCAGGAATGATAAAGAATGGCGCCAAAAAAGTAGCTCAGAATAAAACTGTGGTGTTATCCAAAGAATTTCAGACCTTGATATCCAGTGCCCTGGCTGCCAAAGAAGTAAATTCTTGTATGGGGCGTGTAGTAGCAGCCCCAACAGCAGGTGCCTCTGGCATTCTTCCCGGAGTGCTAACTACCATGCAGAAAATTCACGGTATTGAAGATCGAAAAATCCATGAAGCCTTGCTCATCAGCGCAGGTATTGCTTTGATTCTAGAACAAAAAGCCTCTCTCGCTGGTGCCGTGGGCGGTTGTCAAGCCGAGACCGGCAGTGCTGCTGCGATGGCTTCAGGAAGCATCGTGTATTGCCTCGGCGGAAACATAGATCAGGTTTTCAATGCTGTTGCTGTGACTCTACAGTGTATGCTCGGACTGGTATGTGATCCAGTAGCCGGATTAGTAGAAGTACCTTGCGTCGTTCGAAATGCAAGTGCCGCGGCTATAGCCAATTCTTCGGCTCAAATCGCACTTTCTGACGTAGACAGCGTAATCCCTGTAGATGAATGTGCGGAAGCCATGGGAGAAGTAGGGCAGAGCATGGAGACTCGCTACAAGGAAACTGCCCTTGGTGGTTTGGCAGCAACAAAAACAGGACAAGCCATTTCTAAAAGGGTATTGATTCAGGATATTGATATGCTGGATGAAGAATAATATTACCCACTCTGACTAGTCCTAAATAATCGTTACAGATTTTAGGATAAAATATTAGATAGCATCGGGTTTTAGCTCGGTGCTATTTTTGTTTCTATAGTTTCTAATCTTGACCTTGTCTTGCTGATGCATAAATGCCGGGGTATTCATCCAACAGCTCCAATGAGGTCGATCATGGTTGTAGATATAAATACTCTGCTCAATGAGTTTGTCCATTAGTGCTACATCTGATGTGGTGATCCCTAAGATAAATTCATGTTTCAATATCCCATTCACCCTTTCGGCTATGGCATTTTGATATGGGTCATAGCTTTCGGTCATGCTGCACCTTATATTATGATTGTTAAACACCTGTTGATAGGCATCGCAACAATACTGCAATCCTCTGTCTGAGTGATGGATCAACTTTCGCTCAGGATATATACGATTGGCAATAGCCATATTAAGGGCTGATATTGCACCTGAAGCATCCAGACTTTTCGATACATCAAAGCCCATGATCCGCTTTGAATAAGCGTCTGTGACCAACGATAAATACATCGGATTTTTCCGTGTTCCAATGTAGGTGATATCCGATACCCATACTTGCTCAGGCCTTTGTATGGAAAGCCCATCAATAAGGTTTTTATGTTTTCTAAATCGATGATGAGAGTCAGTAGTGATATGATATTGTCTCTTAGGTACGATCTGAAGATGATTTGCTTTCATAATAGCAAATAGCCTGTCTCTTCCAACTCCCAGCGGCTGAAGTTCATCATAAAGTAAATGATACAACTTTCTGGTACCTATACGAGGCATTTTCATACGCACCTTTTCAACCATAACTACTACCTTGGTGGCTATTTCTTGCTTTTGTTTACTTCTTCTGATAGAGCGGTAATAGATTTGCCTATTCATCCCCAACAGTCTACAGATCTGGGTTACCCCTTCTTTTTGTTCAACCTTGAATCGATCAACTGTTGGGGTAAAGACTTTTTTCTGATGGGGAGTTTGAATTCTTCTTCGGCTATGTCGATCATCATATCAAAGAAAATGGCTTTCTTATCTGCGTTTTCAACCTGCTGTTCAAGCTCTTTTTTTTGCTTTTCCAACAGCCGTACTTTCTGCTCAAGTTCGTATAGTTTTTGGTCTTTAGATTTTGGCATCCGAAGTGTTGATTTATTGACCCAATCAAAGTTACCAAATTTTCGAAGCCAATTGGTAACTGTAGAGTGTGACTGAATACCATACTTGCGAGCGGCGGCTTTTATGCCTAACTCTCCGCTTTCAACTTCTGACACAACTGACAATTTAAAAGCGTAGCTGTAGTCCTTCTGTGTTCTTTTAACATACTTGTTCTCTGTGAGTTCGTTCATAACGTCGTTTTTTGTGTAACGCTATTTCAGGACGGGACACTCTAAAACATAAAAAACGCCATTCAGAAGAATGGCGTTTTTTATTTGGTGTGAGAGATTTAACCTCCTTGCACCCCTATCTCATTGAATGGTCTCGGTAGTTGTACAATTACAGAATGATTGGGAAGATCTAGGGGGAGCTCGTCTAACCTATCGTATCTTCTCATATCAATCCATCTATGACCTTCATCAAACAATGAATACCTTCTTTGATGAAGCATTTCATTAATTAAATCCGATTGAGTCACAGGTCCACTATAATTTCCTAACCCTCCTGATTGGACTCTAATTATATCAATCAGAGTAACCGCTTCAGCTAAAGCCGCTGCTGAACCATCCTGGATCAAAGCTTCGGCTTTTATCAGAATCAATTCCTCATTGCGAATAAAAGCCATAGGCTGCGTCTGATCTTTAACTGCCCATGCATCATAGTTAGCAACCAACTGACCAGATATAACATCCTGTGGCGAATTTCTTAATGATGCTTTTGACAATCTCAAATCACCGTCTTCAGCATCAGGAACCCAATCATTCTGAACCAACCTTGTTGTTCCATTTGTATTGTTTGGAAAAAACAAAGCATTTACTCGATCTCCAGAAGCATTCGCAAATACTCGGTAGACGCCCAGATCAAAATTTCCTGTCTCATCCAAAAAAGATTGATCAACAAATGTCACGGCATCGGCATAATTCTCCTGATATAAGGCCACTCTAGCTTGTAACGCTTTTATAAATCCTGCAAAGGTTGCTGGTGTATCGAAACCATCGAACCCAGAAGTCAAGCCAAATGCAAAAGATGTTCCTGCGTTCTCTATGTGGGTAGCAGCTTCAGCTAAGATCGCTGCTATTGCATCATACCCCTCAGCAGCATTGCTTGTATAAGGGCCAAGAGCATTTGGATCTTCCACATCAACCCTGATCCCATTGTCGTACTGATGATTCAAAGCAAATAATAATGCATGTGCTTTAAAAGTTTTGGCAAAAGCCAAGTATCCTTGGGCCTCTTCATCAGTCAGTACAGTGGTATTCTCAACGGCTCCAATTAAAGTATTTGCCGTTTTAACGCCATTGTATCTAGTACTGAAATTTGTTCCTGTATAAAATGCACTATTATCCAAATTTCCAGTTCCTAGCAAGTCTCCTACCCATCTTGGGTCAGACACATCAATGCGATAAATTTCACGACCAATTACCCCGACTATATCGTGGTAGTTGCCCATACCTGTACTGGCCCTTGCCACTACTCCAGTAACCAACTCATTTAATTGACCAATACTGGCGTCGTTAAGAACACCCCCAAAACTTGGATTGTTTAGATCAACTGGTTCGTCCAACTCACATGAAAATGTGAAAACAGCTATTAGCGCTATTATATATTGATTTATTTTTTTCATAATTCAATTCGTTTTTTAGAATCCAACTTCTAAGTGAAAAAACATTCTTTTTGAGGATGGAAATGGAGTTACCTCTATACCTTGTAGTACCCCGCCACTTCCGAAGTTTGAGACTTCAGGATCATAACTTGTATATGGAGTTTCCATGAACAAGTTATTACCTGAGATACCTACCCTCACTCTATCTATGGTGCCATTGAAAGCATTTCCCAAAACTGATTTAGGGATAGAATAATAAAGAGATACCTCTCTTAACTTGATATAGTCCGCGTCCTCTACGAATAGTGTAGAATTTTCCCCACTGAAGAATGCAGCTATTCTAGCGTCTCCCAAACGCTGTCCGTCATCCAACAATTCGTCATAATTATATGAGGTGCCTCCGAAATCTGTTAATAAACCAGTAAGGTTTACGTTTTGCCCACCCTTTTTCCAGTGCCACAACATAGAGAAGGTGAAGTTTTTCAAGAAAGTAATATCATTACTCCAGCCCAACTGAAAATCTGGAGCAGCATCGCCAAGTTGAACGACTTCAGAAGAACCAGCGGTACCAACGATTTGAGTTAGTGATTTGCCTTCTTCCAATCGAATCGTTCCTAGGCCAGCACCAAAACCACCTCCAGGAGGGTTAAAGGCTGGAACATCTAATCTTGTCATTTCAGATTCATTGGTCCACCAATTTACCGTGGTGTTCCATTTGATAGCGGAATTATTCACAACTAACGCATTCAAAGACATCTCAATCCCTTTATTCTGCAAAGCCCCCAAATTAGTTTGCTGATTCAAGAACCCAGAGGTCGGAGGCATTGCAGCCACCAATATCAAATCTTCAACTTTCTTGTTGTACCAGGTAAAAGTGTATCCAATTCGACCATCCAACAACCCAAGATCAAACCCAAACTCAAGCTCTTTAGATCTTTCTGGCTCTACATTAGGATCACCAAAGGCAGTTCCAACTACTGATCCTGTGTTACCACCTGTATTTAATGGGGCAAGGGCTGTGAATTTTGGTTGGACGAAAGTTACAGAGTTCGGATTTGGCACACCACCAGCTTCTCCATAGGCTCCTCTTAGTTTCAGCTGGCTGATTATACCCACATTCCAGAATTCGAAATTTGCTAAGTTAGCGGCTAGTGAGAACTTTGGATAAGTATAAAGTTTATTCGCATCACCATTTAACGTCGATTTATCCAACCTTACACTAGCCGTTGCGATTAACTTATCATCCCAATTGGCCTCTTGCTGAATAGCATAACCTAAATCTTGCGATTCCAACCTTCTATGAAAGGCTGTTAAAGATCCTCCTTGCTGCAGATTTTGTTGTCCGGCTGTCAATTGTTGAGCTTGTACAGTCAAAAGCTCTTTAGACTGGTCCAAACGATTCACACCAGCAGATGATGTAAGATCAACATCTCCAACACTTGTATTATAAATCAAGAAGGCTGACATGTTTGTATTGAATGTTACATTATTTCCTCTTGAATACACCCCATCTTGATTGCCGATTGTGAATTGCAGATCTTCAGGAAAATGGAGCGTAGATTCATTATTGTAGTAATCCAGTCCTCCTTGTAATTTCAACTGAAGAAAAGAGTTCTCTTTTCTCAAAAGATTGAAATTAATCCCTGACCCAATAACAAACCGGTTCGTTTCATCTTCTACTGTCGACTTATCTCTTGTAGCCAATGGGTTGGACGGATTGGTCGGATGATTGGGGTATATCCCATTTTCATTTGGATATAGATCCTGCCAGGGCAAAGTACTTGACAAAGCCACTCCATAAGAAACACCAGCGTTATCATTGTTCGTTAGTCCACGTCCAGTCTTTGACTTTATATAATTGGTTGACAAATTAATATCAACAAACTTTGAAATTTTGTGGTCAATATTAGCTCTCACAGAATTTCTTTCAAATCCAGTATTTTTTATAATACCTTCTTCATCTTTTCTACTTGCAGAAAGGTAAAATTTCGTTCTATCACTACCTCCAGCTAAAGTAACTTTAGTATTAGTCAACAGTCCTGTCTCACCGTACATTTCATCTTCATAATCGTACAGCTGGCCAGAAGCGTTGGCTGCATCAAATTCAGCTTGAGCGGTTGGCCCAAAATCAGAAAGAACAAGGTTTGAAGTGAATGGTCTTGTACCAAGTGGGTTTAAGATTTTTGCAAAACCAATATCCTGTTTAAAAGTAATTTGAGTTTTCCCTTCACTTCCTCTTTTGGTAGTGATGATGACCACACCGGCATTTGCTCGCGAACCATAGATGGCTGACGCTGATGCTCCCTTTAGTATCTCAATACTTTCAATGTCAGAGGGATCTAAATCAGCAATCCTGTTGGCTGCGTTGTCCTGATTAGTTGTCATAGCACCATTCGTAGATGCTGCGGTAACAGTATTTGAACCATTTGAAACAGCGGAGTTATCTATGTATACACCATCTACTATATAAAGTGGCTCAGAAGAACCCGTAATCGTTGTAATACCTCTAAGCTTCATAGAAATACCTCCTCCTGGTGCACCCGAATTATTTAGAATATTCGCTCCAGCTACTTTACCCTGAAGACCCCCATCCAAGGTTTGAATGTTTGTCTTTCCAGCCAAATCTTCACCCGATACAGAAGCTACTGCATTAGCCAAATTCGACCGCTTCACAGAGGTGGCCAAACCTGTAACAATTACTTCTTCAAGGTTTGTGACATCTTCTTTCATGGAAACGTCTATCTGAGCTTGCGACCCTACGGTCACCTCAGATCCAACATATCCTATATAAGAAAAAACTAAAACAGCCCCGTCCGTTACTTCTATTTTGAAGTTACCATCTAGGTCTGTCAAAGCACCGTTGGCGGTGCCTTTTTCAATGACATTCACCCCAACGAGTGGCTCGCCGGATGATCCATCTGTCACCGTACCTGAAACCGTTTTCTGGGCAAAGGCAACAGTAACCGATAACATTAGCATTACGGTTAATGCAGAGTAAACTTTTTTCATAAAGTTTGGTTTTAGAGTTTAAATAATTCGCAACTAACGTCTGTTAGCTATTGGAAAACAATCGCTCTATTACTAGCCACTAGCTATCCGGAGGTCAACTAACCAAATTGTCTTATGCAGACTTTTAAGGCAGAAAAGAGGAAAAAATTAGAATGAAGTGTAAGGGTATTATTTGAGAGAATAATAATATTTTCTTTTGCAAATAGAGAATATTATAAAATTAAATATCGCAGTTAATCGAATTTAATTCTAAAATTAGCTGAAACCGTAGTGCCTAAATACCCGAATTGATTCACCTCCCAAGCATATTTGAAGCGACCTCCTAAATTGGTAATCGGATCGCCTTTAGGATCTACTTCGTCTGGGTACACATTAAAAATATTATTAATTGAAAGTCCGAATGTAGCCGTATGGCTCAGACGATATTCCATGTTTAAGTCGGTAACTAACTTAGCAGAAAACGTCTGATCCTTGCCTGGATCCTCGGCATGTTTCCACGTCACCTCTCCAAACCTTGTAAACCGAAGCCCTGCTGAAAATTTCCCCAAACCATAGTCCATTCCCAGAAGGAGTTTACTCGCTGGTCGAGCAGAAATAATACGTGCCTGTTCCTTCCTATTAAATATTTCATTGCCTGAAGCTGCAATCGGGTCCGGTGTTCGAATGGCACTTACAATGGAGGTCGAATTGAGATTGGCAGCGAAACTGATATCTAACATTCCATTTCCAAAAAGGATATCGCGGTAAGTGGCCACCGCGTCTATTCCTTTTGTTCTTGTATCGGCCGCATTGATAAAAAACTTCAAACTGGTCACTTCATAAGAGCTCAGCGTATCTTCTAGCGCAGTGAAAGTATTAGGATTCCCATCGGACCCGATTTCATTTGTAAAGAGAATTCGATTATTGACTCGAATGTCGTAATAGTCCAGCGTTACTTCCAGTTTGGAGATGGGTTGTATGGCCGTGCCAACAGAAAGATTTATAGAACTTTCCTGAGTCAAATTGGGTACCTCTAATTCGCGAATAACTGGACTATGATTGCTGAAAGTCCCTTGATTGGAGATGGTGCCATCAGAAACCAGTGTTTGTACATTACTCAAATAGATTTGATGTAAGGAGGGTGCTCGAAAACCCGTACTTGCTGACGCTCTAATCGCTATCAGATCGCCAAACGGCCTATATCTCGAATTAATTTTCCAGGTAAAATTCTTTCCAAAATCATCATAATTTTCAAACCTAGCTGCTCCTCCGATTAAAATTACTTCATTGTCGTATTCCAGATCAGTATAAACACCCACATTATACCTATTTTCATTTACCTCATCTGTTGGTCTAATCCCAGGAAATGAAATTGCTCCATTGCCTTCGTATGAAGCAGGCTCACCAGCAAACGCTTGAAAACGTTCCGTCCGAAATTCAGAACCAAAACCAATATTGAAATCACCTACGCGCTTGAATAAATCCACATTACTCACAAAGTTTTGAAACTCATATCCTCCTGCCTCAAATCGTGTGGGACTTTGCCGTCCTAGAGCCGGATTCATGGTTTGGCCAATATGATAGTCTACTGTATTAGCTCCTGAAACTGCACTAATATCCACTGCCCAATCTCGAATCTTGCTTCTAACTCCAAAACCCAGCGTATGGTCTTTGATGTCGGTTTCGAAAGTTGGGTGAAAGCCGTTATACACCTCATCATCTTTGTGAAAAATGTGGTCAGGATCCGGCACCCAATAGGGCGTTCTGTACAAAGCAAAACTCGACCCCTTTCTCAATGTAATACCACCAAAAGAATACAGTTCGGAATTGTCGTTTATTGGAATATCTGCATTATAGAATACATCAAAAGTTGACATATCAGGCTGGCCCACGATCATTCCCAAGTCGGGGTTTTCTGCTACCCAATCTTCAAAGTTTTCATCATTCAAAAACTCATCCTTTCCTGGGCTGCCTGCCCTATTCGTATACTCTTGCTCTTTAAATGAGGTAGTAATATTCAGAAATCCATTCCGAGGTAATTCAAAACCAGTATTGGCACTTAAACCATAGTGCAACCCATCTCCTTTAGTGGTAATACCCGAAAAAGCATTGATACTCGTGATTTCGGTATCCTCTTTTAAAATGATGTTAATGACTCCGGCTATTGCGTCAGAACCGTATTGAGCAGACGCACCATCCCTAAGGATTTCTACACGTTCTACGGCTCCTATTGGAATACTCTGCATATCTACCCCCACCTCACCTTTTCCCGGTGTATCATTGATATACACCAATGCACTAGGGTTTTTCCGTTTGCCGTTGATCAATATAAGCGTACGCGAAGGACCCAACCCTCTTAAATCAGCAGGGTTGAAATGGGCGGTAGCATCGGAAATGGTCTGTTGAGATGCGTTGAATGACTGCATTTTGAAGTTGATCATCTGATCAAGGGTAAGCTGACCTGTAGCCTCCAGTTCTTGACTAGATATATTGTCTATGGGCACTGGCGAATCTAAAACTGATCTGGGATTGAACCTTGTGCCTACCACCACCACATCATTTAGGCTTTTTAAATCCGTTTTTATCCCAACCCTCAGATTGGTCATTGAAGGTGCAACATCTACTTTGATAGTTTCAAATCCAACGTAGGATATTAGCAATCTGGCGGATTGACCGGGAATGGTCAATTCAAAATCACCTTCTAAATCTGATATAATTCCAATATTAGAACCACTGACTCTAATGGAGACACCAGCCAAAGGAGTCCCATCCTCTTCATTCAGAATTTGACCACCTACTTTAAAGTGTCGAATAGATTCATTGGCTAGACCTTCACTCGACGAATTTTTATAAACATTGATCGTATTATTGATCTGCTTGAATTTGAGCTGACTTTTTTCGGAAATTTTTAGAAGCAATTCAGAAAGCGGTATGTTCTTGTCTGAGTTACTAATTCTTAAGGACGGGTCGATATCCTTTTCATCAAAGGCAAATCGAAAAGAAGTATTTTTTTCAATCAGTTGAAATGCTTGCTCAATAGAAACCTCTTTCAGAATTATACTGACTTTGGTGTTTTTGATATTATCATATTTGCTTTCATCGCCGGGAGCGGCAAACAAAGAATAAGAAAATACCAAACCAAGAAAGACAATTCTAGTAAAGGTTTTTAGCATAGGCTGAGGTTTACTTGAACATAATTTCTACCTTTTTTTGCTCCATTTTATACTCAAAGTTTTTGGTCAGTTTCATTCCCTCTAAAATCATCTCAAGCGACTGGTTTTCAAATGACCCAGTATATTTCCACCTTTCCGAAGGGTCTACATTACTCACAATACGAACACCAAACCATCGCTCTAGTCGGCTTTTCACTTCTTCATAATTAGCCTCCTGAAACTTAATTAGGCCGTTTTTCCAACCTACTATTTCATCTGTGTCAAACTCTGATTTTGAAACTCTTTTTGAATCTGAAGAATAATGAAGCTGTTCTCCTGGAACCAAGAAAAACTCCTCCTCTAAGTTTGTTGAGGTCACTTTTACCTTTCCTTCAGTAAGCGCAATACCGAGTTTCTTCTCATTAGCATATGCACGAACATTAAAAGCTGTACCAATTGCAGTGGTAGATACTCCTTTGGATTTGACCACAAATGGTTTTTCAGGATTTTTTGTTACTTCAAAATAGGCCTCCCCCTTCAATTCAATTGCTCTTTTATCGCCTTCAAACTCACGAGCATAACTGATAGAACTTTCAGCATTCAGATACACCTTACTACCGTCTGGCAAGAAATGAGTGGACTTCTGACCACTTGGATTGACTTTCACAATCCGTTGAGGTTGATTTAGGGTCTGCAATTCAGGAAATATCAAATAGGTCAATCCTGCAAATACAACCAAAAGTGCCACAGCTGCTGCCAGCTTTGAGAAAAAATGACTTCTTGATTCCTGTGCACTTTCTTCTCCCGTTTCAGCTTTGATCTGAGTAAGTATCGACTCTAGTCTGGTCTCATCAGTGGCCTCCTTGGCATCCAGATAATTCCAATCGTTTTCGATATCCCCCAAAATCTTTTCTTCCCCTTCTTTCGAATTCATCCATGCCACAAACTCCTCAGCCTCTTCCTGAGATAGTTGGCCCGCTTTAAAAGCTCGATACTTGTTTAAAAAATCCAATCGTTTGATAGTTTACATATTCTATACAGACAAAGTCGCAACAGCACCCACTCTGTATTCCATTTTTTTAAGAAAATTTTGAAAGGTTGGTTTTTAAGGTTTTAATCGCCTTATTCATTTGGTTTTCTACCGTACTTTCGGCTATTCCCAGTTTTTGAGCAATCTCCTTGACGGACATACCGGAATCTCTTCTAAGCAAAAAAATCTGTTTCCGCTTAGGAGGAAGATCTTCTATTTTGCTTTTAGCTATTTGCTCCAGGTCTGCAAAAATAACTTTACTCTCCGTTTCATTGGTCACAAGCTCAGCATCCTCGATTTGATTTCGATATTGCTTGCGACTAGCTTCCTTTTTGATTCTGTTGAAAATGTGATTTTTTGCAATAGTGATTAAAAAAGCATTGAAAGAAAGTTTAGGATTGATAGTCTCTCTCTTATTCCAAATTTTAAGAAAAACTTCTTGTACTATTTCTTCAGATTCGGCATGAGATTGGGTGTATTTGTACGAAAAATTATACAGCTTTTTAGCATACAAATGAAAGAGAGTAGTAAAGGATTGGTGACATCCTCCCTTTAATTTTTTAACCAGTTTTTGTTCTCCTAAGATGGGCACGGCCTATCAATTTTTGGGGTTAGCCCCACAAAATAGAGAATTTTCTGTAAATCAAGACGGTTTCTTTGTGAATTTACCTTGGTGGTTTCTCCTTGCCTTCCTCACAAATCGAGTAAATAGCAGCGCCTATTTTTCAGGATAGCTAATACCATATTGCTTACTCAACTTCTTTTTAGATACTTCTTCTACCTCGATAGTTAAATAGAGATTTTCGATAGGCTTCTCCCTAATGGTCTTGGTTGCGGCAATTTTATCTATGACATCAAAGCCCTCAACTACCTGACCAAAGACTGTATATTCGTCGTCCAAGTGAGGAGCACCGCCAATAGTGGTATAGGCATCTATTCTCTCCTGACTTACGTCTTTTCTTACTGATATACCCAATTCTGATTCTATCAATGACGCTTTGCTCATCACCAGTTTATTCATTCCATCGAAGTCTCTTCTTTCCTGCATAGCAATGAGTTCTTCCCTAAGCGCAAGGTGTTTATCATTTTGTAACAACTTTCCTATACCTGCATTCAACTTTTGCTGATCTAGTGTTAGTTCATCTTTGGTCCACTTTTTCCCTTGTACAATATAGAACTGACACCAACTAGAAGCTTTCTCTGGATTTACCCGATCACCTTGACGAGCGGCCGCTAGGGCTCCTTTCACATGAAATAGTCTGGCATCAAACTCTGCAGGTATTCTATCTGTTCGTTTAGGAGTGCTTGGTTTCATGTCAATTCCACCGCCTTGAATCATGAATTCCTTGATCACGCGATGCCAGGTCGTACTGTCATAAGCGCCTTCCTTGATCAACTTAAGAAAATTGTCTCTATGCAAAGGTGTCTCGTCATAAAGTACGGCTTTCATATCCCCAAGAGAGGTGTGAATAGTTACTAAAAAGTCCTTCTTCTCCTCCGTTTGTGTGTATTTTTTTACGTCAAAACTCGGTTGATCCTGGGCACAAGCCCCAAGTACCGTTGAAATAGTAAGTACTAAAAGTAATTGTCTTTTTAATTTCATCTTAATCCGCTTGATGTTTTCTAATGTCTTCTAATATTTCTCGGCCACCATTTTCTAAAATGTACTCTCCCAAAGTCTCTCCAACTTTTTTCGCAGCATTAGTTGTCGAGCAACAGGACTTTTCAACAACCGTCTTTCCATCTAGACTAATGATTCCTCCATATAAGGTAAGTACATCATTTTCTATGGTTGCCAACCCAAATACTGGAATGCTACAACCTCCATCCATTTTCTTTAAAAACGAACGTTCCGCAATCAGGCATTTTTCACTTGGTTCGTGATTGACTGCCAGGCGGACAATGTCCTTTTTATCTTGATCCAACGACTCGCAAACTTCTATCGCAATACTGCCCTGACCCACGGCAGGAACAAATGTGGAAGGATCGAATTCATGGACGATCATATCATCATATTCCATCCGATGTGCTCCAGCATATGCCAACCATAGCGCATCACAAACCCCGTCCTTCATCTTCTTAATCCGTGTTTGTAAGTTGCCACGAACAGGTACTGTCTTTACATGCGGGTAGTATTTATTTAGGAAGGCTAAACGTCTGGTAGAAGACGTTCCCAAGACTAAATCTTTTTGATCTAAATCAATGGTCTTGTGGCTTACCAGTACGTCGTGCGACTTTTCACGTTCGCCAAAAGCAATCAATTCAAACCCTTCGGGCAAAGTAGACTGCATGTCTTTGGCGCTATGAACAGCGATATCGATCCGACCATCTTTTAATTGTTCTTCAATCTCTTCAGTAAAGACACCCTTACTTCCAATTTTTGCGATAGTGACATCGAGAATTTTATCTCCCTTGGTTTCTATGGTGATTATCTCCGAATCCACTCCCTGCTTTTTTAGCAAGCCCTGAACATGATAGGCCTGCCACAACGCCAATTTACTCCCCCTCGTTCCGATCTTTATTTTCATGCTGCTGTCATGATTCTGCCAACTGTGAGCGACAGGTCCAAAAATAATATTTTCACATTAGCATTTCGCTCCAGATGATAATGGGCTTTGCTAAATTCTTCACTAATTTTTTCAAGTTTCTGAGTAGTCAAAGCTTTGCCAAATTTTACTGCAAAGTCTTTTTCCGAATCGTTCAGTTTTTCCTTTTCATCTACTAAATATTCAGATACTACTGCCTGGCGCATCATATTGAGTGCATATTGAAGAAATAGTTTTTGACCGGTTTTGCTCAACTTACTAAATGAATCGTTGGTGCTATTGAGAGAGGTAAAGTCCTTCACCCAACACTGACGCATCCAATCCCGAAACATCACATGTGCATCGTCTTCCGTGCTATCAATATTTTCTACGGCAGCTTGCAAACTACCTTCCGCCAAAGCGGCAATTTTCTTCGCCTTCCCGGCCTCAATGCCCTTCGACTCAATCAAATAGTTTTTAATCTCCTCATCGCTAAATGCAGGAACCTTGAACAATTGACATCTAGAAAGAATCGTAGTGAGTAATCTCTCATACTCACAGGTCACCAATAGAAATAGGGTCTTTTCGGCTGGCTCTTCTAAAATTTTGAGAATGCCGTTCGCTGCCGATACGTTCATGTATTCAGGCAACCAGATAATCATTACCTTATACTCAGCCTCAAACGACTTTAGCGTTAAAGACTTAATAATGTTTCTACTTTCCTCTTTTGAAATATTGGCCTGCTTGTTTTCCGCACCATAATGTTCGCTCCAATCTACCAGGTTGCCGTATTTGTTAGCACTCAAAAAAGCCCGCCATTCTTTAAGGTAACTTGAACTCACCACATTTTTTCCAGTCACGCTTTTAGTAGAACTCACAGGAAAAACGAATTGGAGATCTGGATGAACGAGCTTGTCCATTTTAGTGCAAGAATCGCAAGTCCCACAGGAATCTGAATCAGTTGGATTTTTACAGTTGATATAAGTAGCATAGGCCAAGGCTAAGGCCAAATTTGCCGAGCCTTCCTGTCCATAAAATAACTGAGCATGCGCTACATGATTACTTTTGATGGCATGAATCAATTGCTCTTTGGCTGCACTAAGTCCAGGAATATCTGCGAATCTCATGACTATTTTTTGGTCGAGCGGTCAAAGATAGTTTTTAATATCTTTTCGTCCTCGTCGGTGTCTTTGATATTCTTACGTGCCCATACTTTTCTCGCTGTTTCGATGGCTTTGTCAAATTTATGAATCACCGTTTGATCACCTCCTCCCCATGAGAAAGAAGGGATATAAGTGGATGGAAATCCACTTCCAAACACATTCGAACAAACGCCAATTGTTGTTCCTGTATTTAAGGCTGTATTAATGGCCGTTTTAGAATGGTCTCCAACGAAAAGTCCACAAAACTGCAGACCTGTTTTGATGAAATTATTGGTTTCAAAATCATAGGCTTTGACTTCATCGTAGTTGTTCTTGAGATTAGAATTATTGGTATCTGCGCCTAGATTACACCATTCACCTACTACCGCATTACCCAAATAACCATCGTGCGCCTTGTTGGAATTTCCGTAAACAATAGAATTAGACACTTCTCCACCAATCTTACAATTTGGTCCGATGGTTACACCTTCACGAATCTTGGCATTCATGTTTATTCTAGAATTTTCCCCCAGGCCGAAAGGTCCTCGAATCGTCGCTCCTTCTTGTACGATGCTGTTTTTCGCCAAATAGATTGGTCCCTCTTCTGCATTCAAAATGGCAGCTTTGATATCAACTCCTTCTTCTAAAAAAACTTGATCGCCATATACGATGGTATGCGGATCAATAATTTTTTGTGACTCTCGGCCGTTGGTAAGCAATTCAAAGTCAGCGTTCAGTTGCGCTTTGTTATTGGAAAATAAATCCCAACTTCTATTAATCACGGTGCAAGACTTTTGGAATTCAACCGGTTGATACCCTTTTAAGTTGATTGTCGGATCAGATGGGTCAAATGAGCCCTTGGCTGCTATAAACAATTCACCACTTTTTAAAACCTCTTTGTCGTTTAGAGATTGTATAGCCTTCAATAATTCTGCATTGGGACAAATCGCCCCATTAATAATCAAATCAATTGCTCCTGTGGGTTTTGGGAATTTTCCCACCAGTTCTGGTACGGCAAGAAAATGAATGGATTGTTTGAGATGCTTTTCCCATTTTTCACGAATCGTTAAAATGCCGACGCGCAAATCTGCTACGGGTCGGGTAAGGGTAAATGGAAATAGCTTAGTCCTATGCTCAGATAGGTCTGCTAAGGCGATGTTCATGGGCTAGAAATAAAAAAGTCTTCAGGAACAAATATCCTGAAGACTTCAATCTTTTTACCCGAAAGGGGCGATTATTTTTTCTTGTATCTTTTGTTGAATTTCTCAACTCTACCAGCAGTATCCACAAATAGTTTCTTACCTGTGTAGAATGGGTGAGATGCAGAACTAACTTCAATCTTAACAACTGGGTACTCATTTCCATCTTCCCACTTGATTGTCTCTTCAGAAGTCATCGTAGACTTTGTCATGAATTTAAAATCACTTGACGTGTCCCAGAAGATTACTTCTTTATACTCTGGATGAATATCTTTTTTCATGTTTTTATCTTTTGTGCGCCATGGTTTTTGCCATAGTGCTTTTCTGTTAAAATTTTCGCCTATTAACGAAAAGGATTGCAAAAGTACTTAAACCTCAATGAATTGCAAAACTATTAAATAAAAATGCTTTAAGCTGTTTTTAGTGTGGATAAACAATATTTTAGCAGTTGCGCCACTTCTTATATTATTACTTCATTTAAGATTGCAAGTACGCGTGCCGATGAATAAACACATATTGCTATTTGCGCTGATGATTTCAGCCGTCTCTATCTCTGCTCAGAGTATATATGCACCTTTAAATGCGGACTATTATCATTTGGTAGATCGAGCGGATGTGTTGAATAAAAACTTTAGCGAAAGTATCCACACCAGTTTCAAGCCTTATCGAGCCACAGATGTAGTGGCTACCATGGATTCCGCTGATTACTTAACTTCTGGTCAGGATCAATTCAACACACAATACATAAAAACGGATCATTGGGAATACTGGAGTGAAGATTCGGTGCAAAGCAAAAAACCATTTCTAAAGAAAATCTACAGATCAAAAGCTGACTTTCTTCATGTCAATACCAAAGACTTTCAGCTGAGGGTCAATCCCATATTATACCTGAGTGGTGGGCGTGACAATAATAGTGGTTCAACTCCTTTCATCAATACCAGAGGAGCGCAGATTCGAGGATCTATAGATGACAAAATCGGTTTTTACTCAACTATAGAAGAATCGCAAGCTGTATTCCCAAAGTATGTTCAGGACTATACGGCTGATCGGGGCGTAGTTCCAAACGAGGCCTTTTGGAAAAAATATGGAGATCATGCGGTTGATTTTTTTACAGCCCGCGGTTATTTCACCTTCAATGCCAGCAAACATATTGCCCTCCAATTTGGCTATGACAAAAACTTTGTAGGTAATGGCTATCGTTCGCTGTTGCTATCCGACTTTAGTGCACCCAGTACATTCTTAAAAATTCAGACCAAAGTCTGGCGCATTCAATACACCAACTTATATACCGAGATGATAGCTGATGCGCCGTATAGTTCGTTCGGTTCAAATGGAACTGCAGAGTTTCCCAAGAAATTTTTGACCTCACACCATTTAAGTATCAATATAACTGACAACTTCAATGTGGGTGTGTTCGAAGCCATTATTTTCAATAGAGGAGACAGCACAGGATCAGCTTTCGAGTGGAACTATTTGAATCCAATCATTTTCTATCGTTCTATTGAACAATACACCGGCAGTCCAGACAATGCTCTTTTTGGTATAGACTGGAAGTGGAACATTGCGAAAGGCATACAGTTTTATGGACAAGGATTGCTGGACGAAATGGTCATCAGCGAACTCAAGGCCGGCAATGGCTGGTGGGGCAATAAATTCTCGGTGCAAATGGGTGGCAAGTATTATAATGCTTTCGGAATCAATAATCTAGACTTACAAGCAGAATACAACGTTTCCAGACCATTTACCTATTCTCATGAATCCATTTTTACCAACTACGCCCACTATCGTCAACCTCTAGCTCATCCTCTTGGGGCAAATTTCAATGAGGCGGTGCTTATTGGTCGCTATCAGCCGATTCCCAAATTGTACTTAAGCGGTAAATTGATCTTCAGCCAGTATGGCACTGACCCTGTGAATGAGAACTACGGTGGTGATGTATTGAAGGATTATAATTCAAGAACTCAAGAATACGGCAACTCTATTGGGCAAGGGGTTTCGAATGATCAGCTCTATATCGACCTGACGGCTAGCTATATGCTCAAACACAATCTATTTATCGATCTTAAACACATTTATAGAGATAGAGACAGTGTTGATCCGCTATTATCGTCTACGACCAACTTCACTTCCCTTGCCATTCGGTTGAATGTGGCAGCAAGAGATCAAAGTTTCTAATAAAAAATGAAATGACTTAGGCTTTTTCCTCCTCAAGGACGCCTTTAACAATATTGGCCAGATGATCGGGGCTTACTATGGGTTTGGTAACAAATTTAGAAGCTCCTGCCTTCAACAACTCCCTTTCATGCTCGTAGTGCGAAGAGACCATAATTATTATTGGTTTATGCTCCAATGCGTCAATGGTAGTAAAGCCGCTAATCTCCGGCATATCTACATCGAGAAAAAGAATGTCTGGTTTCAATTTATCAATAGCCATTACCCCTTCAATGGGATTACTATAAGCTCCAGCAAATTCAAGAAAGTCTACACGTTTGATGTACTGTTCTAGAATTTCATTAAACATCTTATCGTCATCAATGCAAACGCAGCTATATTTCATCTTTACCCTTTTCAAATATCTTATAAAGATAATCCCAATTGCTGAAATTTGTAAACAGTGGTCTCACCTTAATAGAAAAATAACAATGATTCTTATTGTCTGATAAAATGATCAATTTTGCCCAAAGCCAAAAAATTGATGAAGGTATATCTAGACAATTCAGCCACAACTCCCATGGATCCCGAAGTTTTCGAAGCGATGAAGCCCTACTTCATAGAAAATTTTGGCAACCCATCTTCTATTCATTCTCATGGAAGACAGGCCCGTTCTACTATCGAAAAATGCAGGAAGCAGATTGCTGACTTACTCAACACTTCACCCGCTGAGATATTTTTTACATCTGGAGGGACAGAGGCGGATAATACCGCTATTTGTAGCTCAATAGAAAGTCTTGGGGTTAAAACAGCCATTACCTCCAGACTAGAGCATCACGCAGTGCTGCATACGCTAGAATATTTGGCCAAAGAAAAAAAAGTTGATCTGAAGTTCGTTGATGTAGATCCAGATGGCCGAATAGATATGAATCATTTGGACTCCCTGTTGCAAAACACTCCTTCCTTTGTCAGTCTCATGCACGCCAATAACGAAATTGGAAATTTGAACGACATCAAAGCCATAGGTGAATTGGTGACATCAAACAACGGATATTTTCATTCCGATACGGTGCAAGCCATGGGCAAATATGTCCACGACCTATCCGAGATAAAGGCAGATTTCATCGTCGGTGCGGCGCATAAAATTTATGGACCAAAAGGATGTGGCTTTCTTTATATCAATCATGAAACCAAGATAGAGCCATTTATCCATGGCGGAGCGCAAGAGCGTAACATGCGTGGAGGCACAGAAAATGTGGCAGGTATTGTAGGGCTAGCTAAAGCTTTGGAAATTTCATATCGTGATATGAATGCCAACCGAAAGCATATTTCATCCCTAAAAGAAAGAATGATTGCCGGCATTAAGGACAAAGTTCAAGGTGCCACTTTCAATGGCCTGTCTGGTCATATGAACGAAAGTCTTTATTCTGTTATAAATGTTGGATTGCCTGCAACAGACGAAAATGACATGTTGTTATTCAATCTGGATATCAAAGGTGTATCTGCCAGTGGGGGTAGCGCTTGCGCCAGTGGATCGAACATAGGTTCTCATGTTTTGACGGCATTGGGAGTAGACCCTGACAGAGGAGCGATTCGATTTTCTTTCTCTAAATACACCAAGCCAGAGGAAGTAGACTATGCAGTAGATGCACTGGCAGAATTGATGAATTAATTTTTGGCCAGGTCACAAACACAATCCACCCATGAAGGATGAACGTTTAGGCTTTCTACCAAGTCCCAGCGCTCTCCTCCTAATTCAATGAATTCTTCTTTATAAGTCTCACCAACTTCTAAGGTGGTTTCTAGGCAGTCTGCAACAAAGGCAGGAGAAAAAGCTAACACTTTCTTAATTCCTTTTCCCGCTAATTCTTTCAATGTATCTTCTGTATACGGCTTAATCCATGGGTCTTTTCCTAACCTCGACTGGAAAGTGGTTGATACTTTGTCTTCCGGAATGTTCAATTCTTGCATCAAAAGACGAGTAGTTTCAAAGCATTGCGCGCGATAACAGTATTGGTTTTTCGCATCGCACGTATTACAGCAATCTCCCAACGCACAGGTATCAATCTTTGCTTTATAAATTTGCCTTTCCGGCAAACCATGATAGCTGAAAACGAAATGATCATAGTCGTGGTCATTCATCCAAACCCTGGCATTCTCTACAAAAGTCTGAAGAAGCTTTGGATGGTTGTAGAAGGGTCCTTCAAAATCAATTTTAGGAATCACTTGGTCACCTTTGACGATATCCATCACTTTCTCAATCACAGATCCGCTGGTAGCAGAAGCATACTGTGGGAATAAAGGTATGACCTTGATTTGTGTAGCTCCTTTGGCTTGTAAGTTTCTCAGGCCATTTTCAATGGATGGGCTTTGGTATCTCATGCCCAACTCCACTATATAGTCGTTCCCTAATTTTTTTTGAACTTCGACGGTTAAGTCTTCACTATAAAACTTCAATGGGGATCCTCTGTCCTCCCAAAGCTTTTGATATTCTTTGGCAGACTTAGGGCCTCGGAAAGTAGTGATAATCAAATTCACCAATAGCCATCGCGAAACAAATGGAATGTCTATGACACGGCCATCCATAAGAAACTCTCTCAAATATTTTCTAACATCTTTTACGGATGGGCTGTCCGGTGTACCCAAGTTGACAAGAAGAATTCCTTTTTTGGCCATGATCATTTTTTGATTAACGCAAAGAAAGAGGAGAATAGGGATACAGCCAAATAATAAAAAAAGCTCCAGATGGAGAACACCTGGAGCCAGCAGCATTTTGAGAAAAATTAATTATTATGTACTGGCTAAAGTAGTAGGAGACGATTTACAGATCTTGCCAGATGTTTTAAACATCCTGCCAAAAACTGCCTATTTAATATAATTTGATAAAAAGACTACTCCGAAGGTTTGTAAACTGAAGAAACAATTGACTTATATTGTTCCAATCTGCTCTTCAATTTTTCTTCACTTTTGTCTGTGTCTAAATGAAGCTTTTCGCCATTGTCTAATCTGATGTAGGCTTTGAACAATTTGTTTTTCAGATCAAACTTCGCTCCCGTTCGAGTGGTTGCTTGCGCTTGTTCTGTTACTTGATTGATGTAAAACTTATCAATGAAATTGAACGATGCAGGCTTTCCAAATTCCAAGCCCAATAGCAGTGTATATACAGTGTAAGTTTTGTTGTTTGGATCTACCCTCAATGCATAGCGAGCAAAAATCATAGATGCGCCAAGTAGAATGACCAAAAGAGTTATAACCACTCTTAATGCTGAAATGAAAGGTGCATTTACCAAATAAGCGATGGAACCGAAAATTAGGATAACTCCAAATATCTTGAAATTTTGAGGGAAGTATGATTCTTGTTTAACGTCGAGAATTTGCATAAGTAAGTTTATAACAAAAAAGGCAGCTTTTTCTCAAAAACTGCCTTTGCTTGCTCCTCTTGTTAGACTCGAACTAACGACCCTCTGATTAACAGTCAGATGCTCTAACCAACTGAGCTAAAGAGGAATTTTGATGTATTAGTTACTCACTTTTGAATAACTCCCTGATTTTGGGACTGCAATATTAGTGGCTTCTTTTTAATTCTACAATATATGTATTCAAAAAAATTGCAAGTTTATTTCTTGTCCGGATTGATCTATGATTATTCGGACATATTGCATCCTAATCATTAAACAAAACGGACATTATGGCGCAATAAAATTGATTATTTGCAATTAACCAGACATAATGACATTAAAATAAAGTTTTTATTCTAATGGCATACAATTCGCAATATGGCTTCATGAATTTATTGTTCAACAAAAAATTAAAATAAAATGTCATTGATTAAGTATAACCCAAGAACCCTAAGAACATTCACTACAAACAATCTGTTTGATGACTTGTTCAACGATCGTTTTTTTAATAACGATGTAACTGTTGGAAAATCATTTACCCCACAGGTAGATATTTCCGAAACAGAGAAAGCATTCGAATTGAGCTTTGCCATTCCTGGCATCAAGAAGAATGAAATTAATATTGACTTGAATGAAGGTCAGTTGATCGTAAGTGGCGAAAGAAAATTTGAAGAGAAGAAAGAAGAAAAGAACTTCCATTCTGTGGAAACCAGATATGGCTCTTTCAGCAGGTCTTTCCACTTGCCAGACAACATTGACGCAAACAAAGTCGAAGCAAAATATGAAGATGGTCTTCTGAACATTACCATCCCTAAGGATGAGAAAAAGATTCAGAAGAAGACCATTGCTATCAAATAACAGTTAGTAAGTTGAGGTTGGTTTTAACCCCGACAACTGGCCTCCAGTCAGCTCGTCGGGGTTTTTTGTTAAATGTTGTTAACATTTTTATCCATTAGTTTTATATGACGTTAATTGGTCGAAAGAAAGTAAAATCCAAGAGAAATGAATAATAGACAGTTTTTTATAAGAATGGTGTTTGCCTCTATGCTGGGAGGATTTGTAGCGCTTGGCGGATACCAGTTGATCAAGGAAGAACCTGTTCGCGTGATTCAAGCAGATAATCAACCCGTGAGATTTTCGAACTTTGAACTGGACTCCTCTGCTATGATAGTACCCGAGGGGCTAAATTTTGTTTATGCAGCTAAGGCCGTAACTCCAGGCGTCGTGCATATACGCAGTACGTTTGAGGGTGTTTCTCGATCAGGTCAATCCAATCAGTTTGATGAATATTTCAGGCAGTTTTTTGGAGACCCACAGGGTGGAGGTCATCCACAGCAGCGCCAGTCGATGGGATCTGGAAGTGGCGTGATCATTAGTGAAGATGGCTATATAGCCACCAATAATCATGTAATCGAAAATGCAACTGAAATAGAAGTATTGCTGAATGACAACAGAACCTATAAAGCAGAAATTGTTGGTACGGACCCTACCACAGATTTAGCATTACTTAAAATAGAGGCCTCAGGACTGCCATTTGTAAAAGTTGGCAATTCTGATCAAGTCCAAATTGGTGAGTGGGTACTGGCCGTAGGTAATCCATTTGAATTCCGCTCTACAGTTACTGCGGGTATCATCAGTGCCAAAGGAAGAAATATTAACATCCTAAGAAATAGAAACAATCTTCAGATCGAATCATTCTTACAGACAGATGCAGCCGTAAACCCTGGAAATTCGGGTGGCGCTTTAGTCAATTTGAGAGGAGAACTAGTAGGAATAAACACAGCCATAGCTACACCGACCGGAACTTATGCCGGGTATTCATTTGCCGTGCCAGCCAATTTAGTAGATAAGGTATTAGCCGACTTAAAAGAATTTGGTGTGGTACAAAGAGCTTTGCTCGGCATCAATATTCGAGACGTCAATGCACAATTAGCTGAGGACGAAGACTTGAATGTCTTGGAAGGTGTTTATGTGATCAATGTCAACCCAAATAGTGGCGCGGATGAAGCTGGAATTGAAAACGGTGATGTGATCATAGCCGTACAAGGAGAGAAAGTGACCAAGACTTCTGAATTGCAAGAGAAGGTCGCATTGAACAGACCTGGTGACAAAGTAAAAGTGACACTAATCCGAAATGGAAAAGAGAAGACAGTCACAGCCACTTTGAAGAATACGCTGGGTACTACCACAACGATAGCTTCATCCAACAATATGACCATTCAAGGTGGTACGTTTGCGGATCTTTCTAAAGATGAAAAAGAAGAGCTAAAGGTCGAAGGTGGCGCTAAACTCTTGAAAGTAGAAGATGGCAAATGGAAGGACGCTGGAATAAAAGAAGGGTTTATCGTAACTGCGATTGACAAAAGACCTATTCTTTCAGTAGAAGATTTGTCTCGTGCACTATCCAGAACCAACGGAGGTTCGGGCCTTTTAATCGAAGGCTTGTACGAAGATGGCGAGAAAGCTTATTACGGTATTGGCTGGTAAAAACCATCCTTTCTGATACGATATTAACATAATCCCCGCTCGTTCGGGGATTTTTTATGTATCAATCCTATTAATCAATAGGATCATCTATTTTTGCGGCAACTCTAATTAACACAGAAATGGCAGACAAATTCGGCATAGCGCAAGCACTCAAAAACCTCGGCATTGAGGAACTAAACATGGGATCAAGCACTGGTTCTAATTGGATCAAATCCAACGGTGCAGTTATAGAATCCTTTTCTCCTGCAGATGGAGAATTAATAGGTAAGGTGACTTCTGGAACAGAAGAAACCTATGAAGAAATTATCAAAACAGCCTCTGAAGCATTCAAATCTTGGAGATTGGTTCCAGGGCCAAAAAGAGGTGAAATTGTTCGTCAGGTTGGAGATGCTTTACGTGAGCACAAAGAAGACTTGGGTAAATTGGTTTCTTACGAAATGGGCAAGTCTTATCAAGAAGGACTAGGTGAAGTACAGGAGATGATTGACATCTGCGACTTCGCAGTTGGTCTATCTCGTCAGATGTATGGATTGACTATGCACTCCGAAAGACCAAGCCACAGAATGTACGAGCAGTACCACCCGCTAGGTATTGTAGGTATCATTTCAGCTTTCAACTTCCCTGTAGCGGTTTGGGCTTGGAACAGCGCCTTGGCTTGGGTTTGTGGAGATGTTTGTCTTTGGAAACCAAGTGAAAAAACACCGATCACAGCGATCGCTTGTCAGCACATTACTGACAAAGTATTCAGAGCGAATGGAGTAGCTGAGGGTGTAAACAACTTGATCATCGGGGATGCAAAAATTGGACAATTGATGTCTAATGATAAGCGTGTGCCTCTTGTATCTGCTACAGGTTCTACTCGTATGGGTAAAGCTGTCGGAGAAGCAGTAGGAGCAAGATTAGGAAGGGCGCTATTGGAATTAGGAGGAAACAATGCCATCATTATTTCTAAGCATGCGGACTTGGACATGTCTTTGATTGGTGCTGTATTTGGAGCAGTAGGAACTGCAGGTCAACGTTGTACTTCTACCCGAAGACTAATTATTCACGAAGACATCTATGAGGATGTGAAGAAGAAATTACAAAGTGCCTATGGCCAATTGAAGATTGGTAATCCTTTGGATGAAAGCAATCACGTGGGGCCATTAATTGATACGCTCGCTGTGGATATGTACAGTCAGGCGATTGAAAAAGCTAAAGCTGAAGGAGGCAAAACCGTAGTAGATGGTGAAGTCCTTTCTGGAGAAGGGTACGAATCAGGTTGTTATGTGAAGCCAGCCATCTTTGAAGTGGAAAACCATTTCGAGATTGTGCAGCACGAGACATTTGCTCCGATCTTGTATTTGATCAAGTACAGCAACATCGAAGATGCAATTGCCATCCAGAATGACGTGCCACAAGGTTTGTCTTCTGCAATCATGACACAAAACATGAGAGAGTCAGAAATGTTCTTATCTCATGGTGGATCTGATTGTGGAATTGCTAATGTGAACATCGGGACTTCTGGTGCTGAGATTGGCGGTGCATTCGGTGGTGAAAAAGAAACTGGTGGCGGACGCGAGTCTGGCTCAGATGCTTGGAAAGTATACATGAGACGTCAAACCAATACAATCAACTTTGGTACTGATTTGCCTTTGGCTCAGGGTATCAAGTTTGAGTTTTAATTATTAGAGCCGTCATTACCCGATGTGACGAAGGAGCATTCGGGTAATCTTTTTTCATTTGGCAGGCTGTTCGAATAAGGCAGCACTTTCCGCCAACAGATTACCCGAATGAGTTCTCCTCCGTCGAACTCATCGTGTAATGACGGTATTTGAAATAGCTCAGGGTTTAAACCCTGAGCTATTTTTATTACAATTCAGCGTCACTTCGACGTAAGGAGAAGTCTCCATCGGCCTACTCCACCGAAGGGGATATCTCGCTTCGCTCGATATGACTTTGGATTGACAACTTTTGAATTCGTTTTTTTAATGCCACTTCAGGATTAGAGTAAATCATTATCTTTAGAAAATGAAAACATTGACCTTAATCCTAGCTTTATCATTTGTCATTGGTTGCCAACCAAATAGTCAAAATTCAAAACCTGAAGTAGTACCTCAGTACACTCTGCCCTCTACTCACAAGCACAACAAATGGAGCCGAACCATAGCGCCAGTACTTTCTGTGCCTAGTGGTGCTATTGTGGAGGCCTTTACAGAAGAAGCCACGGATGCTCAACTGAATATCAATTCCACTTTAGAAGATATGGCCAGTGTTTCCTTTGATCCAATTCATCCTCTGACTGGGCCCATCTACGTGGAGGAAGCTCAACCTGGTGATGTGCTAGCGGTGACCATGCACAAGATTGAAGTAGGTAATTGGGGGTGGTCGGCCATATTTCCTGGTTTCGGATATTTGGCAGATACGTACACAGAGCCTAAACTCAAGATTTTTGAGATAGACAGCGCGGATCGATTGATTCATTTTTCTGATAAGATCAAAATCCCCACCAGACCATTCGCTGGAGTGATGGGTGTGGCTCCGGACACCGATTCTTTACTATCTACCATTCCTCCTCGTGCCAATGGAGGCAATATGGATGACCCTAATATGGTAGAGGGAACGACGGTTTATTTTCCTGTTTTTGTAGAAGGCGCCTTGTTTTCGATAGGCGATGCTCACGCCGTGCAGGGCATGGGTGAAGTGTCTGGTACTGCGGTAGAGTCACCCATGCGATTCGTTTTCGAATTAAAATTGCTCAAAGGCCAAAAGCCATATCTGAACGAGCCGCAATACGAAACCGACGACTATTATGCTGTAACTGCTTTTGGTACTACCATCGACGCAGCTACCAAAAAGGCTGTAAAATACATGATTGAATATTTGGTGAATGAGCATGACCTGACCGAAGAAGACGCCTATATTCTTTGCTCTCTAGCTGGTGATCTTAAAATTGCTGAAGTAGTGGATGTACCCAATATGCTAGTGACGATGCATATTTCTAAAGAGGTGTTGGGGGTGAAATGACAGTCGTGTCGTACCAGTTGCGGCACCCCTATCGTAACTGCTAAGGCAGAGCATACTACCACCGACTACGGGTCTAGATTTCGTGCAAAAGTTCTTATCAATGAACGATCCTACTCCCTCTTGGAGAAGAGGGCTGGGGAGATTGAAAAGAATTTATAAAAACCTATGAGGTGTCCAGCAAATCCCCCTAACCCCCTTTTTCTAAGGGGGAATTAGTTTACCCATTAATCGCCTCTACTTCTTGAACTTCAGGTACCATTCTCTTCAAGAGATTTTCGATGCCTGCTTTAAGCGTAAGGGTAGAGGAAGGACATCCACTACAAGCACCTTGAAGAACCACTTTCACTTTGCCATCTTCGAAAGAGTGGAAGTCAATCGCGCCACCGTCTTGCTCTACGGCTGGGCGAATATATTCGTCCAAGATGCCTTTAATATTTTCGTCTAGGTCTGACACAGGTGCTTTCGGCGCTGCGTCTTCTTGCTTTGGTTCTGCGTAAGGCTGAGACAGGTTTACCGCCAATTTTCCAGACTCCAAATAACCTTTGATGTGTTCTTTGATGCCGTCGCGTACTTCTTCCCATTCCGTAGCTTCGTCTTTCGATACCGTAATAAAATTACTCATCACAAATACACCTTTCACAAATGGAAAAGTGAATAGCTCTTGCGCCAACTCAGAGTTAGTGGCACGCTCAGGCGATGGGTAGTCGAAATTGGTGCCTTCAGGTACCAACATAAAGTTCACTACAAACTTCAATGTGTTTGGGTTCGGGTTCGACTCGAAATATATATTTACCGGGGTATTTGCTACTGCTTCAGCCATCTTCTTTTCTTCTTATATGAGATTACAAAGATACGAAACACTGGGGTTCTTTGTTTGGTTCTTTTGATAGGATTTTAGTAGGCTTGAGATTGTTTCAATCTATTGTTCTAAATCTAGGTAATGAACTTTGAAGTAACTATAAATTATTCAAATATCCTTAGAATACCTTTTGATTCAAATCTTTCAACGTCAGAATTAAGTTTTTCACAACCATAATTAGCAAAAAATTCTAGATGATTTCCTTCATTTGGAATATTGCTTGAGTCAGTGTATTGCTTATCTCCAATTGAGATGAAAAATTTGCAGTTGTCTTCTTGTTTTATAAATTCAGTAATAAAAACAGCATTTCCATATTCATCTTCAGATAATTCAGCATTTCCAAGAGAATCAATATACTTCTGTGCAATACCAGAATATGAGTTAATCACATTGGACTTTAAATTTTGAGAATTAACCACAAACTCTAAAGATTCACTGTCAACTTCATTGATTTCAGAAAACTTTATTTTAACTATCTGTAAATAAGCACTGTCTTCATACTTATAATTAATCCACTTGGAATTCAATAAAACAGAATCCTTGGCAATTGTATCTAATTGTTTATTAACTGGATTACTTGTTACTGTTTCTTTCTTATTCCCGCATGCCCAGATGTTTCCCAGAATTAATAAAATGAAAATACGTTTCATATACATTAAGTTCATTTGACATTAAAATTGATTTTATCTTAAAGCGTGATTTGAAATGACTACGACTTGCTTTTTCATTAATACTTACTCAACTCTCCTTCACTTTTGGCGATCAAGGTAGAAACGGTCGCATCTCCAGTCACATTCACTACTGTGCGACACATATCGAGAATACGGTCTACGGGGAAGATGATGGCTACCCAAGCAGGATTTAAACCTACGGATTGCAAGACGATAATCATCATCACCAAGCCGGCACTAGGGGTAGCTGCGGCACCGATAGAGGCGAGTGTAGCGGTAAGCACAATGGTCAACTGCTGAGCGACTGTGAGATCTACCATATGAAGCTGCGCCAGGAAGACTACAGCTACCGCTTGATACAAACTCGTGCCATCCATGTTAACTGTAGCACCAACAGGAAGTACGAAGCTGGCGATGTTGTTGGACACGCCCATGTTGTCTTCTACACACTCCATAGTGACTGGGAGCGTAGCCGCACTAGAGCTGGTAGAAAAGGCCAGAAATTGCGCCGGACTTATATTCTTAAAGAATTCTTTGTAGCTCAATTTTGGCACGAAAACCTTCATAATTAATGGATAGAAAACAAACACCAGGAAGAATAAACCTGCCACCAGAGTCAATGAGTATGAACCAAGGCCTAAGAAGATTTCAAACACCTCCGCAGGCGTATCTGCCATCTTAGCGATAACACCCGCCAGCAAGGCAAATACAAAAAACGGAGCGGCGCCCATCACCATATTCACCATTTTCAGGAAGACTTCATTCATGCTTTGAATAAAGTCTACCACTGGTTTCTTTTTGTCCTCAGGTACCATCACCAATGTGATTCCAAAAAAGATGGAGAAGAATATCACCTGAAGCATCAGTCCATTATTGGAGATAGAGAAAATGACATTCTCCGGTACCATCTCCACGATAAACATCAAAGGGCTACTCTCTTTTTGTTTTTTGGCCGACTCCATTTTTTCGGCCACTTTTTGTTGATCTTCTTCAGACAGCTGATTTTCCTTCTGGGCATCGGTGATCAGATGCTGGTAGGTAGGGTCATTGAGATAGGACTCTCCATCGTGTGGGATGCCCATGTTCTGGTCTTGTAACCAAAGTTCGAAGGCAATTCTATTTTTTATTCGCTGATCTTCCTCTACAAAGTCACCTGGCTTCACCACATTGACTAGAAGCAAACCAATCCCCACAGCAGCAACGGTAGTCACCATATAGGCACCCAAAGTTTTGCCTCCCAAGCGACCCAATTTGGATACATCGCTCAACCCTGACACGCCACTAATAATAGAAAAAAGTACCAGAGGCACAGCGATAAACTTCAGCAAGCGAATAAAAATCACCCCAAAAGGGTCAATCCATGTAATGGTAAAATCATTCCAACCCAAAGCACTGGAAACAAACGCCCAAATAACTCCTAAAACTAGACCTATGACGATTTTGAGGTGTAAGGGTAAATTTTTCATGGGCTAAATGGGTTTAATGTGCCTGAGTTGTGCTAGAATAAAACTCAATACTAAACAGAAAAAGCGGAAAATTCTAAGAATAGAACCTCCCGCTTTTTATTCCTTATATGGATGGTAACTAGAGCTGACGCGCTAGCTCCTGTGCATCCGACAAACTCCCTGCTTCAAACGAATCGAACTTAAATGTTCCAGCATTTTTCACCCATTTTTTAGAGGCCAGTTTAGTCAAAGCACTCTTTGGTAAAATCGTAATTGATGCCTTTAGACCGAGGGAAGAGAAATTAGGGAACAGATGGCTTTCAAACCAATCTTGTCTTTTTTGTGACGGCACACCATTAGCAGTCGCAACATCCAACAATAATACTTTAATTCCCTTTTTTACTTGCTCGATTTGAGCTTCACAGCATTCTTCGATGGCTTTGTCATCGAGTAATGAATCCCACTGCACGGTCATGGTTCCCGATGCTACATTAGCACTGGCTTTTACCACGCCTTCCTTTTCATAAAAAGTTGTCATGTTCTGATTGTGTTTTTGAAATAATTAAAGGGTAAAATTACTTCTCAAAAACACCTTCAGGCATCCGCTTAACTACCTAAAAATTCAATTATGGTATTCCCCTAAAGTTGCAGTAGTACGCAGATTTATTCTACGAACTGCCAGACTCGACGACAGATGTGTGGGTAGCAGATGCCGCAATAAATGCCATAGCCGTCAAGTTAAGAAGTTGTTTATGGTCTTAAACACATTTTGTTTTCCGTTTTTGGTTTCAGTGAGATATTTTCTATCAGATCGGATGAGTAATTTTTTAAACCAGTATTCTAGGGGTTGGTCTTCAAAAACAACTTTCTTGAGGTCATTAGATAGCCTAAAAGCTGTTTTGAAAAATTTATTCTGACTGCACCGTATAGCCATTCCTTGGTCAAGCAAGCCCTGTTCTATTAACCTGAAGGCTTGATAGTGGAGCATGATCCAGATAAAGCGGGCAATAAGCTGGCACTGGAATCTTTCCTGTTTCATAGCTTTCATTTTGTCAATTCGGGCTTGTGATTTCCAGGCTTTGAATACAAGTTCGATTTGCCAGCGGGTGCGGTATATGCCTTGAACCTGTGAAGTGGAAACCCATGCTTTTGGCACATTGGTTATAAATATGTTCAGCCATGCCCTTGTTTTATACTCTTTACTGACCTTGTGTCTACCATGGGCTGCTCTTTCAGCCCTCAATAAACGTTGTTTGTAAACCTGCTCGGGCACTTTTGCAACAATCATTCGCATCGGCATATCTGCGATTTTCACCTCCAGCTCTAAAGCAGGCAATGTGTGTTTGTTGAGTTTTCTCAATATGGCAGAAAAGTCGATTGGAGCCTGGTCCACATCCTGAACGCCCCACCTGCTGTTTAAGCGGTTCAGGAAATAAGCCCCTTGTTGGGAAACATGCTTCAGATAGTGCTGGGTCACATAGCCCAAGTCCCGAACCAAGAGGTCTCCCTTTTCGATATCGCCCAGGGTTTGCCTAGAATCTGTTTGATCATTACGGCAGGCTGCCGTCAATTCCAGCCTTTGAGTGACATTGGTAAGCAAATCATATTCATACTGGATACTGATCTGGGCCTTGCTGCCTTGGCCTCCATGACCTTTGAACGTTTTGGCATAAGCCTCTGGAAGCGTGTACCGTGTAGAATCTTTGACCATCACCCGATTGAACCGCTTAAATTTGTTTTGTTCAGATGGGTTCAAATTCAGCTGCCCAGCCAGCAATTGGCTAAGCAAAGCACTCATAAATTCGACAGCCTTGATATTGAACCGCTCTTGGACGGCTTGTTTTGAAATAGACAAACCATGTTGCTCAACAAAACCATTGGCCAGATCCTCAAGGCTCACTTGATCTAGGTACTGATCACAAAAAAGAAGTAGATCAAGGAACTTAGATGCGTCCAAACGTGACTTACGCTGTACAAAGCCACTCTCCCTGGCCAAAAGATCAAGTTTCTCTTTAGAAAAAATCTTATTTAAACAGCCTGAAAAACAACTGGCCTTAGCCTCAATTAGTTGTGAAATTTCTTGTCGGTTCTTCCCCAAACAGTATTTTTGAGAAAGAAAAAAGGCAGGTCACTAATACATCAAAAGCCCGCCTTTTTGTTCATTTAAAAATCAAACAAATATGGGGAAGAACACTAGGTATTCCTAACTGGGATACCATGCCCAAACCACAAATTCAGTCGAGAAAACCTTAGCTTGACGGCTATGGCAATAAATGCGGCAAAGCACTACAATCTTCTCGATTTATTCAACAGATAAAAGTCGAGAATAGTCAAAGCAGACATGGCCTCCACGATAGGCACGGCTCTTGGTACGACACACGGATCATGTCTTCCTTTACCAGAAACGGTTATTTTATTTCCATCCTGATCTACCGATTCCTGATCGCGCATGATGGTAGCTACTGGTTTGAAAGCCACATTGAAGTAAATGTCTTCTCCATTGGAAATACCTCCTTGTATACCGCCAGATAGGTTGGTGCGAGTTTTTACTTGATCTCCATCTTTTTCGATGATGTCGTTGTGCGCTGAGCCTTTCATTTTGGCCCCTTCAAATCCGCTGCCATATTCGAAGCCTTTCACTGCATTGATACCGAGCATAGCTGCACCCAGTCGAGCATGCAGTTTGTCAAAGACCGGCTCGCCTAGCCCAACCGGAGTACCTTTTATCACGCCAGTGACAACTCCCCCTACAGTATCTCCATTTTTACGAACGCCATCAATGAATGAAATCATTTCTTCGGCCATGGATTCATCCGGGCATCTCACGATGTTGTTTTCTGTTTTTGAAAGATCTAGCTCTAGGTAGGACTTCTCCGTTTTCAAATCGCCTACTTGAGACACATAAGCGAAGACTTCAATGCCCAATTGGCGCAAGGCAAGTTTGGCCAACGCACCAGCTGCTACTCTGGCGGCTGTTTCGCGTGCAGAACTTCTGCCTCCTCCACGGTAATCTCTTATCCCATATTTCTCCTGATAGGTAAAATCAGCGTGAGATGGTCTGTATGACTTGGCAATATGAGCGTAATCCTTACTTTTCTGATCGGTATTGTGAATGACCATGGCGATAGGAGTTCCAGTAGTTTTACCTTCAAACACGCCGGATAAGATCTCAAAACTGTCTGGCTCTTTTCGCTGCGTAGTAATCTTGGATTGGCCGGGTTTTCTTCGTTCTAGCTCGGATTGGATGAAGGCTTCGTCTACCTCAATGCCGGCTGGACAACCATCAATAGTTACTCCTATGGCTCTGCCATGTGATTCTCCAAATGTAGTGATCTTGAATAAAGATCCGAATGAATTACTCATATTAGATTACTCGAATAAAAAAGAGATTGCTTCGCTAGCCGCTCGCAATGACGGATAGTATTGAAGGCAATTGAACTAAAGATCAAAATTAATTGAAATTCGCTTCTGAAGTGCGATTTTATTAACAGGAAGTCCTATTTTTTGAACATTACCAAAGCCACGAGGCCAATCAATACAAATATGGCAATGTTGGCCATACTGCGCATGCGATCCTGGGCATCTAAAGGTTGCAATTGATTGCTCTGAATATCCATGGCATCATAAAACGATCCCATGTCATTGGACAGGATGTACTCATTTTTTTTGCTTTCTCCAGTCACAGTCAATATTATATCAGACCGAAGCGTGTCGTAGGTTTCAGTTTTTACATTGAAATAAATAAACTGAAGGTAATCTCCTAAAGCGTATTCTCCAGGCTCATTTGGGATACCGTAATAGCTGAAGGACTTGGTTCCTCTTACTTTCCCATGTCCTCGGCTAATATCCTGACGGATATTAGGAGAATAGATATCAAAATTCTCATCTTCATACAATCGAGGTTCACCGATGGCTGAAATGTTACCTTCGCCTGTGACGTCAAAGGCGTAGTTGAAGCTTTCTCCAGTCTTCAGTGTTTGGCTGGAGAGTTTTTCTTTCAATCTGTAATTCCCAACAGTCACACTTTCTTTGAGTGGATGCGGGGGCAATTCCTTTATAGTAACCTGTTTTGGTTTCGTATTGAATGTAACTATCTCCTCCTGCTTATTTCGTCCAAAGAAAGTCGGGTTTTTAGCCACTTTGTATTTGATTAAATCCAGACCGACTTTGGGAAAATTGATCGTTTCATTGTTCAATGGGTAATAGGCTGCCTGATAAATTTTAAACTGCGTGTAGCTTTCGCCATTAATTTCTACCGGTTCGCCTGTAATGTTGTCAATATTGAAATTCTCCTCCCAGCAGTTGGCTGGCTTGATTTTTTTCATGATTTCCGGAATCTGCTTGCTCAGTTCATAGAACCTCATGTCTGCGCGGTTGTTGCTGGCCACATAAAAAGCTAAAGTCAGCGTAAATCCTTCTCCTGGATAAACGGAAGATTTATCCGTGGTTAAAGCCAAAAAAGCATCGGCTTTCACATCCACAAATTCTTGCGGAGCCTCCTGCCTGCCAAAAAAGTCTTGAAATGGATCACTGCCAAAAGGGTCGTTGCGCTGTCTACGCTGGGCGGGTGGCCCTACTTTTATTTTTTTCCCTTTTACTCGATAGGTCTGTTCGTTGACTTTCATGACAAACGAATTGAGTGTGAATTCGCCTTCAGCTGTGGCTACATAATTTTGAATGATACTTTGAGAAGAGCTTCTTCTTCCGTTTATGAAGTTGGTAGAAGAGGAAGACGAGGTGCCCCGCTTTACAAATCCCGGAATTTCGGGAAACGAGGAATAATTCTCTAACCGTTCATTGTGAATAGTAAGCGTAATCGTAAAGGCTTGATTGCTTGCAATCTCATCTGGACCTAAGTCAATACTCACTTGCTGACCGAATGATTTAACACCAGTTAACAATAAAATAATTAAGAACAAAAACCCTACTTTCCGCATGACCGTTTAGAAGAATAAAATTGCTAATCTAAATGATATTTCTTATTTTCAGGTGCAATTTGATGGGTGGCAAACGTGTCACCAGGTTTATTTAATAAAATTTAACAAACCACTTAATCCATGCTGGAATATTCTAAAACAATTCTTTCAAAAGTCAGTTTTGATAAAAATTTGTTTGACAAAGAACTAGCAAAAGCAATCAGGCTAGTTGGAAGGGAGCTGGAAGCTCTAAAAAAATGGTGTTACGATAAGTTTGGCCATTTGTACCTCAGTATTCTAAATAAACATTTTAAATTGAATTAATATTAAGCTCCGAAATTCGGAGCTTTTCTTTTATTGTCGATTACCTTTTCATTCCTTCTTCAAATGTTTTTAATAAATTACTCTCAAATCATCCTAGCGTTGATTTTGCTTATCAATGCTCCACTTCTTCATGCTCAATCCACTGCCAGTTTAGAACGAATTTCTTACACCAGTGAAGCCGATGAATCGAAAAGAGAGTTCTTATTGTATTTACCAAAAGGCTATCAAGATGACCCGAAAAAAAAGTGGCCGGTCATGATGTTCTTGCATGGCAACGGAGAACGAGGAAATGGAACTACAGAATTGGACTTTGTCATGGTTCACGGCCCATTGTATGAGGCTTGGATACAAAAAAGAGATTTGCCATTTATTATCATCGCCCCTCAGCTGCACATGTTTGGTAGGGACAAATACGCTAAGTACCTCGCTGAACGCACTTTAGATCAGCTACCAAAAAGGCTTGAAACTGGTGTTCCTCCACGTGAACCTAAATGGGTCATTGATACACTCATGCAAGGAAGTCCGGCAGATGAAGTTTATCCCTACAAGAGTTATGGACCTCCAATGGGCTGGGAGCAAGTAGAAAGTGACCTACTGAACATGCTTGATCAGGTGAATACTAATTATCAAACTGATCAATCGAGGATTTACCTAACAGGTTTGAGCTACGGCGGGTTTGGCACGTGGTATATGGGGAGTAAACATGCAGAGCTTTTTGCCGCCATCAGCCCAGTAGTCGGCTGGGGACACAAAGACTTGATGAAACCCTTGGCAGAAAACAAAGTACCCATCTGGTGTTTTGCAGGAGGTCGAGATTTAGTGATTAAAGAACAGTATTTTTATCCTGGTCTCAATGAACTAGAGAAGCTGGGCCATGAAGTTCGGTTTACAGTCGAAGCAGACATGGGTCATGACACCTGGAAACGGGTATACGCAGGCGGAGATCTTTATGCTTGGTTTTTGGCTCAACGGAAATAACTTTACAGGATAAATTCGATCAACATGCGAAATATTTTCATCTGCCTTTTCATTATTTACTCTCAGTCGATTCTGGCAAATCCCAATGACACGATTACCAGTAGACTTGAAACCCCCTATCTGGCACTAAATACGTTCGTATCCAATATTTCGTCTGAAAATAGTAATTGGGAAGCTGCTTCTATTCTGTTCAACAACCCGCAGATGACTGTGGGGCAGAAGGTGAAATACGCTAAGAAGCTAGAGCAGGTGTTAGACGGAGCCGGGATATTCATTTTCTTCGATAAGGTGCCAACCTATCCAGATTATTTTGATTCCGTGCACAATGAACATGTATATGTAATAAACAGCAGGTACCCGGAAATCTTCCTACAAAAAAAGCGAGGACGCTGGCAATTTCAACCTGAGGTTATGGAATCCATCGATCAGGTTCATGAAGAATTATTCAAATTCGATCCCAAAAATTTGATCGGATTAGAAATGGAAAAAACAAGTTTGAGCACCTATTTCCTAGGGTTGAAACTTTGGCAATGGATAGGTATTGCCATCCTTTTTGCGCTTTGTTTTCTTATCCGATATATCTTCTCCATCATCTTCGAACGCATATTTATTCGTTTACTGGATAAAATTGGTCAACGGCACATTGGGAGTAGATACATCTTGCCCGTGGCCAGGCCAGCAGGAATGCTCATGGTATTCTTTTTCATTGGAGCGCTTTATCCAAGCTTAGAATTACCTCGGTTGGTTGGCTACTATGTAGTGCTCGCCCTGAAAGGTTTGATCCCTCTTTATGGCATGATCGCACTTTATCAATTGACTAGTGTGATAGACGTCTATCTAACCCGTTTGGTCAACCGCACGGAGAGTACATTAGATGATCAGCTTATTCCTATTATCAGAAAAGTGCTAAGGGTAGGCGTGGTTGTAATCGGTGGTTTGGTCATTCTAGATAGCTTGGATGTACCTATCTTACCTCTTTTAACTGGTCTTTCTATTGGTGGCTTGGCCTTTGCTTTAGCTGCTCAGGATACCATCAAGAATTTTTTCGGTTCGTTCATGATTTTCGTGGACAAGCCATTTCAAATTGGAGATTGGATTGTATCTGGAGACATCGATGGTATGGTCGAAGAAGTAGGGTTTAGGTCTACAAGAATACGTACTTTCAGAAACTCGGTAGTCTCAGTGCCTAATGGCCAATTGGCTGATCGAACCATTGACAACAATGGCCTGAGACGAATGAGAAGGTTTAAGACCACTATTCAAATCAAATACGACACCCCACCGAGTCTCATTGAAGCTTTTGTTAAAGGACTAAACCGTATCGTCAAAGAGCACCCTAAAACCAATGATGAAAAGTACGAGATTCACTTTAATGATCTCGGCGCCCACTCTTTAGATATTTTGTTTTACATATTTTTTGAGGCCGCTTCATGGACTGATGAGTTGAAATTCAGACAGGAAATCTTATTGGATGTACTGAAATTGGCAGAACATTTGGGTGTTGAGTTTGCCTATCCTACTCAGACTTTGCATGTTGAAAATATGCCGGGGCATGAATTTTTTGATCCTAAATACATCAAAGATCAAAAAATGCTCGACGGCAAATTGGATGAGTTTTTTAAGGCTTAGGTTTCAGGATATAAAATAACCCAAATATACCTGCAACACTGAGCACTATAAATAGTCCAAAGTAGTCATTACTTTGCACGGCTTCGACGAGCATGGGTGCCTGCGCACCCAACCAAATAAAGAAAAGTGTGCGCGGCAACATACCTAAGAGACCGCTCAAAAAGAAAGGTCCAAACCTGACGCCAGAAACTGCTAAGACTACATTCATTAACCCAAAGGGTAAAGCCGGAGAAATCCTCGCCAGAAATGTAGTGAGCCATTGTCGACTTTCAACATTGGCAAAAATAGGAGCAGACTTGGGGAACCTTTCCTCTACCCAATCTATTGTATGGTTATCCAATTTTTGGGCTAACCCATACCCCACTAGAGAAGCCAATTGATAACTCAGCACCACAGGAATAATGGCATGGTATCCTAAAAAATAACCGCTTACCAAAGAAATAAAAGTAGTAGGAGTAATCGCCAGTCCCATGCTGAAAATACAAATGGTAAAAAAACACAACCACTGTAATAAGGAAAATGATCTGATCAATTCTTCATGCTCAAGTGCCAAATAGGAAAGCGATACTGTTGAAAACCAAGGCATCAGAGTCATCCAAGCCATAAGCATGAACATGCCGCTTCGATTATTGAAAAATGAAGAATATCTATGTTTATTCAAGTATGAAAATAGTCTATTCAAAAAAACACGGCGAATATGCGATATTGATTACATTTGTCGCTCAAAATCACGAGAGAATTACTTAAATTAAAGTGGTGCAAAGCGAAGTTAATTGCTTTCACAACAAAGCATCACTGCATTAAAATAAGAAATTATGAAATTTGGTACTAAAGCCATTCATGCAGGAGTAGAACCGGATCCAAGCACAGGAGCCATAATGACTCCGATCTATCAAACTTCAACCTATGTGCAACCATCACCTGGTCAACACAAAGGTTACGAATACTCAAGAACACAAAACCCAACAAGAGACGCGCTCCAAAATAACTTGGCAGCCCTGGAAAATGCACAACATGGTTTATGTTTCGCATCTGGCTTGGCGGCTACTGATGCGATATTGAAATTATTAAAGCCTGGTGATGAGGTTTTAGCATCTAATGATTTGTATGGTGGCACTTATAGAATCTTTACGAAGATATATCAGGATTTCGGCATCAAGTTCAAGTTTATTGACATGAGAGACTTGAATAGAATCTCAGAACACTTCTCGAACAAAATCAAAATGGTGTGGGCCGAAACCCCATCAAACCCAATGATGAACATTATTGACATCAAAGGGCTTTCTGGTGTTTGTAAAAAATTTGGAGCCATGTTTTGTGTGGACAACACATTTGCCACTCCATACCTGCAAAACCCTTTAGATCTAGGCGCTGACGTAGTATTACACTCTGTGACCAAATACTTAGCCGGTCACTCTGATGTAGTGATGGGTTGTTTGATGACTAACCATGATGTACTCAAAGAAAAGTTAGCTTTCATTCAAAACTCAAGCGGCGCGGTAGCTGGTCCTCAGGATTGTTTCTTAGCCTTAAGAGGGATTAAAACCTTGCATATCAGAATGCAACGTCACTGTGAAAACGGTCGACGAGTAGCTCACTTTTTAAAATCACACCCTAAAGTAGGAGAGGTATACTGGCCTGGGTTTGAAGAGCACAAGAATCATGACATTGCTAAAAAGCAAATGAAAGATTTTGGCGGTATGATTTCATTCGTACTGAAAAATGATAAAATCGATGATGCGATTAAAGTGATGGAAACGCTTAAACTTTTCGCTCTAGCAGAATCTCTTGGTGGAGTAGAGTCGCTTTGCGGTCATCCAGCAAGTATGACTCATGCAGCTATTCCTAGAGAAGAGCGAATCAAGGCTGGACTCAAAGACTCACTCATTCGACTAAGCGTGGGTATCGAAGATGTAGAAGACTTGATCGCTGACTTAGAAAAAGCACTAGGATAGTACCATTCAGAATATTTCAAGCCTGATAGCATAGCGTTGTCAGGCTTTTTTAATTCTGGTCCTCAAACTTTTTCGACAAGTACTGATACTTCCTTGAGGCAGCACTTTTTGGAACAGATTTTTCAAAAGCCAATTTGTAATATTTGATGGCTAATTCTGTCTGATCCAGATACTCATACACCTCGCCCAAAGAGCCATGCAGATCGGCCGAATCAGGGTGTATGGTAAGCCCATACTTTAGAAGATTAACCGCTTCTCCTGGTTTGCTTTGAAATAAAATACCTGCCGATTCACCAAAGGCGCCCACCGGAATTTTAACTTGAAAATCATAGGCTTTGTCTAAGTCAGCGTAGTAGCCCTTGATTTCTTCAACACCTTTCAATACAACGGAGTCTGGTATATAAAAATCGTTGAACACAAATTTCAACCCATTATAAATTCCCTCGGCTAGTACATCCACATGAGAGGAAGATATCAATTCGAACTTCCATTTTAAGTTTTTCGGACTTAAACTATCTATGAGGTTCTTATACTTTTCGAGCCCTACAGCCCTTGGTCCTGAGCCCTCTGTTCCCGCATAGAGGTATCGGTTTTTGTAATTATGCTTGCTCAACTGCTCAGAGAAAAAGGCCGCCGTTTTAGGTCCAACGCCTGTTCCTGATTGAATATGCGCATCAAACAAATCAGGTTTAGTAACAAAAAACTGCATACTGATGTCAGAAGCTGATGACCAGCCATAAATGATATCAAAGCCATTGGTACGGTAATTTGAATCAATGAAAGGCTTCAATTCAGACTCAATAAATTCAAGGAATTTGGCATACGGGTCTTTATCATCATTAGTAACATATACATCTCTCAGTCGGTCAATATTTGGAATCCCCACTACAATAAGTGGAGGAATATGACCAAAAGCATTGGACAAAAAGTTAACAGTACCAGCAGCGTAGTCATATACATATTCCCCATCCAGCACATAAAGCACCCCGTAGCTATCAAAAGTATTATTATACTCCTGTGGAAGTTGAATATTGATCGACCTATCTTCTGCTAGCGCCCTTGATTGTATCAAATGTGTGATTTGTGCTAATCCAGCTTGAGTACAACAGGAAAAAACAAGAAAGGAGAAGAGTAGCTTCATAGTCCTGACAGTTAATTATTAAGACTAATCTAACTAGTGGTAATTATCCCCACAATCTCGCCCAGATAGATGAATGATTGCTCAGGTCAAAACACTGAAACCTCAAGTTTTTTTAAGTGCCCTTATTATCAGAAAGTACCTCATTCATGTCGATGATCACTTCATCTATCTCTCTTGCTGATTGACGAATGTATTCCGCTATTTCTTCTCGCTCGGATGGAATCTCAGTGTTTAATATATCTACCAAGCCTAACAATCTCGCCACAGGAGCACGCGTGCGATGTGAATTATGATAAGCTGCTGCTTTAATTTTTTCACTTTGTTCTACCACTTCTTTGGTTCGTCGCTCGATTTCACTCTCTAAGCTGTGGTTCATTTGTTCAAGCTTATCTCGGAACTTCTTCTGTGTACGGTGCAGTCGATAAAAATTAAATGCAAGCAAACCAATACTAAAAAGCAATAAACCAAGAAGCCAATTGATTATTATGTTTTGGCGGTTTTTATGATCTAATAGATCAATGCGTTCTTCCGCCTGTGACAAGTCATTTTCTGCTTTGGATAAGTCAAAATTGATTTGAGCAATTGATTTATGAATTTCGTTTATGGCTTCATACTGCTCATTTAAAGACTCGAATGCCGCCTCCAAGTTTCCCGTAGACTTATAATACCTGTGTGCCACATCCATGAATATCTGATGAATGTATTTATTCTTTAAATACTTCGAATAGTATTCTGCTTTCTTGATGTGATAGATTGCGCTGTCCTTCATTCCCAATTGTAGATAGGCATCCGCTAATACACTATGTAAGCCACCGACACTTTCTACACTGTTCTTTGCTGTGGAGTAGGATAAATCTTCCAGAGCTAACGGTATCATACTTTCATATTCTTGATTGAGGTAATGCAAGTATGACAGGTTTCCAGTGGTATTGTAGTAAGCATGTTCGAAGCCTTTTTTCTTAGCCAGAGTGATCACATGTTTCAGTACTTTTTGTGCGGGCCCAATGCTATCTCGATGCAGATTTGATATGGTAGTCCATAATGTAGCATTGTGATTCCAGAGTGTGATTTTAAACTTTTCAAGTTGATCCTTGTTTTCAAAGACATCTACATCTGGGTTTAATGAATTAAATAAGTAGTTGATTTCATCAAAACCTTCATCATACTGACCTCCAGATATGAAATTTCGGACCTTGTAACTTCTAGAGATCAGCGCCATAGGCTCATTTTGACTTTCTTCAAATTTTACAATTGACTGATCCATCAATAGATTGGCCTTATCATACTTTCCCAAATGCTGATAAAGGCTCGCTTCGGCCAATGATAAATATTGCTTATACTCTTTCAGGCTTTCCTCTTTTGAAAACCAACTTTTAGCCTCGATCAACTCCTGTGTAGCTTTGGGGATATCACTGATAGAAAGACGAAGGGATTTTGCCAAATGACAGAAAAATATTACTTCAGGTTTTTCATTATTCAGTTGAATAGAATCGTAGTAAGCTGCTGTATATTTATTGTTAGAATCCTCAGCGGTATTGAGGAAAATGTATATGACTTCCCTCTGATTGACCTCATAGCTTTGTCCAAACCCTTGATAAAAAGTTAGGAACACAAATACCATATAAAGGAAGGAGGTTTTCATAAATATTGATGTACCTCTAAAATAGTAAAATAAGATTAAATCTGCTGGTAGCAATTCATCACAGCTTCATATGAGTCTTCTGATGTTATAAAATACCCGATTTGCCACTTTTGGCTTCTAGTGGCTTGACTATTCGTTGGTTCATCCCAGGGTGGATAAACACGAAAACCTCTTTTGCCTTCTTTCTTGTTAGAAGTTATAATTCCCTTTTCAATAAGGATTGATTTTGGAAAAACAAATTGGCCTAATTGATCTTCATTTCTAACATTGATAACCAATAAGTTGAAATTATCCGATTCTTCAAAAGGCTGAGTAATCCCTTCGGATGATCTCTTCCAAACGGTCACAAACTGCCCTACTTTTTTGGGAGTGATTTTGGCATTTCGGCTTATGATTTTCTTTCCATTAATTTCATATCTGCAGGCACCATATTCTTGGCTTTCTTTTTCTTTTTGAAAGCAAGAAATAATAATTCCGTGAGAGTCATAAAAACTCTTTTTAAATGAAAGAATTGGATCTATCATTCGTCTGTTGAAGACACTAACAATAGGCATAAAATTAGTAAGACGCTGTACTCAGCTCCACCAGAGCCATAACCGACAACAAACCAACCATTATTAATATGAACCAGAATAATGCCCATGAACAGAATAGATATAAAACCAGCGCAAATCACTCGATGAAAATAACCAAGAGCTAATAAAACTCCTCCAAATAGTTCAAAAACAGTTATGCTCCATGCTATTGCAGACCCAATGAAAAACCCTTTTGCATTCAAAAACTCTCCAAACCCACCAACAGTTCCGGCATAGAGCCGGATGGCACCATGTGCCATAAGCATGAGACCGACCGAAAAACGAATTATATTTAAATATTGTGATGTGGTTAGGAAGGGAAATGATTTCATACTCGTAATGTATTGGGTGAAAGATAACAAAACAACCGAATCACATCATTACACTACTATAAACAAAAAAACCCCAATACCTAAACCACTGGTACCGGGGTTTTAATCCAACAAATGACTTCCGACTAGGTTGAAGCCCTTACCAACTTCTATATGAGAAAACTACTTAGCATTCTATCTAGATTTACCATTTTTATTTGGTTAAGAACTTGTTGACTGAATAGGCAGCTTTGCGACCTTCGCTGATGGCCCATACCACCAGGGATTGGCCTCTTCGGCAATCGCCCGCTGCAAATACATTTTCTTTATTGGTTCGATACATCTCATCTTGGATGTTGCCACGCTCATTAGTTTCTATACCTAGTTCTTCGAGCAACCCTTCTTTTTGTGGGTGCATGAATCCGATGGCTAGATAAGCTCTTTCGCATGGCAAAACACGCTCAGATCCTTCTATTTCTTCGAACTTGAATGAGGCCTTGTCGGTCCATTCTACATCCACTACTCTTAGGCCTGTTACTTCACCTTTGTCGTTTCCGATAAACTCTTTGGTGAGTACCGACCAGTTTCTTTCACAACCTTCCTTTTGAGAAGTAGAAGTTCTCAAAACCATTGGCCATTCTGGCCATGGGTTGGCCTCCGTTCTGCCTTCAGATGGTTTGTCTAGTAATTCGATCTGAGTCACACTTTCTGCCCCTTGACGGATAGAAGTACCCACACAGTCGGATCCTGTATCACCACCACCGATCACAATCACGTTTTTGCCAGCAGCGTTCATTTCGGCTACTATTTCAGCATCTTCGCCAGACACTACTTTATTTGAGTTTTTCAAAAATTTCATGGCCAAGTGAATACCATTCAATTCTCTTCCTGGAATCGGTAGGTCTCTGGCCACGGTACTACCCGTACAGATCGCAATGGCATCAAATTTTGTTTCGATTTCTTTGGCAGAAATGTCTTTGCCAATCTCCACACCACATTCGAATTTCACACCAGAATCCTTCATCAGATTCACGCGTCTTTCGACAACAGTTTTCTCCAATTTGAAATCAGGAATACCGAACCTTAAGAGTCCACCAGGCTGTGTGTCACGTTCGAAGACTGTAACGTCATGTCCTTGCTTGCATAGCTGATCTGCAGCAGCCAATCCTGCAGGTCCAGAGCCGATGACGGCCACTGACTTGCCAGACTTGATATTTACGGTATGAGTGGTTTCCCAACCCTGTGCAAATGCTTCTTCTGCAATTGTCTTCTCGATATGCTCGATACTTACCGGGTCATTGTTTAGTCCCAATACGCATGAACCCTCACAGGGTGCAGGGCAAATTCTACCGGTAAATTCCGGGAAATTGTTGGTGCTTTTTAGAATGCCCCAAGCTTCCTTAAATTCATTGCGATACACAGCGTCGTTGAAATCAGGAATCTTATTGCCTAGCGGGCAACCACTATGGCAAAATGGAATCCCACAATCCATACATCGAGCGGCTTGCTCGTTGGTTTCTTCTGCTGAAACAGGCTTTACAAATTCTTTGTAATGCTTCGTTCTTTTTTCCACTTCCTCATACTGGAGGCTGTGTCTTTTATAAGTCAAAAATCCATCTACCTGTCCCATATTATGCGATCTTTTCTTGTTCTAACTTTTTCTTTTCCAATATCAGCTTGTACTCGGTAGGTATCACCTTCACAAACTTATTTTTAGCAGTCTCCCATTGGTCCAGAATCTTGAATGCTTTGTTGCTCTTGGTATATCTAGAATGTTTATTGATTTGGTTCTGGATATACTCGAAGTCTTCAGCGCCTGGTGATTCTAGCTCTACCAGCTCCATGTTGCATTTAGATGCAAAATCGAAGTCTTCTACATAGATGTAAGCAATACCACCACTCATACCAGCAGCGAAGTTTTTACCCGTTTCGCCTAGTACGATTACTCGACCACCTGTCATATATTCACAACCGTGATCTCCAAGACCTTCTGTCACTGCTTCTGCTCCCGAATTTCTCACGGCGAATCTTTCGCCTGCTTTTCCGTTCACATATAGCTCACCAGAAGTAGCTCCGTAGAGACAAACATTACCTACCAGGATGTTGTCTTCAGGCACGATGTCAGACTTGGTGTGTGGATAGCAAACTACCTTACCGCCAGACAAGCCCTTGCCTACGTAGTCATTGGCTTCACCTTCAAGGTTGAAAGTAATTCCCTTGGCCAAGAAGGCCGCAAAACTCTGTCCTGCCGATCCGGTGAATTTCACCTTGATTGTATTTCTGTCCAATCCTTTAGGGCCATGGGCTTGCGCCAATTCGCCTGATAGCATAGCTCCAGTAGTTCGGTTCTGGCTATTGATCGGAACATCTATTCTTACTTTTTCTTTATTCGTCAAAGCAGGTTGTGCCTCTTTGATCAATTGTCTATCCAAGACTTTCGTCAATTCATGATCCTGATCTTCAAGTTTACAAGACAAGTGATCTTTTGGCTTGAATGGGTTTTGAAGCAACGCTTCCAAATCGATATTACCCGCATGATCTTTAGCTTTTTTTCTATCGAAAGTCAACAAATCAGTTCTTCCGACCAACTCAGCTACAGTTTTCACACCTAGCTCTGCCATAATCTCTCTGAGTTCTTCGGCTAAGAAGTTGAAGAAGTTGACAATGTGCTCCACCTTACCAGAGAATAGTTTCCTCAATTCAGGGTTTTGTGTAGCTACACCTACAGGGCAAGTATTCAAGTGACATTTTCTCATCATGATACAGCCTTCTACTACAAGAACAGCAGTAGAAACACCCCACTCTTCAGCACCTAAAATCGCCGCAATGGCTAGGTCTCTACCAGTACGCATCTGACCGTCTGCCTGAAGTTTCACCTTCTTTCTTAGGTCGTTTTTCTCCAGCGTCTGGTGCGTTTCCGCCAATCCAATCTCCCAAGGAATACCTGCATGATGTACAGAACTAATCGGAGATGCTCCTGTTCCTCCATCATGGCCAGCGATCAAAATATTGTCGGCCTTGGCTTTAGCCACACCAGCCGCAATAGTACCTACACCAGCCTCAGCCACCAACTTCACGTTGATATCAGCCTTTTCGTTGGTGTTTTTCAGGTCATAAATTAACTGCGCTAAATCCTCAATCGAATAAATATCGTGATGAGGAGGAGGTGAGATCAATGATACACCCGGTGTAGAATGTCTGATTCTACCGATTGTTTCGTCTACCTTTTTCCCTGGTAATTGACCTCCCTCTCCTGGTTTTGCTCCTTGCGCTATTTTTATTTGAATTTCATCTGCGTTCACTAGATAGTGAGCCGTCACGCCAAATCGCCCAGAGGCTACTTGCTTGATGGCCGACCTTGACAAGGTGCCGTCTGCATTTGGTGTGTATCTGATGGCATCTTCTCCACCTTCACCACTGTTAGATTTTCCTCCAATGAGGTTCATCGCCTTAGCGATGGTGGTATGTGCTTCTTCTGAAATAGACCCAAAAGACATCGCACCAGTAGCGAATCTTTTCATGATTTCTGAAGCAGGCTCCACTTGATCAATCGAGATAGATTTCTTGCCATTGAATTCGAACATACTTCTCAAAGTGATGTTCTTTTCTGCTTGATCGTTGATCGCCTGACTATAAGTTTTGAATAACTCATAGTTTCCACTTCTAGTGGACTTTTGTAAAGAATGGATGACTTCAGGAGTGAACAAGTGTCGCACACCATCTCTTTTCCATTGGTACAACCCACCAGTTTCTAAATCAGCTTTTTCGTTGGCAGGAACGAATGCTGCTTTGTGATTTTCCAGTATCTCTTTTTCGATTTGCTCGAATCCTTTACCAGAAATTCTAGATGGCGTACCTCTGAAACACAAGTCTGTTACCTCAAGGTCCAAACCAATAATTTCAAAAATCTGAGCTGACTCATAAGACTGGATGGTCGAGATGCCCATTTTAGAAAGAATCTTTCTCAGCCCATAACCTATTGATTTTCTGTACTGCTCAAACAACTCAGTGCCTGACTGGCTCAGCGAAGCACCTTGGTGCAAGATGGTCTCTACTGTCAGATAAGGATAAACCGCTGTCGCCCCAAATCCAACTAATGTCGCTATATGATGCGTTTCTACTACATCTCCACCTTCAATCACTAAGCTCGTTTTAGCTCTCAATTTTTTCTTTAGCAAGTACTGGTGTACTGCTCCTGTAGCCAACAAACTTGGAATTCTTACGCGATCTACGGAAACGTCTTTATTCGAAAGAATCAAGATGTTGGTCCCAGCTTCAACTGCCTTGGCCGCCTTCTTAGACAATATTTTGAGCGCACTTTGCAGATCGTTGTCTTTTGGATCGTAAGTAGCGTCAATTACTTCCGAAACGAATCCACTAAATTTTACATTTCTGATGAATTCAAACTCATGAGCGGACAGCAGCGGATTTTCTATTCTAATCTTTTGTGCATGCTCTGACTTATGCTCCAGAATGTTCTCGCTATTACCTAAATAATTGATCAGCGACATCACAGATCGTTCCCGGATCGGATCAATTGGCGGGTTACTTACCTGCGCAAATATTTGCTTCACATATTGAGATAGGTGCGTCGGGTTTTCTCTGAATACTGCTAGCGCTGTATCATTACCCATAGACCCTAATGGCTCAGTGCCATTTTTCATCATTGGCTCAAGAATAAACTTGATATCCTCTTGAGTGAAACCATTAGCTATTTGCTTTTGTAGCAAATCATCCGCCTGAAGTGATTGATCTAACGGTTTGTCTTTAATAAAATCTGATAGGTGAATTAAATTCTCTTCTACCCATTTTTGATATGGCTGATCTTTCGCCAGTTTGTCCTTTATTTCCTGATTGAAAGAAATTGTTCCGGTAGTCAGATCCACCATGATCATTTGGCCGGGTCCTAATCTTTCATTTTTCTTGATTAGCTCAGGCGCAATTTCTACCGCACCCACTTCAGAACTCAAGATTAAGCGATCATCTTTCGTAGCGATAACTCGAGAAGGTCTTAGTCCATTTCTATCCAAACTCGCTCCAATAGTATATCCATCAGTATAAACTAAAGACGCTGGTCCGTCCCACGGTTCGAATATAGTAGAATGAAATTCGTAGAAGGCTCTTTTCTCAGGACTGATGTCAGTTTCTTCTTGCCACGCTTCTGGTACAAGCATAGCCATCGTATGCTGTAAGCTTCTACCACCCATGATCAACAATTCTAAGATGCCATCTAAGTTGGCCGAATCTGAGAACTGCATGTTACAAATAGGAGTAAGTACCGCAATCTCCTCTTCAGTAAAATCTGTAGAAGCCAGCAAGGCCTCTCTAGACACCATCTTATTAATATTACCTTTGATCGTATTGATCTCACCATTGTGCGCCAAAAATCGGAAGGGCTGGGCCAATCTCCACTCAGGGAAAGTGTTGGTAGAGAATCTTGAGTGTACCATCGCTGTGGCCGATGTATATCTCTCATCATTCAAATCCAAGTAATACTGATTCACTTGCCAGGTTCTCAACTCACCTTTATAAGTAATGGTAGAGCATGAGAAAGAAGCGATGTAGAAATCCGAGACTGGATAAGTTTCTCTTACCTTGTGCTCAATGTATTTTCTTAGTACGTATAGTTTTCTGTTGAGCTCTTTGCCTTCATATTCGCCTTTCTTTACGAACAAGTGATAGATAGATGGCTCCGACTGCTTGGCAATTCTTCCAATTTTTTTTGAGTCTACAGGTACTCTTCTCAACCAAATTTTATCAAAGCTTAATGCTTCAATTGATTCTTGTACTATTTCTAAAATTCCTTTTTTGTCGTGTCCCTTAGGAACGAACAAAGTGCCAACACCATATTTGCCTTTGGCAGGAAGTGTAATTTCATTTTCTTTAGCTACTTCATTGAAGAAGTCGTAAGGCAATTGGGTCAATACACCTGCGCCGTCACCTGTTTCTCCATCTGCTGCTACTCCTCCACGATGCTCCATCTTTTCGAGCATGGTCAATCCATCTTGAACAATTTGGTGAGAAGGCTGGTTCTTTATCTGGGCGATAAATCCTATCCCACAAGAGTCACGCTCAAATTCCGGAGAGTATAATCCCGTTGTTTTCTGGTAATTTTCCATATAGATCAAATGCTTACAAGGATAACCTCTCTCATTTTGGGGAAATTGTTGCTTGGGTTGCTAACAAGAGGTTTTCCGATATTGAGGAGTAAAACTATATTTTTTATATATTGCAAAAACTAAGTATCCAGAAATGATATGAAGTTCAACATTAACCCAATAATGTATAATGAATTGATTGTCAAACTATTACATACTTAGAAAATACAATGGCCAAAACTTCACACGCACAGCCACTTTTTCAATTGATCCATGCTTTGACCAAATCGGAGAAGCGAAGTTTCAAATTATATGCAGGAAAGGTAAGTGACCCTGCCGAAGCCAAATTTGTAAAACTGTTCGATGTCCTAGAGGGCATGGAGGTCTACGATGAAGATCAAATCTTTAAAAAGATGCCAGATCTGAAGCGTTCACAAATGGCGAACATGAAATCTCACCTGTTTAAGCAAGTGCTCATGGTGCTACGCCAGAGTCAAATAAAAACGGATGTAGATATCTCGCTTCGTGAAAATCTGGATTATGTCAGACTGCTTTTCAAAAAAGGTCTGTACGAGCAAAGCATGAAAATGCTGCAAAAGACCAAGGCTACGGCGAATAACTACAAGAAGAATATTTTCAAACTAGCACTTCTCAACTACGAAAAAAATATTGAGAATCAGCAAATGTTGTCCCTGGACCAAACCACTTGTTTAAAGCTCGACAAGGACACCAAAAGCCTGCTGCGCAAGATCAATGTAGCACAGGCCTTCTTCTCACTGGCGCTTCGAATGAAAGCCCACTTTCTCAGAAGTGGTATGGCGCGTAACGAAGATGAGTTGGAAAAAATCAATAAGATCTTTTATGGCAACTTGCCAGAGCATGATAAAACGCACTTATCCTTCAGTGAGCAGTATAACATGTGTAGAGCCTACTATTGGTTTTCATATATCACGCAAGATTTTCAATCATGTGTAAAGTATACGGAGATTTGGGTCAGCATTTTCAAAGAAAGTAATCTTACACACCTTCGTCATGCCGAATTCTTAAGAGGACTTAATAGATTGTTGCAATCACTTTTTAGAATCAATGACGTAGATAGATTTAGTATCTACTACGAAGAGCTGCTAGAGTTTGAGAAACTGTATGCTAAAGCGATTGATAGCAATAGTAAACAACTTCTAGTTCGATGTTTGACAATCCAGACTTTGAACAAATGTTTCTTAGAAGGCGATTTCAAACAATATGGACCAAGGCTAGAGCGCTATTTAGGCAAATTAGAAGAGTCGCTTGAGTATGTAGACAGCAACAACCAGCTGGTGGTGTTCTACAAAGCGGCTATCCTATATTTCGGACTAGGCAAGTATGAAAAGAGTCTGGCCTATCTGGATCGAGTAATCGACAATAAGAATGATCAGCTGCGTGAAGATTTGAAGAGTTTCGCGTACATCTTATATCTGATTGTTCTTTACGATATGAGAGATTTGGACAATTTGAAAACCATGAGAAATCGAGCTTTCGTTTATTTACGTCAACGAAACATTTTGGGGCAGTTCCACCATATCATTCTGCAGTTCTTGAAAAAGACAGAAGACATCATGCCTCTCGATTTGAAGGGAGAGCTGATCACTTTGAGAACTAGTCTGCAGGGACTTCTAGAAGACAAGTTTGAAGCGAAGCCATTACTTTATTTTGATATAATGAGTTGGTTGGAAAGTAAAATTACCAGTCGTCCATTCCATGAGGTAGTGAAGGAATTGGCCGAGAGTAAGCACTAATCGTCTTCCCAAAACAAGTGGTCAGACGAATGGTAACACCTGATTCGGTTGAAGGTTATTCAGGCATTTGAAGGTAATTAGATTTAGGCAAGCAGCGACTCGTCAGACCACTAAACTCTAAAAACAAAAAGCCATTTCGATATCGAAATGGCTTTTTAAGTAGTGGGCGCTGAGGGATTATTTCATGATCCCCATTAGCTAAATGGGTCGTCAATCTTCAAGCCTTATTCGCTCCGCTCATCCGCCTTTTATTTTTTTCAATCAAGTATATACAAGTACAACTTTCTGAAAAAAATAAAAGCCGCATATCGTTTGATATGCGGCTTTCGATTGTGGGCGCTGAGGGATTCGAACCCCCGACCCCCTCGGTGTAAACGAGGTGCTCTGAACCAGCTGAGCTAAGCGCCCTTTATTTGGGTGTGCAAAAATAGATTATGATTTTATATTACCAAATCTTTTCAGAAATATTTTTAACTAATTGCTTCTTTTAAGTATTTGTTGAACTCATGGGCCTTTTTATAGGTCGAAACCAACTCTTCAAAAAAACCATCAGACGTAAGTTCCTTCTCACTAAATTCTTTAATCACATAGAAACTTTTTAGTCTTAGCAACTCAATGTTTGGGTGATCCTTTGGATACCCTTTTGGTGCCGTCTTTAGCTTGTCGCCTTTGATGTCTACAAATGTTTCCTTGAAATCCTTTGACGCCAACAGCTTTTTCAACCCCTCAGGATTGTAATCGATTTCTTGTCGAATAGCAGCTAAAGTTTCAGGAGGTGGCATATAAATTCCTCCTCCAGCAAAATTTTGTCCTGGTGCAAGGTGCATATAAAATCCAGTGCCTTCTGTCTTTTTCCCATTGGCACCCATTAGGGCTCCAAAGTTGGTTTTGTATGGTGTTTTATCCTTGCTGAATCGGATATCTCTATTGATTCTAAAAACACATTTTTTAGGGTCTACACCGGTCAATTCAGGATCAAATTTGGCGAGCTCGTCAATGATGTTTTGAACCAACCCTAAAAACTGCTTACGGCAGGCTTCGTAGGTCTTTCTATTGGTGTCAAACCATTCCTTATTGTTGTTGACTGAAAGGTCCTTTAAAAATTGAATGGTGGGTTTTAAGTCCATAGGTCAGTACGTTCTGTGAGCTGCTCCATTCGCATGCCTCTCGAACCTTTGATCAAAACTGTGGCTGCCGAAAGTGGTTGCTTCTGAAGCAATGAAATTAGCTCTTCTATTTTTTCAAAAACTTTTGAATTCGAATGATTGTGAGCCTTTTTAAAATCATTCCCTACCAAATACACCTCATCAAGCGATAAGGTTTCAGCGTAGTCAATAATTTTTTTATGCTCGTCAATCGAATATTCCCCTAGTTCTTTCATGTCTCCAAGAATAGCCACCTTCTGATCGCTCTCTATCACAGCCAAATTATCCAACGCTACTCTAATAGAATCTGGGTTGGCATTGTAAGCATCAAGCACGACAGTATTGGAACTCAACTCTATCAGCTGAGACCGGTTATTATCCGGCATATAACCATCAATAGCCCGATAGGGCTCTTCCACTTCAAAATAATTTCCAACTGTAACAGCCGCCGCAATATTTGAAAAATTGTACGCGCCAATCATCTCGGTTGCATGGGTTTCTCCATGTACATCTTGGTAATGGACAAAAGGAGTGGCTGATTTCAGCGAACACAATTGATTAGGATATGTAATTGCATTCGGGAAACGTTTGGACATATTTTGTAAGACCCGGTCATCCATATTGATGAAAGGGATCCCGTCTGTTTTTCTCAGATAATCAAACAACTCACTTTTCGCTCGAATAATGGCTTCTTGCCCACCAAATTCTCCGATGTGTGCAGTACCGATATTAGTAATCAAACCGTGGGTGGGTTTTGCCATTTCGCAAAGCGCCGCTATTTCACCAATGTGATTAGCTCCCATTTCAATAATGGCAAACTCTGTATCTGACTCAATACTGAGTAGTGTCAGAGGCACCCCTATATGGTTATTTAGATTCCCTCGGGTATATCGAACCTTTCGGTCCGTAGCCATGACCCGGGCAGTCAATTCCTTGGTAGACGTTTTTCCGTTGGAACCTGTAATTCCTAAGAAGGGAATATCAAATTGATTACGGTGATGACTGGCTAATAGCTGAAGAGTTTCGAGTACATCCTCTACCAGATAGAATTTGTCATTAGCTAGATCTTGCGGCTCATCAATCACCGCCAAGAGCGCTCCGTCTTCTACGGCTTTAGCGGCATAAGTATTGCCATTAAAGTTATCTCCTTTCAGCGCAAAGAAGATTTGATTTTTTTGAAGTGAACGCGTGTCGGTGCAAACACCGTCACTTTCTAAAAATTTTTCGTAAAGGAAAGAAATGGTTTGATCCAAATTTGTTGTTATTTGTATGGCAACGCACAAATATATTGAGCAGCACCCAATAATTTTGATTATTGTCTGTTTGATTGTCGATGCATGCATGAGCGCCGAATGATTATGGTCAGAATTTCCCTCTTCTTCTTGATCCTGCTGACTTTATGCCAGACGCTTCTGGCACAAGTTGAACTCGAATTCATCCAACCTTCTGTTACTTATAACGAAACAACACTTGACTTAGCTTTTGCAGGTGGAATCAACAGTGCCCAATACCAAACCATAGATTTGGATGGAGATAAAGATTTGGATCTGATCCTTTTTGACCGATCCTCAGATAAAATAAATGGGTTCGAAAATACTGGTGATAGATATGTCTATCAGGCGCATTTTGAGTTTCTATTCCCAGAAGATATTCAACATTGGGTGGTACTAGCTGATTATGACTGCGACGGTCAAAAGGATCTGTTTACATATACTGGTCAGGGGATTCGAGTGTTTAAAAATTTAGGGACGGAAAACAACGTTTCTTGGCAAGAAATAGCCAACCCGCTAAAAACACAAGGCTCCAGCTCCTCTATCAATTTGTTTTTCAACCCTACAGACATTCCGTCCATTGCGGATCTAGATGGTGACGGAGATTTAGACATTTTAGTTTTTGACTTTGCTTCGAGTAGCCAAATAGAATTTCACCAAAACCAGTCGATAGAAAACACAGGCGCCTGTGGCTTAGACTTTGTTAGAGTCACTCGAACTTACGGTAATATTTTAGACTGCGGATGCGATGCCTTTTTAGTCAACCAACCTTGTCCATCCTCAGGAAGAATCCTTCACGCTGGAGGAAAAGCGTTGCTCTCCTTGGATTATGACAGGGATGGGAAAATGGATTTAGTGTTGAGTCAGGAAGCATGTGAAAACCTTAATTACTCCAATAATATTGGAACACTCACTGAAGCATCATTCACCACTTTCGACAACCGGTTTCCTTCCCTCATCTCCAACATTGGCTTGACTTCTTTCCCTTCTGCTTTTTTTGAGGATGTCACTTTCGATGGAAAAAAAGACATTCTCGTATCCAGCAATGAAAGATCGAACTCAGCTCGTGACATAGACTTTAAAATGTCGAGTTTCCTTTTTGAAAACGGAGGGTCTTCATCAGAAAATCAATTCGAAAACTCTAGTGTTTTCTTACAAGACCAAATGATTGATGTGGGTGAGTTTGCCTATCCAGCCATTGTGGATGTCGATGGAGACGGATTAAACGATTTGGTGATTGGAAATGCAGGTAGCCTGATAGATGATGAATACAGTTCCACCCTCACTTATTACCGAGCCAGCGCCACCGGGCTGGAATGGCAAACGGATGACCTATATGGTTTGTCGACGCTTGAATACACTGAAATAAAACCTCAATTTATTGATCTTAATAATGATCAAAAGCTAGACTTAGTGTTTTCACTCGTGAATAATGCGCTTGAGACCCAACTAGCCTATATATTAAATCAAGGCGAATCCTTAACCACTCTAGACCCTTCGCGAATTCAATTTCTTGATACCGAAATTTCCAGATTGGATGACTATGTGCTGGACGACATAGACGAAGATGGATTGCCTGATTTGTTGCTGGGTTTATCCAATGGCCAACTCAATTATTATAGCAATACGGGGTCTTCAACTCAAACAATTTTCATGTTGGATACAGAAAATTTTTTAGGGCTGACTGCTGATAATGATAGAAGTAATTTATCAATTGCAATAGGGGACCTTGATGGCAACTCCGAAACAGACTTAATTACAACAGACCGAACAGGAAAAATAAAAATCTATTCGGATTATCATTCTGGTAATAGTTCAGCACAAGAATCTTTGGTTAACATTCCAAATTCGGAAGTTCTTGTTTCCACACGATTAGGTAGAATCTCCAAGCCTGCTTCTGCTGAATTATTGGGTCGAAATGTGATAGTCATTGGGAGCATTCAGGGAGGGCTTAGACTTCTGGCTACAAGTGGTACATCAGGAGAAACCTCACTAAAACTTAAGGCTTTCCCCGTTCCTAGTTCAAAAGATAAAACAATCAGTTTTCAATCCAACTTATCAAACACACTCGTGGAAATCTATTCTTTAGCAGGAAGCAAAGTGGCTGAACTAAACCTCGCCAGTTATATCACCGAATCCATTGATTTGAGTAATCTCGAGGATGGGCTCTATCTCGCTAAGGCTAGCACTGGGAACCAACAGTGTACGGTAAAAATATTGCTTGGCGGTGGTAACTAGTTCTTAATTTCAAATTCATCACTATCTGCCACAAAAGGATACTTCGTTCTAAATTCATCCTGTTGAGACTTCAGTAGCTTTTGTATAATGATACCTTCTTGATTGTCCTTAAAATCACGCGTCTCACCCAAATAATCATACACTCCACTGTGTCCCACATAGGCATAGCCATTTCCATCTTCGCCTATTCGGTTGCAGCCTAACGTGTAGCTTTGATTTTCGATAGCTCTAGCTTTTAGCAGCGTATCCCAAGCGTTGACTCTTGGCTTCGGCCAACTGGCCACATAAAGTAACAAATCGTAATCAAAAGAATTTTTCACCTTATCGAATTTGTTTTTCGCCCAGGCGGGAAAGCGCAGATCATAACAAACCAATGGGCAAATTTTCCAGCCCTTGTATTCTATTATAAGTCTTTCTGTGCCCCCTTTGAAAAACATTTCTTCCTTTGCTAGGGAAAACAAGTGACGCTTGTCATAGGTTTGAAATGAGCCGTCAGGAAATGCCATAAAAAAGCGGTTGAAATAATCTGTTCCTTCTTTCACGATATAACTTCCGCCGACTAGTGCTTTCTTTTGATTGGCCATTTGGAGTAGCCATTTATGTGTTTTCAGACCAGGTACTTCAGCCAATTTTTCTGGGGTCATCGAAAACCCTGTGTTGAACATTTCAGGAAGCACAATGAGGTCTACCGGTTCGGTGATGCTCCAGATTTGTTCTTCAAACATCGCCAGATTGGCGTCTACATTCTCCCAGTGGAGGTTGGACTGAAGAATGGCTACAGTTAGATCTGACATAGTTTCAAGGCGGCTTGTTTCAGTGTTTCTTCGCTCTTTGCAAAACAAAGACGAATTTGTTTGTTGTCCGAGTGGTCCGTATAAAAAGGGGATAATGGAATGGATGCTACGCCATGTGTTTTAGTAATCCACTCTGCCATTTCCCTGTCGGGCTTATCGCTGATGGCTGCGTACGAGAAACTTTGGAAATAAGTACCCCTGCAGGTGACTGGTTTGAACCTGGAATCTTCCATCAAACGAAGTAAAACATCTCTCTTTTGCTGAAAAAAATCAGGGAGATATTCATAATGGTCTGACTCTTCTAAATAATCCGCCAACGCCCATTGGGTAGCTGTGCTCACACTGAAAACTAAAAATTGATGGACCTTTCTTATTTCTTCTGTAAGATCACTTGGCGCTATTGTATAACCCATTTTCCATCCGGTCGCATGAAAGGTTTTTCCAAAAGAATAAATAGCCACACTCTTTTTTCTAAGTTCCGCATTCTTCAGTACCGAGCTATGGGTTTCTCCATCATATATCAAATGTTCATAAACTTCATCGCTTATCACATAGATTTCTTTGCTGCGAGTCAGCCTCTCCAACTCATTGATATCATCCTCCCTAAGAATAGCTCCGCTAGGGTTATGCGGTGTGTTGATTATTATGAGTTTGGTCTTAGCAGTAATTTTTCTTTCCACTTCGTCCCATGGAATAGAAAAGTCAACTTTGTCCAAGTTGATATTCACAGGTACGCCTCCGCATAACTGAATGGTGGGTAAATAGCAGTCATAAGCAGGGTCAAAGAAAATCACTTCATCTCCGGCGTGTACAATGGCAGTAATTGCAGCAAATAAAGCTTGAGTAGCTCCTGCTGTCACTGTTACTTCATCAGGAGAAATAGAAACATCATAGGTATGATCTATTTTCTTGGCTATGGCTTCGCGCAAGGCAGGTACTCCTGGCATTGGCGCATATTGATTCATCCCCTTTTGCATATAGTGATGTATCCTGTCTATCAGCTTAGGAGCTACATCAAAATCAGGAAATCCTTGCGCCAAATTGATTGCCCCGCACTCATTGGCCATTTTCGTCATTACGGCGAAAATGGAAGTTTGAGCATCAGGGAGTTTGGATATCATCTTATTTCTTAGATGGGAGTTTTATTTTGTAATCGGCATCGCACTTACCTTTAGAAATATTGTTGAGTTTACCTTTCAATACACGTTTTTTGAATGGGCTTAAATAATCCGTAAACAAAATACCATCGATGTGATCATATTCATGCTGAATGATTCGCGCTTTCATGCCATCAAATTCTTCTTCGTGCTCTACGAAATTTTCATCCAGGTAGTTGATTCTTAGTTTCGCATGTCGAGAAATTTCTTCTCTGATACCCGGAATACTCAGGCATCCTTCTTCAAAATTCCATTTGTCCCCATCCTCCCAAACCATTTCAGGGTTGATGAATACCTTCTTGAAATTTTCCATGCCTTCTTCTTCCAAAGGGCTACCATCCACTACAAACATCCGAATAGACTTGCCTATCTGTGGAGCAGCCAATCCTATGCCGCTGGCTTCATACATGGTCTCAAACATATCATCTCTAAGTTTGATCACATCTAGGCTTCCTTCTTCAATCTCATCTGCTTCCCGTTTCAGCACCGGGTCTCCATATACTACAATGGGGTAAATCATAATCTCGATTCTAAATATGACTGCAAAATGATCGCTGCACTCAATTTGTCAACGTTCTCTTTTTTCTGTCTATCCTTCTTTTTCATACCTCCCCTGATCATAGCATCCATAGCTAGTTTACTTGTGAATCGCTCATCCACCTGATGAATTTTATGATCTGGGAAATTCTTCTTCAGCAAATTTATAAAAGACCTTACAGATGCCGTACTATCAGTGTCTTTATTCATCAAATCCTTTGGCATACCAATGACAAACTCGTCAATGCCTTCCGTTTGCTGGTAATTTTTCAGGAAATCAATGGTTTGAAATGTTCGGACAGTTTCTAAGGGAGTAGCAATAATTTGGAGCGGATCCGTGACGGCTAGTCCAATCCGCTTAGTGCCAAAATCAATGGCTAATATTCTACCCATTTAGTTTTGGCTGTAGGTCAGCGTGAGTTTTTCCTTGGCTTGCTTTTCTAGCATCAAGGCTTTTGGAAACAATACATTGTTTTCAATATGAGCGTGTTTGGTAAGCTCATTATCGAATGCTTGCAATTCTTTGAAAATAACCTTTAGCTGTATATCCTCAATGTTTTCCGTATGGTATTCACCTGTAATGCCTCTTATACCTTTCATTTCGTCGTCCGAGTCGCCGTGGTGCAGAGCAAATTTTTGAATTGAAAAGGAATTGATATTGGCCAACACCTTGGCTGAGCTACTCTTACCTAAAACGAAATTTTCTAAGTCGTTAATATATGAAAACAGTCGGTCTTCCTCTTCATAGATGTGATGAATAAAGTCATCCACAAACATGGGTAATACCATTTTGAGATCCTCTATTAGTTCTTGATCAGTGGGCGTTTTTAGCGCGTTGATTTGTCTAAGAATAAATGGCAATCTGTCTTTGATAAAAAGCTCGTGTGCGTGTTTGAGGTAACCTACAATTAATCGAGCAGGAAAGTTGATTAGTTCGGAGGAATCTATGGTGGATCTTTCTTGCGCTCTATCAATCACATCTAGCAATTGACTCAAGTCGATTTTATGATCCTGACAAACCTGATGAAGCGTCTTATTCTTGGACTTATAATACTCCACGCCGAAATAGTCCAACACTTTCGCATAAACGAAATTTTCGTTGATTAATATTTCTATTGATTTATTCTCCATGGGTTCTTAATGCACTATTACAAATATAAAAAAATTGTAAGAGAGCTTAATGTCCATTGATCATTTCAGCTTGAAATTTTTAGAGAATGTCGGTAATAATTTTGCTAGTCGTTACTCCTTCAGCCTCAGCTTTAAAGTTTCTCACAATTCTATGTCTTAAAATTGGCTCGGCTACCATTTTCACATCCTCTATATCAGGCGAATATTTACCGGCCAAAAGTGCGTTGCATTTAGCTCCTTTGATCAGAAATTGAGAAGCTCTTGGTCCTGCCCCCCATTCTAAATAAGATTTGGCTATATCAGATGCTCGCTCAGCATCTGGTCGAGTTTTATGAACGAGGTTCACGGCATACTCAATTACATTATCCGCCACTGGCACCTTATCCACTAGCTTTTGAAATGCTATGATTTGTTTAGCGTCTAGCACGGCCTTCACTTCGCCAATTGCTCCGGCTGCCTCGTTTTTCACAATGTCTATCTCGGACTCATAAGATGGGTAATCCAAATTGATCATAAACATGAACCTGTCCAGCTGAGCTTCTGGCAATGGATATGTACCCTCTTGTTCTATTGGGTTTTGGGTAGCCATTACAAAAAATGGCTCTTCCAGCTTCCACTGCTTGCCTGCTACGGTAACAGAGTACTCCTGCATAGATTCAAGAAGCGCCGCTTGTGTCTTAGGGGGAGTACGATTGATTTCATCTGCCAAAATGATATTTGAAAATATTGGCCCTTTAATAAATTGAAAATTCCTGTCTTTATCCAATGTCTCTGCACCAATAATGTCTGAAGGCATCAGATCCGGAGTAAATTGAATTCTGTTAAAATCTAAGTGAAGTGCCGAAGAAATAGTTCTTATCAGTAGGGTTTTTGCCAAACCTGGTACACCCACCAATAGGGCATGACCTTGACAAAAAATTGATGTAATCAACAATTTGACTACCTCATCCTGCCCTACGATTACTTTTGATATTTCTTCCTTTAGTTTAGTATAGGCCTGATGCAAAGCATCTGCAGCTTCAACCTCTGTCGCATGTTCACTCATATAGACTTTAATTTATCAAAATTTGGCAATTTTCGTATTCAGGGTCCACATGAATATATACTTCGCCCTGAGCATCCTTAAACCACTTTGACATTATTTTGTTTCGTTTGTCTGCGACTGCAGCCGCTCTAATTTTCTGGTAGTCCTGAAGCAAATTGGCCTGATGAGGGGCTACCTTGTCCTTGTACATAAGGATACGTACCGCATCAGTACCATCTCCCATTCTAAATTCCATAGGTCTGGTGATACTTCCTACTGCCATCGTATCAATTGTGAAAAACAAAGTAGGATCTATTTCCTCTACAGAAACTCTCATTGCTCCTGTTGCATCGCTAAAGAAACCACCGTTGCCCGCAGTAAGCTGATCGTCAGAGTGCTCTTTGGCCAGTACTTCAAACCTCATGCTATCTTCAATGACAGAGGTTCGCAAGCTATCCAAAAAGTCTTTGGCTTCTTGGATGTCACTTTCCGTGGATTTAGGAATAATTAATATGTGTCTGGAGCTATAGGTGTTTCCTCTTCTTTCTATCAATTGGATCAAGTGAAAACCAAACTGTGACTCGACTGGTCTGGAAATTTCACCCGGTTTCATACTCAAAGCTGCCGCTTCATATTCAGGAGCTAATTCTCCTCTTTTGAAAAACCCTAACTCACCACCTGCAGGTGCCGAGCCTGGATCTTGAGAGTATTTCTTAGCCAGTTGTCCAAAATCTTCTCCGTTTTCTATTCGCTTTTTCAAATCAAGCATCTGCTTACGAATTTCACCCTTTCTGTTTTCATTCACTTCAGGAATCTTTACGATTTGACCAATCGTCACTTCAGTGGAAAAATAGGGTAAACTGTCTGCAGGGATTTTACTAAAGAATTTTTTGACCTCGCCTGGTGTCACAGACACGTCTTCCCCAATAGTGCCTTGCATTTTTTGCACAATCATTTGTTCTTTGATCTGATCAAAAAGCTCTTCCTTAAATTCTTCAATCGACTTGTTGTAGATCTCTTCTAACCTTTCTTCTGATCCGATCTGCTGGATAAAGTATGACATCCTACGATCAAGATTGCTTTCTACTTCAACATCAAGTACGTAGACAGAGTCAATTTCGGCTTTGGCCACCATCATTTTGTTGATAACCAAAGATTCCAAAATCTGGCACTTTGCATTCCCTTGAGAAAGTTCACCTCTCGACAAAAATTCCAAATAGGCCCTATCAAGCTCAGATTTGAGCACAATGTAATCATCAACTTTAGCGATGATTTTATCAATCACCACACCCTTGTCATCGGACTGTGCTTGAACAAGCCCTACGGTGCCAATCAAAAGCGTTAATATCCCTAACTTAATATATTTCAAATTCATTATTTTCCTTCGCTACTTTGTATACCTCTTCTTCCAATTCCTTTCTTAACTCCACCTTTTTCTTGTTGATCAAAATACTTTCTATGTCATCTTTGATATAGGAAAGTGGTGCAATTTGATCTGATATTTTATAGTCTAATACTCTGATGAAATAGTAGTAACTCGAATCAGAGGTTTCTACAAAACTATTGTTCTTCAAAAACGCTGGCTTTTCTTGAACACTTATCAAAGGAGTATTACTTATTACTTCATCAAAATTGATCCAAAGTTCTGTCTCTAAAGAAGACTTAGAGGCAAACCGATAGCAATAAGACTGGATTTCTTCCAGGTTAGAATCTGGGTAGGACCTAATTAGTTTTCTGAAATTTTCTATCTGGGGAGCTTCTACCGGAACCATAGCAAATAAACATCTCATGATGTTCTGACGAAGGACAAAATTCTCAAATTTTTCGTTGTAGTACCTTTCGATTTCTTCCTCAGAGGTCTCCTTATCCAGACGCTGATTGATGTAGTGCATTTCAAATTCATGTACCATCAATGCATATCTATAGTCAAGTATTTTACGCTCAATCTTTGCCTCGTCAAAATCCAACTCGGTAGATGCTCTTGCAATAGTCAATTGCTTTTTAACCCACGAGTCCACATATTTAGAGACTATCATACTGCTATCGCCTTGATTTCCCCGTGGTACTAAACTGCTGATATCTTCATCATAGAGGTAAATATCATTGACACGAGCGATTTTCACTCGATCATCCACTTCTTCTGTGGTATCTACCTGATAAAGTTGCTCGCAGGATGCTAAAAAGATGCCGAGAACTACAGCTATGTAAGATTTAATTTTCAAATTCTTCTATATATGATTTTAATACCGACCTGTTCAGCTTTAAAGGATATTTCTTACTCAATGTTTTCAACCACTGTTTCTCCAACTCATTCTGATAGTCCGATATCACTAACCCTTTGATGTCTTCCAATGGCTTATATCCATCTGGTTGAAGAGAGACTACTGACCACAAAGTGAAATAGTTTTCCCCTTTTTGAATTGAAGTTCCTACTTCCCAATGCTCATCAAGCCAATCGTTCTTTCCATTCTCAATTTTTTCATCAAAAGTCTGCAAAGTTAATGGTTCTTGGCTATTGAACAGGCTATCCAATTCGGAATTTGATTTATCCAATTGTAGGCTAACACTTTGAAGCACAGTCGAGTCCTTCGAAACAAATCTTCTGACCACCACATGCTCTGCCAATTTATAACTCTTCTTTTTGTTCTTTTCATAAAACCCTTCAAGGCCTACGCTATCTACCATGGCCTTATTCCAAACTTCCTTCTCCATGAGATTGAACAATAAAATTCCGCTGCGGTATTCGTCTAATACCATTTGGTAATCATAGTTATTAGCTTCGATGAGTTTCAGCTCTTCGTCAAAAATGCTCTTTTCTTCGAATTGGTTGTACAGCTGATCAACATAAACTGGAAGAGCAGTCAGCTTGCGCTTCTTTTGCTTTTCTTCAACAAACTCAAAGAAGTCCTCAAGCTTGTATGGCACCTCATTAGTGACAAATAAAGTCTCCTTCAAATCGGCATTAGTTTTTGCATAACTCCAATTGGCATCCAACAAGGTAGAATCAAAGTAGTTGATCAATTGATCACGAACAGCCGGATACTGCTTGAAATTTTGAGACACTTTCAGTTTTGATAATGCCGTAGATTTTTTGTCAGCCGCCCTTGTGTCTCTTGAAATTTTACTTTCAAGGTCAGCTCTCACTTCATCCAAAGGAGGAACTCCTTTTTTATCTATCAACTGTATAATATGCCATCCAAATCGAGTTTGAATCGGCTCAGAAATATCTCCGTTGCTCTTAAGAGAAAAAGCAGCACTTTCAAACTCAGGCACCAAATTGCCAGTCCCAAACCACTGCAGTCTTCCTCCTTGTTTCTTCGTGCGAACATCATCAGAATATAAGCGACACTGCTCATTCCAATCAGCACCAGATTTCAGGTTTTCGTAAATCGATGTGGCCTTATCTTTCGCCGCAATAATGGAAGCACTATCGGGGTTAGATCGAATCATAATGTGAGCGACCAAAACTTCCCCTCGAGCTGCTCTTTTCTCTTTGATTTCAATAATATGATAGCCGAATCTAGTTTTAACCGGCCCCACAATTGAACCTGGCTGATTCTCGTAGACAGCATTTTCAAATGGGTAAACCATTTGCAAAGCCGAAAAGTAACCCAAATAACCACCGTTTTGTTTGGCACTTGGATCATCTGATTCTTTCGCCGCAAGCGTCGCAAAATCCTCTCTGTTAACAATTCGATTTTTTATTTCCAATGCCTTATTGTAGGCCTTCAAAGTATCTTCCGGATTGCCTTGCTCTTCTGACTTGATTAAAATGTGAGCAGCAGAAACCTCTTGTTTCATTCTGGCATATGCCTCCTCTACCATTTCGTCATTCACCTTCGTCTGTGTGAGGTATGGTTCGGCTAATTGCTTCTTGTAAGTCTCAAACTCCTGTTTGAATTCAGACGTTTGGTCTTGGCCAAGGGCCACAGCTTCCTTTACCTTTAGTCTGAATTTAACATACAAATCCAGATATTCAGTCACCTTGACTTTGGCGCTATCAGCAGAAGGTTCATCAGAGTTTTTTAGAAAATAATAATTGAAAACTTTTAAACCGAAAGGCTCATCACCCAATTGAAATAGCGTTTGGTCATCCTGGTTTGGCTGAGCAAAAGATAAAGTGGAGAATGAAACGAGAAGAATTAGAAGTAAAAATCGGGAGGGTTGGATCATTTGTCTTTGGTAAACTTTTTAATCATTCTGCAAATATTCTTATTTTCTTCATTTTTGAACTCTACGGTGTCCATTATATTTTTTACTAGCATAATGCCCAGGCCACCTTTCTTCCTTTTGCGAATGATTTCTTCCAGATTCGGTTCTTTGTAATTGTTGTAATTGAAGCCAATTCCATAATCGATAATTTCAAACAATACGCCATCTTTTCCGTGGTCTTCAATAAACAACTCCAAACACTCAGAAGGATTGCATTTATTCGAATGGATAATCAGATTGGCGCAGACTTCATCTACTGCCAGAATCACCTTATGGGCATCAATTTCGGACAAACCAATATCAGTCAAGACTTCCGCCACAAAGTGCCGGATTTCCTTGAGTCGCTCTCGCTTACAATTGGTTTTAAATTGATGCATTTTATTTGATGGCCTCCAAAGCCTCTTCTTTATCCTTTTTGATTGTAATCAATTGATTCAACCCTAGTATTTCAAACACTTCATTCACTTTAGGTGCCATACCGTAAATGACGAACTGAATTCCTTCGTTTTCCAAGTCTTGAATGATAGACATAAATACGCCCAAACCAGCCGAAGAGATATATTCCAGCTCTGCCAGATCTACGATAATCTTCTTACTAGCCACCATGGCATTCTTCAGTCCTTCTTCTAGATGAATAGAAGATGAAGCATCTACCTCACCACCTATCGAGAGTTGATAGTAAGCTGGGTCGTCATTGATATGATTATCTATTTTTATCATTCTAGTTAAATTTCACAATTAAAAGGGTATAGTCATCATTCAATGATTCCTTACCACAAAACTCATATAGATCGTTGATTATGCCTTCTTGAATAGCACCAGGTGATTGGTCAGCGTGCTTGGTTAGAGCACTTTGTAGTCGATCGAAGCCAAATTGCTCCTTTTTATCGTTGCAGGCTTCTGTGATTCCGTCGGTATACAATACCAGTACGTCCTTGGCCTGATAGGTAAACTCATTTACCTGTACGTATTTATGGAAATTGAAGTTTCTCAATATCCCCAATCCCAATCCTCTATTTTTAAAATATTCTGTTGTTCCCTTTTCTGCACTGTAATATAAGGAAGGACAATGCCCTGCACGTGCGAATTGAACTTTCTTCTTTTTGCTATCTATCACAAAGAAAGAAACGGTGATGAACGACGTACTTTCCAAACATCTGCTTAGTGCATTATTGGCATGCACCAAAAACTCTTTGGGGTCAAGATCCAATTGAACCAAACTCTGAAACACGCCTTTCATTTGCGCCATATGGAATGCAGCGGAAGTTCCTTTCCCAGACACATCACCAATGATTAGGGCGGTACGCTCTTCGTCTAGCTGGTACACATCATAATAGTCACCGCCCACTTCATCCGCCGCTTGAGAATAAGCATGAATATCATACGCTGCGCAAGGTTCTAGTCTTTCGGGGAGCAATTTGTTTTGTACACGGTTGGCAATCTTCAGCTCTTCCTTGTATCGCTCATTGACAATGGCATCGTTGAGAAGTCTGAAGTTCTCCACAGAAATACTCGCCTGATTCACAAAGGTGTCGATGATGTCGACCATTTCTCTATTGAATCCGTCATTCACCTCCTTGAGCAAGGCGAGCACGCCGATCTTTTCTCCTTTTACCGTCACCGGAAATTGGAGAATTGATCGGAAGTTGACGTTTTTCAGATTGGCTGAGATCTTGAGTGACTTAGGGTTTCTATCAAAATCCGAATTCAATATTTTTTTGAAGCGACTATTGTTAACTGCTTTCGTAATAACCGGGATTAATTCCTTATCCAAATTATGGGTCAGCGTGACTTCTACATTCTTGCTCGGGTCTGAAATTTGTAGCCAGGCCGCTTCAGAGTACACGGCACTCACCGAACTATCGAGCAAAATTTCATAGACTTTTTCTTCGCTTTCTCCGGCAGGGATGGATTGGCTCAATCGTTGGAAGTTGACAGCCTCTTCCAGTTTCTTCTCGAACACAGAGGTGGTAGGCAAATTGAACAATATCACCAAAAGCGCGATAACACAATAGATGATTATGAAAGTAATCAACGCCAGTATGAACACACTATCAAGCAGGTCTCTGACTAATTGTACTTTCTCTGAGAAGAACATCAGGGTTTTGAAGAAATACCAGATGTAAATCACCACCAGAAGTACGAAAAGTATACTTCTCCACTTTTGTTTGAAGTTGAGATAAGCGATCCATTTCAAATTGAATGATAGGTATAACCCTATCAAAACCAGAATACCATACACCGCTAGAAAGGCAGGGTCTTGATAATCATGCGAAAAGAGATCGAAAATCAAAGTACCCAGTAAGGCATATTCATATAGCTGCCAGGTAGCCAGCAATGTCTTCGACTTTTGATAGAGAATCAGCCTTTTCCAAACGATAAAAGTGGAAACCAGAAAGGCAATGACCAGCCCAATATTGACATGGTAAAGGAAATTAATGACTAGCGTATTGCTTCCTACTTTACTAGAGGCAAATACTGTGAAGAAAAACTCTATGCAAAGGGTGACTACGGTTGCGATCAACCCTGATACAAAAACCCGCCAGAGTAAATCCACAAAATTGACACTCTCTGCCTGTCCAATATTGAACCTATAAAATAAGATGAGTGAGATGATGAACATCGTCAGCATCGCATTGGATACAAAAGGAGGGAACCCAAAAGCAATGCCGTTGAGCTCACTGAATAGCGCCATCAGGTCCACTATGGTGAATAGCGACCAGAATATAATCCCAAGGATTACGCTTAATCTAATGATGCCCTTTTGTGAAATCATTCAATGAGTTGATAACCGAGGCAATTTAGTAAAAGTTAATCAACCGTCATTACCCGATTGACGAGCAGAGTCGCAAAATTTCAGTCAGGTCTATAAGGCATTTCGGGTAATCTATTGCGGTGGGATTGGGAGTAAGGACATTTATTTCGTCTTCCTCGGAAACGAGAGCGAGACGAATTATTGAAACTGAACGTTAAACATTTCTTTTCAATATTGAATCAGGGTCTTGACGTGTACTAAATACGTCAGTGGTATAGATTTTATCCTTTTCAATTCGATAAATAATTTTGAAATGGAGGGCTAAAATATAACGATGATCTTTACCTAACTCCTGAAGCTCTTCAACCAATCTTCCTCTTTTAGAAAATTTATTTAGACTTTGGGTCGTTTCAATAATTTGATTTGCAATGTCAACGGCTTTCTCTTGTGAAGCGACTTCTAAGTAATAATCGTGGATTGATTTTAGGCAAGATTTTGCCCAAAATGTGAAAACAACAGTCACTTGCTACCAACTCTTGATTTCTTTTTGAAGTGCCTTTGCGCTCTGGGTTCTTTTGGCGATAATATCTTCTTCTGAGGTATTGGCACGCTTTAAAAGCTCGTTTTGACCGATTTGAGATCCATCAAGGTGATAGGCTTTTTTACTTGAATATTCAGATTCAACTAAGTCTAATACCATTTCTAATGTACGCTCATCTGCTTGATCTACATACTTATGTACCGTTTTTCTTAAATCTGATTTGCTCATCGTATTGCTCTTTTATCAAAGTTAACGAATTGACAGGAATTGTGTTAGCGCACTAAGTCTTAATGAATCGCTCGGAGGTAAGATCCGAGCTAGAAAGTTAGCCCAAACCTTATAGGTTTTCAAAAACCTATAAGGTTTACTCTAATAAAAAACCCCAGCCTCTAATAGAAACTGGGGTTCGAAATTTTCTTCAAAAGAAATTGATTACCTACTATAATTCGGCGCTTCTCTCGTGATCTGGATATCGTGAGGGTGAGACTCTGCCATTCCAGCACCAGTGATTTTTACGAATTTACCTTTCTTCAATCCTTCAACCGTAGAGGCACCTGCATAGCCCATACCCGCTTTCAATCCACCTGTTAGTTGGTAAAGTACTTCAGCCACCATGCCTTTGTACGGCACTCGACCTACGATACCTTCTGGCACTAATTTTTTCACGTCGTCCTCAGCATCCTGGAAGTAGCGATCTTTAGATCCGTCTTCCATCGCTTCTACAGATCCCATACCTCTATAAGTCTTGAACTTTCTGCCTTCATAAATGATCACCTCACCTGGCGCTTCTTCAGTACCACCCAGCAACGAACCAATCATGATACAGTTGGCTCCGGCTACGATGGCCTTCACAAAGTCGCCGGAGAATCGAATCCCACCATCTGCGATAATAGGAATCCCTCTGCCTTCCACAGCTTTGGCTGCTTCGTACACTGCCGACAACTGTGGCATACCTACACCCGCAATAATTCTAGTCGTACAAATACTACCTGGTCCTACACCTACTTTGATCGCATCCGCTCCTGCATCTGCCAAGGCTACCGCGGCTTCAGCAGTCGCAATGTTGCCTACAATTACATCTAAATCTGGGTAAGCTTTTTTGATTGTTTTGCACGTATCAATTACCCCTTTTGAGTGACCATGAGCCGTATCAATAGACACCACATCTACACCTGCTTCGATTAATTTTTGGATTCTATCTTTGATATCTGGTGTCACACCTACGGCTGCACCTACTCTCAGCCTGCCAAATTCATCCTTACATGCATTAGGCTTGTCCTTATTCTTTAGGATATCCTTGTAGGTAATGAGACCAGTCATCTTTCCAGCGTCATTTACGATTGGCAATTTTTCGATTTTGTATTCTTGCAGAATTTCTTCAGCACCCTCTAATCCGATACCATCTTTGGCGGTGATCAGATTGTCCTTGGTCATGATCTCCTGGATCAACTGCTTTTTGTTCTTTTGGAATCTCAAGTCACGGTTCGTGATGATACCTACTAATGTCTTGTCCTTGTCTATCACCGGAATGCCACCAATCTTATGCTCCTTCATCGCTGCCAAGGCGTCGCCAACAGTAGCATCGCCATGTAGTGTAACAGGATCGAGGATCATTCCACTTTGAGATCTCTTGACTTTACGAACCTGAGCAGCCTGCTGCTCTATGGTCATATTCTTGTGAATAAAGCCGATGCCACCTTCCAACGCCATGGCAATTGCCAAGTCAGATTCTGTAACGGTGTCCATCGCCGCAGAGACCAAAGGAATGTTTAATTTGATGTTTTTGGTGAGATAAGTACTCGTGTCTGTATCTCTTGGTAAAACTTCTGAATAACCTGGGAGTAGAAGCACGTCGTCGTAGGTGAGCGCCTCAAAAACCAATTTAGAACTGTCGAAATGCATGTGCAAATAAGTGTTTTTATTTGCCGTGCAAAACTAGGGTCAAAAATGTTATGAATAAGCATGAACTGATAGATTATTTTTTCTGTTGATGTATTTATTTATATAGATTCTAAATAAGGGCTGACATGATTCTCGTCATATAAAATATTTCTTTTTGGGTTAATTTTGCCAGTTCGAATAGTAAGTGTATGCACAATCAATTCAAGGCGGTCAGTTTATCTTATAAAAACACGCCAGTTGACGTACGGGAAATGGTAGCATTCGATGAAGCGCAAAGCAAGCAGCTTCTCGAATTGATAGAAGATTATGCGGATATATCTGAAGCACTGATTATCTCTACCTGTAATCGCACCGAAGTATATTATTCTTCTCCTTCGGATCAATATGAAACAATCATCAAATTGATCGGCGTAGCCAAAGGCATTTCCAACATTTCAGAATACAAAAAATATTTCTCCAATCTCAGTGAGCACAGACAAGCAGTGCAACACCTGTTTAATGTTTCGATAGGATTGGAGGCACAGGTCGTTGGTGATTTGCAAATTATCAACCAAATCAAATCAGCCTACCAGTTAGCTGCTGATCAAAATATTGTAGGACCTTTCCTACACCGATTACTTCATACCATTTTCTTCACCAACAAGCGCGTGGTACAGGAGACCGCTTTCAGAGATGGCGCCGCTTCTGTTTCTTACGCGACCGTTGAACTTATCGATGAATTGACTTCGGCACATGAAAAGCCAAACATTTTGGTGCTCGGCCTTGGTGAAATCGGAGAAGACGTGGTTCGAAACCTTGAACACATCGCAGAGAAAGAAGTAGTGATCTGCAACCGAAGCATCGAAAAGGCTAATGCCTTGGCAACCGAGTTCGGATTTACGGTTATGCCATTTGAAAATCACCAACAAGCTCTTTTAGATGCTGATGTGATTATCTCTTCGGTTCGAGTAGACCAACCATTGATAACTAAAAACACCTTTGAAGATCATAAGATCTTGAGTCATAAATATCTTTTTGATTTGTCTATGCCAAGAAGCATTGACCAGCACATTGAAGAGATTAATGGTCTGTTACTATACAACATTGATGGCATCCAGGCGAAAGCTACTGAAGCACTCGACAGAAGATTGGCTGCGATTCCTGATGTGAAGGCAATTATTGGCGAAGCGATTAATGAGTTTGGGAGCTGGTCTAAAGAAATGGAAGTTTCTCCAGTGATCAATAAACTCAAGAATGCTTTAGAAGAAATTCGTCAGAACGAAATGGCTCGTTACTTGAAAAAGGCCAATGACGCTGAAACCAAGTTACTTGAGACAGCCACTAAAAACATGATGAATAAAATCATCAAGCTGCCAGTGTTACAATTGAAAGCGGCATGTCAAAGAGGTGAAGCTGATTCATTGATAGAAGTACTCAACGACTTATTTAACCTGGAAGAACAGTCGGAAAAAATCAAATCCAAAGGGTGAGAATAAAACAGTATCCCACCTATTTAATAACCTTCCTCTTCATCGCTTTCTTACAATTTCAAACAGAAATTGTGCTAAGCCAATCTCCCATTGACATTTATAAAGAGGGAGAAAAGGTTGGTTTAAAAGACGAAAATGGAGAAATTCTTATTCCAGCCCAATACAATCAGCTAGGTTGGAGTAAAGGATTAAATGTTCCCGTTAATTCAGTTATTGGATATAAGAAAGAACACTGGGGACTAATAACCATTAAGAATAAGGTTATCACTAGCCCAAGGTACTACTCACTCGAGGCCTTTCATAGAAATCTTATCATAGCTTCCATAAAAGGAAAGTTTTCAAATGAACTGTTCTTTGGTGTAATAAATTTCAAAGGAGAAGTGGTTGTGGATTTCAAATATCACTCGATCAAACCACTTCAAGATTTATTAATCGTATCGGAAAGGAAAAGAGGCAAATCCTACTATGGCCTTCTTTCTCAGCAAGGGAAAAAACTACTTCCTACAGACTTCGTCCGTATTGCCTATTTCAAAGACGACCTGTTCGTATTTACCAATGAAAAAAAGAAAAATGGTATAATTAACAAAAATGGTCTCATCAAGATAGAGGCTTCACTGGATAGTATAGCACCTGCTTCGGATCACTATTCATTGATTATAAAAGCTGGAAAAGTAGGAGCGATTGATTCAGCAGGAACGATTCTTCACAAAGCTGAATTTAAAAGTATTCCTTCGCTCAATCAAACAGAGGAGTTCAAACATTTTCAAATATTTGATGCTAATCACTCTTTGCTGAAAGACTTTTATTGCGACTCTATTTTTGAAATCTCTTCTGATCTAATGGTCGTAAGTCGCAACGGGTTTTCTGAGATTTTAAATAGAGACTTTGAAATGGTGTACCGTGGTCAATCTCTGAAACAGCTTTCCGCATTTCGAAAGAATGTGATTGTAAAAAATGGTGTCTATAGAATCATCAAATACAATGGCGAGCAGGTAAACAAAAGCGGTTTTGACACCTTGATCTTCGACGCCAATTATATATACGCCTCTGCTGGAGATGGATGGAACATCATCAACAAATTTGGATCGAATATATCCTCTTTACAATTTGATAGTCTCTTGGCCAACAGTAATAATTTGATTCCAGTAAAACGAAATGACTACTGGGGGTACATTGATCATTCGGGAAAAATGGCCATCCCAGCCAAATTTGATGAAGCAGGTCTTTTTATAGGAAATATTGCTCGTGTGAACTATCTAGGGTCCAAAAGAATCATTAACCAATTTGGAGAGTTCATTGGCGAATATGAATACGATCGTGTGACTATTCAAAAGTCAAATACCGCTTTGGTGACTAAACGCGGACGCACCGACCTCATCAATTACCGGGGGAAAATTCTTTTCCAGACCTACAACCACCTACGACCTAACCCTTTTGGTTATTCCGAAACGACTGAAGAAGGTAAGGTAGGGCTTGTTTCACCTTTAGGTGAAATCATCCTTCATCCCGAATATGACAGTATTTCCAAGCCGCTGAGTAAGCGGTTTGCCGTAGTCACTCAAGGTAATCAGGTCGGACTTATCAATTCCAAAGGCTTTTGGATTATCCCATTATCAGAAGACATTCAGGAAATATGTCATGAGGGTGAGGGATTCATTAGCATCAAAAAAAATGGGCAGTACGGGTTTGTTGATTTTGGACAGCGACTACTCATCGCCAATAGATACGAAAAAACTAAACCGTTCACTTCTGATTTGGCTGCGGTCTCTCTCAATGACAAATGGGGGTTTATTGACAAGAAAGAAAAGCTAGTCATTCAACCTACTTATGATCAGGTAACATCATTTAAAAATGGTATTTCTCTAGTCCGAAGGGATGGGAAAATTGGAGCTATAGATCATACCGGTAGTGTAAAAATCAAAATTGAATTTGATTCAATCCATATCACAACGCATGATTTTTTACTAGGTAATAAGAATGGAAAACTTGGACTCTTCAATCAGTTTGGAGACCCATTACTTCAACCATCTTATACCCATATTCAACCTACTATGGATGGTCATTTTATTGTTGAACGTCGAGGGTTGTACGGCTTGATTGACTCCTCTGGCCGGTACAGCATTCCATTAAGGTATTTCAGTATTAATGAAATATCCAATGGGCGATACATCTGTTTGAAAACAGGATCAGAAGAAGTGGAATAACTACTGATTCAAACCAACGATCGCAGTATAGGCCTTGCTGGCATTAAAATATTTCTCTGTCGCCTTTTTGATTGAATCCTCATTCACACCCCTTAGGGCTTCAAAATACCGATCATAATAGGATATATCTAAGCCGGCTTCTTCAATTTTTTTGAATTTACCCATCAGCTGAAAGGGTGTGCCTAGTGATGATAAAAAAGAGCCTGCCAAATAATTGGTTAGTGTTTCAATCTCTTCTCCAGGAATCGGTTCATTCAACAATTTGTCGATCTCTGCCTTAATTTCAGCGAAAGTGTCTTTAGTATGCGCGGCTACTACATCTCCAGCAATCATCCCAAAAGAGCTGTGCTTGAGATGGACAGGATAGGCATGAATGCCATAGGTATATCCCTTGTCCTCCCGTATATTTTTCATCAGCCTCGATCCAAAGTACCCTCCTAATAAACTATTTGTGATTTGATAATCAAAGTAATTCTCGTCATTCCGATCAGGAATCAACCATGCCATCCTGATAGACGATTGCATGCTACCCTCTCGTTCTACATATATATCTCGAGTGGATGATTCAAAATCAATCACTTTTTTTACTGGCTCATTGGACTTAGGAAATACAATGTTTTTTTCAACCAAACTCACCAAACGATCACTGACTTGGCCAGAGAGATAAATTTTAGGGTTGTGAAATAGTCGGTCTGAATAATATTGTTTTATGTCAGTGAGCTGTATTCTATCAATGTCATCCACTCCAAGTCCCTGCCCATAGCTAAATTGTGCACCATAGATGGCTTCTCGTAGTTTTTTGGAAGCAAACAAATTGCTCTTGTTGTCATTTAGAGTAATCTGATCTTTTCGGTTTGATTTTAGTATTTCAAACTCACGCTCTGGAAAAATGGACTCAATGATGATCTCATTGAGCAAGGCAATGACTTGATCAAAATTTCTTTGCAAACCGTAGACAGCGATAGATACATCATCAAAGCCTGGATTGATTTCTAAAAAAGCACCAAGTTGTTCAAACCCCTCAGTGATTTGGCGTGCCGTTTTTTTGCTCGTTCCTTCAGCTAACATTTTGGCTGTGAGCCAGGAGGTAGCTTTCTGAGTTTCGAACCAAATCCCAGATTCGAATACAAGCTCAACTTTAACAACAGGCTGATCACCAGCACTAAGCCAAAACAGAGAAACTCCTGAATCAAATGTTTGTCGATTAACTTTTGGTAGCCCACCGAATACAATTTCTCCTGCCGGTGGGGCAATGGTTCTATCTAGCATTAATTGACTGTAGTATCTTGTACTTCCGCCTTTTCAAAATTGAAAAGTAAAGAGAATCTTACCGTTTCTGCCAGCGGGTGATTGTTGTCCCCTGGTACTAAGTAGGAAAAGTCAATTCCAAATTTCTGGTATCTGAACCCGAGACCCAAAGTGAGGTATTGTCTGCCTCCTTTGTTTTGATTTTCGTAAAAGTAGCCGAGACGAGCTGCGAATAGTTCTTTGTACCAGTATTCTACACCTGTAGCAATCATAATCTCCTGCATTTCCTCAGAAAAACCATTTGGCGCATCGCTAAATGATCCGAACATACCTGCCAATAGATTTCTATTTGGGTCTTTCCCTTTGAAAATTACCTGATCACCGTTGTTGTCTACTACCGGCTCTCCCGTATCCGGGTCTACTGCATAGATGGGAGGAGTTGGAACCATCAATTTGTTCAAATCCAAAGCAAAGGTCAGTGAGTTATAAGCATCCAAGCCTACTTTCAAGGCCGTACCAACCCTCAGGTTAATTGGAATAAAATCAGCCTCACTTTCATTGCTATAAGTTACTTTTTGTCCAATATTGGTAATAGCAGCTCCAAATGAAATCTCTGAGTCCTTACCACTGATTACAATAGGGTTGGTATAATAAAAGCCCAAATCCACAGCGAAACTCTTTCCTGGTTTAGCAGCTCCTGTCACACTCCCGATGAGGTTCGACCAGATATATCTGGCAGTCACTCCGATACCGATCTTTTCTGTTAGCTTTCTTGAGTAAGTGGCATCAAAAGCCATTTCTCTTGGGTTTTCAACACCCAAAGCATTTCCTGAATTATCGGTCAATTGAATCTCTCCCAGATCAAAGTATCTCATAGAAACTCCTATGGTTTGAATTCGATCCAATTTGTAGTATCCAGAGAGGTAAGAGAGAGACATATCTCCCACTATATTTTTCAGCCAAGGCGCATATGAGAGCGAGACACCATAGTCCTTATCAATAAATGCCAATTTTCCATTGTTCCAATGCACACTATTGGCATCCGGTGAGGTCGCTACTCCTGCATCTCCCATGCCGGATGCCCTTGAGTCTGGGGCAAAACTGACAAATGGTACTGCAGTGGTAATCACTCGTGATCCCTCCTGTCCGGCTAAATCATCCAAATTTATTTGTCCAAACACAACTAGGCTAGGTAGTGAAAGGAAGGCGGTTATAAAAATCCTTTTAATTGTTGTCGTTGTCATAGATTAAAAATTAACGTGCGCAAGATAGCTAATTCATGATTACTATCCTTCTAAACACTTCTCCAGAAGAATTATCTATCTGGCTTTGTACTTTGAGCCTATAAATATATATCCCTTTTCTAACTCTATCTGCACCTGGACTATTCAAGTTCCAGTCAAGCTGAAGTGTATTTTCAGAAACATTATCAAAACGATAAATTCGGGTATATATTTCTTGCCCTTGCATATCTGTAATAGTGAGAAAAACTCGAAGGTCTTCACCCAATCTGTCATGCACAAACCTGATAGTGGTTTTTTCCTCAGCTGGCATTACAGGATTTGGGTAGTTAAGTACTTCAGTCAATTTTATTCCATTTTCTTCTGTAATGAAAAATTCTATTGTTTGACTTGTAGAGTTGTTAAATATATCTGAAGCCTCAATGGTCAGTTCATGTCTACCCGCCTCAAGATTATCCAAAGGATAAGTAATCCAACCTTCTTGATAGGTGTCAAGAGTCGCCTCATAATATTCATTTAACACCCTCGCTTCCGAACCATCCAGATAGAGTAAGAGTTCGTTTCCAAAACCAGCATTTGAAATGTTAATCCCGCTTTCGTCGGTCAGTTTTGTAAGCAATAAAGGAGAAGCGCCAACAGTTTCTCCTGACTGAAAGGTACTGTCGTTAAGATATATGTCGATCTCTGGGGGTGTTTGGTCGGTATTGGCGGACTTTTCCGATCCTCCTACAATCACTTCAGAAAATGCGCCATGGGCATCTATTGTAGATAAATGGTTCAGTGCATAAAAGCTAAGTTTGCCTTCTCCGAAAGAGTAATTAATGTTTTTGGGGACTATAAACTCAATGTTGAACTCCCCTTCGGTGACCGTCGCTCGGCCCTGAAAAAGAAGCACATCTCTGATTCCAAAAATCTCTTTGGTCGACTCATCACCCAATGTCTGAAAACTAGCTGGTTTATCGTATGCTGTCAACGTCACCTCACCACTAAATTTTGGATCACGAACCCCATTTGATTGAACCTCTCCGGTGATTTGATATTTTCCGAAAGCTCTCAAAGTATCTAACTGGTCAATGGGCTTTCCGTTGATTGACTTCAAGCTTATCGTTTGCTCTGGGTAGACAACTCTCATCATCGGATCTCCAAGCAGCGCATAATTTCTATTGCCTGCACCTACGAGGCTATTGTTTTTAGTTTCACGCATAATATCTCCCAACCTTTTGAATTTACCATCTACCTTTTCCATTGCCGAGAAATAAAATGCCTCATTAATCTGATAGTTGGTATTCGAAAATACAGGTCTTGTGGCGGTAATCAATGCGGCTGATCCACCATAAGGAAGTAGTACCATTTTTTCACCTCCAGAGACTCGATTGGGGTCGTCATAATTGCCAAACTGACAAGTAGCGGTTATGAACAATGACATCACTATGTTATTGCTCAAATCATTGATCATGAATTCATTAAAAATATCTTCATGGGTCAACTGTCCTTCATTGCCGTGGCCTGTAAAATTCACAATCAAATTGCCTTGGGATATAGCCTTCAAAAAAGCATCAGAGGCCTCCGGAGACCTATTCTGTTCTTGAGGATAAGCGTCAAGGTATAATTTGTTTACATTCAGCTCTGTTCTTGTGGTATCCACAAATTCAGCCATTTTTTCAGCGTCTTGTTGATGGATATTGTTGTCGCCATCATCTGCGATGAAGGTCATTTTATTTCTCCATTTACCATAACCTAAGCGATTGGTCTGATAGCGAATCAACTTGTTTACTACCCCTTCTCCTTCTTCATTTGTTTGAATAGGAATACGCCCAACTCCAATTTCCATCGTATGATCACCAGCTGAAGTCTCTACCCACTCGCCCTCATCAGCTTCCATAAATCCAAAATAGTCATCTGAAGAATAACTCCACAGCCTATGCAAAGAGTTTCTAGACTCGTACACAGGAACAAAATTGGTAGAATTGATGCTTCTATCTTTATAATCGAATGAACAATCACCAAACATCAAGACATACTTGAGTTCGCCATATTTTTCATATTGGTATCTAATGAAATCACGAATGGCTGTCACATCCTGTGCTCCGCTTGAAAATTCATTAAATATCTGATGCACAGTAACCACTTCAACCAGCAGCCCATCATGGGCTAACCTGAAATCAGCCAGTTTTCTTGCTGAAGGTAGAAAATTATCATGAGTGATAATGATACCATCTGCCGATGGTAAACCATGTAGGTTTTGAGTGGATATAGGCTTACTTAATAATGGGGTTATTTCCTGCCCTTCATTAAACGCTAAAAAGTGATCTGTATCTGTTGTCGTCCCGAAAGATAAATCGCTACTACCAGATTCTGCAATTACCTTTTTTACTCCAGTCGGATCAGAAATATCCCAAATTCTACTGGATGCCGTTGTACCTGACACGCTAAAAGCCTGGTCACTGGATGTTTTAAACCAATTCAAAACGCCAGAAGACAAATCCAATTTCTTTTCATAAAGCAGATGTGCATAATCCACATAACCATCACTAACACCAGGTTCATTAAATGTCAATTGCAGAGAAAGGCCATCCAAATTATTTATTGATGTGCTGTTGATACTTAAGGTATCGTTTTTAGTATCGGCTTGAGTCACATAAGTTCCAGATGAAATAGGATCCATCACAATGGAGCCTAAACTTTGTCCATTCAAAGACAAGTCGAATGAAGAAGCCTCTGTGGATCTGGACATTACCCCCATATAAAGTGTAATATCAGAACCACCCACGATTCCATCAGCTGAATATCCAATGGTTTGGGTTCTTTCTGAGGTTGTAAAGCGCTCACCAAACCAATGACGACCCGAGCTAATTATTGTGTTTGTCTCTAGTTCATGTGCTTGAAGTTGAAGGTAAGTGTTTGATACCGTAGCTCCATTTACTGGAAGGCTGGTTTCTGCAATTCTTTTCCCATTCGATTCTTGAATCGTTAGAAAATAAAAAGCCGTGTCACTGTAGACATTTCTTTCGAACTGAAAAGTATCAGATGAGGAATCAAAACTAAAGTGGTCAGATGATTTACCATAAAAAAGTAGGTAGTCTCCTGCATCAAACTTCCCATCGGATTCACCAACAATCAAAATGCTATTTTCAACGAGGTCATTAGGTCTGGGTCCATCATTGGCCTGAGGAAGCATGCCATTATAAGCGTTTCCATAAATAGCTAGCTTTCTTGGATCGATGCTACTCGGGTCCAATCCCATCTCGGTCAGAAAGGTATGATCTATTTTATAAGGACCATCTTCAATCACAGCTAGTTTGAACCACTCTCCATTGGATAGTACCGAGGTATTTTGCCCTACCACATCCGGTGTAATAGATAACAAAAGCAAAACTGCCGATATGATATGTACTTTCCTTTTCAACCTATTCCTGTCAAATCCACTGGTGGGTACTTTTGTTCCTTATGCTTTTGGCGACATCAGGTGTGCAATTACTGAACCAATTATATACATGACAATAATTAATGGTACAGCCACTAACTGAAATACAATTCCCATCACCAAACTCAGTAATAAAAAGCTATACTTTGCTTCGTTACCCTTCCATCCATATTTACTAAACTTAAAAGCCAGCATGGGAATGTCAGCTACCAGAAGAAAGGAAGTGGTAAAGGTAATTCCCACTAATGCCATCCAATTGTTAACTATATCATACCAAAAGCCCTCTGTTGCCAAATAAGCTAACGAAATAATCAAAAAAGCATTAGCTGGAGTGGGTAGACCATAAAATCGATCAGATTGACGCTCATCATTGTTGAACTTGGCCAATCGAAGTCCCGACATCACCGCTATTAAAATGGCGGTATATTTCCAAGGCGTATCTGGCGCACTGATTTGCAATAATTGATACATGACTAGCGCAGGAACTACCCCAAACGAAACCATATCAGCCAACGAATCCAAGTCTTTGCCAATGTTTGAAGTGGACTTTAGCAGACGGGCGGAAAACCCATCAAAAAAGTCTACTACCCCCGATAAGAGCGTGTAATAAATAACATTCTCCAACCTCCCTTCAAATATCTCCACGATAGCAAAGCAGCCAAAAGCCAAATTGAGACTCGTGAGGGCGTTGGGAGTGAAATTTCGAATGCTCATCTGGATAGGGCGCAAAATGGATTGGAGACTTTTTCTTTTCCTACGGTTGTGGTTCCTCCATGTCCAGGATACACTACGGTTTCATCTTCAAGTGCGAATACCTTCTCATGGATACTTTTAATAAGTGTATCAAAATCTCCTCCTGGCAAATCTGTACGCCCAATGCTTCCATCAAAAAGTACATCTCCACCGATGCAAATATTTTGTTCTTGGTTTACCAAAACGACATGGCCTGGTGCATGACCCGGTGTAAAAAAGATATCCAGGGTAGAATTGCCAAACTTTATCTGATCTCCCTCATCAAAGAACTCTTCTGCTTCGGTGTTTTCAAAATTCTGAAATCCATAAGCTGGCGCATAAACTTCCACAGATTTTAGTGTGGCTTCGTCTTCCTTATGAATCGTCAAAGTCACACCGTATTTTTTCTTTACAAAAGCATTACCAAAAACATGATCAATATGGCAATGCGTATTGATGAGTTTGACGACCTTAAGTTCATTCGTTTCAATGAAGTCTGTCAGTTCATCCTTTTCGGCCTGTTCATAACATCCCGGATCGATAATAATCGCTTCTTTGGTTTCATCATACAACACATAGGTATTCTCCATGAAGGGATTGAAAACAAAATTCTGAATTTGGATCATATTTTATAATAGTAAGTCCGCAATTTTGTAGGATTATTGCTCAATCGCAAATATAACATGTACGACTACTTAATCATCGGTCATGGTCTGGCAGGAGCCATACTTTCCCAAAGATTGCTCGAAAGGGGGCAAAAAATCATGGTATTGGATCAACCGGACCAGAATCATTCCTCGGCTGTAGCCGCAGGTATATTCAATCCAATCACCGGCCGAAAGATGTTTAAAACCTGGAAGGCTGATGAGTTATTTCCTGAACTGCTCAATTTTTATCCACAACTGGAAGGTAAATTGGTGTCCAAATTTTTTCATCCTATTGGAGTGTACCGTCCATACTTCGCCATAGATGATCAAAACGACTGGGAAGCCAAAAAATCAGATGAAAAATTCAACCACTATATTGACAAAACAGCTACCACTCACATAGATGCACACCAGCTACATGACCAATATGGAGGGTTGTTTTTAAAGCAAGCCGGTTATGTGAATATCCTCAATCTTCTAAAGGCCAATAAAAACTATTTGATCGATAAGGGTAGTTATCAGGAAACAATGTTTTATGAACAGGATTTGAAGAGCCATTCTGATCACTTTTCATTCAGTGATTTGAAATTCAAGAAAATAATATTCTGTAATGGGATCATGGCTCATCAATCCGAATGGTTTCGATGGTTACCATTTCATCCAGTAAAGGGCGAAATAATGGACATCGAAATGGATAAAAGGCCAAAGACTATCTATAATCGAGGAGTCTTCATTTTACCATTTGAAAATCAGAACATCAGGGTAGGTTCTACCTATAAGCATCAGTTTGATGATATGGAACCTACTGAAGCCGGACAAAATGAATTGAAAGAGAAATTGAGCGGGTTGCTAAACGAAACATATCAAGTAACGGAAAGAAGGGCAGGGATAAGGCCAGCCACAAAAGATCGCCGACCATTCATTGGAAAACATCCAGATAATGAACATATTTATGTCTTTAATGGTTTTGGTTCTAAGGGTGTTTCTTTAATCCCAGAGTGTTCAAAACTATTCACGGCCTATTTGTTGGATGGAGAGGTGCTAGATACTGAAATTGATATAAGTCGTTATTACTCATACTATTCGACAGAACCCAAAAATTAACTGCATGCGTTTGAGAGCATTACTTATTGGTCTTCTTTTACTTTCTACACTGGCTGTACAAGCTCAGGAGCATAGAAAAGTATTTGGCCAAAATAGAGTGCAATACAAGAGCTATGACTGGTACTACTACAGTACAGACGACTATGATATTCATTATTACGCGCTGGGGGAAGAATATGCCAAATTAGCCTTGGACTATCTGGACGAAGAGTATGACAAGCTCACAGACATGCTGGGCTATGCACCTTTTTCCAAAACAAAAATTTTCCTTTACAATTCTCCTGTTGACCTGAAGCAGAGTAACATCGGTGTGGACGGGGCTACTTTTACCATTGCCGGGCAAACCAAGTTTGTCAAACTACAGGTAGAAATTGCCTATCCGGGTAGCATTGTTGAGTTCAAAAAAGAACTAAAGTATCGTTTAACAAAAATGCTATTGGACGATATGATGTTTGGAGGGAGTTTGGCAGAAATGTTTCAAAGTGCCTATCTGCTTCATTTGCCCGAGTGGTTCATAGGAGGAGCGGCCAACTACGCCGCCTATGGATGGAGTGTTGAGATGGACGATTATATGAGGGATTTCTTAACCAAAAGAAAAACAAAAAAACTGAATCGTCTCGAAGATATCAGAGCACAAATGGTAGGACAGTCAGTGTGGAACTATATCGCGGTTAAATATGGGCCCAGCAACATTTCCAACATCCTCAACCTAACAAGAATTATAAGAAACCCTGAACACAGTATAGCGAGCTCATTAGGAATTTCATTCAAGCAGTTTAAATACGAATGGGCCGAATACTACAGAAATGCAAATGCTTCGTTGGATGCAGCTTATGATTCCCCTGAAAAGGACAACAAGCTGATCAATAAAACCGGCAAAGTGGCTAAGCTTACCAAGGTTCGTGTGAGTCCTGATGGAAAATATCTCGCCTATGTCAACAACTACCGCGGCAAGTACACCGTGAATGTAAGAAATCTCGACAACGGAAGAGAAAGAACTGCGCTTCGTGGTGGTTACCATGTCATCAATCAGGAAGTAACTCTTGAGCTTCCAATCATCGAATGGATTACCGAATCCAAATTGGGTATTATACAAAACTGGTATGGCACCAATTATCTGGTTTCCTACGATGTTCCTACCAGAACTAAACAACGAAAGTCCCTTCTTAGGTTTAATCAAATTCAAGGCATCGGTTTTAATGACAATGGAAAGTTGGCGGTGCTTAGTGCTGACATTCAGGGGCAGAACGACCTGTACCTAATCAGCATGAGGAGAAATGCTGTAAAACGACTTACCAGAGACAAGTACGATGACTTGAATCCAAAGTTTATCCCGGGCACGGATGCGATTGTCTTCAGCTCCAACCGTCCGAGCGACACACTGAATCTTGAACTAGACAATATCAATGATGCCCCGAACAATTTGAACTTGTTCGCCTATGATTTAGATACCACCACAAACGTGGTCTACAGGATGACCAACACTTTGAGCAATGATTATTACCCTGTGCCAGTTGATCGTGAGAATGTATTCTACCTAAGTGATCAAAAAGGGATCTACAACCTTTACAAATACAATTTTTCGAATGGTATTTATAATCAGGTGTCTAATTTCCGGGCAAGTTTGCAGGAATATGATATTAACAGACAAAATCACGACTTGGCTTTTTTAATGCTGAATAATGGCAAGTCTAGGATCTACCTCCACCAAAATTACAACCTGGATCAAACCACCTTTACCCCACCTACTTTACGCAACCAAATAGAACAAGTAGAGTTTATAAAAAAGCGAAGAGCTGAACAGAGCAAAGATGATCTACCATCCGAAGAGCTCGAGTTGGGAGAGGGCCTTTTTGATATTTCTTCTGAGAGTGAAGGCGTAGAGACAGAAGAAGAGGAAGAAGATTACGAAGATGTATTTATTGATACGGATGATTACCAATTCGAAGATGAGCCAGAAGAAGATGAAGAGGATGGGCAAGCCTTTTCTTTTCTTACTACCTATCAGAAAATGCAAAAGGAACCAAGCGTAACAGGTCCTCATGCTTATGAAACTGCCTTCTCATCCAATAACGTCATCACCACATTTAAAATTGATCCAATTCGCGGCTTTGGAATTTTGATGGAATACGAAATGAATGATATTCTGGAAAACCATAAGTTTTATGGGGGATTTTTAGCTATTACAGACCTGAAAAGCGGTGACTTCTTTGCGGAATACCGATTCTTAAAATACACCATTGATTTGATGGCGAGATATGATAGAAACGTTTATTTGGAAGAGCGTTTTGATTTCTCTGGGGCAGGGGATGAGATTATTCAAAAGTATAAAAAGAATACCTTCACAGTGGGAGCATCTTTACCACTTTCCGTGGCCACACGTTTTGATTTACAGCCGTTTGTTACGTTTACGCGATTCAACAATCTAAGTCCAGATGCTCTACAGAGAAATTTCCCACCACAAGAACCCTATGTACTAGAGTCACAAAACACATTTGCAGGGATTAAAGCACACTGGGTATATGATAATACATTAGCCAATGGTTTAAATCTATACGAGGGAAGCCGTGCCAAAATATCTTTTGAGCATTATCAGGCTGTCTCTGATAACGATCTTACCTTCAGCAACTTCTCGGTTGACCTTCGTCGTTATCAAAAGATATCAAGAGAGTTGATTTTCGCCGGGCGTATTTACTTCGGGCGATCATTTGGAAACAATCCTAAAACTTACATGCTTGGTGGTATGGATAATTGGGTGGCTAACGACAGTGAAAACACAGATCAGGTAGATTCGCCACTTCATTTCAGTAACACAAAAGATAATACCGATATACTATTTGCTGAGTTTGTCAATCTACGAGGTTTCGATTACAACACTTTTAGCGGCTCGAATGTCTTGGCCATGAATGCCGAGCTTAGGTTTCCGATATTCAAGTATTTCTCTCGTGGGTCTATCAAGTCTAATTTCCTAAGGAACTTCCAGGCGATAGGATTCTACGACCTTGGCTCTTCCTGGTCCGGTAAGTCTCCGTTTAGTGACGAGCATGAAGTCAATAGCAAGGTGGTCAAAAGAGAAGGGTCTCCTTTTGAAGCAGTCATCAGGACTTCAGATAATCCCTGGCTGGCGAGTTATGGGTTTGGTATACGTACAGTACTTCTTGGTTATTATGCACGATTCGATTTTGCTAAGCCAATTGCCGATTATGAAGTCGGCGACATGCAGTTCTATCTGAGTTTAGGCTACGATTTTTAAACCCGCCCCTAATCTATTCTATTTTTAATACTGGCCTTATTTGACGATCATTGCAAATGCTTAAATCTATGACAGGGTACGGCCATGCCAATTTTGAGAATGATCAAATGAGCATTGATGTTGAAATCAAATCCCTCAATTCGAAGTTTCTCGATATCTCCACGAAGCTGCCTAAAGAAGTAGCTGCGTACGAAAACGAGATAAAAAAAATATTGACAGATAAAATCGTCAGAGGCAAGGTCAATTTTAGTATTGATATCACGCTGAAAAATGGTGTTGGTAGCGCGGGAGTCCTTAATCAATCACTATTTAATCATTATAAAAAACAGTTGCGAACTGTGGTCAGTGAGGCCGAATTGTCAGATGCTGAACTGATCAAAGAAGTACTTCGACAGCCAGATATTTTCGAATATTCGGACACAACCAATGACTTGGTAGATAAAGAACAACTCTTTACCCTGATCAATCAGGCACTAGTAGAATGTGAAAAATTTCGCATACAAGAAGGACAAGCTGCCGAATCTGCCTTAGGTACTTTTGCCAAAAGTATTGACCAAAAATTAACCCTTATCAAAGAGAAAGATCCTGAAAGAATAATCGCCATTAAGGATCGAATCAATGAGAGTTTATCTGAATTGGCGGCCTCCGAAAAGTCAGACCCTAATCGTTTTGAACAGGAATTGATCTACTACATAGAAAAGCTAGATATAGCCGAAGAGATTATTCGACTACAGAACCATATTTCCTACTTTCACGAAACCCTTGCAGTAAAGGAATCACAAGGCAAAAAATTAGGATTCATCAGTCAGGAAATGGGAAGAGAGATCAATACGATTGGATCTAAAGCCAACAACTCGGACATCCAGAAGTTGGTAGTAGACATGAAGGATGAATTGGAAAAAATCAAGGAGCAGGTATTGAACGTAGTTTAATTTTCCTTTCAAAAAATACAGACATAAAAAAACCCTGATGGTCTACCATCAGGGTTTTTTGTTTCTTATCGTTTCTCTATTAGCTCAACTTGAACGTAATAGGTAGAATCATTCTTACTTTTACTGGACGACCTCTCTGCTTACCAGGAGTCCACTTAGGAGCATTTTTCAATACTCTTACTGCTTCTTCATCACATCCAGCTCCAATACCTTTGATAGCTCTAACTTCAGTAAGGTTTCCAGACTTATCCACTACAAACTGAACGAACACTCTACCTTCGATACCCATTCTACGCGCCTGGTTAGGATATTTCATTTCCTTACCCACGTACTTGTAGAACGCTGCCATTCCACCCGGAGGTCCTGGCTGGTCTTCAACAATATCAAAAATCTCGTCTGCAACTTCCTCTTCAGGAGCTTCTTCGAATACGATATCTTCAATAACTGTTTCTTCTGTGATTTCCACATCCAAATCCACTTCGATCTCTTCCTCGATTTCTTCCTCATCAGGAATTTCTATAATCTTAGGCAATTCGATCTTTGGTGGTGGTGGTGGTGGTTGCTCGGTTGGAGGAATCTCCATGATATCCTCAAAATCATCATCCACTTGACCTAAATCAACTAATCCTCCATCATCATAAAATCTCCACTCAAAGGCAGTGATGACTAGTAATAAACTGATAGCAAGGCCAATGTTAAAAAACATCCCTGACTTTCTCTCTAGAGATATTTTCGGGTCTTTTTTTAGCTCCATGCTTATTTAATTAAATAAAATTTCTTTTCTAATAGCAACTTCAAATATACGAAAGTCCAGATTATATCTATGCTAATTCATTTTTTTTCAACAGAATTAATCCACAATAAATCAACAATTGACAAGACTGATGCTAAGTAGCTGATTCTCTGGACCTAACTATGTATACCGAAAGGAGTCCGAATAGGGTTCCGCAGACATCGGCCAAACCATCGTAAATGTCGGTGTGCCGACCTGGGACATAAGATTGCATCCATTCTGTAAATAACCCTAGAGAAATACCACTCAATATTCCAATAACGAGACCTTTTCTAAGATCTTGCGACAGCCCTACAAAAACAGCATGAATCATGAATAGCCCAAAGTGAACTACTTTATCAAAATGTGGAATGGGTATCTCAAAAAGAGGATCACCATCCGAAGGAGAGAGTGTAGCAAAAAGGATGGCACCTGTCCATCCTATTACCAATTTTTTGAATATGGATTTTGAAGGGATTATTTCCCTATCAACTCTTTGTAAGCATCTGGAGAAAGCAGGCTATCTTTTTCACTCATGTCTGAAAGTTTGATTTTGATCATCCAACCATCGCCATAAGCATCAGAGTTTACAATCTCTGGCTCGGACTCCAACTCTTCATTGAACTCTGCCACTTCACCAGACATAGGCATGAACAAATCGGACACCGTTTTTACCGCCTCTATAGTTCCGAATAATTCACCTTTGGCAATAGTTTCACCTTCAGTTTCGATTTCTACATATACAATATCACCAAGCTCACCTTGAGCAAAATCTGTAATACCAACAGTGGCTACATCGCCATCTATCTTTACCCACTCGTGATCTTCTGTATAAAGTAAGTTTTCAGGAATATTCATCTTGAATCGATTTTGTTTAATTAAGTGCTCCAAAAATACGTTGATTTTCACAAATCGATTAACAATCTAATAAGATTATTATATCCAGATATATGCAAAATTTATTGTGCTAAACTGAAGCGCATTTGGACACCAAAAGCTGAAGAAGATCTAGGGAAAGTGTTCGAGACTTTAGGTTCGTTGATGTTCTTTTCGAAGTACATCGTAATGTTCAATTTTTGATTAGCAACATAACTCACTGTCGGTCTTATCTGATAATTGATGTTTCCATTGGTCACGGTCTGCACGTCTTCAATTTTTCGCTGGATGGTTTTGGTATCCCTTACGGTAAAGGTAAACCTGAACTGGATATCGTTGTCCAGGGTAGATGTTCTTCCCTTAATCTTGAATGGGATCTTCATTTTGCTCTTGGTAATTCCAAAATCAAAGGCAATATCGTTGCTACTCAACTCGGTCACCTGTGAGTTCGAAAGGTTCAGGGACAAACTTCGTTCTTTCTTGTACTCGATTTTCGATGTGATCTTACTTTTGGTTCTTATATTAATTCCGATCAACGGAGAGAAACGCTCCACCATATCCACTTGATTGATTACATAAACCGGGGAAAGCGAACCATTGTCTCCCAACTGTGTAGCCTGAGGGTAGTCCAATATACTATTGTCCAATTCAAGCGCCGATGGGTTGTTATACAAGAGAGAATTTGTGTAGTTGGTAATACTAAAGGTAGACACATAAGCATGTGTCAAATTGATTGAAGCGAATGTTTCCTTGAGTGCAGGGATTTTACTTAACCCGGCATAATCTATCCGCCAGTTTGGCACCGGTGTTTTAGGAAAGGGGGTCAACTTTACACTCTCTGCACTTTTTCCACTATAAGCTGCAATAAACGCGGGTATCAAAACATCCTGAGAATTAATATCATACTCTCCATTTGAGTTGAGCAAGTTCAGCCGTTGACGAATCACCTCTCGGTTTTCTACAAATTTTTCGAAAGTAGGAGAAATATTCTCTCCATTATCTTTCGTAAATGCAGTCTTTATTGGCAGAAATGTCACTGTATAACTTCCAGACCTAGACGGCGTCAGCGATCTATATGCCTGAGCGACTGTGTCATACCTGTAAATTTCTTGATAGGCACTGGTCTCGGATCTTTTCGCATCCAACTGAATTTTCAAATCCTTGAATGGCTCTACATTCGCACGGATATTGAGGTCTACTGTGAGACTCTGAACAAATGGAGTGGTCAATCTTCCGTTTTCTACTAACCAGCCACTCTCAGCCGCCTTAAATCTGATGTTGGGATCCTGACTACCAAAAATGAATGCAGAGCCTGGCGCATCAAATTCACTATCCATACCAAATAAGTAAGGCACCGGGATAAAACCAGGGAGTTTAGTTGATTCCCTTTGCCCATAGGTCATATTAATTGAGCGCAGAGACATGAGTAGGCGCATAAAACCTTTGAGTCCAGCACCTCCACCGGACGACCTGGTGGTATCTACACGAGCCGGAGCTCGTGATCTTGTCGAGCTGCTTCTGGATCGAGAAGGGGAGTTGATCGATTTGAGGTACTTAGACTTATTATACAACTTTATCATGTCAATCTTTCCATTCAAATCTCTGGTACGGCTGTTTTCCACCAGATTCCCGAACTCATCTACCTGACCAATATTTCCACCTGTCCAGCGATAATCCACATTGTATCGATAATCGGCACTCATCCAGTCGGTCAAGGGAAGCTTATCCAAAGGCAGCCTATAGTTGGCTCCGATACTTTGGTTATAGTTTTTCATCCTTCCAAACCTTTTGATGTTGTTCCAGATAGAATCCCGTTTGGCCTGTGTATCTATATCTCCCTCAGGTTCGTCGATGATAGCATTAGCGGTGGCATTATAATTTACACTGAGGCTTTTGAAAATGCTCCATCGGACATTATAGGTTCTGTTGAAAGTAAAATACTTTTCGAAATTTGGATCAATTCCAGTGGTGGTTAAGTCCGCGTTCCTCAATTGCCTTTTTCTAAAAACTCGATTCATAGATGCTCTAACAGAAAAATTATTAGGCAAAGGAGAAAAATTGATGTCCTTGATCAGTTTCAGGTAGGGGCTGGAAAGAGCTTCTGAGTTTTTGAATGGTTCCAGAGATGGAGGCTGCGGGCTGTAGTTGTATGAAACATTACCATCATACTCTTTTCTAAAGTCCCTTTCTGTATTCACATTGCTTGACTTCTGCTCAGAGTAGGCGTAGCTGAACGAGAAATTCTCAATATCATACACATGGCTTTTGGCATCTGGCTTCACTTTTTCTTTATGTACATCAATAAAGTTGATGCTTTTATTGACCGTCTGTGATATTACTTTCTCTTTGTATTCGTCGCGCTCTTCCTGTTGGTCAAATTTCAACACTGAAGCTTCCAAAGGTATATCGGGGTCTAACGGGTCATATTTTGGTGTTTGTTTGGACTTCGAATAACTTACAAACATGGGGATCTTAATGCCAGTATTCCACGGTATTAGTTTATCCACATTCATGTTCATGGACAAATCATAATCAATGGATTCATCACGTGTCCGTTGAGATATATTGTCTTGTATACCGCCAAAGCCTACACTGGTGTATCGAGTTGCTGCATTAATTGTAGCAAAGTCGGCCAATTTCACACTCATTCTGGCATTAGCAGCCCAGCCTTTTTCATCATCGTAATCGGTCAATCTCATTTCGTTGGCCCATATACAGAGTGAATGCGGTTCTGCACTATCTTCGGATTTTGGATTTCTAATCCCAATCATCATGGTCGTGATATTGTTCAGCTTTGGATTTCCAACTATGGTAAGTCTGTATTTTCCATCCGAAGACTGCCTGCTAAATTCATCTTCGACATTCACATCGCTCCCATTTCTCGCAGCTTTCACTCCGTACAGCTCGTTTAAGGCAATATTGATTTCATTTTCTTCCGGCCATACATCAGTATCCAAGTAAGGTGCCGCATTATCAGGAGTGATTTTTAAAGGAACTTCAATCTCATAATAATTAGAGGTTTGGTCTAACCCCAAGCGAAGAAACCCTGTCATTTCATCGTCATTAACCATATCATTTTGATATTGCTCGGCATGAAAAAACATTTTGAGTCTGCCATAATTGACCAAATCCTGAGAAACTTCTTTGTACACGGCCCGTGCATCTCCATCTTCCAAATCCTCCACACAAATCTTGAGCGACTGCTCATTCACCTGACGAGAAATTGTGGTGGTATTATCCTGATCTCGAGTAATTCCAGGCGGCAGTACATAGGGTGGCTTCCCATCTGCTGGCAAACTATTTTCCTCAATATTTACCACCGACACTTCAAAATCAGAAGTGCCTGTCTCTGGTAATACATCAAAGCCCTGATCCTTAAGGTTTTCGACTGATTTTCTCCACTGGCTGGCCACTAATTGCATCTTAGCCATCCTCAATACTACCGGCTGCTGCCAATCGGTCATATACATTCTGATGAATCTATTGGATTCTTCCGTGTATTCCCCAACCGTTTTGGTCGGTTGGTTGATGGGTATTCTAAATAGATACCACGTCGCTTCACCATCACTACTCACGGCCTTGTCAACAATATTGTGATTTCCAACCTGTAAGGAATTGATGTCTGTCATATCAATTTCAAATTCGCGGTAAGCTTCTAGTGTATTGATGTAATTATCATCGTTCAAATCTTCGTTTTCAGGAATATTGGTTGCTGAGGCCGTAAAACTATTCGAACCGGCACCAATCGGCGAGTTCCCTTCAATTCCGTTAAATTTTTTGTATCGCTCTAGAATTTTTGCATTACGCTCGTCATAGTTGTCACTAAGAAAATATTCAAAATCATCCGCAGCGACATCATCTCTGGTTCTAGCTTGGCCGGTAGCGTTCATTCCGTCTAGGCCAATGATAGGGCCAAACTGTGCCCGCTCTTCTTCTGATTTAAGCCCATCCAGTCCAACATCCTGATTAGGTCTGGAAGAAGCTGAATTGTCAAAAAACTCCGTGAGATATTGCAAGGTCGTGGCCTTACCATAAGACGTAGGTTCTGTATTTTCAAGGCTTCCATCAGGAGGTAATCCATTCTCAAATTCATGTTTTCCTTCCTCCAACAAATTCTCTGAGACGTCTCCCAAATTGAATATCAGCTTTCCTCCCGTTTGATTATTTGTATTCACAATACCATCGTGCACCACACCACGCTCTCCTTGAATAAACGGATCCATCATCCAGAATTCAATGTACTCCATGTTATTCTGGCGGAAGTTCACTTCTCCGGTAATCGCACGGGTAATGGCTCCATAATTACTCTTAGGATCCGGAAGTAGACCATCAGGTGTCAGGTTTGGATTGTAGTTGTAAGGTCCTCTTTCTTGCGGATAGTAGGCAATATCAAAAACTGGAAGGTTAGTATTCACTACTTGGCGATCTTGTTGCTTGTAGATTTCCTGAGGTAGTACTGGTCTCACATAGTGATTTTCCAAATCCTCGTCAGAAATGTTATCCGGCTTATTTCCTCCACTTAGATAAAAAGCAGATCTGTCGATGATGTACCAAGCCATTTTAGCTCGTCGATAGTTATCTGCCAATGGGTCGGAACTATCTTGAAAACGGGCAGGAGTAGAGCCCAACTTCCATGGCAGATGCCCACCAGCAATGTTGTAAGGAGTAACTGCGCTCTCAAAATCATCCAGATAGGACGAACTTTCCCCATTCACCTTGTTGGATGTACCAGGCAGTAATTGGGCAAATTCACCATTAAAAGTCACCGTGGATTTTTCCTTCGTACTCAACAAGGGCAATGCATCAACCATTTTGGTTAGCATCCGAGATTCTTCCTGATAGTTGACGTCGAAGCCATATTTGGTATTTTTAATTGGTTCATTACCCGCGGTGTAGCGACTCACGCCACCAGGCCTCTCACTCAAGTGAAATACGGTAGCTCCTACATTTATCTTATCTGAAAAGCGGTAGTCCAATCGAGCCCCGGTCAACCATCTGGATCTAAAACTAAAAAGATCGTCTACCTCATAAGAAATGTTGATTTGCTTCCCGGAGGCAATAACACCTTGATTAAGTATAGTTACTGTTCCTCCTGTATTGTAATTGACCTGATAATCTACTCCCTCAGCCAACAATTGGCTACCAGCAGTGACTCTTACCGATCCTTTCGCAATATTGAAAGCATTGAGTGGATACACGCCTGCTGCGCTAGAGGAATAGGTACCATTGATGAAGAATTTATTTTTAGCGATATTCTGCTGAGCATCAATTTTTGACTGATCATATAAATCCTGAAAAACATATTGATCCTTCAATCTTTGTTCGTTGCTCTCAAATTTTGATTCAAGCGTAGTTCCGAAAGGTTCCAATACTGGAAAAATCACATAACCGTTATCTACATCGAAGGTGACATCAGGGATAAAGTCAAATTTACCGTCTTTTTGGTTGTCTCCATTCACGTTCAATTGATCCAAAGCCAACAGTTCAATCAACGGGACATTGTTGGTATTAGCTCCCTCATTTAAGTTCGGTGCATCGTAGTTTTTCGTATCATCACGATAATTGATTCGTAATTCGAAGCCTTCTTGATTAATTCTTGGAGAATTCAGTGAGTAAATATTTTTCATCATCAAATCCCAGGTTTTAATCTCCGTGTTGATCCGACCAGGACGCAACATTTTCAAAAAGATTAGATCGTCATCTGGACGCCCATTGTACGACTCTGATAATTCCCCTACTTTAAAGCTCTGGCCATTATAAGTATACTCAAAAGCCACAGCCAGTACTTCATCGTTTTGCAGCTTTCGCTGCAAACTGATGTATCCCAATTTAGAATGCCACTTGTATTCGCGAGCATCTAGTTTCCTTGCCGTTGGTCTCACCTCAAAATCAGTACCCACCATCATATTTCCAGAAGCAGAACTACCCAAAAAACTTTCAACAGTTGAAATATTCCTTACCTGACTTTCATTGGTGTTGATATAATTCCAAAGTCCATTGGCATCATTATCCGATGGGTCGCCCTGAGCGCCTGGTCCCCACTGAATACTATTTTGAATATTGTCCGCCTTGCCTTCTCCTAAATCTGTAAAGGCAATAAAATTTCGAACATTGGCCGTCTCATTATTGGTGTTCACCACGTAGACCTCTACCCTTGTGATATTGACACCAGAGGTAACCTGAGGGATGTCTTGCAACCAGTTTTGATAATTGTCTCTAAAGAAATGTGATAAGAAGAAATGTCGTCGTTCGTCGTAATCAGCCGCTCTCAAACTGAAAGGTTGGCCTTCAGCTCCAAATTGAAAGGTCTTGCTTTGAGATTTTCCTTGTTGGCGAGAGGCCAGAGCCGTCACGTATAGTTTTCCAAACTGGAGCTGCGTTTTGATACCGAACAAACTCTGTCCGCCGGTCATCAATGAATTGGAGACTGGCATACTTACATTACCAATCTCAATCTTTTTGATAATGTCCTCTTCGTAACCGGTGTACTCAACTTTCAAGTTATTCTGAAAATCGAAGGAGTTGTTGTTATCAAAATTAGCGGTAATAGCCAGTTTTTCTCCCACTTTACCCACCACATTCATGGAGATTTGCTGGTTGTAGTTGAAGCCCCCATTCCTTTGTTGATTGATAGGAATGGCCGGGTTTTCTATTCGCTGCCAACGGCCTCCAAAATCGAGATTTACAAAACCATTAGGTTCGATGTCCACATAGCTTCCTCCAAAAATTCTATCGAAGATGGGACTGATATAAAGTTTAGGAATGAGTCGCCTGCCACTCACGGCACTTTCACCATCCAAACCTGACGATCGGTTTTGCCAGTATTCCTTCTTCATTTCTGCATCCTGATACCGATTGAATTCCTCAAAAGTCATGGTAGACCTTGGGCGATAATTGAGCGCACCTACTCTTTCGTAGATGGTGTAGTTCATGCCTGTATCTATTTCCAGATCCAGCTGCATAGACGCTGGGTCTTCCAATAATAAGGGTGAAGGACTTTGTGTATTGGAGAAGGGATCACCAAATCTGTCCTGTTGTCTAAAAGTTGGGCGGTAAGAAGGCTCGTATTTTTGATTGACTACAGAGTCAGCACTAACAGAATCCACCGGAATTTGTTGATACCCATATGAAGAATATGCTCCCAGCATTCCCACGAGGAGAACGAGTATTAAGGTAGGTGTTATTTGGAATTTGATTGGACTCAAACTCTGTTGTTGCTGATTTAGGCCCTTTTCAGGGCTAATTTAATTAATTCCTCCAGACTCATTTGCTCCGCGGTTTCATTCATAATTTTATCAATCGTTTTTTCAGCTGCTGCTTTATTAATGCCCAAAGTTGTCAGGGCGGATAACGCTTCTGACTTTAGTGTATTGCCTGAAGATAGGGATATCACCGGCGCATGACCTTCGAGCTCTTCTTTGCTCATTTTATCTTTCAATTCAAGGATAATTCTCTGCGCTGTTTTCTGACCAATTCCCTTCACCCCACTTATGGTTTTTACATCACCGTTTACAATCGCTGAATGAATTTCTTCAGGCGAAAGAGAAGACAATATCATCAATCCGGTGGAAGGTCCTACTCCTGATATAGAAATCAGTTGTAAAAATCTCTTACGCTCCGACTCCTCGAAGAACCCATACAAAGTATGAGCATCTTCTTTGACATGTAAGTGGGTGTGAATCTTGCAGCTATCGAGCCCCTTGACCTGCGCAAAAGTGTTGAGTGTAATTTTGACCTGATAACCCATACCTCCTACATCCACAATGATATAGGTAGGATCTTTAACCATCAGCTTTCCTTCCAGATATGCAATCATTTATTTCTTCTTATTGGCGGTAGCCTGTGCATCAACAACGGCAATAGCTGCCATGTTATAAATTTCTCTAACTGAGCTCCCCGTTTGCAATACATGCACCGGTTTTTGCATACCCATTAGAATAGGTCCTATGGCTTCGCTTGCTCCAATCTCCATGAGCAGTTTATAAGCAATATTTCCAGAAGACAAATTAGGGAAAATTAATGTGTTAACCTGATGCCCAGCCAAATCACTAAACGGATAAGTTTTCTCTAGCATTTTTTTGTTCATCGCCAAGTTCGCTTGAATGTCTCCATCGATAATCATCTCCGGCCATTTTTCCTTAGCAATCTGTACCGCTTTGGCTGTCTTGCTTGGTACATCTCCCTTAGCTGAGCCAAAGTTGGAGTAGGAGAGCATAGCCATTTTTGGTTCGAAACCAAAGAACTTCACCGCCCGATGAGTCAATTCAATAATGTTGACTAACCCTTCCACATTTGGATTTACATTTACTGTAGTATCTGCCAGGAAGAAAGTCCCTTTCTTATTTCTAACGATGTACATACCTGCGACACGTGTTAATCCTTCTTCAACACCAATGATTTGAAGTGCTGGACGTATCGTGTTAGGGTAGTCGCTATTCAATCCGGATATCAGTGCATCGGCTTCGCCAGTTTCTACCATCATCGCCCCGTAGTAATTTCTATCGAGCATCTGATGTCTACCCTCTTGTACAGTAGCCCCTTTTCTCTTTCTCTTTTCAAAATAAATTTTGGCGAAAACATCTACTTTCTCCTCTTGGTAGAATGGATCGATGATCGTACAATCTAAATCAAGATTTAATTCACCGATGAGGCGTTTGATCTTTTTCTCATTACCCAATAAGATAGGAATACCCACTTTTTCATCAGCCACGAGCTGTGCCGCTTTCAGGATTTTTTCTTCGTCCGCCTCAGCAAATACGATTCGCTTAGGGTTCTTTTTCGCCGCAGAAATGATTCTTGATATGATTCGCTTCTCGGCTCCTACGCGCTCTTCTAACTCAATTTTGTATTCTTCCCAGTTGTCGATAGTTGTTTTTGCCACTCCAGAATCCATAGCAGCTTTAGCCACTGCAGATGATATATTAGCTATCAATCTTGGGTCTAACGGTTTGGGAATCAAATAATCCTTCCCGAACTTGATCGACTTCTCGCCATAAGCTTTGGAAACGATTTCAGGCACAGGGAGTTTGGTCATTTCTGCCAAGGCCTTCACTGCGGCCAACTTCATTTCTTCATTAATGGATGTAGCTCTCACATCCAATGCACCTCTAAAAATATAGGGGAATCCTAAGACGTTGTTCACCTGATTAGGATGATCTGAACGACCAGTAGCCATTACTATGTCGTCTCTTGTTGACATCGCTAAGTCATAAGCGATTTCAGGGTCTGGATTAGCCAACGCAAATACGATTGGGTTATCAGCCATGGACAATAGGTCGTCCGGAGAAAGCACATTGCCCATAGACAAGCCCAGAAACATGTCTGCCCCTTTTACCGCTTCTGAAATCGTTGATATATCTCTTTCAGTGGCATACTTGCCTTTCATTGCATCTAGATTTTCACGATCTTTTCGGATCACTCCTTTGCTATCTAGCATTACAATGTTTTCACGAGTAGCACCCATTTTAACATACAAATCCGTACAGGCTATGGCCGCTCCACCAGCTCCATTCACTACGATCTTGATTTCGGAAATTTTCTTGTCTACAACTTCAAGTGCGTTGAGCAAAGCTGCACTGGAAATGATAGCCGTACCGTGCTGATCATCGTGCATGACCGGAATGTTCATTTGCTCTCTCAGTTGACCCTCTATCTTGAAGCTTTCTGGTGCTTTGATATCTTCAAGATTTATTCCTCCAAATGTCGGCTCCAAAGACTTGACGATTTTGATAAACTCATCAGGGTCTTCCTCGTTGATTTCGATGTCGAAAACATCTATTCCAGCAAATTTTTTGAAAAGTACACCTTTACCTTCCATTACGGGCTTAGACGCTTCAGGACCAATATTACCTAGTCCCAATACTGCGGTACCATTTGAAATCACACCCACCAAATTGCCCTTGGCTGTGTACTTGTATACTTTCTCTTTATCTTCTGCTATTTCAAGACACGGCTCTGCCACTCCTGGAGAATAGGCCAAGGCCAAGTCGTGTTGTGTGGCTAAGGGTTTTGTGGGAGTAACCTCTATTTTTCCAGGAATAGGTTCTGAATGAAAATCGAGTGCGTCTTTCTTTCTTATTTTTAAACTCATAGTAGAATTTGTGGATTAATAATGTTGTTGGCTTTTGAGCACATGGGGGAATGCTAAATGGGCAAAAACCAAGCTTCAAAATTGCGGAAATTCTACGAGAAATGACCTAGAAAATAGGCATTATGTTATCAGAGTTTAATGACTTGAAAATAGCACCCTTATTTCAATTCTTTCCCAGAACGGAAGGTGTTTATTATGACTTCCATTTCTTGCATAAACTCACGCTTATCCTTGGATGGCGCGTATACATACCCTTCCAAATAATACAAGCGTTTTTGAGATTCGTCAACAAATACGTAACTGACAAAAGGTCCTCCTCCAGAAATATCACTCAGCTTCCAAAGACCACGGAGTTCTTTGGCATATTTTCCTTTGAAGTTCACTTCACGGATATTCATGTTCTCATTTTGTAGCGTCATGAAAATATCTGGCTTCTGGACATCACGCATATAAGAGGAGGTGATTTCTTCGCGAAATGCTAACACATCCTCAAAAGGTTCGCGAGAATTGAATGGTCTATAATGAACAAAAATATTTTTTTCATATTCTGGGTCTAAAAGTCTAATCCAAATAAAATCTCGTTGGTTTTTTGCCAAATCATAACCATAAGGCACTTGCACATCAAAGCCATGAGTTTCTCTCAATGTCTTCTCGATCTGCTTTTCACGAACCTTAAATACAGCCTTTGAAATTCTTTCATTCTCAATATTCAAGAAGTAATTTCTTAATACCTCTTTATCTCTTTTCAAATGAGCAATAAGTTGCTGCTCTGTTTGACCAAAAAGATGTAAGATTTCTTGTCCTCGTGCAAACTGATTCTTTTGAGGCAATCTATACAAGGCAGTGTCACTCAAAATTTTCTCTAAAGAGGAAGAGGTAAAATAGTTTTGCATGGCTCGGCTTTGAGCACCTTGGTTATCCATTGTACTCACGAATATCATGGACTTACCCGTTTTGAGAATATTATTCATTTTCAATGGGTTGATATTTCTCAACTTGAAGTAAGGCTCGTCCTGAGGCAAGCCTGGGACATAGTCAGAAAAAATATCTCTTAATGCCTCGCCTACCGGACCGTTCCACTGGGTAGTATCCATCACACAAAGTATAGCATTGGCTTCGCCACGTGCCACTGGCAAATGAGACTTGCTTCCACCGTTTTTCGCGGTGTCTGAACTACAGCTAACAGTTAAAAATGAAATTAAAAGTATTAATAGGTAATGCGTGTTTCTCAATGTCATAAGAGTTGAATGCTTTTAGTAGTAATCCGGGTTTTAGCAAAAGTCACATATTAATTAATAATTTTTGGCCCGGCTTGATATTGGAAGTAGTGAGGTTATTCAATTTCTTAATTTTTTCAATGCTTAAATCTTCATACAGCTTCGAAATACTCCAGAGCGATTCCCCAGACTTCACCAAATGATAAGTTCCTCCCGCCACAACCGGCACGGGTTTTGGGACATTTTTCACCACGTAAGTTTCTCTAGTTTTGGAAGAATAGTGTGGTAAGGTCCAAATATTCAATCGCTGACCCACTCGGATCATATTGCTATTTAAATTATTCCATCTCTTGAGATCAGATACCCGGACATGATATCGCTGAGCAATGGTGCCTAACACATCACCACTTCTTACTCTATAGACCTGTCGTGTACGACCATAGGTGCTGCCTGGTGAATTTCTGGCCAAATACTCCAATTCTTTTCTTCCTACTTTGCTCGCTGAATCCAAAATAGCTAAACGGTTCATCCGAATGTCCTCGGCCAAGTCCGATGGCACCCTAAGCGGAAAATTCAATGTGCCATCAGGAGTGGCTCCTCTAATCACATGAGGGTTGAGCGAAATAAGATCATCTACACAAAGATTGGTCAGATTTGCAAAAGTCTCTAGATGCATGTAGCCATTCACATGTACCGTATCATGGGCTACCTGATAATTCATATCTATTTCGTCAAGGATAAAATTGTGTTCATCCAAATAGTTGAGCGTATAGATCATGGCCACAAACTGTGGCACATACGAACGGGTTTCTCTTGGTAGATATCGATATATTTCCCAAAATGTCTTTTGGTACCCAGATCTCCGAATGGCCTTTCTCACATTTCCTGGGCCCGTATTATAAGCAGCCAAGGCCAATTCCCAATCGCCAAACATATTGTAAAGTGCCTTTAAATATCTACAGGCTGCCTGAGTAGCTTCATAGGGATCCATCCGTTCATCGATATACCAGGACTGTGAAAGTCCATAGGATTTTCCGGTAGCCGGCATGAATTGCCATAATCCTGCAGCGCCGACCCTGGACATGGCATTAGGACGTAAGCCCGACTCTACGATGGACAAGTATTTCAATTCATCTGGCATGCCTCTTTCGGCTAATGCCTTTTCAAAAATGGGAAAGAATAAATCACGGTTGGCCAATACAGATTTGGTGTACTCTCTGTCTCGAATGGTGAAATAGTCGATAAAGGATTTGATGCGCTCGTTGAATTCCAATGGAATGCTACCCTCCACACATTTCAATCGGTCTTCCATCAATTCGTAAGAAGTTTCTGGAAATTGATCCAAAGTGGCGTCCTTTTGTGCTAAGAGCTGAAAGGAGGGAATAAGCCCGAGAATAATAAGTATGTTTTTGATCATCATTTATTTGGCCAGTACATGATCTACCAAGTACTTCGAAAAAGATAACAGTTTTTCCTCTTCAAAAGTATTAGCAATCACCTGAATTCCAATGGGCATACCATTTTTATCCTTGCCATTGGGCAAAGAGATGGCAGGCAACCCAGCCAATGAGGCTTGAACAGTGAAAATATCCTCCAAATACATTTCTAAAGGATCTCGGTTGTGGCTATTGAGTTCGAATGCCGTAGTCGGTGCTGTAGGCAAGATAATAAAGTCATGATTCTCGAATATCTTCTTCGTTTCATCGCGAATTAATCTTCGTACCTTTTGTGCTTTAGTGAAATAGGCATCGTAAAAGCCTTCACTCAAGACATACGTTCCGAGCAAAATTCTTTTCTTCACCTCATCTCCAAATCCCTCCGAACGAGATTTTTTATACATGGACTCCAGGTCATGACCATTCTCACTTCTATAACCATAGCGGACCCCATCATAGCGAGACAAGTTCGTGCTAGCCTCAGCTGTAGTAAGGATATAATAGGTGGGCAATACGTGATCTAAATAATCAAAACCCAGGTGATCAATGCTATGGCCTAAGCTCTGAAGCTTATCATAAGCCTCACTGGTGGCAAATTTTACTTCATCATCTATGCCTTCATGAGAAAGCGTATTGTCAAAGCAAGCTACCTTGGCATTGCCATTCCAGTCGATATTTTTTGAGTACGTTGGTACGTCGGAATGAGATACTGTTGTATCATATTCGTCTGCGCCAGCCATAATCTCTAAAGTCAAAGCAGTGTCGTCTATGCAATGGGCTAGAATACCTACACAGTCAAATGAACTTGCATAGGCCGATAGGCCGTGTCTTGATATTCTTCCGTAATTAGGCTTGAAGCCAACTATACCACAATAGGCTGCTGGTTGACGAACAGAGCCTCCTGTATCTGAACCAATAGAAACTAAGCACATATCTGCTTGTACGGCTACTGCAGAACCACCTGATGATCCTCCTGGGACTTTGTTTTCTCCTGCCGCATTAATGGTTGGCCCAAAAACCGAATTTTCATTGGACGAACCCATGGCGAATTCATCACAGTTGTTTCGACCTATTAGAATAGCGTCTTCGTCTAGCAGTCGCTGGACACATGTCGCAGTAAACTGTGATTCGAATCCTTCTAAGATTTTGCTTCCGCATTGGAGTTCATGCCCTTCATGACAATAAACATCTTTGATGGTAAAGACCATACCAGCCAATCGGCCAGCGGTTCCACCATTGATTTTTTGCTGTACTTTTTTCGCAGCAGCCAATGCTTCATCGGCATAAACTGCCGTAAGTGCATTAAGGTGTTCGTATGTCTTAATGTTGGAAAGGTAGTGGTTGACCAACCCTACGCAATCTATTTTGCCCGAATCAATGTCTGATTGGATTCGAGACAATGAATCGTATGTGTTCAAAATTATTCTTTGTCGTCTTTGATTCCTTCTTGAATCTCGTCCTTGATTTCTTTAGACGCATCCTTGAATTCTCTAATTCCTTTTCCTAAACCTTTAGCCAATTCAGGAATTTTTTTCGCACCAAAAAGAAGAATAATAACCAAAACTATAATTACAAGCTCCCATCCGCCAGGCATCCCAAATGCTAATACTGTATTCGTCATTTTTGTTTTGATCTAGTGTGTATTGTTTTCAGCTTGCAAAGATAAGCCAATTTGGTTCAACTATACGTGGGTCTTATTTAATTAGTTCTCTCTGCGCTCGATTATTGCATTTTTCAAAATATCAATTACAATTATTAAGAATTTGAAAAAAATTTATAAAATCAAAACCTTATAATCTAATGATCGTTACATTTGTAATTACAACTATTGTATAGACATATATTTTACTAAACTAATTTATCAAACATGTTAAACGTATTATTATTAGCTATTGGATTGAATCTTAATCCTGTTGAAACAAACGCCACTTATGAAACCAATGTTTCAGAAAGTAGTGTAGTGTGGACGGCCACTAAAGTGGTGAGCGGTGGTCACACCGGTACCGTGAAAATTTCTAAAGGTTCCTTGGAAATTGATGGATCTGAATTGAAAGGTGGATCTTTTGAAATTGATATGACAACCATTGCCAATACAGATATCGAAGGAGAATGGAGAGCAAAATTGGAAGGTCACTTGAAGTCTGATGATTTCTTTGCTGTGGAAACTTACAAAACTGCTGGCTTAAAAATCACTTCAGTGAAAAGTACAGCAAAAGGCAAATACGATATCACGGCTGATTTGACTATTAAAGGCAAAACAGAATCTGTAAGTTTTCCTGCAGAGCTAAGCGTAAAAGGAGGAAAAGCAACTGCTACTGCAAAAATCACTGTGGACAGAACTAAATATGACGTAAGATATGGCTCACCAAGTTTCTTTGACGACTTGGGTGACAAAGCGATTTCTAATGAATTTACATTAGACGTGAAAGTAGTAGCTTCTAAGTAATTTTATATACCGCTTTTCCAAAGTACAGATTTTAAGAAAAGTATGTTACAATAGCGAAGTCTCCTGGTCTTCGCTATTTTTTTTAACTTAACTTCAAAAACATCATGACTGCTCGCGATAAACGTACTTCTTTGGGCGCCATATTTATATTGATCGGCGTACTATTTCTTCTAGACAACTTAGGTCTTTTACCTTGGGAAATCCCATATTACTTTTTTACCTGGCAGATGGTGTTAGTTCTGATAGGCGTTTATCAATTTCTATCCGGCAATGCCAGAGGCGGGCTTTTCTTTATCGCGCTTGGTTTGATCTTTTGGCTTCCAGAGTACTTTAATGTTAGATTCAAAGACTATTGGCCTGTTGTCCTAATTGCTGTTGGCGTAGGTTTTTTAATAGACAAAAGAAAAAATTAGAGCTTATTGATAATTTCTTTAATAGGAATTTTAATAGTCCAAAGCTCTGCTGACTTTCTTGAGATACTATCCATGCAATACTTATAGATGTTGCTATTAGAATCTACGGGGTATGCATAAAGAGCAGTTTTAGCATCGAGTTTTTGAATAGAACCTGTGGGTTTCATATTTTGCTCCAAGTTATATTGATAAGCTTCCAATAGCTGTAGCTCTAGTTCAGTCAAATTTTCACTTTTGCTATTTATTCGTTGGACTTTAGCCTGGTTCATTTTCACTAAAGCATCGAGTTCTTTCCAGTCCTTTTCATCACATAATGTAGAAGTATCATTTACCTTCTGAGCACTTAGATTAATAACAGATTTTACCATCTCTCTACCTATAATCTCTCCTATCTTTAGAATCTCCGCTTCAGAAACCTTTCTAATCTCTCTCGACTTCATCAATTCAGCTGGCGATACTTTGTTCTTGTTTTGTTCGTGACAGGCGATAGTAAAAAAAAACACCAAACATAAAAGGCCAAAACTTCTTATTCTTCTTTCTATTATACTGATCATGTTCTTTTTTGAGCCATTGTTTAGAAATTCTGTGTTGCTATCTCTTTCATGCAATTTTAGAAAAACTAGTCTTAATTTCATCCAAGTCCTTCATGCTATCTTCCTGTTCTGCTATAAAATAGGTAATTTTAAGTAACTCCATTCTTAAACTAAACAATCGAACCATGAAAAATTTACTCTTCCTATTTAGCCTATTAGGCCTTTTAATGATAACCACAGCATGTGGCGACGACGATGATTGTGATATTGATGCACTTGAAGATCAAGAAGAAGATTACTACGACGATTATTATGATGCCTGTTTTATCGATCAAGATTGTGATGATTGTGAAGAAGTTCTCACAGAATATATCAGCTTCCTGAAAAATAACAAAAGCTGTGCTTCACAGATAGAAGATATTGACGAGGATGATATTGATGACTTTGTTGAAGAGTTAGAAGATAACCTAGATGAGGTTCAGGACGCATGTGAATAATTATCCATAAACTGAAAAGAAAATCATAGGGCAGCCTTTTGGTTGCCCCTTTTTTGCAGCATTCTTTCAAACACACTAAAATCTCCTTTTTGAATAATTATCCACAGCCACAGCCATAATTTCCTACAGTAAACACTATCACTTGATTGTCTTTTTTGTTTCTGACCTAATAACATTAGGAATGTTCTCCGCTTATCATTAATTTTTGACTTCAATGTTACAACAGGTCGAAGAAGAAGAAATTAACCCCCATATTCTCTGTCGAGAACTGCCAGTTTTGGTGACTGGCGGAGCTGGGTTTATGGCCTCTTGGCTTGTAAAATACTTATTGGAAGATGGGTATAAGGTTCGTATCACTGTTCGTGATATGAACAACGAAGATAAATACAAGCACCTCCAAAAAATAGCAGAGAATTCAAGAGGGTCACTCGACATTTTCGAGGCCGATTTGCTGGAGCCAGATGGTTTCAAAGCTGCTATGTATGGTTGCAACATTGTCTTTCACACTGCCTCTCCCTATCTCCTTAGCGGAATCAAAGATCCTCAAAAACAGCTTATTGACCCTTCGTTTGAAGGTACTAGAAATGTACTTGAAATGGTGAACAAGACATCTTCAGTACGAAAGGTAATATTTACAAGCGCAGTATCCGCCATCTATGGGGACATATCTGATATAGATACTACCAAAGAGCGCACATTTACCGAAGATTACTGGAACAAATCTAGCAACCTCAAACACCAACCACTCGCTTTCTCAAAAACTGTAGCTGAGCGTGAAGCGTGGCGCATTCATGATGAACAAAGTAGATGGAAAATGGTCGCTTTAAATCCGGCTATCATTCTTGGCCCATCGCTTACTAACAATAGCAAATCTGGCAGCTTCGATTTTATAAAAAAAATAGCCAACGGTACATACAAGACTGGTGTACCCAATGTGCAATATGGTTTTGTAGATGTAAGGGATGTCGCTCAGGCTCATATTTTTGCTGCGCAAGATCAGTATGCGGAAGGTCGGTTTATGCTTGTGAGCGAAACCAAATCAATGCTCGATATCGCCAATATATTGCACCAAAAATTTGGTGAATCCTTCCCGTTTCCAAGGAAACTCTTTCCCACCAAAATGCTGTACTTTTTTGGTTTCACTAAAGGTTTCTCCCGAAAATTTGTTGTCGAAAATGTCGATAAAGAACTAAAATTCGAAAACAAAAAGAGCCGTCACGAAATTGGGGTTTATTATAAACCGGTAGATGAAGCTGCTTGTGAGACATTACAGTTTTTGTTGGACCATAACATGCTGGCTTGATTCTATAACGCAATGTCCAACTTTCTCTGTCAATACATTCCACCCTCGTTCACATATTATTTATAGAAGAAACACATAGACCCAAACTAATAGCTTGGGCCTTGTTATCATAAAGTTATTGTGAACTAGATGATTAATTTTTTATGAAAGTTTGACTCCATCTATCCGAGTTTGATTGAACCTGAAGAATATAAAGACCAGGCTGAAGGCTTATCAAGTTCAAATATCCACTCCCATCCGAAATCGTTGTGGCCGTGTTGTCAAGTTGAATAAGCTTTCCTGAGACATCATTAATTTTAACAGACGCCCTTTCCGTCAATCCGTTGACCCTTATTGTCAGACCACTTGTTGCAGGATTCGGAAAAACCTCCAAGCCCAATTTGTTTATATTGATAGCGGTTACTTCTTTCGCTTCTCTTTTTGTCAAAGTAAAACTCTGCTTCGTCGAAATGGTATGAACTGCGTCAGACACGTACAAACTAATCTCCTGATCTTCCATGTTCTCTTCTGCTGGAACTCCACCCAAAGTAGCGGTTCCGTCCCCATGATCGGTCAATGTTAACCAGGTAGGCAAATCAAGTGCAGAAATGCTTAATGTTGGCATTTCATCCTTATCTTCAGTGCTTATACTATAGCTATATTTTTCTCCCGCTTCAATGATTACTTCTGGTTCTGATATAAAAGTAGGAGCTTCATTACTTACGTCAAAGGCTCCATAAAAGCCAGACCTAACATTATCGGCAGCATGAGACTTTGACCCCAATGTGATTTCATCCAAGAAGTACCCTCCTACACAAATTTTGTGTGTTCCAACTACTGCTAGTCCATATATTTGACTTACTTCGGTACCTCCTTTTATAACCTTAAGCCATCCGAAAAGGCCATCAGAAGTATATTTGGTGATGTACAAATCTGTATAACCAAAGTCAGGCGTATAGGACAGATCGTCGGCAAAATTAATCTGTGCTGTTGCTTGAATAGCAAAGTATACATTACCCAACGCATCAATTTCAAACTCATTGTAATCAAAGCCAAAACCCTGAGTCTGCTCAATTCCTTCGGCCCAGATAACATTTCCCTTGTTGTCTATTTTAGTAATGAAATGGTGATAGTTACTACCCTCAAATTCCAATAATATATCATCAAAGTATATGGTTTTGGCCATCCATCCTTTGAGGTAGGAGTTCCCCTCATCATCTACTACTATTCCCGTTGGCCAAGTAATATCCTCATTATGACTATCCGCTTCCACATTTCTTCCTGTTACCCTTGCCCATTGCAATTCGCCCTTCTCATTGAGCTTAGCTAGCAATACATTTCCATCGCCTTTTGGTGCTTTTAATATTGACACCCCATTTAAAAAAATATCGTCCGATAAGTATTCTCCACTTACATATATGTTTCCTTCGTCGTCTACATCTGTAAAAGTCGAATATTCGGTACTTAAACCTCCCAATTGTTTGGTCCATTGAGCGACGCCAGACGCATTGTACTTCACTACAAACCCATCACTTGATCCTTTTGAGCTTATAGACTCTCCGCCCAATTCGATAGTATTGTAAAATATACCTGACAGGATTACATTAGCCTCCTGATCTACAGCCAGGTCAAAATCGTATTCTACTAGATCTTCTTTCCATGAGGTAGAAAGGTTACCTCCTGTATCAAATTTTACGATAGCAGTACTTCCGTCTTCATGTGCATCAAGACTCGTCTCATTAGATAATTCCAACTGTCCATCAAATGCAGCAAGAAGATAAATATATCCGCCTGTTGGGTCTATTTTCATAGGATCTCCAATTCCCAAGTGTACTGACATACGATCCGAGTCAGTTTTTAAGCTTCTAACCCAGTTGATACTCTCATCTGCAGCCACTTTCACAAGAAAATATCCTGCTTCCATCGTTTCACCAAAGGCCTGTAAAGTATTGGTGGTATATCCATAATAATAGGTATTACCAAAAAGATCAGATTCAACGGCTAAAATTGAAGATTCAGCGCTATTTCCTGATACAGATATTGCAAAATCCTGAACGTGAGTGACCTGAGACTCTTGTGCAAAAAAACTCAAGTGCTTCTTTTCACCGCATCTAAGAACTTTGTTAGCAGCTGTGGTATATATACCGTACAAATCACCTTCCAATTCAACCTCGTAATCCTCAAGAAGATCAGCATCTCTTGCCGTGAGTTCTTTATTGGTATACTGAAAATACCCTTCTGTTCCATTATTCACTAATTCAAAGGCGTCAAGTGTTCCATTATCGACTTCGTAGGTTAATACTTCGAATGAGCCCGTATTATCAAATTCTACAAAAAAAGTACCTGACCCTTCGGCCTCCAGCGCATCAAATTTTCCGTATGTTCTAACACGCCCCGAAAGGATAAGTTCGTCACCAATACCAAGGGTGACGTTATAAGCTTGACTCTCTCCGCTATAATCATCATTCCCCACTTCATGATCCGCCAAACTAACCCACTGAAAGTCTCCACTTAAACTGAGTTTTGCTACCATAGCAATGGAATAGACGTTGGGGTTTGTTGTCACACTGATGTCATTATTAAAAACTCCATCACTATCATAAAAGAGACTTCCTGATAAGTATAGATCTGTTCCCATGATAAGCAAATCGGTAAAACTTTCATCGTGTGATTGTGAGAATGATAAATTGTCTGATCCGTCATATTTAAGCAGTGCCCCTCTAATCGATCCGGCTTGTCCTAACACATAGAGATTTCCATCATCATCTAAGGCTGACTTCAAATTTAAGTTGTCATTCACATTGGCATCGTAATGTGATTGATTTGCTGCTATTGCTCCAGTTGTGCCATTGATCCGTGCATAAAATATAGATTCGCCATCGGACCCAGACAACGGATCGTCAATTCCAAAATCTACATTTCCATTATAACTACCAACCACAATAGGGTCGGCACCATCCATTACAATGCTCTGAGCCATTACGAAGCCATCTGCTTTTGAAGGAAGAGTTGTCCACCATTGCAATTCACCTGTATTGTCATATTTAGCAACGAAACCATCCATTTCACCTGTGCTTTCAATTGGCGTGTCATCTGGAGTAATTTGTCCTGTGAAATATCCGCAGACAAAAACATTTCCTGAAGCATCAGCAATAATGTCGGTCGCAACATCCGTATTCGACCCTCCAAAGCTTCCAGAAAAACTCAAACTAGGAGTATCTCCAAAGTCGAGTGTGGCAGCCGACTTTCGTTGGCCAGATTTTGATGACAAGGAATTTGACTTATTAGGTTCTTCCAAAAATGGTTTTATAGGTCTTTGTGAAATCCCTTGAGTGGATACAAGAAGACCTAGACCCAATAGGGTATGAAAGATTGGTTTCAGCATAGCTTTATTTTGTTGGAATAGTGTTATTTAACAGTTGCGCAAATTAGCAATTACTTTTCCTTCTCAAAATTTTTTGCCAAATAAATAAGTTATTATCCGAACATCGTTCCAATTTTCTCGCCTCTCAGCGTCATATATTCTTTCATCAGATTTGCCACAAGGCAAGAGTGGACTGGCAGAATGCCTAATACGTCTCCGATTTTAATTTTTTCAATTTGATCTTTAGGAACAGAGATTTTTCCATGTTCTTGCGAAAGACTTTTTACTCTACAGCCTTTGATAGGAGTTGACCAGCCTTTTTCCTCCAAAGCGACCACTTTTCCAAAGTAGGTACCTTCTTCGTCTTCGAGCTTGTCTTTGCTCAGATGAACAGCGCCTCCATGCACTACCACTTCCGATCGCTCGGGGTATACAGCTACCACAGGCGCCGCCAAACAAACGGCTATCTCTTTATAGGTGCAAGAGCCAATATTTGCTTGCATCACATCATAAAATATCAAATTACCAGGCCGAGTTTCATCTATGTTTTCAAACTTGTCTACTATACTACACGACGGAGTATCGCCTATGGAGATCTTTAGGTTCTTATCTATTTGGTCTCTCAAACTGTTAAGTGATGCTACTCCACCTTTATAGATCGATTGAATTTTTTCTTTCTTGGTCTCTGCATAGGTATGACCAAAATGCGCCAATAAGCCTTTGAACTGGTGAGGTTCAGCAATAGCTTCTCCCAGTCGTTTGATCTCTTCTACGTTCTCATGCCAAATGCCCACACGGTGATATCCCGTATCCACTTTGATGTAAATGTCGACAGCGCTCTCAATTTCACTATTGATCGCTTCTATTGCCGATTTAGATTCCACCACTAATCCAAGCTTTACAGCTTTGGCCAGATGCTTAAGCACATCCATCTGCAGAATGTTCACTGGAAAGGCGATGGTGATATCATCCCAACCATGACCGGCAAAAAATACCGCCATGTCAATAGAAGACACTGTAATACTTTTTACCCCTAAGTCACGATACCATTCTCCTATCTCCTTGGAAAAATGAGTTTTGAAATGTGGACGGTAATTTACCATAGAGGCTTTCGCCTTCTCAGCCATTCTTTTGATGTTTTTAATGGCCTTTTTTTTGTCAAGAAGTAGTGTAGGTTTGGTGACTTTGTACATAGTGTATCGGCGTTAAGACGCCAATAGACGTCTATGGTAGTTGATCTGACCGAGGTGGTACATCAGATGACCAGTTAAATGAATCAGAAAATAAGAAAAAGTCATCGGTTTGCCAAATACTTCCATGGGATAGGTACTTTCCAAGTCTTGATCCGAAAACTGATCAAGTGCTGACGTTACGGCACTTTTTGTACGGTCAATTTCAGCGAGCAAATCAGCGGCTGGCACCTCCTTCTTGTCAAACTCATCCTCGCGTTTACGAACATAGCCGTCTTTCCCTATGATGGATCCTACAAAATGTTGAAGGTTCCCGCAAATATGCAAGGTTAAGTTGCCTGCTGTATTTTTAATTTCTCCATCCAGTTTCCAGATATCAGGCTCATGTTCGTAAGACTGAATTTCTTTTTCTAGACTAGTCAAATCTCTAATTAATAGGGATTTGATGGAATCAACATTTGTTTTCATTTTTATACCGGCGTATTGATATAGTTCAGAAATTCCTTTTTGGTGTCTTCATTTGTGAATTTTCCACTGAAGTGAGCTGTTCCTGTTTTGCTATTGGTATCGCCCACTCCTCGAGAAGAAACACACATATGATTGGCATCAATCACGACAGCCACATCTTCCGTTTTCAAAACGCGTCGTAATTCATTAGCAATTTGAACCGTCATGCGCTCTTGTACTTGCGGACGCTTGGCGTAGTACTGTACAATTCGGTTAATCTTGGAAAGCCCAATTACTTTTCCACTAGAGATATATGCTACGTGTGCCTTTCCATAGATAGGGACAAAATGATGCTCACAATGAGAATAGAAAGTAATTTCTTTCTCTACTAGCATTTGGTCATAACCAAACTTATTTTCAAATAGCCTGGCGTGAGGTTTGTTTTTCGGATTGAGTCCACTAAACACTTCTTTCACGTACATTTTTGCCACTCGATTGGGTGTGCCTTGGAGACTATCGTCTGTCAGGTCCAAGCCGAGCACCTGCATGATTTCTTTGAAATGCTTAGCAATCAATTCAATCTTCAATTCATCATCCATCTCGAAAGCATCTGCTCGTAGAGGGGTGTCAAATGAAGTCGCTACATGATCCAAGTCATCGATCACATCATCCGATGGGGTATTCGACATAGTTTCTTTCTGTTTCATATAGCTTTATTTTCAAATCGTATTTTTCGTCTATTTCGCTGCGCAGCAGATTGTAGATTACTACAACTATATTTTCTGCCGTTGGGTTCAGGTTTTTGAATTCAATTACATCCAAATTCAAGTTTTTGTGATCAAACCGATCCAGCACCTTTTCCTCAATCAAGTCACTCAAGACCTTCAAGTCATACACATAACCGGTCTCCGGATTGATCTCACCAAACAAGCCTACTTCTAGGTTATAATTATGCCCGTGATAATTAGGGTTGTTGCACTTGCCAAAAACGGATTCGTTTTTTTCATCGCTCCATTCAGGATTGTGCAGGCGGTGTGCCGCATTGAAATGCTCTACTCTATAAACGGCTGCTCTCATATTGCAATGTTACGCCATTCTGTTTAAATGGTTCTTTTGAAAATATTGAAACTTCTACCCACAAAAACTGAAAAGACTGTAACCTTATCCCAAACTATGAGGTTTAGTAAAGCCTTTTAAGTTCTAATTAGAGCAATTAATATATCTTCGCAACTTATTTAAATACCTGTCTCGATGGATTTTGATGAAATAAAAAGTCATATCATAAAGTATCAGGAGGAAGGTAAAAAACTATTTACCACATCTTCCTTTCAAACGCACAGTATCGTGTTGCTCCATTTGTTGAGCCGCATCGACAAATCTATTCCTGTGTATTGTTTGAATACTGGCTTCTTATTTCCTGAAACCATGGCCTACAAAGATCAGCTGGCCGAAGAGTTCGGACTTAATATGATCGAGATCAAACCCGACGTGCCAAAAAGTTTGCAAAAAGACAGCGAAGGCAAATTGCTTTTTGCTTCTGACCCAGACAGATGTTGCTACTACAACAAAGTGCAGCCCATGGACAGATTGCTTTCTGATTACGACATTTGGATCAATGGGATCAGAAGAGATCAGAATGCCAATCGAGCAAAAATGAAAGTAGAAGAGAAGTCCAAATTTGACTCTGTTCGTTTTCATCCTATGCTCGAATGGACCAACAAAATGATTTTTGATTATATCCGAGAGTATAAGCTGCCTAAGCATCCATTAGAGTCTCAGGGTTATAGCAGTATTGGTTGTGAACCATGTACTCGAAAACCAAGTCTCGAAATGATGGAAAGAGAGGCCCGTTGGTATGGAATGAATAAGACCGAATGTGGGCTTCATACCGAACTAGTCAGTAAATAACCACCTATTTAGATTTAGAAGAAATGAAAGTATTAATTACCGGCGGCGCCGGATATATAGGCACTCGATTGATCAAGAATCTTAGCAGCAATAAAGCGGTTGAGAAGATTGTAGTTTATGACAATTTGATGCGTGGCAACTACAACCTATTCTTGGGCGATAAGTTTATCAACCCTTTTGCCATAGAGTTTGTGAAAGGTGATTTGCTCGATTCCAGAAGCTTGAAAAAAGCCATGGAGGGAATCGATGTGGTCATTCATTTGGCGGCTAAGGTGACTTCTCCTTTTGCCAATGTGAACCTGCACTTCTACGAGCAAATCAATAACTGGGGAACAGCTGAATTGACCTACGCCATCGAAGAAAGTGATGTCAAAAAAGTTGTTTATCTAAGTAGTATGGGTGTTTATGGTTTTGACGACGAGCCCATCAAAGATGATCACAGTCTGAATCCTTCTTCGTATTACGCCATTTCCAAACAAAGAGGAGAGGAGCATATACAAAGACTTAGTAAAGAAAGAAATCCAATTGTCCTACGATGTGGTAATGTCTACGGCTATAGCCGTAGCATGCGTTTCGATGCGGTAATCAACAAGTTTGTATTTGAGTGTAACTTTAACGGTCGTTTGCAAATCAATGGAAACGGAAACCAGCAGCGTGCTTTTATCCACGTGAATTCTATTGCTAATATTCTGGAAGACGTGATCAAAAAGGAAGTGCCAGCAGGAGCATACAATGTAGCTGAAAGGAATCTTTCGGTACTTGATATTGTAGATGTGCTTAAGGAATTGAAGCCTGAATTAGAGTTCCTATTTGTCAATCAAAACACTGAGCTCCAGCAGCAAATGATAGACATGGATCAGAAGCTCATGCAGTATGTAGACTATGGGAAGGACCTGCCTGACTTCAAATCCGAGATGATCGAGTTTCTGAATAGTTTTAGTTACTGATTTTCAAAAGACTTAAAAAAACAAGCCCTCTCAATTCTTTCGAAGTTGAGAGGGCTTTTTGTTGATTGTGGTTTGACTAGTTTTTTATAATTTTTACTCTTGCCGTATTCATCTGATACTTTAGTGTCAAGTAATAAATGCCCGCTTTCAGTTTTGAAACATTAATGGAAGAACCTGGTGAAAGAATTTGCATTTCAAGCTGCCCATTTTGGTTAAATATTTCTACCTCATCAATTTTCTGCTTGAAATTGATCTGACCCAATGAAGGGTTAGGGTAGACTTCCACCAAATTATTTAACTCAACACTTAACGGCTGACAGCTCTGATCGATAATCACTTTTTGAGTCTGAGTGGAAGTGTTACCATTTCCATCGTTGTAGGTCCAAGTCACCTCATGAGTGCCTACGGTTTCGATTGGGAATTCAGCATCGGTAGTGGCTGTCAGATCTCCCCCGCAACCAATGGCTGTTGGGGCTACCAAACTCTCCACAGAACAAAGCTCCGTCTGGTCCTCTAAGGTCAAATAATTATGAACAGGTATGCTGCTACTCGAGCAATCTACATGATGATAATATGTCGCCCGATAAGTATGCTTCCATCCACCATCTATCCAATTGTAATAATTGGAAGATTTTCTCTTTGCATGATCATTGACCTCATAAGTGTATCGGTACTCTCCTACCCATGAATTGGTTTCAAAATCCCAACCTCTATATCTTTCTTCATCAATAGTATACCCGCGATCATCATAAGTATAATTATAACCTCTAATACCTTCCCATGTAGCATGATCACTGTTCCATTGGAAATGACGATAATAAGAAACTCTGCCCTCTTCCGTATAGGTATGAACAGTTTTCAGACTTTTTACTTCTATATTCAATTCATCATCCCAATATGAGCTTTCAGATAAAGTTTTAAAACCATTATCATCATATTCATTGATTCCAAAGTTTGACAATTTCCAAGAACCTTCCTCTGAGATATCGTCCCATTCATACTGATAATATTCTAAAACCTGATTATTGTCGTTGTATTTGATCGTATTTTTAGTTTCATATTCCCGTGTATCGGGATCTGAATAATCATATCTTATTATAGTTGTATTAAACTGATCATTATATGTGTATTCGAATTTACTTTCTAAAATAAATGGATTGCTATAGTAGTGAGTTCTTGATTTGAGAGACGCATCCTCATTGTACTCATACTCATCTTTATATGCGCTAACCCAATCATCCCCTGAATCATCCCATTCATAAGTAATGTGTAAAACCAACTGATCTGAGGCATTGTAAGTGTATGCGTTCTTTTTTGAATTGACCCAATTCCCATCATCACTATTCCATACGGAGTAAATTCTTTCAATAATTTCATTCTTATCGTTAAACCAGGTTTGTGATTTCTCATCACCTATCCACAAGCCATTCACCTGATCCCAATTATTGTAATGTTCATATAAAGTTCTATTTCCGTCTTCATCAAACTCAGAAACATCCTTATAGTGCCCCTCCCATTCAGCTTGCTCTATATTCCAATTGTATCGATCATATAAAGTTTTATTACCATTTTCATCATAACTCTGAATGGTTTTTAAACTATTAACCCAAGCTTCTGATACCTTATCCCAGCTGTACTCTATAAAACTTGTCTCAAGATCATCATCATTGAATACCTTCTCTCTCTTGGTCTCGTGAACCCACTTCTGATTTTCAGAGTCATACAATTGATATATGTATAACAGAGGATTGCCTCGCTCATCCCTCTCGTACCAATACATCGAAGAGAATTCCCACGCATTCTTTTCTTCATCATACACCTCCCATATCAGGCTGTCAAAAATCAATCGATCACCTTCGTTGGTTGCAGATTGATCAACATATGCTGTACGTTGGTTTGAGTGCTGAGCGAAGGCTGGGTATCCAACTGAAAGTGGATCATTCAAAATAGCCTCTGGTTCCAGCATAAGTGAATGTCCGTCCTCTGGCAAAGGTGCAGGGTAGTGTTGTAGATTTTGTGAAAGAAGAAATGATGAAGGAAGGAGGCAAATAGCCAGTAGTAATATTCTCATAGGGTTGTTAGTTAAACTTTTTTAAAATCAGCTCGCCTGGATCAAATAAGAACCTATTTGAACATTAAGGAGCACGGCCAGACTTTTTTCAATAATAATAAACCGCAATTATATATTACTCCTCTTATTATTTGCCTTCTATTTAGAATAAAATTTTGTTAATCATAACAAAACAATATAAAGCCTTACTGTTTTATCGAATACTTCCCTCCTCCACTGCAAAGCAAGAAGAAAGCAAATGTGAGTAGGTGAATGGCAGGAGCTGTGTTGATGTAAGTGTCTCCAATATGTACCATAAGAATGGCTATGACAAAATTGGCCACCATGACTAATGAGGCTTCTCGTACCCATAAACCAAGAATCCAACAAATCCCTGCAGCAAACTGAAGGTAAACAGACGCGAACGCTGATACCATAGGAAATGGAAACCCATTAGCCTCTAAAAATCCCGCAAACTCTTGCATTCGTTCGTAGCTTAGGATGTTGTCTTGTGTGCCCCAGATCAGACGCACACCAAAGGCTATTCGGACAAAAAGAAGGGAAAGATCGGAGTATTTGGAAAAGGTCTTTTGTAGGTTCATGTCTTGAATTTAATTCAAAACAATTGAAGATCGTATTTCCAGTACCCTAGAGCTTAGCTTCGATGATTTTCATCAATCGCTCAAGATGTATTTGATCTTCTTGATTAAAATCAGCCAATTCGTCACTATCAATATCCAAAATTAACTTGACTTCATCATCCTTGATCGCTGGCAATACTATTTCTGATTTAGAAGCGCTGCTACAGGCAATATGACCAGGAAACTGATCCACATCCTCTACTATTACAGTCCTTTTTTTTGCCCATGCTGTACCACAAACTCCTTTGCCTTTTTTAATCCTTGTACAGGCGATCGGACCCTGAAAAGGCCCAAGCACCAATTCATCTTCCTTAACCAAATAAAATCCTACCCAGAAAAAATTCATACCTTCTTTCAAAGCCGCAGCCACATTAGCCAAATTGGCTATCAGATCCGATTCAGTAGAGATCAAAGCTTCGATTTGAGGAATTAAAGCTTCGTATTTTTCAACTCTGCTTTCTGTTTCCGGGAGAAATAAATTTTCTGACATCGCATTTGGGATTTAATTGCAATTTTACGCGGAGTCTCTCTAATAGTTCGTCATTTCTAAAGATATTTAATCCATGTACGATGTCATTATCGTTGGAGGTGGCTTAGCTGGACTTGTCAATGCTATATTGCTAGCTCGATCAGGGTTTGAAGTAGCGTTGTTCGAGAAAAACAGCTACCCGTTTCATCGGGTCTGTGGTGAATATATTTCGAATGAAGTAAAACCCTTTTTGATAAGAAATGGCCTGTTTCCAACAGACTTGAACCCCACAGAAATTTCCAAATTCAAGCTCACCTCTACTAATGGAAAACAAGCAGAACTGGCATTGGAAATGGGTGGATTCGGTGTCAGTCGATTTGCTTTTGATTATTTTCTCTTTCAACAAGCACAAGCCGCTGGAGCGACCATTCTTCAAAACCATAAAGTTAAAGACATCAAATTTGTAGACAACGAGTTTCAAATTTCTGCCAATAGGCAGGACTACAGGAGTAAACTAGTAATTGGTGCTTACGGCAAGCGATCTGCGCTGGACAAGAGCAGAAAATTCATGAATAAAAAATCACCATACCTAGGCGTAAAGTATCACATTAAAATAGACTTGCCGACTGAAGAAATTGCTCTACATAATTTTCAGAATGGATACTGCGGCATTAGTCAAGTAGAAAATAATACATTCAATCTCTGCTATTTATCACACCGAAATAACCTAAAAAACAAATCCATCGATGAGATGGAAACTACTGTCCTTCATAAAAATCAATTCCTTAAAAGTATTTGGGATAATGCCGATTTCGTGTTTGAAAAACCTAAAGTCATCAATGAGATTTCGTTTGAAAAAAAGGAGCTCGTTTATGATCATATCCTGATGTGTGGCGACACTGCAGGTATGATCACCCCACTTTGCGGCAATGGCATGGCGATGGCGATTCGCTCAGCAAAACTCCTGTCAGATGTAATTTTGGAAGAATGGAATGGCGGGAATTTCAAACGCTTTCAAATAGAAGAAAACTATAGAATGCATTGGCACCAAAATTTTTCTTCAAGGCTTTGGACTGGGAGGCAAATACAAAAAATGTTCGGCTCCAAATGGTCTTCGAATTTGGCTGTTCGTCTCGTCAATAATGAATGGTTAGGAAACTGGGTAGTCAGTCAAACGCATGGAACAGAATTCTAGAAACTAATTTTTTGTACTGTTTTATTTAGAACCTTGCTGTTCTTCCAATGAGTCATTTATTTTAGAAACTACCTCATCCAACTCTTCAGCACTGGCTAAGAGTTCATGTACAAGCTTTTGATGTTTTTCTGCCTTCACATCTTTAGACACAACTTGAGCCAACCCTAACATTCGAGCCAGAGGGGCTCGCAGCACATGAGAATTGATAAACGTATATTCAGTTAACTTATCATTGTTAAATTGCACCTCCTTAAGTGCTGATTTGAGCTTCTCATTTTTTGTTTTTAATTCAATTTGGTTTCCTTCCAGCTCATTATTCTTTTTTTCAAGACTTCCAATTAAATTATACAACTCTCCATTATAGTTTCTAGTAAAAATTAAAATAATAAGCGCAACTGTCGAAAGCAAAATGGCACCTTCAATCCAGACACCAAATGAATTCATTCTTTCTATAATCGAATGGACCTCTTGAGTTTTAAAAATTTTAAAAAATCCAATACTCAGAAAAGCAATTAATGAAATGCCATAAACTACAAGGGCATTCCAAAAATTGAAAATGAATAAAGTATAAAAAGGTATAATAACAATCATAACTTTATTCAAAGAGTAAAGCCCCCACATATACATATCGCTAAAAACTAATACCAATAAGATCAAAATAACCACAATAGCTTTATGCTTGATCTTTATCTGCTTACGGAAAGTGCAAATGAGTATAAGGCTTGCAAGCAATATTAAATCACTGAAGAATAGTAGTGATACTTCCCGAATATTATAAGGATAGTAGGCAATCAAAAAGGCCACAGTACCTGCACATACGCCTGCCAATAGTGTAGAATCAACAATTTGATTTTTAACTTTTTCCATGCTCCAGATTATAAAACAATGCCTAAGAGACTATTGCTTTTTTACTCCAAGTCCTTACTTATCGAATTTAAGCTTGATATAAGAAAAATGGGCCAGTTGAATAGCTCCGAATAACTAGAACCAACTAAAGTTATGATAACCTAGCTTAAAATCAACTTATTGTGCGCGCTAATTGAGTCACCTATGAGTCTTTACTGCTCGAAAAATGCTTGTCCATTTTTCGGTTGAACGCGGGTTCTACCTACCATAATTTAGCTGATAAATAGCTAATTTTATGAATATGCAACTTTCTCTTTTGCCCGATACTGAAACTATGTACCATGCACTGATAAGCAAAGACAGTTCTTTCGAGGGTGTGTTTTTTGCGGCCATCAAAACCACCGGTATATTCTGTCGCCCGACCTGCCACGCTCGCAAACCAAAACCAGAAAATGTAGAATACTTTGGCAATTCTAAAGATGCATTGGATCACGGCTACCGACCTTGTAAAGTGTGTCACCCAATGGAAATGAAAGGGGTAGTTCCCATTTGGTTAAAACCACTATTGGAGGACATCGAACAAACGCCAAACATCAAAATCAACGATCAAAACTTAAGAGACCGAGGGCTTGATCCCACTCGAGTGAGAAGATGGTTCAAGAAAAACCACGGGATGACTTTTCAAGCCTATCTCCGTTCGCTGAGAATTAACAATGCTTTTGGTCAAATTAGACAAGGAGATCAGGTCATTCAGTCCGCTTATAGCAATGGATTCGATTCCTTGAGCGGCTTTCTAGAAACCTTCAAAAACTCAACCGGTTTTACGCCTAAAGAAAGTAAATTTAAAAATGTGATATCTGTAACACGTATCCCAACACCCCTAGGACCAATGATCGCAGGGGCCACAGACAAGGGTATTTGCTTATTGGAGTTTACCGACCGACGCATGATCGAAACGCAAGTAGAAAGACTTAGGAAATACCTCAAAGCAGAGTTGATACCAGGGCAAAGCCCATTTTTTGAACCATTGACCAAAGAGTTAAATCTCTATTTCGAAGGCAATCTTAAAAAATTCTCAGTTCCTCTGGAGACCCCAGGCACCGAATTCCAACAAAAAGTATGGCGCGTACTGCAAGATATTCCATATGGAAAAACGCGTAGCTACAAAGAACAGGCGCTTGCTATAAATAATTTAAAAGCTATTCGTGCAGTAGCCACTGCAAACGGTGACAACCGAATTGCTATTATCATTCCTTGTCACAGAGTGATCGGCTCAGATGGATCAATGACTGGGTATGGGGGAGGTGTTTGGAGGAAACAAAAACTCTTGGAGCTTGAAAGGCAAAACGCCTAATTCAATTGGTTATAAAAGCTGACAATTTTAATCAGATCTTTAGGCTTACTGGGTTTCAAATTATTTTCTGATATGTATCTATCAACCTCTTTTTGATGCCTGCCCAAGGCTTTGAGTAATGGTTTTCTTGCTCCTTTAATTTCTTCGAGACTTACGCCATTATACAGATAAAAATTATCCTCTCGACTGAAGAATCCAGCGCCTCTTCCCCCTGCTGTAGCCATGGTAGTTTTCGGAGGTTGTCTAATTTCTACAATTGGCTGATACAATAGGTTCATATTTCCCGACACCAACAATTGGTAAAAATCCAAATAAGGCTCTGGCTTCTGTCCTTCTAGTTTCTGTACCCTCATAAAAGTATGAGTAGTGTCTTGACCAACAAATGCAAACTGAAGCAGTTTGGTATCATCCATCAAAAATGAATCTTTAGAATTCAAGGGTTGGACCATCAATTCCTTTTGATATAAATTCAGCTTCAATCTTACATCTCCATATCGCTCTCCCCGGACAGAAACCACTTTGCCATATACCCATTCATCCAAAAAATAAGGAGAACCTTCTACTTTTGATAAGTCCTCTCCGCTCGGCCGAATGTCATTGAGCCAGGAGGTTAGTAAGTCGTTGTTTACTCTATTGATTCCATCCGAAACCCCACTCAGCTGTTGTTGTCCATAGCCCGAAAAACATATAGTAGTCAATAGAAGAGAAGCCATCCATTTCATGGTCATATATATTGGTTCAATATAAACCTAAGGTATTTATCCTCCTTTTCCAGAATCAAAAATCAAAATTGCAAACTGATGTCTTAATAAGACACTGTTTTCATCTGTCTGAATAAACTATCTTCGCTTCTAAAAGCAAATTTTGAAACCACCTAAAGCCTTTCCAGAAAACAGCAAGTTTAAAAATCTCAAGAAGTTTCAGGCTTCTCCTATTGAATACATGAAAGAGGCGGCTTCTATTTATGGTTCGCCTGTAGACTTAAATCTACCCATTGGAAAATTTGCCTTGATATCTGACCCAGAACAGGCTCAACATGTCCTCGCCACCAATCACGAAAATTACACGAAGAGTAATGGATATAAGCAAGTAGCCTTAGTGCTAGGCAATGGATTGCTTACTGCTGAGGGTGACGAATGGCATAAAAACAGGAAAATACTTCAGCCCTCATTTCACAAGAATGAGCTCAGAAAACTGCTTCCTGCAGTTTGGGAAACAGGCATGCAGTATTTATCCACTTTGGATGACAAGCAAGCGCTTAGGTTGGACACCGAAATGAATGGTCTGACACTAACGATTTTATTGAATTCTCTTATACATTCCTCAGATGAGGAGATACTCACCAAAATGTCCGATCATGTCAACTTTGGTCAGGAATTTATCGTCAATCGTATTCGCAATCCCTTCAAATGGCCGCTCTGGATTCCGTCAAAGAACCATCGACGCTACCACGCCATGATGCGCGACTCCAATGAATTGATCGAAAGGACTATCAATGAACGCTCGTCAATTAGTGGCAAAGACATCGATGATTTACTTAGTGTATTATTGAAAAATTTCGACGCTGAACAAGACTTTTTCCAAATACGAGACGAAATTTTGACCTTTTTAGTCGCTGGGCATGAAACCTCCTCTCTCGGTATGACATGGACCTTACACCTTTTGGCCCACCACCCTGAAACTCAAAACCGACTCTTTAAAGAGGTTAAAAGTTTAGAAGGATTTGAAAGTCTGGATTTAATGAATTTTTCGAACTTAAAATACACGGGCCAGGTCATCAAAGAATCTATGAGATTATTTCCTCCAATTTGGAACGTCGTAAGAAAAGCCAAGGCACAGGACGAATTGGGTGGTTTTGAAATTGAAGAAGGTTATCAACTGATGAACAGCATATACGAACTTCACCACCATCCTGATTATTGGGAAAACCCAGAGGCGTTTAATCCAGATCGGTTTGAAAACTATAATTTCAAGCATAAGTTTCAATATTTACCCTTTGGTGGAGGACCTAGATTTTGCATTGGAAACAATTTTGCATTATTCGAAATGACCATTTTATTGGTTCAATTCGTACAATCTTATGAACTCAAACCACTCTCTCCTCAAAAAATTGGATTCAATCCGCTACTAACACTCCGTCCTGATCAACCAATCAATCTTCAATTGATTAAAAGAAGCTAGCTGCAGTTAAAAAGTTACCTAGATTCCTTATATTACTATAGACCTATCCATTACAACCAGCTCTATTAATATCGATGACTAAATATTATGGAGCCCATTCATTTCAAGCAAAGTCTATTCACTTTACACTTTCTAGATGACGACCTGGAAGAAGAGTATAGATTAAAGGCTTTTCCCAACTCGCTCAAGTCATTCAAGGTGGTTTTTCTTTTTTTGTTGGCTCTTGATCTCTACATCATTGTCGTTGAGTTCTTTAGAATGGATGATCCTTTTTACGCCGTATTCACCAGATCCTTGATGCTTATATTTTATTCGGCGGTTATTTTAATTTCGAACTTTCTGGGAAAAGTAGGACCCAAGTATCATCAAAGTTTTGTGTTCCTGGCCCTACTCGCCATGTATCTCATTGTACTCACTCAGGACATTTATGGTGACATGTACTACCTCTTCTTTTCTAATGTTGCTTTCACCCTTATCTATATTGTATTTACGGTTAGCGGATTACGGTTTACAAATGCGTTGATATTGGCACTATTGTATTTAGCCATTTACGTGTTTTATTGCTTTTGGTGGTACCCTAATGCTTATCACGCCGGGCAACTGCCAAACGTGATGATCAATTGGGTGATAGCTGCCATGGCAGGGTATATTCTTGAAAAGAGCAGCCGCAAAGCTTTTGCGAACGGCTACCTTTTGAAGCAAAAAAATATCGAATCTGAAAGATACAATGCCTTAAAAAATAAATTGCTCTCTGTTGTATCCCACGACGTTCAATCTCCGCTCAACAGCATCAATTCCGTACTGAGCATGTTCAAAGAAAAGGCCATTTCTCCAGCCGATTCAACCAAGCTACTGCATAAAATTCACGAACAGGTTGCAGGCACTATAGGCTATGTGCAAAAAATTCTATTCTGGACCAAAAACCAGATGAATGGATTCCAAATCAACAAGCAGTCCATCAACTTACACGCTGAAATTAGTAAATGCGTTAAAGGGTTTGAGAGCCTGGCAGAAGAAAAAAATATTAGAATCGACAACCATGTTGAACACAACAATGAAATCTTTGCCGATCCAGAAATGTTTGATATTGTACTTAGAAATCTCCTGGGGAACGCCATTAAATTCAGCCCTGAACATACGGCAGTAGAGATTTCCTTTCATTCTAATGAACAGTGGGACGAACTAGCTATTCGAGATCATGGAGTAGGCATTGAACAAGATCGATTGGAAAAAATTTTTGCCTTCAATCATGCACATACCGACGGAACAAAACTTGAGCGAGGTTCTGGCATTGGACTATCTCTTTGCTCTGAGTTTATGACCAAACTGGAGGGAGGGCTTTCCGTAGAAAGCCAAGTAGGTGAGGGAAGTACGTTTTATTTAAAGTTCAAAAAATCAATCTAGCTCCTCAATCACATTCTTTTCAACTCTAAAAATTTTCATAGGTTCGAATTTTCCTTGAAGCAAACTTCGAGTACGCTCTTCTCGTGCATCCGTGACAAACACCTGTCCAAAAGAGTCTGACCCGATAATCTCCATGAGCTGTGAAATACGGCCGTCATCCAATTTGTCAAAAATGTCGTCCAAGAGTAAAATCGGGGTAACTCCCAAATGTGATTTTACAAATTCAAATTGAGCCAACTTCAAGCTAATAAGTAGAGATTTTTGCTGACCCTGAGAACCAAATTTTTTGATTAGATAATTGTCGATTTCGAACAAATATTCATCTCTATGAATACCCAAATTAGTTCGTTGCATGATCACATCCTTTTGAAGACCTTTCGCATATTGTTGTGCAAAATCCTTTTCGAGTACCTTCGTATTATAGTCAATATTTACTCGCTCTTTTTTTTCTGAAATCCGGTCGTAATTGGATTGTAAATGCGGAAGAAATTCCTTGATGAAAGCCTTCCTTTTTTTGGCGATGTCAGTACCAAGAGCAATCAACGGCTTGTCGTATGTTTCGATCATTACCTTATCCACCTTACCACTTTCATTCATGGATTTCAGCAATGCATTCCGCTGTTTGAGATAATGATTGTATTTGATGAGTGCATGTAAATATTCCGCGTCATACTGAGAAATGATACTATCGAAAAACCGTCTTCTGATTTCATTGCTTTCACGAATAAGCTCATCATCGTTGGGAGCGATTAAAACCAACGGGAATTTTCCGACATGCTCACTCAATTTTTCATATTCTGCCCCGTCTACCTTAAAAGTCTTTCGGCTATTTTTTTTCAAGCTACAATGCACTTTATTAAACTTCTCACCCAATTTAAATTCACCATTAACTACAAAATATTGACCTTCATGGTTAATGCTTTGAGAATCCAGGGAATGAAAGGCACTTTTGGTCGTAGATAAATAATGAATGGCGTCCAGCACATTGGTTTTACCACTTCCATTCATCCCCACCAGACAATTAAAATGATCGCAAAATGAAACCTCTGCCTTTTCATAATTTTTAAAATATTGCAAGGAGAGTGATTGAAGAAACATAATGCTTTGCTGTAACTACTAATTTAACTAATTTCGCAGTTCGTAAAAACGAGCGAAACGACAATCCCAAAGTACTTAATTCAGTCAAAATTCAGTCAAACCGCTTAAATAACTTTTGAAATGGCAAGTGTAAAAGAAAAAAAGAAATCAAAAGCAACATCCAAAAACGAATTCTCAAAAGAAACTTATATGACATGGTATGAGTCCATGTTGATGATGAGAAAATTTGAAGAGAAGGCGGGACAGCTTTACGGTCAGCAGAAGATTAAGGGATTTTGTCACTTGTACATTGGCCAAGAGGCCTGTGTGGCAGGAGCCGTTAGTGCGCTTGAAGAAGGAGATAAATATATCACTGCTTATAGGGATCACGCACACCCAATTGCATTAGGTACAGATCCTAAAAAAATAATGGCAGAGCTTTTTGCTAAGGAAACTGGTATATCAAAAGGCAAAGGTGGCTCTATGCACATCTTTGACAAAGAGCATGGCTTTTTTGGTGGACACGGGATTGTAGGAGGCCAGGTGCCATTAGGTGCTGGTATCGCTTTCGCAGAAAAATATAACAACACCGGAAAGCTATGTATGTGCTACATGGGTGATGGTGCCGTAAGACAAGGTGCTTTTCACGAAGCGTTGAACATGGCAATGACTATGAAGTTGCCTGTGATTTTCGTGATCGAAAACAATGGCTATGCCATGGGTACTTCTGTACAAAGAACGTCTAACGTGACTGGCTTGGATCAATTAGGTAGCGCATACGAAATGCCCTCTGAGTCTGTTGATGGTATGTCTGTCATTGATGTGCATCATGCAGTAGCCAGAGCAGCAGATAGAGCAAGAAAAGGAGATGGCCCTACGCTATTAGAAATGAGAACCTATAGATATAAAGGTCACTCGATGTCTGATCCTGCTAAATACAGAACCAAAGAAGAAGTAGAGTCTTACAAAGCAAAAGATCCAGTTGAAATGGTGAGAAAGGAAATTCTCAGCAAAAAATTGGCATCAGAAAACGAATTAACAACAATTGACCAAAAAGTAAAGGAAGAAGTAGCCCTTTGCGTAAAATTTGCTGAGGAATCAGCTTATCCAGCACCGGAAAATGCCTATACTGATGTGTATGCAGATCCGTCTTATCCATTCTTGGAAGACTAATCATGGATATAATTTGTAGCAATAAGTAATGATTTTAAAATATTGCTACATTTGCGGTCAGAATTTTTGAAATAGAATGACAAAGAAGAGAAAAAGTACGGAGAATCACGACCACGATTTGTTTGAGAATCCGGAAGCAATTGCTGAGCAGTTTTCAAGAACGGAGCAATTTATCGAGAAGAATAAAACCTTGGTTTCTGTTATCGCAGGTATCATTGTAGTAGCTATCGTTGGATACATGTTTGCTAACTACTACATCCAGGGGCAAAATGATAACGCTCAGAGAGATATGTTTCAAGCGGTATACTACTTTGAAGCAGACAGCCTTGGAAAAGCATTGAACGGAGATGGTAATAACTACGGCTTCCTGGAAATCATCAGTGAGTACGGCATGTCTGATGCTGCTAATCTAGCAAATTATTATGCTGGTGCTACATACCTTAAACTTGGAGATTTCGAGAATGCGGTGCGGTACTTAAGTGATTTCAGCGCTTCAGATTATATTATTCAGGCTAGAGCCTACTCGCTAATTGGCGATGCTCAAATGGAATTGGGAAATTTTGAAGAGGCGGCTGCTCAATATGAAAAGGCAGCTGACTATAATGCAAACAAGCAATTCAGCCCAACTTATTTGATAAAAGCAGCTATTGCCAACGAACAGGCTGGCGACTTAAACTCTGCTAAAGACAACTATCAAACTATTGTAGATGACTTTTACGGTGTAGTAGAATACCAGGAGTCTGTAAAGCAATTGGCAAGACTTGAAGGATTGGCCAACTAAGCTAGTTCACAAAAACATTAATGAAAGGGATGGGTTTTTACCTTTCCCTTTTTTATTTCAAAACAACAAATTGACCCATGGCAAGTAACCTTAAAAACCTTAGCGACTACAGTTCAAAAAATGTAATTGACATATCAAACAAAACATTTGCAGTAGTTGTATCAGAATGGAATGAGGAAGTCACAGAGTCGCTCTACAATGGCGCCATTGAAACCCTAAAACAGCACGGTGCTCAGCCTAATAACATTGTGAGAGTTGATGTGCCGGGAAGTTTCGAACTCAGCCTAGGTGCACAAAAACTAGCACAAAGAGATGATGTAGACGCTGTCATCTGTCTTGGCTGCGTTATTCAGGGGGAAACCAGACATTTTGATTTTATCTGTGATGCCGTAGCCCATGGCATTACGAATGTTTCCCTTAAATATGATAAGCCAGTAATATTTGGTGTATTGACTCCAGACAATCAAAAACAAGCCACCGATAGAGCTGGTGGTAAACATGGAAACAAAGGAGATGAGGCAGCTATTACTGCTATAAAAATGTTGGCTCTTTAACTTAGAGGAGTCCCCAATAAAAGAAAATCAACCAAACGATCACAAATAGCGGGAGTAGAATTGGAATTGAAAATCTGATGATGTAACCAAAGAATGAGGGCATCTTAATTCCAACTTGCTCGGCGATAGACTTCACCATGAAGTTCGGACCGTTCCCAATGTAGGTCATAGACCCAAAAAATACAGCCGCAACGGAAATGGCTTTCAAGGACAGAATTGAGTTGACAAACTCACCATTCGAAAATCCCACTACATCAGCCATTGTGGTAATAGAACCTCCCTGTGATGCCAAGGCTGCAGTTAAGAAGTTAATATAAGTTGGCGCATTATCTAGAAATCCAGATAGTAGTCCGGTTCCCCAATATAAAGTGTTGTGCGTGATCATCGCAGCCCCTGCATCAGATTGCGCAAAGTTCCCAACAAGTTCAAGCGCAGGCATCATCGTCCCAAAAATGCCAATGAAAATAAAGGCGACTTCCCGAATCGGCTCAAAATTAAATTCATTCCACTGTAAGGCTTCTTTATCCGCAAATTTGTAAGAAAGAAAACCGGAGGTAAGCATGATAATCTCTCTAATATAGGAGAATTTTTGTCCATCATAGTGAATAGCTGGCACCCAGTCTAAAACGTTAGGGTCCAAGAATACAGCACCCACTATCACAGCTAACCACAAGAAATTTTTGGTGCCTACGAAAGTAACTGTGTTCGATGGCTTATGTGTGCTCTCGCCAAAACTGTAATCTGATTTGTTCTTTTTGTCCGTAAAGTAGAACACAACCGCTAGTGCCAAACAAGCAAATATCCAAGGGAAGATATTGTGCTCAAGTGTCCAAAAGAATGGCACTCCTTTTAAAAACCCAAGAAACAGTGGAGGATCACCAATCGGAGTAAGTGAACCACCAATATTACTTACCATAAAAATGAAGAAGATGATATGGTAGGGTTTGATTCTATTTTTGTTGAGTCGGATAAAGGGACGAATCAGCAGCATTGAAGCACCTGTGGTACCAATGATATTTGAGATTAAAGCCCCGATCAATAATATGACAACATTGGTCATTGGTTTGGCTTCCTTGTCTACCTCAATCATAATACCTCCTGAGGCAATAAATAGTCCGCTGAGCAGAGCTATAAACTGTACATATTCAGCTAAAGCATGAACGGGCGCATGTACATTGTGCAAACCAAACAAGTAATATAGGACTACAAGAGCCGCCAGCACACAGGCAACAATCGGATAGTTTTTGTGCCAGAAATGCTCATAAAACAAAGGACCAGTGGCGATCATGATCAAGAGAAGTGCAAAGGGAATTACACTCCAAGACGGAGCATGATGATGTGCGTCATCGCCAGCAACTTCCACAGAAGTTCCTTCAGGTGCTACCAACTCCACTGTATTTTCTTCCAAATCATTGGACTTTACATTGCCAGCATACCCCTGAAGGGTAAAACTTAACAAAATAAAAAGAACCAAATATTTGTACATACTGCTAAAGAATAAATGAGGGCAATTATATTAAATCTGAACCGATCATTTTAGTTTCAAGATGTAAATTTTTAAATCTTCTCATAGCAGGTTCCGAACAATGTAATAAAGATATTATCTGTTCACATAAAACCAAACGAGAGGTATTAATATTTTACAATTATTGTACGTAATAAGTTCTCCCATTAATTTCACAGTATAGAAAAAGTACAATAAACCTTGGCATTAAATATGAACAATGACTCAATCAATATAGCCATTGATATCGGCAACTCTTCTATCAAGGTCGGTCTTTTTCAAAACAATCTCTTGTCAGAGGATTGGACATTTCAAAGTTTGAGTGAAGTAACCGATCTTATCAAGAAAAAACAACCGAACCATATAATTGCATGTTCAGTAGCAGGCAACGAACAAATTCTGACCAAAGAGCTGCCCGCTCACAAAATATTTATTTTACATGCCAGCACACCTATTCCCTTCGAGAATCATTATAAAACAAAAAACACACTTGGGGTGGATAGAATTGCTGCACTTGCTGGAGCTGAATGCATAAACAAAGGAAAAAACAATTTGGTAATAGATATTGGCTCTTGCGTAACCTACGACTTCTTGGACGATAAGAGTCTGTACCATGGCGGTAGTATTTCTCCAGGTATTGATCTAAGGTTTAAGTCCATGAATGATTACACCAAAAAGCTTCCTTTAATTTCAAAATATGATTCAGTCGATTTGATTGGACAAACCACGGAAGAAGCGATGATTAGTGGAGTCCTCAATGGCATTACAGCGGAAATGGATGGGATAATTAGTCGCTATCAGTCCAAATGGCCTGATTTAGAAGTCATTATGTGTGGCAGAGCAGCAAATAGTTTTGAATCTAAATTAAAAGCAACCATCTTTGCATCCCCTAAATTGGTGTTGATCGGATTGAACAGGATATTGGAGTACAATGAGAAGAGTTAAATGGATGATGATTGTTGCAGCTTTTTTAAGCTGCAAATTTGTTTTAGCACAGCATAGTTACTCGCCGTATTCAGCCATTGGAATCGGGGATTTGAATGATATGAGTCTTTCAAATAATGCTGCAATGGGAAATGTAGGGATTGCTACTCCATCGGTATGGCACATAAATAATATAAACCCGGCCTTGCTGGGTTACAATTCACTTACGGTATTCGAAATAGGAATTGAAGCAGAAAACAGGACGGTTTCCAACAGTTTCAACTCCGTTAAAGTAGGAACAGGTGGCTTTAAGTATTTGACCTTTGCTTTCCCTATAATCAACGGAAAATGGACGTCGAATATAGGACTCATGCCTTATAGTTCTGTCAATTACAACTTTTCGGCAAGAGAGGATATCGATGGCACCAACGTGGATGCATTGATAGATTTTGAAGGAAGTGGAGGAATTAATCAAGTATATTTTTCGAATGGATATCGCTTGAATAAAGAATTATCTGTCGGGCTTCGAATGTCATACCTATTCGGATTGGTCGAATCCAGAAACACCACCTATATTGAGGGAGAGGGAATTACACAGCAATTTCCAACCGGAGTGTATGAAAAAACCAACTACTCCAGTTTCGATTTCGGTCTGGGATTATCCTATAGCAAAAAGATATCCGATAATGATCTGCTAAATTTTGGAGCTATATACGACCTTGGAGGAGATATCAATGGCAAGCGATCAGAACGACTTGAAGTAGAGTCAGGCTCAGGAGTTTCTATACAAGGTGATACATTAATTGACAGGGCCACTGGGTACTACCAGCTTCCTACAAAATTAGGAATTGGATTTTCTTGGCAAAAATTGAATAAGCTAAGCATAGGACTAGATGTGAAAAGATCATTCTGGAATCAAAACGCTGGATTTACCTTTGACGATCCCAGTTTACCTAGGGACAGTGAGGAATACCGAAGTACCTGGTTCATAGGTTTAGGGTTTGAAATAACACCAAAATACAATGACGTAAATAGCTACTTCAAACGGATAAAGTACCGACTGGGATTGGACTTTAAACAAGAGCCATATGTGATATCAGGAAAGACCATTAACAATTTTGGCATCAATTTTGGCTGGTCGTTACCAGTAAAAGGAGTTTCCGCGGTGAACATGGCCTTCAAATATGGTCAAAGAGGAGAAACTGAAGGCACTCTAGTAAAAGAACAGTACTTCAAATTTGTATTGGGTGCCACGATCAATGATCGCTGGTTTGTTAGAAGAAAATACAATTAATTGTTATGTTGCGCTTTCTTTTGTAAGAATCAATCAGCATTGAAGTTGTTTTTACAAAAAACAGGGAAAGATTATTAAAATTAAAAAATATGAAAAAGCTAGTACTATTAGGATTATTTATCGCGATAAATACGATCTCAATTGCACAGCAGGGGTGGAAATGGCCCGAAGACGTGGAGACGGCCAAAGAAAAAAATGCACTTTACGTTGATGCGGTAAAAAGCAAACAATTTGCAACAGCTGTCGCACCACACCAGTGGTTGTTAGACAACTGTCCAGATCTTAATGAATCTTTATATATCAATGGAGCTAAAATTTATGAAGGCCTTGTTGACGCAGAAAAGGACGCAGCAAAAAAACTTGAACTCCAGGAAAAAGCACTTCAGATGTATGATGAAAGAATCAAGCATTTTGGAGATGAGGCAAATGTGCTCAACAGAAAGGCATTTACCGCTTACAAATACTACAAAAGTACCAAATCAAAGTATCAAGAACTGATGACTCTTTTCGATAAAACTTTCGAAATGAACAAGCAAAAAACCTTGGACAACAACTTGATGGCCTATATGGATGTGGTGAGAAGATATAAGTTGAGTGGTGGAGCCATCACGGACGAAGAGGTGATCGATAGATACGGTATGATCTCAGACGTAATTGATGGCAAAATCGCTAAAGGAAGAAATGTTCCTCGTTTGGAAAAAATTCAGGCCAATGTAGATAAATTGTTGACTGCCACTGTAACTGTTGACTGCGCATTTGTTGAAGATAAGCTTGCTCCAAAGATGAGAGAAAGTAAGGATCCTAAAATGGCTAAAAAAGTTTTCCAGTTGATGCTAACGGCCAAGTGCTCTGACAGCCCTACTTTCGTGGAAGCTGCTGAGCTTGTGTACAATAGCGAACCTGCTTTCGGCTTAGCTAAAGTGATCGCAATGAAGCACGCATCATCAGGCGATTTGGCTAAAGCAGGAGAATACTATGACCAAGCGCTGGAACTTACTGAGGATAACTTAAAAAAGTCCGAAATCTATTTAAACATGGCTAATATGTATTCTAGCAGTGGAAATAAACCTGCTGCTCGTACTAGTGCCAGAAAAGCTTTAGCCAATGACCCGTCTGCCACTAAGGCTTACTCAATTATTGGTGGATTGTATATGCATAGTTACGATCAATGTAAAGCAGGTGTGAGCAAAGTAGACGACCGTTTGGTGTTCATCGCAGCTTACAACCAATTCAAAAGAGCTGGAGATAGCAAAATGATGGAAGCAGCAAAAGCTCAGTTCCCATCGATTGAAGAAATTTTCGAACTTGGTCTTACTGAAGGGCAGTCTATGACTGTTGGATGTTGGATCAATGAAACTGTTGTCTTGGAGAGAAGACCATAGTACTAAAGAAATAATTGTAGATGAGAAGCACTCTGAAGGTGGCAAGCCCTTCAGAGTGCTTTTTTATTTTTAGATAAATGATCACTTTTGCTTCGATGAATAAATTATGGTTTCTTGTTTGTCTGACCATGCTATTTGCAAGCTGTAGAGAGCAAAAGAAAGTGGATCATGAAATCTACGATGGTCCCGAAGTGGCCATGCGGAATATCGATATGTTGGTATCAGACTCTGCTGTAATCAAACTTCGCTTAGTCGCACGAACACAACTCGTTCTTCCCAACAAGGACCGTGATTTTCCAAACGGTATTTACCTAAGGTTTTATAATAAATTTGGTTTAGTAACATCTACGTTGGTAGCTGATAAGGGGTATTACTTTTCGGAGAAGGATTATTATCAGGCAGAAGGAAATGTAATTATGAGAAGTTTATTTTCCGGAGACGAATTATCCACTGAGTTGCTCAACTGGGATCCAGAGAAGGAGCAAATCTATACCGACAATTTTGTGACTATAAAAACCCAAGATGAAGTAATGACCGGCGAGGGGCTGGAAGCCAGCCAGGATTTCGAAGAATACACCATATTAAAACCAAGTGGGGTAATGTCTATCATGCCCACACCCAACCCACAGGTAGAATAAACCCTATGAGCCTTTTACAAATTATTATTCTCACTTTTTCAGCCGCTCTGTTTCTCATTGGTTTACATCAAACAATGACGCTCGGCTTCATGCATTCCTATTGGATTTTTATGCTAAGTATTTCTCTTATACTTTTATACAAATTAAGAAAGGACAAGAAATAGTCAAATGGATCCATTTCTGGTAAGCGTAATCATAATTTGTATTGTATTCTCCGCCTTATTTTCAGGTTTGGAAATCGCATTCATCACAACCAACAAGCTACACATAGAATTACAAGGCCAACAGGGAACACTGTCTGCCAGAGTTCTCTCTAAATTCGCTCGCAAACCATCTAACTTTATTGCCACCACCTTGATCGGCAATAACCTTACCCTAGTTATCTATGGTATTTTTATGGCCATGCTGTTGGACCCTTGGTTGGTACGCATCCTACCGGAGCAATTTTCTAACGATTTGTTGATCCTGCTGCTGCAGACTATTATCTCAACCATCATCGTACTTTTTACTGCTGAGTACATTCCTAAAAGTATTTTTTTGGTCAACCCTTATCGCCTCTTGTCTTTTTTGGCTGTACCATTTTTAATCATTTATTACATCCTTAGTCCGGCTGTCTTTCTCATCGTTTTCGCAAGCAAATTCTTCATTGTAAAATTGCTCCGCCTCAATTATTCGGATGAAATTCCAGTTTTCGGCTTAACCGACCTAAACAATTACATTAAAAAAATAGCGGACGACAGAATAGATCAAGCCGAACAGGATGTCGATACCAAGTATTTTAACAATGCGCTTGACTTCAAAACTGTGAAAGTGAGAGAGTGTATGATCCCTCGCACCGAAATTATCGCCATTGACGTCAACGCAAGTATTGAAGAACTAAACAATCAATTCATTGAAAGTGGCCACTCAAAAATTATCATATACAATGAGTCCATTGATGATGTCATTGGTTACTGTCATTCTCTGGAGCTTTTTAAAAAGCCTACAGATATTAAGAGTATTCTAACCAAAATCATTATCGTGCCTGAAACCATGGCCGCTAATGAATTACTTCTGCAAATGATAACCGATCACAAGACCTTGGCCTTGGTGGTTGACGAATACGGTGGGACATCCGGAATTGTTAGTATAGAAGATATCATTGAAGAGATTTTTGGAGAAATCCATGACGAGCATGACGAAAGTGATTTGTTGGAAGAAAAGCTTAATGACCAGGAATATATCCTTAGTGCTCGGCAAGAAATTACCTACCTCAACGAAACCTATGGATGGGTTCTCCCTAAGGGTGATTTTGACACCATTGGCGGCTTGATATTGTCTGTCAATGAGAACCTCCCAAAAAAGGGGCAAATTATTGAAATAGAGGGCTTTTCTATGGAAATTCTCTCCATGGAAGAAGCCAGAATCGAAAAGGTTCGCTTAAAAATAAATCCGCCGAACTTAACTCCGTGACAATCAATTTCCTAAGCACAGGAAAAGTTTTGATATTAACACCAGTCTTGCTTATTTTGCGCTTCGTTTTAAACAATTTTATACAATGGCAGCAATAAATACGCTAAGAGAGAAGGGGAGTAAGATCATTGTTTTCCTTATTGGGTTTTCAATTGTGGCATTCGTAGGCGCTGACCTATTAGGCCCAAATTCAACTTTACTTGGCAATTCCAAAACTAATGTTGGCGAAATCGCTGGCACTAAAATATCCTACCAAGACTTTCTTGCTAAGCAAGACGAAATAGAGTACAACTGGGCTCAGTCAAATAGAAGAACTCCAACCTCAAACGATTTAGTCGGCATCCGCAATCTTACTTGGGATGCACTTGTTGCTGAGTATGCCTTCAAAAACGAATTCAATTCCATCGGTCTAGATGTTTCTAATGAAGAAATTGTAGATATGGTTCAGGGTGATAATATCAGCCCTGAAATCAGACAGGCATTCACTGACCCTGAAACTGGTGAGTTTAGCAAAGACAATGTAGTAGCCTTCTTGCAAAGCCTAGGAGAGCAAACTCCTGCGCAACGTGCGAACTGGTACAACTTTGAGCGAAACTTAGGTCCAGGTAGATTACGATTGAAATTCGACAACCTACTGATCAAAACTAACTACGCCACTGAAGCTGAAGCCAAGTACAAATATCGGAACGAATCTAATACTGCAGAAATCAACTATGTGTACGTTCCATTTTTGTCCATGGCAGACACGGCTATTGAGGTTTCAGACAGTGAACTAAGCGCTTACCTAAGTGCTAATGAAAAAGAATACAAAAGAGAGGAGTCTAAATCATTAAAGTATGTGACTTTTGATGTAGTTCCATCTGCTGATGATACCGCCATGGTGGTTGAACAAATTGAGCAATTGAAAGCGCAATTGATTAGCACTGATAATGATTCAACTTTTGCTGTTGTCAATTCTGACGCCTCAGATGCTTTCAGAAACTATACACCAGGTCAGCTTCCAGCTGTATTCCAAGGCGAAGATGTAGTAATGGGAAGCGGCGCATTCGTTGGTCCAGTAGTGGAAAATGGCAGCTATGTAATTTACAAAGTAGCTACCATGAGACCTAGCGATACTTACTCAGCAAGAGCTAGCCATATTCTTTTCAAATGGGCGAGCGATAGTGATACAGAAAAAGCAAAAGCTAAAAAAGAAGCTAGAGATGTATTAAGAAAAATAAAAAATGGTGCTGATTTCGCGGAAATGGCAAGACTACACGGAACTGATGGTACTGCCTCTAAAGGTGGAGATTTAGGTTGGTTCTCTGATGGTGCCATGGTTGCACCGTTCCAAGAAGCTGTTTACGGAGCTACAAAGAAAGGTGTACTAAGTGATGTAGTGGAAACTCAATTTGGTTACCACATTATTGATGTAACTGAAACTAAGACTAACGTGGTTTATAAAATTGCGAAAGTGGCCTTAGAAATTTTCGTGAGCGACGAAACTAGAAACAAATTTTATAGAGATGCTGAGCAGTTCGCCTTGAATGCTTCTAACATTGAAGAATTCGAATCTACGGCTAAGGAGAATGGGTTGTCAATCCGAACAGCAGCTAGAGTTCGTAAAAACGACAGAAGAATCACTGGAATAACGGAAGGAAGAAGTCTAGTATACTGGGCTTATAATACAGCAAGTAAAGGAGAGGTTTCGGATGTTTTCGAAATTGACGATCAATATGTAGTTGCTGTAATTACTGGAGAGCAAGAGGAAGGCCCTGCAGATCTGGAATCTGTAAGATTTGAGGTAACTAAAAAAGTTAGAGATCAGAAAAAGGCGAAGATCATCACTGATAAACTGAATGGATTGTCTGGATCTTTGGATGAAATTGCTGCTGGATATGGCGAAGGCGCCAAAGTTTACAACATGCCAGCATTGAAGTTAAGCAGCAACTCTTTAAAGAGTGTTGGATTGGCTCCTGAAGCCGTAGGTGTAGCGTTCTCAATGGAAAATGGAGAGACCACGAAACCATTTGCTGTTGACAATGGTGTATTGGTTATCGAAATGGTGAATAAGTTAGAAGCTCCTGAAATCTCAGATTATGAGTCTTACCGTACGCAAGTCCTACAACAACGTCAAGGACGAATTGCATACAGCACAGACCAAACGATCAAAGAACTAGCTGAAATCAAAGACGAGAGATATAAGTTCTTTTAGTCAATAAAATTTTTAAATTTAAAGTCCCGACATCCTCGGGACTTTTTTCATTTATATGGACTATTCAACAGACTCTTTTAAAGAAAAATTAGACAATACCCATAGCTTCCCCACGCTATATGTATTTAAGTTTATCGTAAAACCAGATCAGGTCAACGAAATAGAAAAACTCTTTCCAAAGCACGAAGTCATTCAGAAAGCATCCAGCGGCGGAAAATACATAAGCACAACAGTCAAAATAATGGCGGCTTCAAGTGAGGAAATCATCGAACGATACAAAGAAGCCTCCAAAATAGACGGAATAATTTCCCTCTAACGCACTATCTTCTTTGCCTATCAGTTTATATCTTGTCTTGTTAATTGATTAATCTGGAAATGAAGCCTTATGTTCTTCTTGTGTTTGTTGGCTTACTCCTTGGGAGTGTAGACGCATTGGCTCAAAACCCGATTGAAGAGGATCTGCCGACTCGGAAGGTGAACAAAAAGGTTAAAGAAAATAAAGCCAGCAACTTCCCAAAAGAAAAGAAGATTCGATTTATCTATGTAAAAGATGGCGGCAAAGTCTTATTTGGCAACCCATGCGCATTACAGGTTACTCACAACATGGGCTTCGAATATGGTATAGAGCATAGACCAGAACCAGGCTTCGTCCCATGGTGGCGTAGGTTTAAAACCAATACGTCGACAAAAACCATCCTTTTCTTTACCAAAGGGCCCTGGTGGAAAGCTACCGTCAACAAACGATTCAAAGCCTGCGCCATGACCAGTGGCGATCGTAGGGGCTAATTGCACCTATTCGCGGGCCTGTCTCGCGATCTGCAAGAAATAACTGCAGCAGTATCCAAAACAGATGCCGCAATACATGCCATAGCCGTCAAGCTAAGGTTTTCTCGACTGAATTTGTGGTTTGGGCATGGTATCCCAGTTAGGAATACCTAGTGTTCTTCCCCATATTTGTTTGATTTTTAAATGAACAAAAAGGCGGGCTTTTGATGTATTAGTGACCTGCCTTTTTTCTTTCTCAAAAATACTGTTTGGGGAAGAACCGACAAGAAATTTCACAACTAATTGAGGCTAAGGCCAGTTGTTTTTCAGGCTGTTTAAATAAGATTTTTTCTAAAGAGAAACTTGATCTTTTGGCCAGGGAGAGTGGCTTTGTACAGCGTAAGTCACGTTTGGACGCATCTAAGTTCCTTGATCTACTTCTTTTTTGTGATCAGTACCTAGATCAAGTGAGCCTTGAGGATCTGGCCAATGGTTTTGTTGAGCAACATGGTTTGTCTATTTCAAAACAAGCCGTCCAAGAGCGGTTCAATATCAAGGCTGTCGAATTTATGAGTGCTTTGCTTAGCCAATTGCTGGCTGGGCAGCTGAATTTGAACCCATCTGAACAAAACAAATTTAAGCGGTTCAATCGGGTGATGGTCAAAGATTCTACACGGTACACGCTTCCAGAGGCTTATGCCAAAACGTTCAAAGGTCATGGAGGCCAAGGCAGCAAGGCCCAGATCAGTATCCAGTATGAATATGATTTGCTTACCAATGTCACTCAAAGGCTGGAATTGACGGCAGCCTGCCGTAATGATCAAACAGATTCTAGGCAAACCCTGGGCGATATCGAAAAGGGAGACCTCTTGGTTCGGGACTTGGGCTATGTGACCCAGCACTATCTGAAGCATGTTTCCCAACAAGGGGCTTATTTCCTGAACCGCTTAAACAGCAGGTGGGGCGTTCAGGATGTGGACCAGGCTCCAATCGACTTTTCTGCCATATTGAGAAAACTCAACAAACACACATTGCCTGCTTTAGAGCTGGAGGTGAAAATCGCAGATATGCCGATGCGAATGATTGTTGCAAAAGTGCCCGAGCAGGTTTACAAACAACGTTTATTGAGGGCTGAAAGAGCAGCCCATGGTAGACACAAGGTCAGTAAAGAGTATAAAACAAGGGCATGGCTGAACATATTTATAACCAATGTGCCAAAAGCATGGGTTTCCACTTCACAGGTTCAAGGCATATACCGCACCCGCTGGCAAATCGAACTTGTATTCAAAGCCTGGAAATCACAAGCCCGAATTGACAAAATGAAAGCTATGAAACAGGAAAGATTCCAGTGCCAGCTTATTGCCCGCTTTATCTGGATCATGCTCCACTATCAAGCCTTCAGGTTAATAGAACAGGGCTTGCTTGACCAAGGAATGGCTATACGGTGCAGTCAGAATAAATTTTTCAAAACAGCTTTTAGGCTATCTAATGACCTCAAGAAAGTTGTTTTTGAAGACCAACCCCTAGAATACTGGTTTAAAAAATTACTCATCCGATCTGATAGAAAATATCTCACTGAAACCAAAAACGGAAAACAAAATGTGTTTAAGACCATAAACAACTTCTTAACTTGACGGCTATGGCAATACATGCGGCAAAGAACTAAACGAATTTTAGGTAATCAAATTCCCCCTTAGAAAAAGGAGGCAAGGGGATTTGCAACGAATTCTACATATAAGTACTCGCCGGCCAACCTAATTAACAATATGGGGTGGGTTCATCCAAGGCATGCGTGAAATCATTTTGACCTTTCCTGATTCTAATAATCAGAAGGGAATCATTGTCAAAATGACTTTTATGCGTTGGTGCCCTTTTCTTTGCTTCGTTTCTTTTGGGCAAGCAAAAGAAATGAAGGCCGAGGTCATAAGAACCACTTAGTTCTTAGCCTTTTACTTAAACAATTCAACATACGTTGTACCGATCCTTCAAAAAACAAAGTAAGAACCCGATTGAGCTAATCAATTACCCCAAAGGATTAATCCCTGTATAATTAAAAGGAGTAATTGACTTCAGCTGCTTCTTCAACTCATCCGAGACATCTAAAGTATCTACAAAATCTTTGATCACCTGATGCGTGATTTCCTGATTACCACGTGTCAAGGCTTTCAATGCTTCATAAGGTTCTGGATAAGCTTCTCTTCTTAAGATTGTTTGAATGGCCTCTGAAACCACTGCCCAGTTTTGGTCCAAATCATACTCAATCGCATGCTGGTTCAATTCCAGTTTACCTATTCCTTTTTCCAATGACTTCAAAGCAATGAAAGAGTGGCTGATCGGCACACCTACGTTTCTCAATACCGTAGAATCCGTCAAATCTCTTTGCAATCTTGAAATTGGCAATTTGCCAGATAAGAAATCGTAATTCGCGTTGGCGATACCCAGGTTGCCTTCTGCATTTTCGAAGTCAATCGGATTCACCTTGTGCGGCATGGCTGATGACCCTACCTCGCCCTTCACGATTTTCTGCTTGAAGTAGCCCATAGAAATATACTGCCAGATATCTCGACTAAAATCAATCAAGATTGTGTTGATTCTTTTCAGATTATCAAACAAAGCAGCCATATCATCATAGTGCTCAATCTGAGTGGTTGGGTAACTTCTTCTCAGTCCCAATGTGTTGTCCACAAAGTTGTTGGCAAACTTGATCCAGTTCACTTCAGGATAAGCTATATGATGCGCATTCATGTTACCTGTAGCTCCACCAAACTTGGCACCATATCTCACGCCATCTAGCATGTTGATCTGCTGCGTCAAACGCTCATGGAACACCAATATTTCTTTACCAAGCATGGTAGGAGATGCCGGCTGACCGTGTGTTTTAGCTAGCATCGGAATGTCTTTCCAATCTTCCGCCAAGCCCATCAAGGTATCTGTGATCTGATTGATCAAAGGCAAATACTCCTCGTTGATCGCATGCTTCAACTGCAACGGAATCGCCGTGTTGTTGATGTCCTGAGAAGTCAATCCAAAGTGGATAAATTCTTTATGTGCTGACAAGCCCAAATCATCGAATTTGCCTTTGATGAAATACTCTACAGCTTTCACATCATGGTTGGTAGTTTTTTCAATGTCTTTGATCGCTTGCGCATCGGCTTCCGAAAACTCCACCACAATCTGTCTCAATTTGCCAAACACAGAAGCATCCACATCCTTCAACTGAGGTAATGGATGCTGACACAAAGCAATGAAATATTCTACCTCCACATGAACCCGGTATTTGATTAATCCAAATTCAGAAAAATACTCAGCCAACTGAGCGGTATGTCGTCTATATCTTCCGTCTACTGGCGAGATCGCCGTGAGTGCATTCAATTCCATCCTTTTTGTACTTAGTATGAGCGGCTTGCGCCAAAATTATTGGACGGCAAAATTAGACAAATAAGACTAGAAGAGGAACGCCCTCCTACGTCATTTCGCAAGGAATTCGACGACAGTCTGATGACTCGATAAATCTTGTCAATCATTGGCCTTGCCAGACCCGTTCTGGCACCCGTTTCGGATACAGCAACTGTTCCCTCCTGCAGATTGCGCAATGAATGCGCAAAGTTTCCCTTCCAATCCCACCGCCAAGATTCGTGTCCTCACGAATCTCTCCACTTTGTAATTTCGAAACCTATCTAACACCCCTCAGAGCTACTCACTTGAGAACTCTGAGCGATTATTAAACATTTCCAAAGTTCAGAACTTTGGAAATGTTATCATGCAGTTTCCCTCCCAATCCCCTATTTTTATAACCCAATAATTATCCGTAAACTTCCATGAAAAAAATCCTCCTCGCCTGTGCTGTTGCAGTATTCATTTTTAGCTGCACAAAGAAAACTGAAGTAGAAGGCCCTAACTTCGATCAAGCCAAAAGTCTCTTTGTAGACTATATCTCAGCCTACACATCTGGTGTAATTTCTGCCAAGTCCAAAATCAAAATCAAGATGGCCAAGCCGATAGAAGAAATCGAACCTGGCGCAGCGTTAGATTCAGATATTTTCCAATTCGAACCCAAACTCGAAGGAAAGGCCTATTGGGAAGATAATCGCACCATCATTTTCGAACCTGCGCAAAAACTCCAAAGTGGGGCCAGTTACAACGTTAAATTCAACATCGCCAAAATTCATCCGGACTCAAAAGACAAAGGGGAATTCAAGTTTAACTTTAGAACCATCCCTCAAAATTTCGAAGTAAAGATGCTCGGCATGGCCTTGTACGACCCAAAAGACTTGTCAAAAGTCAAACTGAATGGAGAAGTTCAAACCGCAGATGATGTAGACAACAAAGCGGTAGAAGAAATACTCAAAGTAACCCAGAGTCAAAGTAGTCTGTCCATTACCTGGGCGCATAGTTCTCCCACACGACATTCATTCACGATAGAAAATGTAAAACGAGGTGAAAAGCCAAGCCCAGTGAACCTCGCTTGGAATGGAGCAAGTATTCAAGTGGAAGAAGCAGATGAGCTGACTTATGAAATTCCATCCATCAACGACTATAAAGTATTGTCCGTCAACATTGGGCGAGGCTCGAATGATTACATCTCAGTCCTATTTTCAGATCCGCTAATGCCAAAACAAAACCTGGAAGGTTTTATCACCCTAGGTAGCAACCAGCCTAGATATGTGATAGATCAAAATGAATTGAAGCTTTACCCTACGGAGGAAGTTTATGGTACAGTCACGCTCAAGATATTTTCTAAAATCAAAAACTCGGCTGGTTATTCTCTCAAAAAGGACTTTACGAAAGAACTAGAACTGAGCCAAGCCAAGCCAGATGTTAGAATGGCAGCCAACAGCGGAACGATCATCCCAAATTCCGAAGGATTGATTATTCCATTCGAAGCCATTGGTCTAAAAGCTGTGGACATCACCATTGTGCAGATATTTGAAGACAATATTTTACAATACCTCCAGGTCAATAATTTGGGAGGTGATTATGAACTCAACCGTGTGGGAAGACCCATTGCCAGAAAAACAATCAATCTCTTGGAAACTGGTGTCACAGATCTCAACGAATGGAACCGATACACGCTAGATATTGCAGAATTTACTAAGGTACAACCTGGTGCCATGTACCAAATCAAACTGGGATTCCGAAAAGGTCAGTCCGCTTACTTCTGCCCTAATTCGGAAGAAGGTGATTTAGAAAACCTGGACGACTGGGACAATACTGAAGAAAGCAGCAATTGGGATAATTACGAAAACTATTATTCCTACAACAATTATGATTGGCGCGAACGAGAAAATCCCTGCCACGATTCGTACTATATGTACAGAAGTCAGCCAACCAAATTGGTATTGGCCTCTGACCTGGGCTTAGTCGCTAAAAGAAGTGATCACGGTGATCTGCACGTTTTTACGACCAACATGCTAGACACCAAGCCACTTTCTGATGTCAGCCTCGCGGTGTATGATTATCAACAACAGGCCATAGGTTCAGGCATGACCAATAAAGATGGACAGGCCAAAATCAAAATTAAAGGCAAACCGTTTTTGCTAGTCGCCAAATCTGGCAATCAAATGGGCTATCTGAAAATCGATGATGGCTCTTCTCTGTCTCTTAGTAATTTCAATGTCACAGGTCAAAAAATTCAAAAAGGAGTAAAAGGATTTATTTATGGTGAGCGAGGCGTTTGGCGCCCTGGAGATGATATCTTCTTGACTTTCATTCTAGAAGATAAAGAAAATGTCTTGCCAGAAGGCTATCCAGTGGTGCTGGAATTGAATAACCCGCAAGGACAACTAGTGAAAAAAATCGTGAAAACTGAATCGGTTTCTGGCATGTATGGCTATCAGCTTGCTACTACTTCCGATGCACCGACCGGCAGCTGGCAGGCGGTGATCAAAGCCGGAGGAGCCACCTTCTCCAAAAACTTGAAAATTGAAACCATAAAACCTAATCGCTTAAAAATTGAGCTGGATTTCAAAAAGGATCGACTGACCGCTTTGGATGAAAATATCTCTGGAGACTTGAATGTGAAATGGCTACATGGAGCAACTGCAGGAGGTCTCAAAGCAGAATACGAAATGTTTGTCTCCCCAGTCAAAACCACTTTTGAAGATTATCCTAATTTCAGTTTTGACGACCAGTCGAAATACTTCTATGCGGAAAGACAAGAAGTGTTCTCCGGAAGGCTCGATGCCAATGGATTTGCTAAAGTAAACTTAGACCTATATGTAGAAAACAATCCTCCGGGTGCCCTTCGAGCTACTTTCAGTGGCAAAGTCTACGAAGAAGGTGGCAATTTCAGCATTGACCAGGTCAGCATTCCCTATTATCCATATACCTCATTCGTTGGGCTGAAAACACCCGAAGGAGACAAACGTGGTATGTTGCTGACTGACGAAGACCACAACATCCGAATTGTATCTGTAGACGCCAAAGGACAACCGGTAAGCCGGCGCAAGGTAGAAGTAGAACTATACAAACTCGACTGGCGATGGTGGTGGGACAATAGCTACGACAACATAGGCAACTATGTGAGTAGATCATACAATACCCCGATTCAGAATACCACGATTAATACATCTAATGGTGAAGGGAAGTGGGACTTGAATATCAAATACCCAGATTGGGGCAGGTACTATGTAAAAGTCACCGATCCCGTCTCTGGCCACAGCGCTGGACAAGTGGTTTATGTAGACTGGCCAGGGTGGGCTGGCAAAGGTAAACGTGGAGATGCCGGTGGCGTGAGCATGCTCAACTTTGAAGTTGAGAAAGAAGAATACAAAGTTGGCGAACCGGTCAAGCTGACGTTCCCAAGCACCAAAGGCGGTAGAGTGTTGGTGAGTTTGGAAACTGGAAAAAAGATCATCCAATCCTTCTCGGTAGAAACGGAAGAAAAGTCTACAGCCATTCAGTTTGAAGCTACTTCAGATATGGCGCCCAATGTCTATGCTCACATCACTTTGATTCAACCCCATGCACAAACGGCCAATGATTTGCCGATTCGAATGTACGGCGTTCAATCTATCAAAGTAGTAGATCCGAGCACCACTTTGAAACCATTGATCGCTATGCCGAAGGAATTGAACCCTGAGCAAAAATTCCAAGTGAAAGTAAGTGAACAAAACGGGAGAACTATGGCTTACTCAGTAGCGATGGTGGACGATGGTATTTTAGATTTGACCAAATACAAAACACCTTCCCCATGGGAAACATTCTATGCGCGAGAAGCACTTGGTGTAAAAACCTGGGATTTATACGATGATGTCATTGGCGCTTATGGTGGAAAATTAGAAAGACTGCTAGCCATTGGTGGAGATGCACCTCTAGAAGCACAGGATGCCAAAAAAGCCAATCGTTTCAAGCCAGTTGTGAAATATCTGGGGCCATTCCAACTCAAAGCTGGAGAAACTGCTACTCATGAAATCACCATGCCGCAGTATGTGGGAAGTGTGAGAACGATGGTTGTAGCTGCTCATGAAGGAGCTTATGGTTCGGTAGAACAAACCACTCCAGTGAAGCAAGCGGTAATGGTTTTAGCCACCTTACCAAGAGTTGCTGGCCCAGGCGAAGAAATGGATTTGCCTGTGACCGTCTTTGTCAGCGATGCCAAAATAAAACAGGTGACCGTTTCTGTCAAAGAAGTAGGAAAGCTGAAATTAATAGGTCAGAATAGCCAAACAGTGAAATTTGCACAGCCTGGCGAACAGGTGGTATATTTTAAAGTAAAGGCAGCTGAAGCTTTAGGCTTCGCTAAAATCAATGTCAGTGCTAAAGGAGGGAACGTTACTTCCAATCACGAAATTGAAATGGATGTACGTGCTTCCAACCCTGAAATGGTCGATGTGCAAGATCAGCTCATTTCAGTCAATACAAGCTGGAACGTGGCTTATCAACCATTAGGTATGATCGGTACCAACGAAGGACTCATTGAATTATCTTCTTTGCCTTCGCTTAACCTTGAACAGAGACTCAGATATCTCATTCGCTATCCACATGGTTGCATCGAGCAAACTACTTCATCGGTTTTTGCTCAGTTGTATTTAGAAGAATTTGTAGAGTTATCCGAGAAGCGCAAGCAGCAAATCAGTAGCAACATCAATGCGGCGATTCAGCGTCTTGGCAGTTTCCAAACGGTCAACGGTGGAATGTCTTACTGGCCAGGGCAAGTAGAAGAAAACGATTGGGGAACCAATTATGCCGGACACTTTTTGCTTGAAGCCAAAAAGAAAGGCTATGCCGTACCTGAAAGTTTATTGAGCAAGTGGGCCAAATTCCAAAAAAGACAGGCCAATCAATGGTCGAAAGGAGGCAGAAGGGATAATGATTTGATTCAGGCCTATAGACTTTATACGCTCACACTTGCGGATGAAAAAGTGCTTGGTGCGATGAATCGCATGAAGGAAATGGACGACATCAGCCATGTGGCCAAGTGGAGATTGGCGTTGGCCTATGCGCTCGCCGGACACCAAGGCCCTGCTGAAACGATGATTGACGGCCTCTCCAAAACCGTGGAAAAATATAATCGTCCCTCGTATACCTATGGCTCCAGACTTCGCGATCGAGCGATGATATTAGAAACCCTTGCCGTATTGGAAAGAAAAGAAGAAGCCTATGTCATCCTTGAAGAAATCGCCCAGCATTTGGGAGATCAACAGCGCTGGATGAGTACACAGACGACCGCATATAGTTTAGTCGCTATTGCCAGCTATACCAAGGGAGCCGAACTAAACGAAGCCTTGGATTTTGAGGTGAATGTGGGCAGTGCAGTAGCCAATTTCCAAAAAGGAAAGTACGTCACACAAATTCTGATTGATGAGAAGGAAAAGACGCAACCCGTCGCAATCAAAAACCTGGGCAATACGCCGATATATGCTCGTCTGATTCGCACCGGAATACCACTCGGGGGAAATGAAACCGCAGCTGCGCAAAACATCAAAATGACCGTGAGCTATAAGGATCAAAATGGAAAGTCATTGACAGTTTCTGATTTAAAGCAAAGTGCCAATTTCACAGCTCAAGTAACCGTACACCATCCAGGCATACGAGGCGAGTATAAAGACTTGGCCTTAACTCAGATTTTTCCTTCAGGCTGGGAAATTATTAATTCTCGTTTGAATGACACGCCTAGTGCCGGAGGTGGAGACGAGCCAGACTACATCGATATTCGGGATGATCGCGTGATGCAATATTTCGATTTGAAACCGAATGAAAAGAAGACGTTTGAAGTGAAACTCAATGCTTCTTACAAAGGCAAGTTCTACTTACCTGCTGTAGCGATCGAAGCGATGTACGACAATTCTATCTATGCGAATAGTGCTGGGCAGTGGGTGACTGTGAAGGAATAAATGTTTCGTGAGGACACGAATCATAGCCAAAGAAGTGAGTTGGGTTGGGAGACTTAAGCCGTTGTCTGCAGGAAAATTTAACCTACGTCATTGCGAGCGGAGCGTGGCATCTTATCCCACGTGTACCAAAACATCACTAAGATCGCTTCATTGCATTCGCGATGACGATATTGCTTGTTTGGCTGACGTGCTTTTAAAATGAAAAACAAAATCATCAAAATACTCCAAAACCGACTTGTGCAGTTGCTCCTGCTCGGATCGGTTTTGTTTTTGTTGATACTGCTCCCTGATCCGCTATTCGACAAGCCTTACACCACCACTATAGAATCAGCGGATGGTCAACTCATGGGCGCTCGTATTGCTGAAGATGGTCAGTGGCGTTTCCCGATGGTGGATAGCTTGCCGGCCAATTTTGAAACCGCAATCCTCCACTTCGAAGACGAATATTTCTATTACCACCCCGGGGTTAATCCCATTTCCATTTTTAAGGCCTTCGTCACGAATGTGAAAACGGGCAGCATTAAGCGTGGAGGCAGTACTTTGTCTATGCAAGTAATCAGAATGGCGCGAGGCAATCAGTCCAGAACCATTATCCAAAAACTATGGGAAACCCTATTAGCGCTTAAACTTGAGCTATTTTATTCCAAAAAAGAAATCCTCCATCTCTATGCCAGTCATGCGCCGTTTGGGGGAAATGTGGTAGGTATCACAGCTGCCTCCTGGCGATATTTCAATCGAGCGCCAGAACAACTTTCCTGGGCAGAAGTGACTGCACTGGCCGTACTGCCTAATCAACCTTCGATCATTTTTCCAGGGAAGAACCAAGAAACCTTTCGTAGAAAAAGAGATTTCCTTCTCCAAAAACTACATCAAAAAGGAATTTTTGATAAGACCACTTTGGAATTAGCTATGGCAGAAGAATTGCCAGGAGAGCCGCATGACTTACCTCAACTAGCTCCTCACCTTTTAGGTCAATTGATCAAAGATGGAAAAAAAGGACAGCGCAACCGAGTGACACTGGACTTGCCGATGCAAAATACTGTAACTCAACTTTTGGAAAAGCACCTCCAAAACTGGAATGCTAATTATGTTTTTAATGGAGCTGTGCTAGTGGTAGATCTGAGGAGTGGTGAAACCAAAGCCTACGTAGGCAATGTCGATACAGAAGACATTCATAGCCCATCAGTGGATATCATTCAGGCCAGGAGAAGTACGGGTAGCTTACTTAAACCCTTCTTGTATGCTACCACCATCGACGAAGGGTTGATTACGCCCAAACAGTTACTTGGTGATTATCCTATCTTTTTCGAAGGTTTTGCACCGAAGAATTTTGACTTACAATATCGCGGTGCAGTTCATGCCGATGAGGCATTGACTCGTTCGCTCAACCTACCTTTTGTGATGCTTTTAAAGGAATACGGTTATCAAAAATTCCATCAAAAGCTCCAACGAATTGGGATGCGTAGTCTGGATCAATCGGCCGATCATTATGGCTTGTCAATGATATTAGGAGGAGCAGAATCCAGTCTTTGGGAATTGGTGAATATGTATGCGAATTTATATCGTGTCTATCAAAATTCTTTTGACCAATCGATCACCGCACGCTACGAAGCAAACAACTATATCCATCACCAATATCTGATTGATCAACCCAAGCAAGTACTAAATACTGTACAGAATCCTGAGGAATTCAGCATTGCTTCTATCTGGTCGATGCTAGAAGCCATGAAAGGCCTCCACCGCCCTGATGACTTTGCCGGATGGGAGCAGTTTAGATCCTCCACAGCCATTTCCTGGAAAACAGGAACCAGTTTTGGTTTTCGTGATGCTTGGGCCATTGGGCTCAACGGCCGATATGCCGTGGGGGTCTGGGTAGGCAATGCAGACGGAGAAGGACGACCCGGACTAGTTGGTGGTAAGGCGGCAGCGCCTTTAATGTTTCAGGTATTTGAACAGCTGGAAAGCAACCCTTTCGGAGAAGTGCCCACTAGTGAAACTCAGCTTTTTGAAATCTGTAAAGAGAGTGGCCAAAAAGCGAATTCGAATTGTGAAAACACAGCAGAGATTTCATTGCCAATCATGGTAGAAAACACCGGAGTATGTAGTTTTCATCAGCTCATACATTTGGACAAGCAGGAAACCTATCAAGTGAATAGTTCTTGCTATGATGTGAATCAGATGATACACAAAAGCTGGTTTACGCTGCCGCCAGTTCAGGCATGGTACTATCGTCAATACAACACCGATTACCAAAGCCCACCTAAGTTTCTCACGGGGTGTGACCAATCATCAAAAGCCAACACACTCGAAATGATTTACCCAAAATCCAACGCCAGAGTCTTCATCCCAAAGGAACTCGATGGCACTTACGGCCAAACCATTTTCGAAGCGGCGCACAGCGATACCAAAGAGACGATTTACTGGCACTTGGATGGCGTATACTTGGGCAGCACCAAGCGTGTGCATCAAATGGGACTCTTTACCGAGCCCGGTGACCATATACTCCAGTTGCTCGACGGTCAAGGCCAGGAGTTGAATTTGAAATTTGAGGTGATGGGGGAGGAATAAAAATGCCTATTAATAGGTATACCAAATGACCTCGCCTTATTCTATATTTGGCAAATCATGGTGGTAGAAGTAGCCAAACATATCAATGAAATTCAAGCACTTTGTACGAAACACAAGGTGAAAGAACTGTCGGTTATTGACAACCCTACATTACAACCGGACCAAGTACATTTTTTAGTGAAGTTTAGCACCAATATCTCAACCATGCACTATGCTGACAACTATTGCGAACTTCAGGACGGTTTCAACGCCTTATTTGGCAAGACTGTCACCCTCTGGTTCGAAAAATCCTTCCCCGATTTGCAACAGCTGGAAGAGGTCAAAAAAAGCAAACGGTTGTTGTTTGAGGTTTAGCTCAAATGAATAAATAGCTGGCCAATTACCATTTCTGCTTTCCAATCATAGGTTAATCCAAAAAATCCACCCAAATGGACAGCAGAGGCTCTAATATATTTTCTGATTCCTGTTTGAAGAAACGCCACTTCTTCCTGTTCAAACATATATTGGGTATCAATTAAAAAACTCCAACCGCTCCTAACATTTACAAACACTGAAGTAGACAATTTTTCCTTTGAAGAATAAGTAGTTGTATTTTCAAACCACTCCCTATTAAACCTCAAGGCTGTAAAATATTCTCCATTGGCCAAACGATAGCCCGCTACACGCCAATCCTGAATAGTGATATTCAAATGATGCGCCCAATGTTTTCCATGATTGAAGTAACCGTAAGTAAGCATAGCATTAGAGCTAAAAACATAAGCCACTTTAGTGCCCGGTCGCCCGGGAATAATCGTACTTTGAGCATGAGTTTCTACCTGACTTTCCCAAGTGGTCGGATTAGGTCTTAGTACGGTAGTCGGTGTAGCAATCAAACCTACATGCCAACTGAATTTAGCTGTTGGCTTGAGCATCAGTTCAAATGAATTGTATCCAGCTACTGGTTGGTTTTTACTTATTTGAATGGCCCCCCAGGTTTTAAATATCAATTGGTCACTCAATTTTAATGAAGACTTAATCCCTATTCGGAAATTAACATCCGCGTAGCTGGCAATGCTGTCAGTTGGAAAGAGGGTAGTAGAATTGAAACCAGCGTATATCCTCGACAAGGAAAATTGGTCGTCTACATAGACATTGGTCATTTGAGCATGAACCACCGAGGACATTAAAAATCCTATCAATAATGGAATGAAGTGATGTCTCATATTTTCAGCTTGATAAAACAGACGCGACTAGAAAGTCGCGCCTGTCTACGTCACCCACTCAATCCCAATAATTGGTTTTTGAAAACGCAAGAGCACCGGCCCCTGAAAAAAATACCGCAAGTCCTCCGAATAGATAAAAAGCCTGAAGTTCGACAGCCCAGCCCCCAAATTGATTAAGAGCAAAAATATCTCCGGCGTGCGCCAACAATGTGGCTACGAGTATATTGAATACAAGGACAAGGGCCGCCAACCTCGTGCGATAACCTGCAATGATCAAAAGCGGTGCAACGATCTCCCCGATGAAGGCTCCATAGGCGAAAAATTCCGGTAGACCATATCCTGCAAATACACTTTTGATAAAAGCATATCCAGAAGTGAAGTTGGCAATGCCGTGAAAGAGTAGAAGAAAGCCAACAAGCACACGCTGGATGAATAGTGCAAGGCCTTGATTTTTGTCAATTTTTAAAATTTCCATGATATTTTGATTTGTTTAGAGCCATTGAAACGGCGGTCTATGACCTGGGTTAATGGACAAATCGGATGATATCATGGACTTTTGTGCAGCCCCTGTGTTAAATCGCCACTTCCACCTGCTCTTTATAGAATTGGGGCGCAAGACCGGTGTGTTTTTTGAAGAATCTGGTAAAGTATGCCGGGTCATCAAAGCCCAACTCATAGCATATTTCTTTCACTCGTTTGTCTTCATGAAAGAGAATCCTTTGTGCCTCTAGTAATAATCTTTCTTGGATAAGTTCCCCTGTCGAACGTTCTGCATACTTACGCGTTGCGGCGTTGAGTGCTCTGGGTTGCACATTAAGCAGGTCAGCATAAAACTGGACTGAGTGCTCCTCCTTGTAATTTTTTTCTATGGCTATTTTTAACGCTCGAAACAGCTTGTAGCTCGCATCATTGATTGGCACTTGATCGCTCGATTTTTTTCTTTTGATACGGTTGATTTGAGAGATGACAATCTTCAAGTAAGAACAAATGATTTCACTGGCATTGATATCCTGAATTAGAAATTCTTCATGCAATTGCTTAAATAAATTGTCAAATATTGCTTTGCTGTTTTCATCCAATTGAATGACTGGACAAGAAGTATTGCTGTCGAATAAGCAAGTGTCTAAAACATGATTCATAAAATCCTGCTCATGCTGAAAGACGGCAGGAGAAAACCTCACAACATACCCTTCTGATTCGGAAAACTGGTTGAGTTTGTGAATCTGACCTGGAGCTAATACAAACATCACCGACCCATCGTAGTAATGTCTTTTCAAATCCAAATCATGGGTGCCGTTGCCATCTTTCAACCAAATGATTGCAAAGCTTTTTTGACGACTTCCCTCTCCCAATACATCCAGGGCACAATGCATTGGTGAAAAAGTATCAATTCTGAAACTTTTAAATTCATCCAGATCGTAATAATCAGCTGACTTGTTCATGATTGGTTTTTTCTGAGTTAAACAGAATACGGCTATCAACAAGATTGGTTTTGTACCACATGCCCCATTTGAATGGGACAATTATCATTCTACCCATTTAAGAGTCTAAGCTATGTTTACTTAAACTTGTTGTCATGAAAAAACTACTGCTCCTTCCGTTCTTTATCATTTTCTCTTCCTTTTCTCAAAATAAAGGTAACTGGGTAGCATTACTGGACAAAGAACTCTCTCAATGGGACACTTATTTGAGTTATCGACATCAAACCAGTTACAATGGAGATGAGCCTTTGGACGCAAATGGAAATGTCATTAAACCTATAGGGTTGAATCCAGAAGGGTTTGATGTGTTTAGCGTATCAGAAAAGTCAGGCGAGCCCACCTTAAGAGTGAGTGGAGAAATTTATGGCAGTTTGATTTCAAAAAAAGAATATGAAAACTATCACCTCCGCTTGAAAGTGAAATGGGGAAACGAAAAATGGACGCCGAGAAAAGACAAGCTCAAAGATTCAGGAATCTTATACCATTCTATTGGACCCATGGGCGCAGAATATTGGCGTTCTTGGATGCTGTCTCAAGAATTTCAAATCATGGAGGGACACATGGGCGATTATTGGAGTCAAGCCAATTCAGCGATTGATGTTAGGGCTTATATTCCTGAAGGAGTGATGAATCCTGTCGCAGATGAAAACCCCGATTTCATTGGGCTAGGAGCTGGAGAAAAGGCAGGCGGGTTTTGCATGCGAAGTGTAAATGCCGAAAAACCTTCTGGTGAATGGAATACACTCGAACTCGTTTGCTTTGAAAGTAAAAGCCTGCACATCGTGAATGGTCAGGTGGTTATGATCTTGAAAAATTCAAGGTATTTAAAAGATGGTCTAACTATGCCAATGACTAAAGGCAAAATACAAATTCAAAGTGAAGCAGCCGAAGTTTACTTCAAGGATATAGCCATTCGGGAGTTGAATGCAATGCCTAAAGCCTATCTCAAATACTTTTAAGCCAGACTCTATTTTCAACCTGCCTTTTATTCCCTAATTTCATCCCATGGATCAATGGATCGAATGGCCTTGGATACAAATGTTAGCAGCATGCACTTGCCTTTCTGGTTTTGTGCTTTCCGTTTTCCTATTGCTGAGTAAGTTTCCCGCGAGCCGCTTTTTAGGACAGTTGGTCCTGGCTTACCTTGGGTTTGCGCTTCTTTCCAGCTTGCCCTTCGGAGAATTCTGGACAAACTTCTCTCTTGTATTTGTCGCCTTTTCACTCAATCGGTATGGTTGCACTTTTTTCACACAAGATTCTAGGTTCAATAGAAAACATCTAGGGTTTATTTTCTTTGTTAGCATAGTTTGCTGCTTTTCTTTTTACTTTTCACTATTCTGGGTACTGAAAGGATTAGCGATCATGCTGGTTATTGAGTCTGTTCAAAAAACAAATCGGGAAGCCAGCACCCGGGGCATCTCTTGGTTTCAGAATCCAGGAGCCAGAGTGGTTTGGTTTAGAAACTTTTATGGCTTCAATCTATTCCTCGTTTCTGCTTTTCTGTTTTTGGATCAGTACATTTTTTCAGAAATGATCTGGGGAGGAGTGCTCCTCCTTTTTGGCTTTATCTATTTCCAAATATTCCAAGAATCCGGTTTTTCGTCTCCTATCCCAGTAGCCAATAAGTACAAAAAGTCAACCCTTTCTGCTTCCCAAAAAGCAACGATACTAGAGAAGTTGGACAAACTCATCGCAGGAACAAAATTTTATCTAAAAGATGATACGTCGCTCAGTAATCTGGCCGAAGAACTTCACACCACAACGCATCATCTATCGCAGGTATTGAATGAAAGCAAGGGAATCAGTTTTCAAGAACTGATCAGTCAACACAGAATACGTGAGGCTCGCCGTTTACTTAAGGATCCAGAGCAAAAAGACGCCAAAGTAGAGAGCATTGCGGCGATGGTGGGTTATAATTCCAAGTCAGCATTCAATACTGCATTTAAACGCCATACAGGTATAACTCCAAGTGAATATCGTGAGGCAAAAGACGTTCGGTCCTATCGGGAAGAACGGCTACCCGATAAGAAAATACCCTATTCTTTTAGTAGCACTTTTAGTTTGAGTCATCTTTTTACCAAAAAACTCAAACGAACCATGGTTATCAATTTTTTCAGAACATTTATCCGAGCACTTAAGCGCAATAAAGTTTTTACACTCATTAATCTATTTGGACTCACCGTAGGTTTTGCCTGCAGCATGCTGATTTATCTTTTCATCGAACATGAGCTTTCGTACGATCGCTCACTTCCCAATCATGAAAATATCTATCGAATCAGTTGGATTGCTGAGCATTCGCAAACACGAACTCCACACCCGATGGCGCAAGCCATGCGAAGAGATTTTCCGGAAGTAAAAACAGCTGTTAGTATCTCCCCATGGTACGGAGCTGGTCTCACCAAACAAGAAATTCAGGTAGAAAACAAAACACTGGAATTGAAATTTGATGAACCAGATTTCTTCTTTGCAGATTCTACTTTTCTGGAAGTTTTTCAGTTAGCCATAGTAGCCGGAGATGTCAGGGCGCTTCATGAACCCAACACACTGGTAATCACAGAAGCCATGGCCATGAAGTATTTTGGAAAGGCGGATCCCATTGGTCAGATACTTACCATCAGTGATATGCCAATTGAAGTTTCTCTGGTGGTCGAAGGTATGCCTGAAAACTCTCACTTCCATTTTAATGCTTTGATTTCGTATGAAACAGTTAAGGCAATAAACCCAGAAAATCATTGGATGACCTGGGCAGATTTTGGACACTTCAACTATATCGTATTGGAAGATGGTGCTAACTCTTCGTCACTACAATCGAAAATAGGAGAATGGGTGTTTAAATATCTCAATTGGGATGAGGACGCTAAAGAACGGTTCGATACTGGGGAGATTAAGTTTGAGCTTCAATCGATCACAGATATTCACCTCCACTCACATCTTCGGTGGGAGCTAGAGAGCAATGGCAACATCCTATACATTTACATTCTAAGCGGAACGCTGGTTTTCATTCTGATCATTGCAGGAATCAACTACATCAATCTCACAACAGCTAAATCCGTGGAGCGCGCAAAAGAGATAGGTGTGAGAAAAACCCTTGGCGCCGTCTCTGGTCATCTCACGCTACAGTTTTACCTGGAGTCCATTCTCTTTTGTCTTGTGTCCATGATGCTAGCCATTGGACTAACCGGGCTGGTCATTGATGCATTTAACGAACTCAGCAACAAAGCTTTTGCTTTTACTGATTTGTTTAGTCTCGGCTTTTTGGGAAAAGCAGGTTTACTTGCCTTAGTCATTGGGCTGTTGGCAGGTATCTATCCTGCACTTTTTCTTTCGGCTTTTAAACCCTCAGATGTACTGAAGGGAAAGCTATCTGTAAGCGGAGGAAACAACAAACTGAGAAGCTTGCTCGTGGTTTGTCAATTTGTTGTCTCTGCCATCTTGATAACATCCAGTCTCATTATTTTGAAGCAGATCGATTTTATGAAGTCCAAAGAACTGGGGTTTGATCAGGATGCGGTAATTTCTATTCCTATTCCTTCGAGTGTTGAGCATGGAGGAATCAACCTTTCGCAAACTCAAACCATCCAACAAGAGCTTAGAAAAATTCCCGGTGTTCAAAACGTATCCGCCGTTTCTAACCTTCCCGGGTCGCAGTTCGATAATCACCCTGTTCATTCTGTAGAACATCATCCGGACTATCTGGACGCCAGCGAAATGTTTGTCGATTTTGGTGTCGTAGAGCTGCTCGATTTGGAAATACTAGAGGGCAGAACACTCGGTCAAAGCTATGCCGCCGATTCTGCAGGAACCAATGTTTTGATCAATGAGTCATTGGCCCGTGGACTCAACTTTACTGATCCGATTGGCGAAAAATTCACCTGGCACCTAGGCGGGAGAGATTTGGAAATCACTGTGGTTGGTGTGATTCGAGACTTTCATTACAAATCTTTACATCAACCAATCAATCCACTTATTATTCAATACCAACCTTACATGATGAATGAAATGGTGATAAAACTGGAGGGCCAGCGTTTCCAAAAAACACTTGCAGCCATAGAAAAACTGTACATTTCCCATGGTCAGCAAGATGGCTTTGAGTATCATTTCCTTGATCAACAGCTTAGTGACCTATACAACAATGAGGTACGCACCTTAAGTGTCTTTTCCGTATTTGCCGTGATCGCACTATTTCTAGCTTGTTTGGGTTTGCTCGGTATGGCACTAGCCATGCTCGGTCAAAAACTAAAAGAAGTGAGTATTAGAAAAATTTTAGGCGCGAGCCCACTTCAAATCATATATATGATATTTTCTCAGTTTGCCGTTCTCATCGGTATTGCGCTAGTTATAGGATTGCCATTGGCGCACTTGCTTATGCAAGAATGGCTCGGAGAATTTCCCTATCAAGCATCTCAAGGTTTGATCCCATTTGTTTGGTCGGCCATATTACTACTCGCCATAGCATTGACTAGCGTGAGTTTGGTGGTTGTAAAAATCGCCACTACCAACCCTGTAGATACTTTGAGATACGAATAACCAATTCATATCTCATGAATAATTGATACCTTAGATGGCTTATCGTTATTCATGAGATTATTCTTTAAAATTACCGGCTCCATTGCCATCCTGTTCATTCTTCCTCTTTTGATTCTAGAATTGGTGGTGGGTTTCTGGTATAAAAACGAAATTGTCGATCGGTTAAAAATTTTGGCCGATGAGAGCCTAGAATCATCCATTTATTTTTCGGATATAGGAATTAGTACTCTACCTAACTTCCCTCATCTCACCATTTCTATAAAAAATTTATCCATTCGGGAGAGCGGCTATGAAATCCTCAAAACAGAAAAAATAGCGCTTCATGCTGATCTAATGGATCTTTATCATGAAAACTATTCGCTAAGCAAAATAGAGATCCTCAAGCCTCGATTTTATGCACCGATAGATTCTACTGGCAAGAAGTTTATGCTTCGCATTAAAAAAAAGGAAGAAGCAAAACCTGGAGCCAAACTCCTGCTTGATATCCCGAAAATTGAAATAAGAGATGCTTTAATAATTGTAGAAAATGCATACAAAAAGAACAGAGTAAGGATATCTGTTGACCAGGGTAATTTTCGACTCAAGTCATTCGACGACTTGCTTGAATTCAAGGGAGATGCTGTTGGGGTGCTAGACACAATGATTTCCCGAGGAAACTTAAACCAGACCGCAGTCCCTATTGCTGCTCATCAAGCGACCTTTCGAGTAAACACTTTGGATGACAAAAAACTATTTGATGGTATTCTTCAGCTTTATAATGCTCAACTTCGAGCGTATGGTCTGTTAAAACCTACAGGCAATGGTAACCTACTAGATATTACATTGGAAGGAGATGAGGCTAGAATTAATGACTATCTGGCCCTCATTCCACAATTCAAACCACTCAAGCTGGTCCAACACAACCCGGATGCTCAACTTACTCTGACTATTCGAAATTCTGGCTTTGTAGATCCAGTCACTTTTCCTAATGTCGACATACTGTTTGAACTGCGTAACGCGGCTTTTACCAGAATTGGATTATCTGGTATAATGGACAGCGTAAGTTTTCGCGGACGTTTTACCAATGGGAAAGAACGAAATGCCAAAACAAGCGAAATGGTCATTGACTTTGGTCATGCCAAAGTGAAAAATAGCTTTTTTCAAATCAAAGGTTCTATCAGCAACTTTGAAGATCCGTATCTAAATATTGACGCGAGTTCAGAATTAGAATTAGCGGACCTAAAGAATCTATTGAATTATCCAGATGTAGAAATGTCTGGATCTATAAAAATTCTGGCCGATGTAGATGGGAAAATTTCGGAACTAGAAAAACAAGGAAGATCAAGACGAAATACCTTCAATGGTTATTTTAAATTCGACAATATCAATATTAGAAAAAAGGCGTCGAACATCAAGGTTGAAAATCTCTCAGGAGGAATTGGAGTAAAGAACAAAGAACTCACTCTATCCGCACTGACTGCTCGATTCAATGACGCCAAGGTAAGGATATCAGGCTCCACACGAAACTTTTTTCCATTGTTCGAAAAGAAGCCAGGCAAAACCTCTTTTGCCAACTTATACATAAATATAGATGGGCTGTCCGTATCCCAATCGGATATAAAGGCTTTTTCGAATAGTGATCAAGGTAAGGCCAACCCAAAAGCTTTTGAGTTTCCACCGTTTCTTCATCTCAACTGTGATGTAAACATGAAGGAGTTTTCCTACGAAGATTATCATGCTGAAAGCATCAAGCTTAAATTGGCACTCAACAACGACTCTTTATCAATAGCAACCAGTCACTTCAAGTTGGCAGAAGGTGATTTGTGGTTGGGTGCGGTATCCAGACCATCAGCTAACACCATAAATAATTACAACATCTGGGTTAAAGCTGATTTGAACCATTTGGATACGAAAAATTATTTGTCTTCAAAAAAGAGTGAGAGCAACAAAGAAGTTATTGGAAGCAGAGACTATTCGAACTATACTATCCATACTGACATACAACTCAAAAACCTAAAGCATAACAAAATAGAACTATCAAACCTTAGAATTCTTGCTGATTTAAAGGAGGGGAAACTCAAAGCCAAAACATTCAATTTTGACTTTCCATTTGGAAAAACCCAGTCAAGCTTAGAAATTGACCTCAAAGACTCTGTTTATCAAGTAAGTGGAAATTCCAAAGTGGCTCTTCACGCTTTCAATATTGATTCACTAAAAAAATACTATAACACCTTAAGGCCAAAGCAATCTTCTGAAGATTCTCTTCAAAACAAAAAGCCATCACCTTTCTCCGTAGATAGATTTATTTTTCATGTTTCAGCTCCAAGTGCGACCTATCAACAATTCAAGATAAACTCCCTTGATGCCAATCTTCATGTTCGAGAAAATCGACTGCGACTTGCTAAATCTTCTTTCGAAATGTTTGATGGGGTATTTGAAATAGATGGCCTGATTCGAAAAAACGAAGCACATGAAGTAAAAGCCTTTTGCAACCTATCTGCATCCAATATTAACTTGGGAGACATTACTTCAAATGTGGTTAAATCCAAGAACGAAATGTTTTCTGAGCAACATTTTAAAGGTAATGTAGGAGTAAGCGGCCAGATACTACTCAAGTATAACCATGAGCTTGTGCACCAGGAAGATGAGATGTTGGGGAAAGTGAATATTTCTCTGAGTCACGGAGAATTAATAAGATTCAAACCAATAACTGAATCACTCAAATTTATCAAACAATCGAATCGTGATACGATTTTTCTGGCCAACCCTAATTTGGAGGTGCTATTTCATAACGACGAGATCGTGCTACCAACTACCACATTTAAGTCTTCCTTGTCCAATATAGAATTTTCCGGTTACCATAGCACTGAGTTTGATTTTGGGTTCGACTTGCAGATTAGTGTGAGTGATTTGCTGTTTAAATCTCAAAAGAAAAAACGTAAAGAAGTCAATAATGAAGAAAAAGCCCGTTTCGGTTTAATCAAACATTACCTTCAAGCCAGAACAGTCGATGGTAAGTTGCAAATTGAATCTATGAAGAAGAAAGACTATCACGATGATCTGTATATACTAAAGAGAAGATACGACCAAGTGGATTCTACACTGAATCAAATGAGTCTGCAAATTGTGCAATAAAAAACCCCGACTCGTTTGCCGGGGTCTTCTCAATCGAACTAAACTGCAAATTCTTATTCATCTTTTGGCACCTGACTGATATCCAACCTTTTGCCATTACCCTCCACTGCAGATACACAGAAGAAGCCTAAGGCAAGGTCATCAGAGGTGGAGTTTACAATATTTGTGGGCACGTTGCTCAGCGGTGTATCAAACAATGCAGCAAACCCTCCGGGTCTATCCGTCTGAATACTCAGTTGCGTCAAAAAATTATGTGCCGCATGTGTAATCGAATGTACCTCTACATATAAAGAATCTCCGTCTTCATACGGTGATAGAAAAGAGTCTTCTTCATTTGGGTCTTCATCGAATGGATTTACCGCATCTCGAATTGGAGGAATAAAGATCAACCCATCAATAGCACCTCCTGCAGAAAAGCCTGCATCCCAGGCAATATTAATTTCAGAAGGTTTAGCTAAGTATTGTTCATTTTTGAAGGATTTAATCCAATACGTGTCACCCGTTCCTTCAGGGTCTCGTGACCAAAATTCTCCGATATAAAACTCTTCTTCGGTTCCAAAAGCAGTCTCCAATTCATACCTAAACGTCACGCTATCTACTGTAGGTACCCGATTGAGTTCCGAGACGGAAGTATAGGTGTTTCCTTCGGCAACTACTGTCAAAGTGTAAGAATTGCCAACTGTGCCGAAAGCCTCTGTACTATATGACCATACATACGCTCCATTAGTAGATTCTATAAAATCAAAACGAGTGCCCTCATTGTCGACTATATAAACTTCTGCTCCTGTCACACCCACACTTTCTGAATTGTCGAAATAGGGCTGCGTTTTGGTCACTTTGATCACCTGGTCTTCTGGTTTGTTGTTTACCCAAGCATCGACCACAACTACCTCAGGAGCGTCATTTAGTTCTGGATATATCTGGTCATCACAAGACATGATGACTATACCCACGATAAGAATGTTAATATATTTTAAAGCTTTCATCGTCATTAAAATTTGAAGTTGTAAGAAACGGCCGGTATCATATTACCAATAATGGAAACTTGTCTCGCTTGGGTATCAACCAAATCACCCGGCCCAGGCCTTACGTCATTATCTTGTGTGAAATAAATGGAGAATGGGTTCTTTCTACCATAGAGGTTATACACTGAAAACACCCAATAGCTTTCGTTTTTCCTTCTTTCTCCGTTTCTTCTAAATCGTTTGCCCTGTAGTGTCGCCGAAATATCCAATCTGTGATAAACAGGTATTCTGAAATTGTTTCGTCCATCTCCATAGTTGTAGGGTACAACATAATCTCCCATTTGGTAGCGAGAGGTAGGGAAGGTAGTAGGTGTACCTGTAAGGAAAGTGAAGTTTGTAGAAAGACTCCACCGGTCATTCAAGTCATAAAAGGCCGCCAATTTCACATTATGTCTTTGATCATAACGGGTCGGATACCATCTACCTCTATTGATTCCTTCGGTTTGCAACTCTGTTTTGGCAAGGGTATAACTCACCCAACCGGTCAACCTTCCAGTATTCTTTTTCGCATATAATTCAAGCCCATAGGCTCGGCCTTCTCCGCTTAGAAGGTCACCTTCTATGTATTCATTGATTAATAGGTCCGCCCCGTCGATATAGTCAATCTGGTTTTCGGTTTTTCTGTAATAGACCTCCGCAGAAAACTCCACATTGTTATCCGGTCCAAAATTTCTAAACCATCCCAAAGCTACCTGATGACCTATTTGAGGTTTGATATTATTGCTACTAGGAGTCCAAACATCCAATGGGTTCGAGGCCGTGGTATTGGATATCAGATGTAAGTACTGGCTTGTTTTATTATAACTCGCCTTGAAGGAATTGTATTTATTCAGTTGATACTTTACAGAAAATCTAGGCTCGAAATTGTCATAGCTTTGAATAGATTCCCTACTATCAAATTCCTCCGCGCCAATCACTGGCCGTCTGGTACCTGGGATCGTATCTCCATAAGTATATGCAACACCAGAACCTAATAGACTAAAGTGTGAATATCTCAAACCATATTGTAGCTGAATACTCTGGCCAATCTTTTGATCATTCGATATATAGAGCGCCGACTCTAGTGCATTTTTAGATGGTAAGCTAATGTCCTGAGACTCTCCATTACTCACACCTACCGCATTGGCCGGTTCGAATTTGAGGAATAACAACTCCCCGCCAAAGGATACTTCATTGTTCGGATTTACGAAGTAGGTAAACTCTGGCTTAAAGTCATAGTTCAGTATTCGGGAATTCCAGTCAAACTGGTCCATCTCGTCTTCACCAAATGCCAACACATAATCGTAATCACTAAAAAAGGCCGTGAAGTTGGCAAATATTCGATCCGTAAAAATATGATTCCATCTCAGGGTGGCAGTCTTGTTTCCCCAGTTGAACCCTTGGTTGGCATCAAACTTAAAGTTGTCTCTTCCAAAATAACCAGAAAGATAAACTCTGTTCTTCTCATTGATATTCCAGTTGGTCTTCATAGTCAGATCATAGAAGTTGAGTGCTGCACCTCCATCTAGTGCGTCAGTAAATGCCTTGGCAAATACGTCGATATATGATCTTCTTGCTGCTATTATAAATGAAGCCTTGTCTTTCACAATTGGTGCCTCAACTGCCACCCGACTAAAAATGGTTCCTATACCACCCTGTGCGGCAAACTCCTTACTGTTACCTTCTTTCATTCTGATATCTAATACAGATGATATTCGACCACCATATCTGGCAGGGATACCACCTTTAATTAAATTGACATCTTTTACGGCATCTGGGTTAAATACTGAGAAAAAGCCAAGCATGTGCGAAGAATTATAAACAGGAGCTTCATCGAGCAACACCATATTTTGGCCAACACTTCCTCCTCTTACATTGAACCCTGATGCGCCTTCTCCAACAGTAGCCACGCCAGGCACCATCTGGATACTTCTGAGCACATCTGCCTCACCCATAAAAGAAGGGATTTTGGTAATCGTTTCAATATCCAATTTGTTGGAAGACATTTGAATACCTGAAACATTGACGTCCTCGGGTTCTGCAGATATTACCACTTCTTCGAGTTGCTGGCTATCTGAAAATAGTTCTACATCTATCCTTCTGTTTTCAGATAGATCTACAGATTGCGCAATAGGCTGATAGCCGATATAGCGGTATTCTACTTCATAAACATCTTGTGGGAGTGTGATGGAGTAAAATCCATACACGTTGGTGATTACACCTTGAGAGCTCCCTTTGATAAGTACCGTTGCACCTATCAGGGTTTCTCCATTACTTGCATCTTTTACATAGCCACTTATGGTATTTTGTGCCTGCGTATAAAAAGCCAGGCAAACCAAAAGTTTGGCCAATAGAATTTTGTTCATTGAGTTTAGTGTAAAGTTTTAAGCTTTAGTTTTTATTAACCTTTGGGAAGACGATAAAGAATTCCAATTCACGCAATTATTGGTTATTACTTTTTGATGTGTAGAGTTTTCATACAGAAAGACAGTATTTACATCAAAGAGGTTACCTTTTTTCTGAAAAATTTATCGTTTTCCAGATTCAGGAAAACCAAAATTGATTTTACCCCCACGATAATTTGAAAAATTCTTGAATTCCTTTCATTTCCTTCTATTCTCTTTCGCGAATAATACGAAAGTTTCCATATCGGCAGCGCCAATGGCCCAACCTATGACATCCAGCGGAAGATTTTCTAGTTTTTTGAAACGGACACAACTTTTGCCCATATCCATTTTCTTTCCGCTGGCCTTATAATCCATTTCAAACTTTTCTCGCAGCGCTGGGTCACAATAGATTCCGCTAAGGTAAACCGCCATATGATTTTTCTGGGAGGCTAATGCAGCAAACATCAAAGGTTTTTTGTTGTAAGTATCAGGATAAACATCAAGTGGCACTTCGTAGCTTATCATGCCCCAATTCATTGTTTCCTCTATGCCTTTGGGTAAATTTTGAAGGATGATTTCTCTTACTTTCATAATGGCATCTTTTCGATCATCCGGAAGGGATTCGAGATATTCTTGTACAGAGGTCGCTGAGCTTTGCATAATTGGGGTTTTGTGTTTAAATAAATTTAAGGGTTTAGCTGTCAAAACAGAACAACCAACAATCAAAAAGCTCCTCATTTGGATAAGGGTATCTTAAAAAATCTTCAAATTCATCAAATAGGGGCTTTTTTACTCCCCTACTATCAGCAGCATTCAACCTTTCATCACGGAATTTACCGTCTATCACAAAATCTCCTCACGCATACAGGATACACGTTTATCTACTTGTTAAAAATTCAAATACCATAACCATTTATATTATGAAGATAAAAACTAACATCAAAGCACTTTTTACAGCTGCGATCGTCGCATTGCTGTGCTGGGAGGTAAGTGCCCAAAACGTAACTACTCCTCGAGCAGTTGTACCTGCCGGTGAGATGACCCAAACTATCGGGATCTCGACAGTAAATATCAAATACTCACGACCTAGAGTTACACTCAGAGGAAATGACCGTACCGGAAACATCTGGGGCACTTTGATCCCTTGGGGTTTTGAGGCTACTACATTTGTAGATGGCAGCAATATTCCATGGAGAGCAGGAGCCAATGAAAACACGATTATCACATTCTCAGATGATGTAAAAATTGAAGGAAAAGATTTAGCTGCCGGTACTTACGGCTTGCATATGGCTGTTTATGAAGATGGAAAAGCCACAGTAATATTCTCCAACAACAGCAGTTCGTGGGGGAGTTTCTATTACAAAGAAGCCGAAGACGCACTTAGGGTGGACGTTCAATCTATGGACATTGCACACACAGAAGTGTTGACCTATGATGTAATTAATATGGATAACACCAGCGCTACAGTTGCATTGAAATGGGAGAAAAAAGCCATTCCATTCAAAGTGGAGTATGATGTTCACAGCATTGTGATTGCTAACTTCAAAGATGAGTTAAGGTCGATCCCAGGTTTTGGCTGGCAAGGACTTAACCAAGCGGCTAACTATTGCGCACAAAACAATGTAGAACTAGAGCAAGGGCTTGCCTGGGTAGATCGGTCGATAGCCAACACAAAAAACTTCAACAATCTTTCAACCAAAGGTCAGCTATTGACAGCGATGGGCAAAACATCAGAAGCCCAGGCGATCATGGATGAATCTGTAGCTATAGCCAATGTGGGGCAGCTTAACTTCCTCGGCTATCAAATGCTAGGCCAGCAGAAGTATGACAAGGCGATAGAGTACTTCACACTTAATGCAAAAAGAAATCCTAAGAATGCCAACTGCTGGGATAGCTTAGGCGAAGCGTATAAAACAAAAGGAGATAACAAGAATGCGATCAAATACTTGAAAAAGTCTCTTTCCATGAACCCTGCAGCTAACGTAAAAGCCAATTCAATCAAATTATTGAAAGAAATGGGGGTAGACACAAGTAGCTACGAATCATAAAAAATTCCAATTTTGGATATGTTTGGAAGGCCAGCGATTGCTGGCCTTTTTTATTTACTCCGATCTCAATACTTCCGTAGGATTTACTTTGGTTGCATGCAATAGTTGACCTATAATGGTCCCTGCCACTGTCGTCACAATGATGACTACTGACAAGATGATAGGAGCAGCGCTAAAACTGTTGGAATCAGGATAAATAACCTTCAGCAATTGACTAATCAGAGCAGTGCCTAATGGTGCCCCAATAACAAAAGCAACGAGCATAATCCACATATACTCTTTGTTGGCTTGGTTGAGAATTGAAAGTCGACTGGCTCCTAATACTTTTCTAACTCCGAATTCTTTCATTCTTCGCTGTAAATTAAAACTCAAAAGGCCAAACAAACCTAGGCATGCCAGAACCATTGCAAATACTGAAATTGTACCTGTCAAAGTCAGATTACCTTTATTTTCTCTGTAAAAATCGTCAAAAGTGAATCGCTGAAATTCCCGATTATAGGGGTCGTTTGGAGCAAATTCGAACCAGGAGTCATGAATCTGGTCATCCACATCAAAGAGTTTGTCCTCCGATGTCTTAATAACAAAAAACTTGAACTCTTCATCAGTTCCAATATTGAAAAATGCAGGACTTACCTCATCATGAAAATTGTTAGTATAGAAATTTTCAACCACTCCAATCACGTAATAATCTGTACTATCATGAGTGAATTTCTTGTCCAACGGTTGTTCCCATCCTAGCTTTTCTGCAAACTTCTGATTGATCACGGCAAATTTAGAAGGGTAGGTGGCCTCTTCATCAAACAGCTTTCCTTCAACCAAGCGTAAATTCATAGTTTGCAAATAGTTCGGCGTCGCTTCATAATGCAAGGTTTTGAGTTGTACATCCAAAACATCCACATGGGTCAACCAGTTCGTGCGACCCAAATGACCTTTGGCCTCTGCGTATGATTCTACGTCAGGGTTGGTTTCTGCAGACTGACGTAGATACTGAAGATGACTTCGATCATTAACCATGATGGAAAAAACCCCATTAGCTTTATAACCCCAGTCTTTTTCATTTACGTACATCGCATTATCTGTAAACACAAAACAGCCAACCACCATCATAAAGGCTAACACCAACTGTAGCGTCAACAGAATCTTACTAAACCAGTTTTTTCCACCCAATTTTTGATTGCCTTTTAAAATCGATACTGGTTGAAATTTCGAAATATAAAATGCCGGGTAAGAGCCCGACGCAAAGCCTATGATCAGCATTAAACTACCAAAGAATATGATCGCTACCTGAAACGATGAAAATGAAAATGGAATAGAAACCGGAAAAAGAGAATTCAATCCAGGCAGGAAGAAAAAGTAACTTAGTAAAACCCCTACGGATAGAGCGATCACGCATAAGATGAAGTTTTCTGTGAGGAACTGATAAATGATATTGCTCCTATTCCCACCCATCACTTTACGCAGCGCTATTTCCTTCAGTCTCTTGGCTGCTGAAGCTACAGCGATGTTCATATAATTAAAACAAGCCAAAATGAGTAACATCGCCGCTATTACCGATAAAGCTATTCTGCCCGCTGGATGACCTCCTTGAGACACACTACTTCTTATTTCAAAATCCCTCAAGGACAATTGGTCCAAAGGCAGGAGCTCAAATTTTTGAATAGTCCAATTTGATGCCACTTTGTTATGCCTTTCGACATATTCATTGAGCGATTCGTATAATTCGGAAGGATGGTGGCCTGGTGCCAATTCAATAAAAGTTGCATTCGTGAGGTAATCCCATTTTGGTTTTTCATTGCCCTTAATTTCAAACCAGTTTGACATGGGGATGATAAGATTAAACTTCAGACTTGAATTGGATGGGTACTTTTCTAAAACACCCTCTACTAGAAATGATTGTATTTGATCACCTGGTAGTTTTACCGTGAGCGTTTTTCCAATGGGATCTTCATCACCAAAATACTTAATCGCATATTCATAACTAATCAGAATAGATTGTTTGTTATCCAATACATTTCTTGAACCACGCTTCAATTTAAAATCAAACATCTGCAAAAAACTTGGGTCTGTATAAGACAGTCTTTCTGCAAATACTTTATCTCCATATCTGACATTACCACTTGCATATTCTATTCTCAAGGTATTGTTTACGGCTGCACTATTAGTCTTTAATTCTTCTGCTAGAAGAATTGGGTTGGCTCCCCATAACTCTGTTCCCGAGTCATGCTGCACATGGTTAATAAGGTTGTACATTCTATCTTTTTTGGAATGAAACTGATCCATATGCAGCATCATATCTACAAAAATGAAAATGGTAATGGCACAACCGATGGCCAGCGCCAATCCAAAAATGTTGATAGTAGAAATGCCCCAATTTTTTCTGAGATTTCTAAATCCGATTTTTAAATAACTGTTAAACATAATGAGTGAGTTTATTTTGAGTTTGTTTGACCTTAAATTGGAAAGTCGCAAAAAGCGAATGATGTCCCAGACATATTTTCTTTTAGCAGCATTCAAACCCTCTTCGTCCACACGACGATAAAATAGTTCCTGTGAATCACCTTGGATCTCTTCCAAAAGATCAGGGTCACAGTACCATTCTAAAAATCGATCGGCCCATTTGGGAGGACGTGGACGCACTGCTAAACGAAGTTAAAAGTGAGTTTAGGAATAGAATTGTAAAGTTCGTTTCTCAAGCCAATAGAATGATCGAGTGCTTGCTTTCCTTCTAATGTTAGCGTGAAAAAACGTTTACGCCTTCCGCCACGTTCGTTGGTCGCTCCTCCCATTCGTGAGTTTACAAATCCTTTCTTTTCCAATCGTTTCAGCACTTCGTGTACCGCACTGATATTAACCTTTCTGCCGGTTTTAGCCGCTATTTCATCTAAGATGGCTACGCCATATGCTTCATCAAAAAGAGCTCCTACCGTTAGCAGTGCTAGCTCTTCAAATTCACCTAAGTGATTTCCTTTTGTACTTCCCATTTTAAAAACGATTTGTTATACAAACGTGAATTTAATGCATTAGTTTCAGTTTTGTATAACTAAATATTAAGTGTCTTATTTTCTTTTTATATTGAAGGATAAATCTCAAGTCTTCGTTTTATGAAAACATATGCACTTTTTGCCGCCTTACTTCTTTTCTTAATTGCTGCCAAATGCACAGAATCTACTTCCTCTCAACCCTGTATTGACGAATCTAAAATCAACCCCAACGCTATCTGTACGATGGAGTACAACCCGGTCTGTGGATGCGATGGAAAAACCTATGGAAACCAATGCCAGGCTGCCCATGCTGGTTTGACCTCATGGGAATCAGGTGAGTGCAAATAACCTTGAGTTATTAGTACATTCGTCCTACTTTTCAAGTATTGTGGCTTGCATTACACCCTAATAATCCTCATATCATGTATTTTTATGTCTTTTTGCATAAAATAAAATGTCAATTTTCTATATTTACAGCGCATTCTATTTTATAGGGTGTCATTTGACCCAAATTTGTAGATTATTCTTTTTTTAATTGTTCGGCAATTGTTGTTGAACTGTAACACTCTACAAATGACTAGAAAATTCATTTCTGCACTCAGCCTCACTTTATTTTTTCCAATTTTAGCATTTGGACAAGAGTCCACCCTAAACTCTGGTGATACCGCATGGATGCTTATCGCCACGGCCTTAGTGGTGCTGATGACGCCGGCTGGACTTACACTTTTTTATGGAGGCCTTACTCGTAGAAAAAGTGTGCTGAATACGATTGGCATGAGCTACGTCGCGTATTGTACCGCCACTGTGGTTTGGGTAATCATAGGATATAGTTTTGCTTTTGGGTCAGGCAACGGTGTGATCGGAGGCTTCGATTACGCTTTGCTCAGAAACATCAAGATTCATGACTTGATTGGAACTATTCCTCATTTATTATTCGTGATGTTCCAAGGCACATTCGCGGCAATTGCTGTAGCTCTCGTAAGTGGATCCATCATTGAGCGCGTCAAGTTTTCCACCTGGTTCATCTTCTCTATTCTTTGGGTCATGTTTATTTATTCTCCCATCGCCCACATGGTCTGGGGTGGGGGCCTGCTAAGCAATCATGGTGAACTAGATTTTGCAGGAGGCACAGTCATTCATATTAATGCCGGCATTTCTGGTTTGGTGCTGGTTTACTTATTAGGAAATAGAAAAGGTCATAAAAATATTGATGCTCAACCTTCTTCCACGAAATTGATGCTTTTAGGTAGTGCGCTACTTTGGTTCGGTTGGTTCGGATTTAATGGCGGAAGCCAACTCGCCGCTGACTTTGTCGCTGCCAATGCACTGCTTGTAACCAATGTAGCTGCAGCTGCAGGTGGTTTATCCTGGTTGATCATCGAATGGTCTACCTCAGACAAAAAACCAACATTGCTTGGATCAGCATCTGGCGTAGTCTCAGGTTTGGTTGGAATCACTCCAGCGTCAGGATATGTAGATGTATCCGCTGCCCTTACCATCGGAACATTCTCTGGAGCTATTGGATACTACGGCGTAGTCAAACTCAAAAGCATTCTTGGCTATGATGATACGTTGGATGTATTTGGTATTCATGGCTTAGTTGGCATCTTTGGTGCCATAGCTACAGGCCTATTTGCCAATCCCGAAATAAATGGTGCAGCAGGTGCTTTCTACGGCAACCCTGGTCAACTTATTCCTCAATTAGTCGCTGTAGGTGCCACCATTGTATATGCGGGCATAGGCTCTGCCTTACTTTTTAAAGTAACTACACTTGTTACAGGAGGCGGTCGAATTGAAGATGCTCTGGAAGATCAAGGCATGGACATGGGTTACCATGGTGAGGAGAGCTTTCACACCGCAGACAACCCATTGCCTGAGGCTTAAAAGTTTTCATGAATTGAAAATGGGCCTTATATTCAGCAGGTTTATACAAGCCATTCATTTTCTGATCGATCAACTTTGTTTAAAAAAGGATCGATATGAAATTGAATACGGCAATGCCCAAGAATATAAAACCTTTCTATCAAGAGGAAATCAATAAGTACAGTTGCGCTTTACATAGGCATGAAATGGCTAAGGCCTGGCATCATCTAGAAAGAGCACATGTCATTGGTCAGCGTTTTCCGATTCAGCACACCGAAACACATTGGAAGATGTTGCTGCTTGGCTGCCGGACAGGAAATTTCAAGGAAATAATTGGTCAAGTGGTAAGACTTGTTTTTGGAGCACCGCTATCTTTCATTAATCAAATTCCTGTCGGCAATGTAGGTAGCAGTCGAGTCTCCATGACCAAGCCTCAACCCATTCCAAAAGACATCCAAGAGGTATTCATGGAATAGAAAATAGTGCATCTCAGGTGTCTAGTTTTCGTAATAGGTAGTGTACAATTAAATAGCTAACCCAATGAACCTAATCGAAGACTGGACAAAAATCAGAAAACACTTCAACCAGAGTTTTAAAACCAATTTACATGTTTCCATTGCGTCTGTGGATGAAGATAACAACCCTACGGTGACACCTATTGGCTCTCTTTTCTTGAATGACAATCAAGCCGGTTTCTACTTTGAAATGTTTCCTTCCAAATTGCCGAAACATGCTAAGAACAAAAAGAATATCTGTGTCCTTGGGGTTAATAGTAACCGATGGTTTTGGGTAAAGTCATTATTCAAAAGAAAGTTTGACAGTTATCCGGCAGTGAAGCTCTACGGTCAACTGGGAGATAAAAGGAAGGCCACAGATCAAGAAATTGCTCGCCTTAAACGTCGTATGCGTATGACCAGAGGTCTAAAGGGTCACAAATACCTCTGGGGCCACATGGATATGATTCGTGAAGTCTCTTTTCAAAAAGGAGAGTCTATAAATTTGAAGGAGATGACTAGAGAACTTTAGCCAATAAGAGCTCCTAACAACGCCCTAACATCTTCATAACTATTCACACTAAACTTGGCAGCTGAGTTAGAGCTCCCTACTTTGATGGTATAGGCATCCTCTGGCATAGCCTTGAAAGTGTCTTCATCCGTCCAGTCATCGCCAGCTGCCATAATAAAATCCGACCCCTCATAGCGTTTCATCCAGTTGCGAGCCGCGCGGCCTTTGTTGATTTCAGTGCTTTTGATTTCTACCACCATATCTCCTTCCAATACCTGCAGGTTTTGGTTAGAGGCCAAGTATTTCAAATGGCTGGTTAGCTCCCTGGTTCTTAATTCTCCAAGTCCAGTTTCCACCTTGCGGTAATGCCAAACCAAACTGTAATCCTTTTCTTCAATAAAAGATCCCGGCGTTCTAGCCACATAGCCATCCAGCACCTCTCCAATCGCCTCTTTCCACATATCAGTCAGGTTAGTAATCGTATGCCAATCTTCTTTGTGGCCTTTTAGCCAAACCCCATGTTCTCCGATTAGGTCCACTTTGGAACCCTTGAACCACTCACCTAGGGTAGTTTTGTCTCTACCACTAATTATTACAACATGAGCTTTTTTACCAAGGCTTTTAATCAATGCATACAATTCCTCATCCGGCTTCGCAGCTTGTGGGTCTCCATAGAAACCTTTTAGTGTGCCATCATAATCTAAGAAAATTAGCGGTTGTTTAGATTTTTTATAGGCTGATACCACCACTTTGGTAGACTTATCATCTAACAGTTTTGTGGTAAGAGATCGCTGCGCTTTTTTGACAATTTCCAAACGGTTCATAAATAGATCTACCCAGTGGTAAATATTATATCGTTTGATGGTATTCTGCATGACGGTCATACGCTGAACTTGTTCTTCCTCCTCCATTTCCAACGCTTCACGTATCGCTTCAACCATCTGGTGACGGTTGTTAGGGTTAACAAGCAAGGCATCCGAAAGCTCTTTAGAAGCCCCAGCCATTTCACTCAATACCAATACCCCCTTTTTGTCCAGTTTACTGGCAATAAATTCCTTACACACCAGGTTCATTCCATCACGCATAGGACTCACCAAACAGACATGTGCCATTCTATAAAAAGCAGAAAGCGCATGTAAAGGAAATGATCTGTAGAAGTAATGGATTGGTGTCCAACTGAGGCGTGAATATTGCCCATTGATTCGTCCGACCAATAAATCAATTTCTTCTTTCAACTCTTTGTATTTACCCACCTGATCTCTTGATGGTACCACTACCATTAGAATGGATACTTTCTCCAGATACTCTGGATATTTTTCCAACAGCTTTTCAAATGCTTTCAATCTTTGCGAGATGCCTTTGGAGTAATCCAACCGATCGATACAAAGTATGAGCTTTTCACTTCCAATACTGGTTCGATATCTCACCTCACGCTCTAAAGTCTCAGGCGCCGCGGCCACCTCCGCATATTTATCATAGTCGATTCCCATCGGCAAAGCATCCGCCATGATCTGGCGATTGTTGTAGTTGATGTGGCCATGTTCATTACCAATACCAGCCAGTCGGCTTACCGAAGACAAAAAATGGCGCGTATCGTCATAGGTATGAAAGCCCAAAAAGTCTGCGCCGAGCATACCTAATAACAACTCTCTTCTCCAAGGTAAAAGTCTGAACGACTCATAGGATGGAAAAGGAATATGTAAAAAGAAGCCTATGGATATATCAGGCCTTTCCGCTCTTACCAATGCTGGCAACAACAACAACTGATAATCATGAATCCAGATGGTATCATTGGCGTTAGCATTTTTCAAAATTTGATCCGCAAACTTTTGATTGACTGCCTTATAGGATTCCCAATATTCTTGATTGAACTCCGAAAACTGATTGAAGTAATGAAAGCAGGGCCAAAGGGTCTCGTTAGAAAAGCCTTCGTAGTAGAGTTCGATATCTTCATCCGTCAAAAACACCGGAGCCATATTTTGCTCCTTCAGTTCCTTTTTGGTTTGTGTCTCCTCTGCTTTACTATTAAGTACTGCACCAGGCCAACCCAACCAAATATTATCTCCTTGTTTGTAAATGGAACCTAATCCCGTAGCCAGTCCACCTTCACTTGGCGTGAAGGCTAATTTTCCATCTTCTTTGACAATTCTTACCGGTAGTCGGTTCGATACAATAATAGTTTTTGACGATTGCTTAGCAGCCATATAGTTATTCTGATTTAAAAAAATATTCGGCGCACCAATAGACCTAGGGGAATAGGTTTTGGCCTACACCATATTGTGTCTGAGAAAACACTTACTTATCAGTTTTGGGCAAACTGGATATAAAATTAACGATAAAAACTAAGTAGTGTGTGAATTAAGTATTAATAGATTAATATTTCGGCTCTTTTGTCCAAAAAATCAGACATCCCTACATTTTCGATCGTCCTTAATTCATATATGGATCCATTCGATTCTACCCACCTTCGAACCAAGTCCGTACCATTTAGAATATCAATAGGAAGCAACTCTTCTTCATATTCATAAGGCGGTTGTTTCCACTGAAAGTCTCTACCTAGATGATGGAAAAATTCTCGACAGAGTACCTGTCCAACAGACCAAGGAGAAAAACCTTTATAATCTGTTACATGAATTTGATAACCGTGACAAACTTGTCCCGCATGCTTTTGAAAAGTAGGCATGAAAGAAACTGGTCTTAGAATAAACCCAGTCAATCCTGCTGATTCAAATGTTTTGAGCAGCTGAGGGTGCAAATCATAATTCAGAATTTCTGGATGGCCTATAGTTTCCAAGCTTTTGGTCGTACCACGACCTTCCGAAATATTAGTCCCTTCAAATAGCACGCTTCCTACAAATGAGAAGGCCGTTTCCGGATTAGGTAAGTTGGGGGAAGGTAGCACCCAAGGTAATTTGGTATCCCAAAAAAATTGATCCCGCTGCCAGCCTTGCATCTCAATAATCCTCAAGTCGCCATTTATTCCCCAATGCTTTTTGGCCATCAGAGCCACCTCTCCCATCGTAAGACCGTGTCGCATGGGCAGCTCATGTCTTCCGACAAAGGACCGATAGGTTGAATCAAGGATGTTTCCTTCTGTTTTTTTCCCCCCAATCGGGTTCGGTCGATCTAAAATGATGACTTCTACATCATTTTCGGCGCAAGCCTCCATCATGTAGGTCATGGTATAGATGTAGGTGTATACTCTTGTTCCCACATCTTGCAAGTCGATCAGGACATGATCCAAGCCTTCCAGCATTTGTTTCGTTGGCTTTCTTGTATCCGAGTACAAGCTGTACACCGGTAGGTCATAGTGTTTGTGATGGAAATGATCAGACTCCACCATGTTGTCCTGCACATCAGCAAAGAGTCCATGCTGTGGCGAAAACAGCTTCTTTAGCCTGGAGCCGAAAATCGATTTGACTATATCAATACCATGGTTGTAGTTGGAATCTATAGATGCCGCATGGCACAGATAGCCTACATTACCTTTAATGTCAGCATGGTTCTTCTTAAGCGATTCTAGTCCGGTTGTTACCATCAGTTGATTTTTTCTCTAAGATACCTCGCTGTATGATTATTCTCCAACTTCACCATATCTTCTGGTGTGCCAGCAAAACAAAGCTGTCCGCCATGATCTCCACCATCAGGGCCAAGGTCAATAATCCAATCTGCCGATTTGATTATTTCCATATTGTGCTCAATGATCAGCACTGTATTGCCCTGGTCCACTAGCGCATTGATACTATCCAATAGTTTTTCAATGTCTTTGAAGTGCAGGCCAGTCGTAGGTTCATCAAATATGAAAAGGATCTTTTCTTTATTAGCCGACTGCCCTTTGCCAAGGAATGACGCCAATTTCACACGCTGAGCTTCTCCTCCACTGAGCGAGTTAGAAGATTGCCCCAATTTCACGTAACCCAGTCCAACATCATCTAGCGGCTGCAATTTTGAGACAATTGCTTTTTGATCTTCAAAGAAAGACAGGCTTTCTTCTATACTCAAATCAAGTATGTCTGCAATGTGTTTGTCCTTATAAGTGACTTCCAGAATTTCTTCCTTGAATCGTTTTCCTTTACATTCATCACAGGTCAAGTGCAAGTCTGCCATGAACTGCATTTCGATTTTCACTTCACCCTCTCCCTGGCAAGTTTCGCATCGTCCACCATCTACATTAAAAGAGAAATGAGCTGGTTTCAGATTTCTTTGTTTGGCTGTGGGCTGGTCTGCATAAAGCTGACGAATGGCATCGTAAGCTTTCACATAAGTCACTGGGTTTGATCGAGAACTTCTACCCAGCGGATTTTGATCGATCATCTCCATACGCTGGATCATTTTGTAGTCACCATCGAGCTCACCAAACTTACCGGTTTCTTCGCCAGTGACACCAACGATCTTGCCTAGCGCAGGATATAATATTTTTCTAATCAAAGTAGATTTGCCAGAACCGCTCACTCCAGTAACTACAGTCAAAACGCCCAACGGGATAGAAACATCAATGCGTTTTAGATTGTTCTCTCTCGCACCCAAAATATCAATGCTATGCTTCCATGGTCTTCTTCGGGTTGGGGTCGGGATAAATTCGGTGCCGTTTAGAAATCTCGCGGTCACTGATTCCTTCTCTTCCAAAATCGCCTCCCAATCTCCCTGAAAGACTAATTCACCACCATGTATACCAGCAGCAGGACCAATGTCAATGATCTGATCGGCCCGCTTCATCACCTCCTCCTCGTGTTCTACTACGATGACCGTGTTGCCTAGTCGTTTGAGTGTTTCCAACACATTGCCCAATCGGGCTGTGTCTCTCGGGTGCAAACCAATACTTGGTTCATCCAAAATGTACATCGAGCCTACCAGCGCACTTCCAAGTGAAGTAGCCAATTTGATTCTTTGATATTCACCTCCTGAAAGAGTGGAAGTCAATCGATTCAACGTGAGATAACCCAATCCCACTTCTTTCATATAGCTCAAGCGGTTTTGAATTTCCTTCAATATTCGCTTGGCTACTTTTTGATCATAATCGCTCAACTCAAGGGATTCGAAAAAGTCTAAAGCCCGATCAATAGGCATTAATACTAGTTCCGAAACAGCCTTGCCACCCACTTTTACATAGAAAGCATCTTTCCTTAATCGGGTGCCTTTACAATCCGGGCAAGTGGTTTTTCCGCGATAGCGAGAAAGCATCACACGGTACTGAATTTTGTGCAGTTGAGATTCTATAAAAGCATAGAAGGCATGAAGCCCTTCAAAATTCCCTGTTCCTTCCCAGAGCAAATCATATTCATCTTCAGTCAAATCTTTCACCGGACGATGCACTGGAAAGTCTATATCATGTGCCATATGGAGCAAGGGCTGCAACCACTTCTTCATGGTCTCACTGCGCCAAGGCACAATGGCGCCTTCGTAAACCGACAAGTTTTTATCAGCAATGACCAAATCCGGATCTATCCCCAGCACCTTCCCAAACCCTTCACACTTGCGACAAGCGCCGTACGGGTTGTTGAAACTAAAAAGATTGACAGACGGCTCTTCGAACGTCATGCCGTCCAATTCAAAGCGATCAGAAAATTTTCTTGGTTCGCCCTCACGGAAATGAATGATACAATCGCCATGACCTTCGAAAAATGCAGTTTGTACAGAATCAGACAATCGGAAAGTGGCATCTTCATCTTCCTTATTCACACTCAAACGATCAATCAGAATTTCAACTTTACCAGGGTCTACTTTCTGAGGGTCTAAATCTTCTATTTGCTCTAGCGCTCCATCTACTAATACTCTTGTAAAACCCTTGCTTAGCAAAATGTTGAATTCTATTTCTAGGGTACGATCAGCAGCTAATGTCAGTGGTGCGCTGACCATAAATTTGGTACCGTCTTCATATTGGTTAATGGCATTCACGACAGTAGATACGGTATCTCTTTTCACCGGATTACCGCTGACAGGCGAGATCGTTTGCCCTATTCTAGCGTAGAGCAATTTGATGTAATCGTAAATCTCCGTGGTGGTACCCACGGTGGAACGCGGATTTCTGGTGTTTACCTTTTGCTCGATAGCCACTGCTGGGGAAACTCCTTTGATGTAGTCGACTTCAGGCTTTTCCATCCGCCCTAGAAACTGACGTGCATATGAACTTAAACTCTCTACATATTTCCTCTGGCCTTCAGCGAAAAGCGTATCAAAGGCTAAAGATGATTTCCCTGATCCGGATAATCCAGTGACCACAACCAGCTTATTTCTTGGAATAGCAACACTTAAATTCTTCAGGTTGTTGACTCGCGCGCCCTTGATGATAATAAAATCACGTGGGTCCAATTGATCTATATTTTTAGCTACCTGATTTTTTAGTGTTTCCGCCATTGAAAGTGAATTTTTAACAATCCGCAAAGATAGAGATACGGATGTCAAAAAGCACGCGATCAAAAAATATTGATTTTTTTACCGAACTTTGTCACAAACAAGGGTTGATACTGTCCTTGTAATTAGGATTACAAACAATTGAAATGGAGATATTAATATTTATGTTGGTGATGTGGTATGGTGGTTTGTTTTTTCAGACCTTCTTCTTGCATCGCTATTCAGCGCACCAGAGTTTTACGATGTCAAGATTTGGTGAGAAGCTTTGCTACTTTCTTACTTGGGTATTTCAAGGTTCTAACTATCTAAGCGCCTATGGTTATGGGGTGATGCACCGTATGCACCATGCTTATGCTGATACAGAAAAGGATGTGCACTCGCCTAAATACGACGGCAATTTGTTTGCTATGATGTGGCGTACAAAAACTACATATTCTGCGATAACTAGCAAAAAAATGGAAGTTGAGGAAAGGTTTACCAGAGATGTGCCTGAGTGGCCTGCATTCGACAGGTTTGCAAGGTCTTGGGTATCAAGATTGCTTTGGGGTACTGCCTATTTCGCTTTCTTTTTTACTTTTGCTACTGCTTGGTGGCAATGGCTATTCTTGCCAATGGCCTGGATGATGGCGCCTATTCACGGTGCAATTATCAATTGGTTCGCCCATGTTTATGGATATGTAAATTTCAAAGTAGGGGATACTTCTAAAAATTTCCTTCCATTTGATTTCTTGATGATGGGTGAGAGCTATCACAACAATCACCACAAGCATGGCAACAGAGCCAACTTCGGTGGTGTCCGTTGGCACGAGATCGATCCAACCTATATGATTATGTGGGTGATGGATAAGCTAGGCATGATCCATATCAAAAAGCTAGAAGTTTCTGTGAAACGAGAAAGCTTCAAGAAAGCAGCCTAATTAGGCGCTAAAAAAATATTGAAAGCCTCGGTCATTGATCGGGGCTTTTTTGTTACCATTCAAATCATCAGTCCTCCGCTTACTAATATTGTCATTGGCATATTCATACGTCAATGCGTATGTTGCACTCAAAACCATTAACGTTTTCAAAATGAGAAAAATTTTAGGAATGCTGTTGTGTGTATTGCCAATACTAGCATCAGCGCAGCAAAAGGTGAGTCCAGATGATTTGAATAGCGAGTTTCATAAAGAAAGGCGGGCGGAGCTTAGAGCTAAAATGCCAAACAACTCTGTAGCCGTTTTTTTTGCTAATCCGATTCGCAACAGGGCCAATGATGTGTATTATATCTACCATCAGGATCCGAACTTCTACTACCTGACAGGACAAAAGGAGCCGCACGGTGTTTTGTTGATATTTAAAGAGGAGCAACAGATCAATGAAGAAAAGCTGAACGAAATTCTTTTTGTGAGAGGTCGGGATGCACTGAAAGAATTGTATGATGGGCCTCGATTAGGCAAAGACGGAGCTTCAGAAAAGCTGGATGTTCAAATGGCTTTTGAAAACCCTGACTTCAAAGCTTTCAACATTGATTTTTCAACGTTTGACAAGGTGTTGTTTTATGACTTCCACAATGACGTAAGAAATACAAAAGAAGAAGGCGACCTCTATGACTTGATCGAACAATTCAAAGAGAAGGCTGGCTATAATCAAGGGGACTTGTCCATCGAACCACAAAAAAATAATCTAGATGTAGTATCTCTCGATACATTAATGAGAGAACTTAGAGGAGTCAAGACTGAAGAAGAATTGGCACTGATCAGAAAAGCTGTAGACATATCCACTATAGGTCAGCGAGAAGTAATGAAAGCCATGAGGCCTGGTATGTCTGAAGCAGAAATTCAGGGCATACATGAATTTGTCTTCAAAAAATATGGGGCAGAATATGAAGGCTATCCAAGTATCGTAGGTGCGGGAAATCATGGATGCACGCTACACTATATTGACAACTATAAACCTGCGATCGAAGACGGGGAATTAATACTGATGGATTTGGGTGCAGAGTATCATGGGTACACCGCAGACGTCACTCGTACGGTACCAGTAAACGGAAAATTCACCAAGGAGCAAAAATTGATTTACGATTTGGTGTATGAAGCTCAACAAGCTGCAGCCGATACTTGCAAGGCAGGCATTCCTTTCTCGGTTCTTTACGAAACGACTAAAGAAATCGTGAATAATGGTTTGGTAGAACTGGGTTTGTATGAAAGCACAGCAGATCAGGACGTAATCAATCCAGAAACTGGCAGAAACAGATACTACCCACATGGCTGTTGCCACCATATCGGATTGGATGTTCATGACAAGGGCATGTATGGTAATCTGGAAGAAAACATGACAATCACCATTGAGCCAGGAATCTATATTCCAAGTGGAAGCCCATCAGATAAAAAATGGTGGGACATTCCGGTAAGAATTGAAGATGATTATTTGATTACCAAAGATGGCTGTGAATTGATGTCTAACAAAGCACCACGTAAATCAGATGAAATAGAAAAGCTCATGAAGGAGCCGAGTATTTTCACTGATTATCAACTTCCTGAATTAAAGTCTGGAGAATAAAATCAGACGAACACATAGAGCTGTTCGTTTTCCCAATCGGTGCCATAGATAATCAGACTGTCGCACCGATTTTCATTTTCGTCTCCTGTTGTTAAATTGAATCGATAAGAATGCCAGGGACAAACCACTTCACAATCGGGGTTAATTTTTCCCTTGCTCAGGTCATCACCCAGATGCGGGCATTCCTTTTCAAAAGCTACAAAGCCTTTTCTTGTATTTGCCAAACAGATCTCAAGTTTGTCAATTCTAATTTTTCTGATCTCATTTAATGGAATGACCCTTTCCGCTTGCTCCTTAGACTCAAAAACTAAAACTTTATCCATCGCAAGTAAGTTATTGGTTGAATGGTTATTGGGAGATTAATTTATTGATTTCGATCCCAAATAACTTTTTAACTTATAACTTTTCACTTTTTACAAGTTAACGGCATTAACACACACTATGAACTGTCAAAGAAAGAAATTTAATCTCAACAAAAAATTCGCTTACCTGAATTGCGCCTATATGGCGCCGTTGCTCAAAAAAGTGGAAAAGGCAGGCATAGAAGGAATCAAAGCCAAACGCCAACCGAATAAAGTAAGTGGAGAAGATTTTTTCAAGGATGCCGAGACCTTACGCATACTTTATTCTGATTTGATCAACAACCCGGAGCCAAACCGCATAGTCATGATACCTTCAGTATCGTATGGTATTGGCAATGTGGTAAACAATATTCCAGTTGGAAAGGGTGAAAATATTGTATTAACTGATGGGCAGTTTCCGAGTAATGTCTATCCCTGGAAAAATCATTGCGACAAGCACGGAGCCGACCTTATTCTTGTGGCAGCGCCAGATACCGAAGAACAACGAGGTAAAAAATGGAATGAAGAAATATTAAAAGCCATTACACAAAAGACTAAAGCCGTAAGCCTCGGTCATGTCCATTGGGCAGATGGTACTTTGTTTGATTTGAAAACCATTCGAAAAAAATGTGATGAAGTTGGCGCAGCCTTGATAATTGATGGCACGCAATCCATAGGCGCTCTACCCTTCGACATACAAGAAATTAAACCTGATGCGTTGATTGTAGCCGGATACAAATGGCTGCTGGGTCCCTATACTTCTGGACTCGCTTATTATGGCCCCAGATTCGATCAAGGGGAACCGATAGAACAAAACTGGATCAATCGATTGCACAGTGATGATTTTGCCAATTTGGTCAATTATCAAGACGAATATATGGAGGGTGCCTTGCGCTATGGCATGGGACAGCAAAGTAACTTCATTGCCAACCCGATGCTGATCGCCTCAATTAAAGAAATACGAAAATGGGGGGTGGAGAATATTCAGCAATATTGTCAAGACCTGATCCAATCGCCATTGCACGAAGTAAAGCAACTTGGACTTTACGTCGAAGATTCATCGGCCCGCAGTGCTCACCTATTCGGCATCAAGTTTCCTAAGGAAAAAATGGAAAACCTTGCCACAGCGCTAAAAGTAAATCGAGTAAGTGTCTCTATTCGTGGAGAGTTTATTCGAGTATCTCCGCATGTATACAATGACGAAAGGGATATGAAGAAACTGATTCAAGCGCTGAAAGCAACACTATAGCTCATTATTTACGAGACTCCATTCAGCCAGCAATTACTAGCAACATGATGAGCATATAGGAAATTAAGCTGATGGCTATTCGAACATATTTTTTGAATGTCATGATTTAAGCAGATTGCATGATACATGAAACTGTTTGGTAGACTTCGAGCCAAGCTGATTCAACTTCTTCATTCCAGTTTTCTTTGAGCTCTTCTTTGAGAGAATACATGAGCGCTGTAGCCGCCATGTGGTAGTGTTCTGTTTTGATTCCATAATTCACGTGTCTTCTTCCCATACTTCTAACCAATGGTGCCAATACATCCAAAGTGTTCAGCCCCTTAACAACGGTCGCTAACATTTCCATCATTCTTCTTCCCTGATCTTTCATGTCACCTTTGAATAAAGGCTTGAGCTCAGGGCTCATTTCAAAAAGTTTATTATAAAAGATTTCTGCTGCCTCGTCCGCTTTAGGTTCTACCATCCAAAACGTAGCCCGAACAAGTTTTTTATGGTAAGGAGTAATTGATACTGTATTTGTCATAATCCAAAATTTTAGTGAGTGAAAATTCGGAGTACCGGCATCTCCAATACCCCGATTGTAAGCATTTTCTCATATTAAAATTGTATTACAAATCTAGGAGGGCCCATAATCGATAACTATGGCAGATAACACGAACAGTCGATTTTTATGGCATAAATTAAACTGTTAAATGACAGTTATTGATAGGGTGATCTGCCTTTCAGAAAAAATTAGGCACAAAAAAAACCGGCGTTGGCCAGTTCAGCTGAGGCTTCTTGTTCATAAAACCCCTTTCGCGACGATCTACTTTTGCTTGGTCATCCCCGCTGTGTCTTTGGTAGCTGCACGTCTGCAACTATTTTCTACCACAAAGAACGCAAATACTTAGGAGAGGGTTTAGTATTCAATATTAAGTTAAGGTTAATTCTTTCCAATTCCGGTTCCGTTGATTCTACTTGAGTTCATTCTATTTCAAGCCATTTATTCTGTCCCGAAGAAAAAATAAAAATTTTATTCTAGTTGGAGTGGGTGCTAGCCCATAATCATCTGTATATCTAAACAAGCGCAGACAACCGCGCCTATATCTATATCAACTAAAATAAATTTAACATGAAGAAATCATTACAGATTTTAATGTTGCTGGCCATGCCATTTTTGGTCCATGCTCAGCAAATCAGCGGTACCGTTTCTGACAAAAACGGACCCGTAATTGGAGCTACAGTAAGTATCTCCAGTAGCAACGGTACAATCACAGACGTGAATGGTACCTATTCATTGAAAGTGCCAGCTGGCACGCACGATGTTTCTGTTGCTTTTGTTGGGTACAACAAAAAAACACAGAGTGTTACCGTCGCTTCGGGTGAAAACAAAACTTTGAATGTCACTATCGAAGAGAATGTGGAATTGCTAAATGAATTGGTAGTAGTAGGTACTAGGAGTAGACCTAGGTCTAATGTTGACACTGCTGTGCCAGTAGACATTCTGGATGCCAAGGACCTAACTAGCACCGGGCAAAATACTTTTGATAAGGCCTTGACGTATAGAGTGCCTTCTTTCAACTCCGTGCAAACACCGGTAAACGATGCGACTTCGCTACTTGACCCTTATGAAATTAGAAACATGGGACCAAGTAGAACCTTGATTTTGATCAATGGAAAAAGAAAGAATCTAAGTGCATTGCTTTACACACAAACTTCTCCAGGTAGAGGTGAAACTGGTGCAGACATATCTGCCATTCCTCAGGATGCGATTGAAAGAGTCGAGATATTGAGAGATGGAGCGTCTGCACAGTATGGTTCTGATGCCATCGCTGGTGTCATGAATATCATCCTTAAAGATGACGTGGACTATGGCTCAGTAACTTTAAGAGCTGGAATCACAGGCGAAGGTGATGGTGAGTCTGTAGGAGTAAGCCTAAATGCAGGTACTGGCCTTGGAAATGGAGGGTTCTTAAACTACACGGTTGATTTCTCGAAAAGAGAGTTAGCCAACAGACCGGGAACAGTAAACGCTCAAGGTGAGGCTTCTGATTTTGGTGCGGCACTCGCAGATGTTCAGGAATTCTTGAACAGAAGACCTGATGCAGGAAATATCAATGGTTCTCCAGAAACAACAGCTGCTAAATTTTTAGTAAATGGTGGATTCAATATCAGCGACAATACCAAGGGATATTTTAATGGTGCATACGTTTATAAGAACGTAAACAGTTACGCCAACTATAGAACTCCTTATTGGAGAACTGTAGCTGACATGCCATACTTAGCAGATTTCTTTCCTGGCAACCACCCTACGAATCCCGGAGGATACGACGGGTATGTGCCAACTTTCGACGGATTGTTGAATGACTATAATGGAACGCTAGGGGTAAGATCCGAAATGAATGGTTGGACTTATGATGGAAGTTTCACCGTTGGAGGAAATACTCAGACTTATAAAGTGACCAATTCTCACAATAGAAACTTTGTTTATTCGCCTTCTACCTGGCTAGATGCCAATGGCAATGGCTCTGTAGATGATGGAGAAATCAATGAGGGTTCTTTACTCTACAGAGAAAATAGCCCAATTAGCTTCGACCCAGGAGGAACCAAGTTCAATCATATTGTTGGGAACATCGATATCTCAAAAGAAATCTCTTCGTCATTGGCGATGGCTTTCGGTGCTGAGTTTAGAAACGAAACGTTTACAGTAATTGAAGGAGGTAAAGCTTCTTACGATGGTGGTGGAGCTGATTCTTTCGCTGGTAACACCCCTGAGAACTCGGGCAAATTCAATAGATACAATTTCGGTGGATACTTTGATTTATCTTTTGATGTCACTGAAGACTTCCTATTGAACGGTACAGTAAGAGCTGAAAATTATAGTGATTTCGGGCAAGCCTTTGTTTGGAAGTTGAGTTCCAGATACAAATTGATGGATGATAAGATGACCGTAAGAGCCTCTGCGTCTACTGGTTTCAGAGCACCTACCTTGCACCAAATTTATACTCAAAAAGCGCAGTACAGCTTTGTGCCTGGAGCTGGTATCCAAGTTGGTGGATTGGTTAACAATGTATCTCCTCAAGCCAAACTTTTAGGTATTCCTCAGTTGGATGCTGAAGAGTCCTTCAATTTTACTGTTGGAATGGGATTGAGACCATCTGACAATTTTGATATCACGGTAGATTATTACAATATATCCGTGTCTGATAGAATTGTGTTGAGTACTGAGATTGGCCCTACAGCTGGTGGAGGCACGCCATTAGATCAAGTACTTGCGGACAATAATTTAAGTGATGTGAGTTTCTTCGTTAATGCATTGGATACTAAAACTTCAGGTATTGATTTCGTAGCCAATTACAAAAACTTAGGTGTTGGTAATGGTACTCTAGGATTCACTCTTTCTGGAAACTATACGATTGAAAACGAAAGAGATGGAGATGTGAAAAACCCTGACTTGGTAGCAGGTGCTGGTCAGTCTGTTGTGAATGAGACTCAAGAGGCCTTATTCTTTACTTCAAGGCCAAAGACTAAGTGGATATTAGGTATTAACTATGACTTAGGTAAGTTCGGATTCTCTTTAAACAACACTTACTTCGGTACGACTACCTTCAGACAACAAGGAATGGATTCTAACCTAAAAACTGAATTCAAGCCTAAAGTAGTAACGGATTTGGGAGTCAATTTCAGAGCTAGTGACAAAGTAAATATCTCTTTCAATGTAAACAACATCTTGAATGTGTTGCCAGAATGGGAGTTTAAAGCACTTAATGCCTCTGGTGAAACTTTGTTGAATGATCCCGCTCAGGTTCAAAATCAATCCAACCTGATCACATTCAACCAAAGATATTCTCAAATGACTTACGATGGTTATCATTTCAGCCAGTTGGGTTCATTGTATAACCTAACGGTGAATGTAAGGTTTTAAAGATGAGTAAAGTTGAGTAATTAGTTAGTAGTAAAAAGGGGTCGCAAATGTGACCCCTTTTTTTATCTCAATTTCCTTTCCCAATAATTGGCCTCGCGATTAGCATCGATTTTGGACTTGTTCTCTTTGATCAAATCACTTACTTCTCCTTGTGACGTGAAGTGGTAAGTTCCACAATCCCTGCACTCATAAACGTTGATCGGCCCGCTGTTTTCATTGTGATAGTGACGTGAGCGGTGCTCGATAAGCGCATCTTCGGCCAGCTCTTTGGTGTCATAACAAACCTTGTTGGTCACGCACTTCATTTTCTACAGGGTTTCTTGTAACCAACGAAAAAACTCACGTTGCCAAACCAAACCGTTTTGTGCTGATAACACCCAGTGGTTTTCATTAGGGATATAAATCAATCGACTCTTGATACCTAATAATTGAGCGGCCTGAAATGCCTCCAACCCTTGCCCAATAGGTACGCGATAATCTTTGCCTCCTTGCACGATCATGATCGGACTATCCCAGTTTTGCACGAACTCAATGGGGTTGAATTCTGCGTAGGATTTTTGTGCGGCAGCGTTGTTCTTGTCCCAATATGGGCCTCCAATTTCCCAATCGACAAAAAACATTTCTTCAGTCGTGCCATACATACTCCGCCAGTTGAAAATCCCATCATGTGAAATGAACGTTTTGAATCTTTTGTTGTGCATGCCCGCCAGATAAAAAACCGAATATCCACCATAACTAGCGCCAACAGCCCCCAGTCTGTTTTCATCTACAAATGGCTCCTTGGCCATATCATCGATGGCCGATAGATAGTCTTGCATGTTTTGACCACCGTAGTCTTTACTGATTTGATCATTCCATTCTACGCCATGGCCATACATACCTCTACGATTAGGTGCTACTACGATGTATCCTTGAGCAGCCATGACCTGAAAATTCCAGCGATAAGAATAGAATTGTGAAAGCGCGCCGTGTGGACCTCCTTGACAATATAACAAGGTCGGATACTTTTTTGCAGGGTCAAAATTAGGAGGATAGATCACCCAAGTCACCATTTGTTTGTTATCCGTAGTGGTGACCATTCGCTTTTCCACTTTGCTCAAACCTATGCTATTATACACTTCGTCATTGACATGCGTCAATTGCTGCATACTGCCATCACTGAGGTTTACACTGTATAGTTCTGTAGCATGATTCATATCCGTTCTGGATACAATCATTTGCTTACCACTTTGACCTACAAAACCTGTCACGTCAAACTGTCCTTGAGTAATTTGTTTTACGACTGGCTGCTTCTTCGACTTTCCTGGATAGTCTACAGCAAACAAATGCTTTTCTCCACCAAATGGGGCGATGAAATAAATCGTTTTACCATCCTCAGACCATAGGAAGCTATCCGCCGAACCATCCCAATTTTCCGTTAGGTTCTTTTTGCCAAATCTATCCGAGATGATGATATCGATTTTATCAGCCTCATTCCCATCTGTCTTCATGCTCAACCAAGCCAGAATGCCATATTTAGAATAGGCCGGGCTGTTATCATAGCCCATCATTCCTTTGGTTAGATTCGTGGTTGTCTGTGTATTGAGGTCATAAGAATAGATATCGGTATTCGTGCTGGTGGTATAAGCAGCTCCCGTTTTCGCTTTAGTCACATACAAAACCTTACCGCCTTTGTGACTCCAGATATAATCAGATTCATCCCCAAAAGGTTTTGTCGGACTATGAAAAGTTTTGTTTTTCATAATGTCCACTTCGTTGGAGCCATCTACGTTGCTCATAAATACATGATTGTATGAACCATCTGCCCAAGTATCCCAATGTCGATACATCAGGTCATTGTAGATCTGTACTTCAGATTTGTCCAGTTCTGGATAGTAATCCTTGCCTGTAACGCTGTAGATTTTTACTGCGCGATGATAAAGTTTGTACTTTCCATTGGGAGAAATACTGGGATCAGCCACTAGTTTATTAGGGTCATCTATCTTAATGGGCGTTCCTCCGCTTAATGGGATGGAATAATACTCCGTGTTACTTTCATTGGAGTTGACATCATACCTGGTTACGCCATATACAGCACTCTTACCATCTGTGGATATTCCTACTCCACTTACTCGGCCTAAACTCCAAAGTAATTCCGGAGACATCACTTCTTGAGCCCAAACGGTTTGAATAATTAAGGAAAGGCAAAACAGGGAAATAATCTTTTTCATAGCATCTTGGATTTGCCGGCAATTTACAAAATACAGATGCATTTGGGGGTGAGTCGTTTATTTTTTGTCTTATCACAGAATACACGAGTTGGTTACAGCCATTCAATAGATTATGATGAAGTCTCATTTCTGGTTAGTTACATTTTTTGCCACCCTTTCTTTAAGCTTTACAGACCCGAGCAAAAAGTCGGCGCCTGAAAAGGTGAAGCAGGTATTTGCCGCTACGAGAAATATCGAAACGCTTAAGTACGAATTGATTCGTTCAGAAAGAATCAATGGGACTTATTTGGAAAATCATGTGTCTATCAAGATGCACAGGAGGCCATACAAGATTTACATTAAAGAGTTGGCCCCAAACACCGGACTTGAAGTACTATACCCCCATCCCTTGGATGAGAAAAAAGCGTTAGTCAACCCCAATGGATTCCCTTGGGTAAACTTGAAGCTCGATCCTAATGGTGAGTTGATGAGAAAAGATCAACACCATACGATATTAGAAGGTGGGTACGATTACGTCGTTTCGGTAATGGAATATCTATTCTATAAGCATAAGGACGGTATATCAGATTTACTCAATGATCACGGCACCGGAAACCTCAACGGCCAACCTTGTGAGATCATTTCTATGGTCAACCCAAACTTTACTTATAACAATCATGTGGTCAAACGTGGAGAGAGTATCTCGAGTATAGCTTTAAAAAACAGGCTCAATGAGTACATGATCTATGAGAAAAATAAAAGCGTAAGTGTATTTGGTCAGGTTAAGGAAGGGGACATTATCCAACTACCTTCTGACTATGCCGCTAAAATGGTTTTGTTCATCGATCAAAAAAGACAAATTCCGCTGAAGCTCGAAGTATATGACGAAAAAGGGCTATTCGAGAAATACGAATTCAGAAACGTAGAAATCAACCCGGACCTCAGCGAAGAAGAGTTTTCTGACGGATACACCGCCTATAATTTCTAACAGCGTTTTTTTAACCAAACGGATTCCACTCGGATATCTGTTGAATAAAACTAGCCAACACCCTCGGCTCCATTACCACACTAAAAACTAATCCGAATACTGCTCCAATCAAGTGTGCATCATGATTGACGTTATCTGAAATTTGTTTGCCTTTAGTATAGGAGTAAATCAGATACAGTGCGCCAAGAATAAATCCAGGAATACATAAGAAACCATATAGGCAAATGTCATTAGTTGGGAAAAACAAAATACTACAAAACACCACCGCAGCTACTCCACCAGAAGCTCCCAATGAATTATAATGAGGGTGATCTTTGTGTTTTAACAAGGAAGGTAAATCTGAAATCACAATACCTAGTAGGTAAAAAGCCACAAAATATATTCCTCCCAAGTCTCCTTTTAAAGCGGTGAAAATTTGCTCTACCAATCGACCAAAAAAGTAAAAGGTAAACATGTTGAACCCAAGGTGCGCCCAGTTGGAATGGATAAACCCGCTCGTGACCACACGATACCACTGGCCATGTCTCAAAATAGCTACAGGATTCATGGTGAGTTTGTACTGTAGATTGTGGTTTTGAAAGCCCATATAGCTTACAACTACATTGGCAATAATGATGATGATGGTCCAGGACATATTTGAAATTCTACTTATTCTGATTTTGGTCGCAATATCAACTAAAAACTCCGAAATATGTCAATTTGGGCAGAATTAAGGCCTTTTAAAAGTCGTCTACTTTGAGGGATAACTTCGGAAATTTTGTCTTATACACAAACTCACAACAATGGACAAATCACTAAAACTACTTGTGCTTTTGGCACCCATCCTGTGGTGCGAAAAAGCACTCGCTCAACGCGATAGTCTGCGCCAAACCGGTGTAGAATTTGGGCTTCATAATTCGATCAATTTCACACATTTGAGTGGAACCGGAGGGCCAATAGTATACAGCAATCGCATCGAATACTACGAGCCCATCAGAAATCGAGTCACCTTCGATTTAGGCATGTTTGCTGTCGTTCATTTATCCAAAAGCATTGCTCTGCAACCAGAAGTGGCTTATAGCTATATGGGTGGACATTTTCAAAAAACAACCACCTACCTCCATGATCTTGGCGCATTCGAAGGTACAGAAAATGTGTCCTTTGCCGCCGACTATATCAAGGCCGCCTTAGCAGCCAATATCAAGTTCAATGAAAGGGTATTTTTTCAAGTCGGTGGTTATGGGTCTTCCCTGTTATCTGCCGAACGGTTTGTTCCCTGGTGGGAGGTCAATACTGAAAACGATAGAACGCAACTGACAGGTGTAAGAGGTTTTGATGCAGGCGTATTGGGTGGGTTTGGTCTTAGCACGAATGTAGTTAACATGACTTTCAGATATAACTATGGCCTGTTAGATATATTCGAAAGCGGGGATTTCAGTGAATTCAATATGCGAAATGGCGTTTTCCAGTTTGTCCTTCAGTGGAAATTTTATTCCGACCTTAGATAAAATCATCATGAAACATACATTCTACATAATATTCCTCTTATTATTCAGTTGTGAATCCAGTGATTTCACCAGTATTCCGCAAGACTACAGCCAAAGTTCTTATGACTATAATTCATCGTCTGATTATTTTGATGATAGAGACCGTTTATCCCATCAAAGCACCAACAGAGGTTCTTTAGATTTATTCTTATCCGAAGATCAGATGAGCATGACCATATACCCTCGGTTGGGATGGTCCTATGAACTGACATTTGATAATCTGGTAGAACATACTCTGAGTGACGGAACTTCAGCCACCTCTTTCCGAATCGTGAGAAGTGGTCAATATCTATCCAATGCCATCAGTGATGATGACAATGAATTCAGAGTAAGCGGGACAACCAATATAGTCCTCGAGGACGGAAACTCTTCTTTGGGAACATTCGATGGTCTGATTTTCTCAGACGGCTCTATTCAATTCGAATTTGAGTCAGTCAATCTAAAATCAGGAGAATATGTGATTACCACAATCAGGGGATTTCCTATCTAGTCTTTCTAGTGATCGCGTGCAATTAATGCTTCCGTGAATTCGCGAAGTGGGGCGAGGTTGTAATCAGCTTTTTCAAGATCATTGAGTTGGTCAAAGCCTTTTTCGAAGTGATCATTCATGGCTTTTTCTGCAATGGCTTCGATATTCAAATCGGCATAAATGGCCTTCATTTCCCTCACTTTCTTGTCTGGGTCAATATCTTTATCCGCCATTAAATTATGCAAGTCCAATTTTTGCTTGCCTTCGGCTAATTCAATCGCTTTTATAAGTAATAGGGTCTTTTTATTGGCAATAATATCGCCTCCCACTTGTTTACCGAATTTTTGTGCATCACCATACACATCTAGAAGATCATCTTTGAGCTGAAAACCAATACCGATGTTTACTCCAAAATCTCTGAGGTGATGGGCATCTTCTTTCGACATGCCACCAAGTAAACCACCCAGTTCCAAGCTGAACCCTAACAATACGGCCGTTTTGAGTCGGATCATTTCCAAATAATCCGCTTCACTAACCGAAGAGGTTTCCTCAAAATTCATGTCCAACTGCTGGCCTTCGCAAACTTCTGCAGCACATTGATTAAATAATCGCAGGATATATTTGAAATCCGAATACTCCGCTCTCATAAGCAAGTCATACGCCATTACCATCAGTACATCGCCAGATAAAATAGCGATGTCCTTATTCCATTTTTTGTAAACGGTCGGTTCACCTCTACGAAGAGGGGCTTCATCCATGATGTCATCATGGATCAAGGTGAAATTATGAAAAAGCTCAATAGACAACGCCGGATCAATAATTTTTTCCCAGTCCTCTTTGTTACACAAGTAGCCCATGATGACAAGGATAGGACGCATACGTTTGCCTCCTAAACTCAATGTATAATGAATAGGCTGGTAGAGCTCTTTCGGCTCTTTCTCCAAATCCAATTCGAGCAATCTTTCGCTAAGTTTTTGTTGAAAGATTTTAATGTCTTCAGTCATGATCTACAAATTCCAAATCTATGGTTCTACGGTCGATGTCGGTGTCTACCACCATCACCGTCACTTCGTCGCCCAAAGTAAACATCCTTTTGTTTCGTTTGCCAATCATGCGAAAGTTCTTTTCGTCAAACTCGTAGAAGTCATCGGTCATGGATGATGTTCTGATCATCCCTTCACATTTGGTTTCTGTGATTTCCACAAAAATGCCCCACTCAGTTACACCAGATATAATACCAGCAAACGGACGATTTTCGGCCATCGCCATAAACTCAACCTGCTTGTATTTAATAGATGCTCTTTCGGCGTCAGCTGCTCTTTTTTCTCTTTCCGAAGAATGACGACACAACTCGTTATAAGGATCTACTTTTGGAGATTTCCCTCCATCTAGATAGTGCTGCAACAAGCGATGAACCATCACATCCGGATATCTCCTAATTGGTGACGTAAAATGCGTATAGTGTGGAAAGGCCAATCCAAAGTGACCCTTAGGCTCGGTGGTATATACCGCTTTAGACATGGTACGGATTGCCAATGATTCCAATACGTTTTGCTCTGGCTTCCCATGAATATCATTCATCAGCGTATTCAGATTGTCGGCTACATCTTTTCCCGGATTCATGCGGTGACCAAATTTCGCTGCGAACTTAGAGAACGTTTCTAATTTTTCAGGATTAGGATCATCGTGTGTTCTGTACACGAATGTATCTTCTCCTTTGTGTTTGTTGAAGACAAACTCCGCTACTTTCTTATTGGCCAAGAGCATGAACTCTTCCACCAGTTTATGGGCGTCTTTTCTTTCCTTTGGAAAAAGTCCGATAGGCTTTCCTGTTTCGTCCAACTTGAATTTGACCTCCACAGTTTCAAAACCAATCGCTCCTTTTTTGAAACGTTTGTCTTTGAGCTGATGTGCCAAGCCATTGAGTAAGTTGATCTCTTCTTGAAAATCGCCTTCGCCAGATTCTATTCTTTCTTGTGCCTCCTCGTAGGTAAACCTGCGATCAGAGTACGTCACTGTTCGTCCGAACCATTGGTTTTTGATTTCCGCTTTTGGCGTAATTTCAAACATGGCAGAGAAAGTGAGTTTTTCTTCATTCGGCCTGAGTGAACAAAGTCCGTTTGATAGTTTCTCGGGTAACATAGGAATTGTTCGATCCACCAAATAAACCGAAGTAGCTCTATTTACCGCTTCGTCATCGAGAATGCCGTCTTCTTCCACATAGTAAGACACATCGGCGATGTGCACACCGATTTCATAATTGCCATTTTTCAGATACTCTACCGATATCGCATCATCGAAATCCTTCGCATCTTCCGGGTCAATCGTAAAAGTGGTAGTCTTCCGGACATCTCTTCTTTTCTTGATTTCGTCTTTTGGAACTTCTACAGGAATTTTCTCTGCAGCAGCTTCTACATTCTTAGGAAATCTAAAGGGCAACTCAAATTCGGCCATGATCGAATGAATCTCTGTTTCATGATCACCAGCTTGACCTAGTACTTCTACGACTTGCCCTACAGGATTCTTTTGTTTGCCGCCATGCCAATCTTTGATTTTGACCAGCACCTTGTCGTTGGTTTTGGCCTTACCAATTTTTTCTGGGTAGATAAAAATGTCGTGATAGATCTTTCTGAAGTCTGGCACTACAAAGGCATAGTTAGGGAGTACTTCAATTTTACCCACAAACTCTGTTCGTCCTCTGGATACAATTTTGGTAACGACACCTTCTGGCCTATTGCCCTGACGGCCGCCACTTTTGATCCTTACAGCTACTCGGTCACCGTTAATGGCGCCTTTCAGATCATCGGTTTTCACCCAGATGTCCTCTTCTTCACCTTCACAGATCACGTAGGCGAATCTACGATTCACATGATCTACAAGACCTTCCAGACCTGATGCTGTGTTTGATTTTCTGGATCGGAATGATCCATTTCTCAACTGTTCTACTGCGCCTTCCTGCTCTAGGTCGAGCACGAAGTTGAGGCCTTCTTTCTTCGCCAGTTTGTCTCTCAAACCAGCCTTGCTAAATATTTGTTTGACTGTAAAGGCTTCTCCGGGGTTCTCCTCGAACAATCCGGCGACTTGTCTTCTTACAACGTCTATGTTTAGTACTTTTTTAGTGCGGTTGATTTTCCGCCTATTGTCTTTTTTCTTTTTCGCCATGTATGGGAATATAATAAGATGTGATTGGAGTCGAACACAATCCTAACAAAGATACGGGGAAGGGTGAGAATCTTTCTTATCGGATATGATCTTATGATGATCATTTTCGCAACTCATGCGAAAGCTTGCCAGGGTTGGCTCTACTCGATTGGTTAATAATAATTTTTACAAAGGTAGGCATTTAATTTTTAGTCCTACAAATGCCTTAACGGGAGAGGGAGATTTAGGTTGTTTATTGTTTTAGTACGTCATTGCGAGAAGAGTATTTTGCCGAAAGGCAAAAAATCGACGTGGCAATCTCCTCCCAAAACTTCTATTATATCAATTTAAATTCAGGAAAAATGGAATGAGATTGCTCCGTGAGTTTTATGCCCCAGTTGGTCTTGTGACCAGCGGGCTTCAATTACTTAAGAGAATGTAAACCCATTTTATTGCCTTCTGAATCAATGAAAATAGCAAAAAAGCCACTTTCATCGGCGTGGGGTGTTTTGGGTATCAAAATCTTCCCTCCATTGTTTTCAACCTTGTCAAGAATAATTTGGAGGTCTGTACCTCCGTTCAAGTATATCGTTACTCCTTCTGACGATGGTTGATAACCTTCTCCTTTCATCAAAACTCCGGTAACCAGCTGATTTTCATATGGGAACAGACCCATTTCCATACCCGGAAAATCCATCCTTTCAATATCAATATCTAAAATGGTCTGGTAAAAATTGATGGCGCGAGTGATATCCGTTACGGGAATTTCAAAAATGGAAACGAAGCTATTCATGTCTTTTGTAGTGTTTATCGATGACTCCATGTTTTGGCCTTTTGAATAAGAAGCAGCCAGGCAGCAGAGCATCATTGTGGTAAAAAATCTCTTCATACTGATTAGTTTCTTTTTGAGACAAAAGTATGGCCTAGCTAGAAGTAAAATTGTAAAAGTGCGACGCCGAGTCTATTTGTAGAACAGGGAGGAAAGCACCATATTTTCATTGCCTAAAAATTCCTTGGGACTCACTCCTGTAAACTCCCTGAAGTCTTTTATAAAATGGGCTTGATCGTAGTATTCGCTTTCGTAAGCTATGTTGGTCAAACTTTCTCCTTCTTCATTTAGCATCATCTTTAATGCGCCTTGAAGTCGAATCACCTTGCCCAATTGCTTCGGACTGATCCCGATTTGTTTCACAAACTTCCGTTCCAGTTGCCTCCTTTTGGATAAATCTTCTTTGAGAATATTGCTTATTGAAGAACTCCCCTTTTTTGATAAAAGGGTATCTATAGTCGTTTTAACAATATGGTCGACCATTGGTTGCCGCGTCAACTTGCTCAAAAGAAAGCGTTCGATGATCTCTATTCTTTGTCCAACGTCCTCGGCTTCAATTATTTTCCTGGTCAATTCCTTTGCTTTTTTTTCATCTAGCAGGCATTCGATTGGCGTCTCCTTGTTTGCTAAATCTTTTATAGGTACGGTAACCAAATTAGCAAAACCATAGGGGTAAAAGCTAACAGCAAAGGTATTGACATCGCCTGTGGGCTCAATATAGAACGGTTCAATAGTTTGCCCAAGAACCATGGCACGAGGTTGAAGAATAAATGAATCTTTTGAAGTATATCGTTTGATATCGTCTCCGAGAATAAAAGCCATTTCAATACATCCATCAGGCACAATGCGCTGTCTTTGCGCGCTAGGATCAGCAGGAAGCTCCAAAGTCCAGTAGCAACGAATAATGGATTCTAAGTCCGAATGGGGCTGATAGGTTTGGTAATTCATTTAGGTATTGGGGGTAGGCTATAAAGTTAGCTGGAATTCGCGTTACAAAGGCTCGGCTTCTTTCATACTCGTTAAAAACAAGGACTATTTGGGATACTATTCCGTAGTTATTGAATTTTTTAATCTCTTTAGTTCCTCCAGTTTTTTATTGGCTATTTCTATCCCTTTTTCTACTGTTAGCAATGCAGTAACTGAATCATCCATAACAGCATTTTGAAAATGTCCATATTCCAAGTATCCGTCCAAATCACTAGAATTTAAGTCATTATAACTTTTCAAAACCTTAGCAAGGTCATCTAATCGAAAGTCGAAATCTGGATTATTCAATAGTTGAAGATTGGTTACTAAATCGATGATTAGGAATGAGTCCAGCCCATGTTCCTCAATGAATTTTTTGAATTTAGGGACATTTTGACCTGCATGTTCATAATCTCTACCTGTTTGATCCAAGAATTTATTAAGCTTCAGATTTCGTTCCTGAAGTTTAGTAAGTGTCTCTGCGATTTCCATTTTAGCATTAATTATTTTCACATCGAGCACTATGCTTACGATTAATCCCCAAATTAATCAAAAGGGGTGTTTATCCAGACATAGTAGCTGAATAAACACACTTATTTGGTTCTCAATCAATTTGACACTATTAGCCGATCTAGGTACAGAGAGCCCTCCACATATTTTCTATGTTCTGAGCTAGTGAGTGCTTCTAGTAAGTCCAATGAGCCAAGGTAAGACACTAAGCTCCCATTGGAAGAAAATACTTTACCATCTCTCGCCACAGAAACCACAGCATCGTCCTGTACTTTCAAGTTTGGAAATTCTTTCTGAAGAGACTCTCCACCAGTAATGTAGGTCACCAGCTCTTTATTGTCAATTTTCCCTGAAGCAGCCAGGGTAAACGCACCCGCACAGTGGGTGGCCACATAATCCAATTGATCGTACTGCTGATTGACAAAACCAACCAGTTGTGGATCCTTGTATTGTTTGGCGGGCTTATAAGAACTGGGAATCACCAATACATCCAGGTCTGGTGTGTTCTCAAAAGAAAAGTCGGGCAACATACGCATGCCTTCTTCGGTTTTATAGGCTCTTTGTTCGGCGGCAATAAAAATGACATTAAAAAGTTTTTCTCCATTAGCCGTGTGTTTGGAAAACACATCGAGCGGAGCCAAAATTTCATTGGTGATCACCGCATCAAAAATGATGATGCCAATGGTCGGCAAATCTTTGTTGATGTAAGTGGTTTCTTGAGAAGCCACTTTTTGTTCACAACTGGAAATACTAATGGCCAATAGAAAACCCAGGCCAAACATATATTTAATCATGGTTTTAAAATTTTGTTTGACTGATTGAACGAAAAGGAGAAAGCGAATTTCTTAATCTAGATTAAGAAATTTGATCAGTACATGGTATTAGGGTTCGCCGAAGTTTCAGGGATCTGCTGAATAGCATCCCAGTGCTCTACGATTTTGCCGTTGTTGTCAAACCTGAAAAAGTCCATAGTCACATATTGGTCATTACCAGGCCAGGTCTGATGGGTGTGTAGTGCCACGAGGTCTCCTTCAGCAATCACCCGAACAAACGCGATACTTTTCTCAGGATATTCCCTTTGCATTCTTTCGAAGTAGTCAATGAATCCTTGAGTCCCATTGGCTACATCAGGGTTGTGCTGAATGTAGTCATCACCAACATATAGTTCAATGGCTTTGGCGGGGTTCCCTTCATAGGCCATTTGGTAGAAGGCGACGGCATATTTCTTGTTTTGGTCTGGGTTCATGTTATTAGCATACGTCATTGCGAGGAGTCTGTTTTGCCAATGCAAAACAGAAGACGTGACAATCCCTCCCAGACTTCTACTACATCTATTTTTATGTATGTAAAAGGAATAAGATTGCTTCGCTTTGCTCGCAATGACGTGATTTGTTTTAAACCGCTTTAAAAATCGAAATGGCATTGTGGCCACCGAAGCCAAAAGTGTTACTCATCGCCACATTCACTTCTTTTTCTCTGGCTTCCTTCGTCACAATGTCATGATCACCTACAATCTCCGGATCAATCGTTTCGGTATTGATGGTAGGAGGCACCACGTTGTTGTTGATCGACTGGATCGAAAGTATGGCTTCAGCTACTCCTGCCGCACCCAGCATGTGACCGGTCATTGATTTGGTACCACTGATCACGGATTTGTTTTCATAACCATCCATCAATTTGGCAATAGCCGCTGGTTCGCTCAAATCACCCACAGGCGTAGAGGTAGAATGCGTATTGATGTAGTCCAAATCACTTGGTGTCAGATTCGCTTCTTTCAGTGCCCACTCCATGGCACGAAGTGCCCCTAGTCCTTCAGGGTGAGTCGCCGTCATGTGGTAGGCATCATTCGTCATAGCCGACCCTACAATCTCTGCGTAGATTTTTGCACCTCGCGCTTTGGCGTGATCATAGTCTTCCAAAATCAAGGCTCCTCCACCTTCACCCATCACGAAGCCATCTCTGTCAATATCGTACGGACGAGATGCTCCTGCAGGGTCTTCATTTCTAGTGGACAATGCTTTCATGGATCCAAAGCCTCCAATGCTCGCTTCTGTGATTGGCGCTTCTGATCCGCCAGTCACAAAAATTTTGGCTTTGCCCAATTTGATGTAATTGAAGGCATCCATAATAGCTGTGTTTGTGGTGGCACAAGCAGAAATAGTGGTAAAGCCAATTCCCATAAAACCATATTTCAAGGCGATCATTCCACCACACATGTTGGTTAGCATCTTTGGAACCAGAAATGGATTGAACTTCGGCTCTTTGTCCTTCTCCATAAAGTACTGAACCTCTTGTTCCAGTGTTTCCAAACCACCTTGGCCCGTTCCCCAGATGACACCCACATCAAAAGGATCCATTTTGTCCAATTCGAAACCAGAATCTTCGATCGCTTGTGCAGCAGCATATAATCCGTACTGACTGTATAAGTCAGTTCGTTTGATTTCATTTCTGTCCAGATATAACTTCGGGTCGAAGTCTTTGACTTCGCAGGCAAATTGTGTTTTGAATTTTTCTGCATTGAAATGCGTGATTGGTCCAGCTCCACTCACCCCTTTTACTGCATTGTCCCAAAAGGTTTGTACATCGTTGCCCAGCGGGGTGATTGCACCCATGCCTGTGACTACTACTCTTCTTTCAGCCATTGTATGATTTAGTTATTTGATATTACAGATTGAATAATTGAATTTTTAATCGAGTCGAATACTTTTTCTTTCATCACTCTTTCGAGTAAAAGTGAAGAAAGCAGCGAAGATATAATCAGTTCTGCTTTTGCCCTTGGCTCCTCGGGGAAACTGAACTCGCCACTTTGTAGCCCTTCCTGCAAAGTGACTGTCAACCGATCAAGAATGTATTTCCCCATTTCGTTGAGCTTGCCCTGCATACTTTCTGGGAGCGCTTCCACTGAAGCACTTAAGGCACCCATTAAGCAAGACCATTTACGATCGTTGCTTTTTTGGTAAATACTGATAAAATCCTGAAGTTGATCCCTGGATGACATTTGATCCCATGACTCTTCCTTGCTTTTGAACAGATCTATACTATCCTGGATAATCGCTGCGCCCAATGCTTCTTTCGATGGAAAGTGATAATGCACGGCGGCATTCTTCACATTTAGCTTTTGACTGATGTCTTTGTAACTAAAAGCATGGTAACCACGCGTTCTGATTAGCTCTTCTGCCAGGTTCAATATTTGCTGTCTGGTATTCGACATAATGCAAATATACTTACTAGTAAGTAAGTTTTGTCAAATGACCTTAATATTTTCTGGAACGTCATAATCAAAGGCTTCGAAGGCAAAGGCCCATTTCTTTACAACTCGGTCCAATTCAAATCTTGAAATTTGGTAGCTGTTTTTTTGATAATCACTCTGTGCCTCCAAGTACTTCTGAATTTGAGCCTTGGCTTCGTCCCAATTCGAATGATTCAATTGTGAGAAAATCTCATGAGTGTATTGCATGGGTTCTTTTTCGAAATCTTCAAAACACAATTCATACAATTGTCCTTTCGGAATCAAATGACGCTGATCTAAATATCGTTTCATCAACCTTGGATACAGTTGCATGATCAAGTCCACCAATTGCTTTTCTGTGGTGTGCTGAAATTGTAAGGTTGGAAAAAGAGACAAGAAGAACTTCTTAATCGAAAGATAAACAACCACTGGGTTTCGATAAATATGGAGAAATTTTGCATTTGGAAAAAGTTCCAGCAGTTTATCTACTCGACCCGTATTGACAGGGTTTTTCAAAATGGGATAATTGCCTTGTCCATGTTTCTGTGTATTTCTGATAAGCCCTTGGTATGCCGACTTCCACTCGTCAATATCTTTTTGCTCAACACCTTTGAACTCAACGGTTCGGTCAAACAAAACTTCGAACTGATCAGGAAAATAGAAAAAGTCATAAAAGGATAACCGTTGCCAATTGCCTAATGCAAACTCATCTTCTTGTGGCAGGTCTATCCCGAGTCGTACATTATCACTGGGCCGTTTATCTGGCATATTCATTTTCATGAAGTTTTTGAAAATGATTTTGCTATGCATGTTGTTCGGGAAAAGTGATTGATAGGTTGAAACATAGGCAGCATTTGGGTCTTGGCACAGGAGGTTGTGAAGAAACGTAGTACCACTTCTCCAATGGCCAATAATAAAAAGGGGAGATTTGCTTCCTTTTGGCTTTTCAATTTCTCGAAGCCTTTCCCAAAAATGAAAAGGTGTTGCCAAGCCACAAACCAATCCTGTCAACAATACTTTATGGTAATATCTCCATTCGACACGACCACTTTTAATCGCTCGCACATAATTCGAAAATGTACTGCCTGATAAGGTTGATATAGGTGGTATTCTGAAATTGGACATTGAAAATGATTTGGTGACCGTAGACTACATTTTAGTTATCTATTCTTTTGCTGCTTCTTACGTCAAATGAGCAATGTTTATAATTTACACATAGACTATGAGCTAATGAAATAGTCTTCTACCTTTGCACCCCATTTTAGAAAAATCTTAATTTTTATGTTTGAGCTGATCAAGAATAAAACCCAAAACGCCAAAAATGATATTCTTTCAGGAATGACGGTTGCGCTAGCGCTAGTTCCCGAAGCTGTTGCCTTTGCGTTTGTAGCAGGTATCGATCCTATCATTGGTTTGTATGGTGCCTTCATGGTCGGCTTGGTCACCGCGGTAATCGGTGGTCGCCCAGGAATGATTTCTGGGGCAACTGGCGCACTCGCTGTAGTGATGGTTTCTTTGGTAAAGGAAGGTAATGATTTGATGCCGGGAGTAGAAGGTGCGGGTGTCCAATATTTATTTGCCACTTTGGTGATCATGGGGTTGCTTCAAATGGCTGCGGGTATTTTCAAATTGGGGAAATTCGTGCGTTTGATCCCGCACCCAGTGATGCTGGGCTTTGTCAATGGTTTGGCCATTGTGATTTTCTTGTCTCAGCTAGGTATGTTCAAAGTTGAAGGTCAATGGTTGGCTGGAACTGATCTTTGGGTCATGTTAGGTCTGGTATTATTGACTATGGGTATCATGTTTGGTTTACCTAAAATCACCAATAAAATTCCAGCTGGACTAGCAGCGATTCTAACCGTTTCCTTAGTTGTGATCTTCGGAGGTATTGACACACAAACCGTATTATCATTTGTGCAGTCCAATGGTGGGTCAGGCATAGAAGGAGGTTTACCTTCTTTCATGATTCCTCAGATTCCTCTTACATTAGATACCTTGTACTTCATTTTCCCTTACGCTTTGATTCTTGCCGCCATTGGTTTAATTGAATCATTGATGACATTAACACTCATAGATGAAATCACAGAAACCAGAGGTAGTGGTAATAAAGAATGTGTTGCTCAAGGTACCGCCAATATCATTAATGGATTCTTTGGTGGAATGGGTGGATGTGCCATGATTGGTCAATCAATGATCAACGTGGAATCTGGTGGTCGTGGTCGTTTGTCAGGTATTGTAGCTGCCTTGATGCTCTTGTCTTTTATATTATTCTTTTCTCCATATATCGAACAGGTACCCATTGCAGCTTTAGTAGGTGTCATGTTTATGGTGGTAATCGGAACTTTTGCCTGGTCTAGCTTTAGGATTATCAATAAAATTCCAAAGGCTGATGCCTTTGTTCTCATCCTTGTTTCTGCAGTTACGGTTATGTTTGATTTAGCGATTGCTGTGATTTGTGGTGTGATTGTCTCTTCATTAGTATTCGCTTGGGAAAACGCGACGAAGATTAGAGCACGCAAAACCATGCGAGAAGATGGCACTAAAGTTTATGAAATCTGGGGTCCATTGTTTTTTGGGTCCATACAAGCCTTCAATGGTAAATTCACACCAGTAGAAGATCCGGATCAAATTGAAATAGACTTCATTGATTCTAAAGTATCAGACCATTCAGGTGTAGAAGCGGTAAGAATAGTGGTCAACAAATATGAGGCATTGGGTAAAAAAGTAATGCTTAAACACTTGAGTCCAGACTGTAAAAGAGTGCTGAAAAAAGCCAATCCTAAGTTTGATGAAATTATCATTTCGGATATCGACGACCCGAGGTATTATGTAATGACCGAAGCGGTGGGAGTTGAGGCTTAGTTAAAGGGTATATCCTTTTTTTCAATTAGAACATTTTGTTCTTCTTCAGATAGTTTCAAATCCTCGATAATGGTATTGAGTGTCGGTCGTTTGATAGATAATAAAATGGTCGACACAATATAACCAACAATGAAAAATGCACTGGCAGTAAGATAAAAGCCACAAACACAAATCATACTGGCCAGCAAAAAGCCAACGAATTTTTTGACTGATTCATTTTTGTAAACATTGAGCTTGTCTCTGAGGCTTGTTGAGCTTTGTTCTTTTTTGAGATAAGCTCTGAATTTCTGATGGGATTGAAATATGATAGCTGCTGAAGCCAACAATAAAGCGACTAAAATCACGTAGTACCATTCATCAATCACCAATGACTCAAGTTCACCTACTTGTTTCTGTAAAAGCAAATAGCCAAAAGGAACCAATGAAATGGCAATAAAAAAATTAAATAGGAGATAGATCTTGTTGTAATACTCTTCTCCGTTTTTGTAATGATTTGTCAAGGTGTTTCTTCGTCTCCGGCTGCTCTTCTTCTGTCTAGCTGCTCCAATTCCTCCCTAATTTTCACCATACGATCTGGATAGTCAGTAATGATACCGTCTAATCCCATATTCAGCATTTTGAGCATATCAGATCTTTCATTTACTACATAAGTATACACTTTGTAGCCCCTGGCATGAAATCTGAAAATTCGTCTTTGCGATAAGGTCTTGTAATGTGGATTCAATGTGCCATAAAACTCGTGCATGTTTCTATGGTCTGTGAAACTCTTGGCATTAATATAAAAGGCCAACAAATGGGTTTCGTCTTCGCCCATCATTATCTTTTTCATTTCGATCGTAGAATCCGCTTCATAAGCATGCTCCAGATACTGCTCATCATAAGCCTGGATAATACACCAATCCATAGCTCCTTTTTCATCGATGACTTCAACGATTCTCTCGGCAAAGCCATCGTAATAACCATGTCCTTTAGACTTGATGTCAATAATCAACTCCATTTTGCCATGGATCAAATCAATGGTTTCTCCTAGTGTCGGTACTTTTTCACCCTCGAACTTTGGTGAGAACCAGTAACCTGCATCCAACTCCTTAACCTCTGCCAAAGTCATTTCGTGAATTCGACCGGTGCCATTAGTTGTTCTTGATACTTCCTCATCATGAAAAACAACCACTTCACCATCTTTAGTGTAATGCACATCCACTTCAATCATATCGGCACCCATGTCCATAGCGATTTGAAATGAGGACAACGTATTTTCAGGTGCATACCCTGCAGCTCCCTTATGACCAACAATTTTAAAATCGCGCTTCTTGATCTTCTCCAGTTTTTCGCTGGCAATATATCTTTGATAAAACCAAGGTTCATATAGCCACATGAGGCCCAAAAAGATCATCATGGGAAGCGCATACCAGATAAAATTGCGGCTGTTCATCGACATAGGAATTGTAAGTCTGTTTTGTGGCAATAAAAATACAACAAGTCACTTAACATAAAAAAACTTGGTGAACTTAGCTTGCATTATTGTTGTAGTTAAGAGTCAAGGGATTGAAAGGATTTGCTTAATTTCCAATCTTAAAAATTAAACAACATGAAATTTCTCATCTACGGTGCGTACGGGTATACAGGAAAACTTATTTCAAAACTGGCTAAAGACAAAGGGCTTAACCCTATGCTGGGTGGGCGTGATGCTATTAAAACTAAAGCACTCGCAGATGAATTAGGTTTTGACTATCGCACTTTTGATCTATCCGAATCCGATAAACTCCATGAAGCATTAAATGAAGTTGACCTTATTTTGCATTGTGCAGGTCCATTTTCTTCAACAGCCAAAGTCATGATGCAGGCATGCCTATCGACTAAAACACACTATTTAGATATTACCGGTGAAATCGAAGTGTTTGAATTGGGCGCGTCATTCGATCAAAAAGCAAAAGATGCTGGGATTTTAATCATGCCTGGCGTAGGATTTGATGTGGTGCCCAGTGATTGTTTGGCTAGTCATTTAAAATCAAAACTTCCAGATGCCACTCATCTTGAACTGGCCTTTATGAGTGAATCTTCCACTTCACGTGGAACGGCCCTCACGATGACACAAGGCATTGGAAAAGGTGGAGCCATTAGAAAAGGTGGAAAAATTATTCCTGTTCCCCATGTATACGCTACCAGAAAATTAAACCTGGATGGAAAAGAAAAATCATTCGTTTCAATTCCGTGGGGAGATGTATCGACTGCCTATAGAAGTACAAGCATCCCCAATATTATGGTGTATACCGCTATGCACCCGGGTCAGATTAAAAAAATGAAGTTCGTTCAAAAGTGGCGTTGGTTTTTCAATATTGGACTGGTGCAGAGCTACCTACAGAACAAAGTCAAAAACACAGTAACAGGACCAAGTGAACAAATGAGGGAAGAAAGTCACTGTTACTTATGGGGTGAGGTCAAGAATGCGGCAGGAGAAACTCGTTCGGCGAAACTCACAACGCCAGAGGGCTATAAACTTACAGCAATCACATCGCTCATGATTGTGGAGAAACTAAGTGAGCAGCTATCGGGGACAGGGTTTCAAACACCAAGTATGGCATTCGGTGCTGATTTAATTTTGAATGTTGCAAACACGAAGCGAGAAGATATTTGATGAATTTGAAGATAGGTTTATTGAGTATTACACTCAGCGTTTTGATATTAGGATGTGAAACCAGCTCCCGAAAAAATAGTATTCCTCCCTTGCCAAGTGCACCCTCAACCATTGGAACAAAAGAAAATCCCAATGCTCGGTTTGACTATGAGAGACGAATGCTAGTGGATCCTAAAACCAATAAAGTTCCTGCAGATATTCATCAAAAGGAATTTGCCTTTGCTAGAAAAATACAAAAAAGTCAAAGTAATTTAAGAAGCAGACAAGAGAACTGGTCGCTGGCGGGTCCTCACAATGTAGGAGGTAGAACCCGTGCTTTGGCGTTTGATGTGAGAGATGAGAATGTCCTACTGGCTGGCGGAGTGTCTGGTGGAATGTGGAGATCTACTAATGGCGGCATCAGCTGGAGTAGGACCACCCAACCATCAGCACTCAATAGTGTAACATCGATTGTTCAAGATTCCAGAATCGGAAAAAGGGACTCTTGGTATTTCGGGACGGGAGAACTAGACGGAAATTCGGCCAGAGCCTCAGGTGCCCCTTATCGAGGCGATGGCATATTTAAATCTACTGACAACGGCGAGTCCTGGGACTTGCTAGCTTCAACCTCGACGAACAACCCCGCTTCATTCGACAGCCCATTCAACTATGTATGGAATTTAGCAATCAACCCGCTCGAACCATTTTCAAATGATGTTGTATATGCCGCTATATATGGAAATATTGTTCGCTCCACAGATGGTGGAAATAGCTGGGAAAAAGTACTCGGTGAACCTAACCTTTTGGAAGACAAATCAGGAGATCTCAATAATTCAGAAGCATCCTTCTATACCAATGTCATGATTACTCCAGCTGGGAAAATGTATGCCTACTTAAGTACCTCCACAGGTAGCGGGTTCAGTGGTATCAACAAAGGTGTTTTTTACTCAGAGGATGGGATAAATTGGTCCAACATTACACCTACTGGTTTCAATTCATTTTCTGAGCGCTTGGTCATGTCTTATGCTCCATCCAATGAAAACATCATTTACTTTTTATTGGAAGGAACAAGTCTTCAGTTATGGAAATTTCAAAACGGCATATGGTCTAACCATTCAGACCAAATACCAAATGAGGACTCTGAATTAGAAGCTTTTGATAGCCAAGGTTCATATAATATGGTAATAAAGGTTCACCCTGAAGACCCGAATACGGTATTTATCGGTGGAACCAACCTCTATCGCTCAACAGATGGATTCACCACTACATCCAATATTACACAAATTGGAGGGTACGATACAGAAAATGTGAACCAACCTTATGAAAACCATCATCCAGATCAGCACGAACTATTATTTCTATCAAACAGTAATCAAATGTTGTCATCGTGCGATGGAGGCATATTTAAAACCTTTGATAATCGAGCAGCTTCCGTTTCCTGGTCTTCACTCAATAATGGTTATGTCACTTCACAATTTTATACGGTCGCCATTTCTAAAGACCAAGGAAGAAATGAAATGCTCGGTGGAATGCAAGACAATGGTACTTATTTTAGTTCAGGAAATGGAGTTAATCGAAGTTGGAGCTCTGTTCTTGGAGGCGATGGCAGTTATTGTGCTACCACGCCAGGTAATCAATTTTGGTACATGTCTTTTCAAGAAGCCGGAATTTTTAAAATTTCTTATGAGGATGACGGCGGCATAGATACTTGGGCCAAAGTAGATCCAAAAGGAGTAAACCGGGACAATTACTTGTTCATTACCCCATTTGTTTTAGACCCCAACAATTACAATAGAATGTATTTGGCTGGAGATAGTGCCGTGTGGCGAAATGATAATTTATCTCAGATTAAACCTTTCAAACAGGTTTCAACTTCGGTTAACTGGCAAGTAGTCTCAGTGGCTCCTAGTAGAAGTGAAAATGTTACAGCTTTAGATATTTCTACCAACCCTGCGCATACGCTATTTTTTGGAACGTATAATTTCATGAGTGGTACACCCATGGGCACCGTTTATAAAAGTACTAACGCAAATTCTCCTTCAGCTGAATCTGAAGCCGTTTTTTCTCATGAGGGTTACATTTCGAACATTTGCATTGATCCAGATGATGCGTCACGTATTCTAGTTTGTTTTTCCAATTACAATATCCTGAGTCTATTTTGGTCAGATAACGGAGGTCAATCTTTTGTCGAGGTTGGCGGTAATTTAGAAGAAAACCCAGATGGCTCTGGCAATGGTCCCAGTATTCGATGGTCAGAAATCATTGCACTCAATGATGGCTCATATAAATATTTTGTAGGGACAAGCATGGGTTTGTATAGCACTGATCAGTTGGTTGCCAATGAAACCGTTTGGCAACAAGAGGGAATTGAAAGTATTGGAAATTCAGTGGTTACAATGATGGACTATCGGTCTAGTGATGGAAAAATGGCTGTAGCCACGCATGGCAATGGCATTTTTGAAACTAACCTGTTTAATACCAAACCAGTTACTCCAGGAGCCGACCTTGAGGAAAATGTATCAGTAGCTTTAGGATACCCAAATCCTTTTGAAGACGAATTCCATATCAGATTGTCTATTCCAGAAGAATCCGAAATGACTATTCATATCACAGATGTTGCAGGCAAAGTGATCAGAACTTTATTCAGCACATCACAATACGCCGGTGACATTACAGCTACATGGGATGGCAAAAACCAGAGCGGAAACCCAGTTCAAAATGGGTTATACCATTACCTCATCATCTATCAAGGTAATAGTTACGGCGGGAAAATGATACTAAATAAATAGCCCTTACAATAATGGTTTCAATGCGAGGTTAACGGATTTTTCTTGACCGTCCTGGGCAATAACAAGCTTTACAGACTTACCAGGCTGAACAAGCAAGTTTTGTATTTGAGGAAAGTTCACTTCTGATAGTGCACGCTTTCCATCAATGCTAATCAGTTCGGCGTTTTGCTTAATTCCAACAGCCTCAGCCACACTTCCTTCAAATACCTGATGAATCAAAACCTTCTTTTTGTCCTTAGAAAGTTGAATATCAATACCGCTGCAATTCACCGTAAAGTGATCGTCAAAGTTTTTGTTTTTTTCCAAATAGATGAGTTTAGCTGGGAGGTCAAAAATCACATTGTATCTACTGAGTATTTTGTTGCCCAATATGCCTGACACTTTTTCATGTGCTTGTGTGCCTGATTTCGCTTGACTGATACCAATTGGAAGGTCCTCAAATTTTTGATTGCCAAAAGTGAAAGACTTCACCATGCCTTCATAGTGTTTAGTCTCATCTTCAGAAATACTCTTGACGTAGTAGAAGTAGTGCTCTCCAGTTTTGTGAATGACGTCATACTCCTCAGCATATGGAGAATTGAAGTCCAGTGTGGTACCGGCACCTGTCATAACAAAAAAGGTACCTGGATGTGGCTCGCCATTGTTTAGAACGACATTTCCCTTGATGGTAGGAATTGCTGTGTTCAGTTTGAATGGAATAGCTTCTCCTTTTTTTGGATGCTGGCCATGCTCGTAGATTTCGAATTTCATATTGTCGTAATCGATACGAACAGCGTGGTGATGCAATAAGTCATATCCAATAATGCCATCAAAGTCTCTTCCCAAACTTATCTCTAGATGATCTAAATCCGTAGAATACACCTTGATGTTTTTTTCAAGCAAATAGTCCCCAATTTCTAGTTTATTATGCTTGATCAATGAACCTGCAACAGTCCCTTGATTTAGGATTACTTTCTCTTTGACCAGGTGCAGTTGATCTGCGATATCTTCATCTATAACAGTTATCCCGTCTCCAGAATCGAATATAAAATCTAAGGGGTCTGAACCGTCCACACTTAACTGAATAATAATGTGATCACCGAAAAGTTCAAATGGGATGCTTTTTGTAGGAGTTTGAGCAAAACTCCAAAGTGGGGTCAAGCTAGCTAGTAGAAGGGCAAATTTTTTCATGGTGGATATTTGTTATTTCGTAATGATAATTTAGGGAGTCTTAATAAAGAAATGAAATTATTGAACAGATATCAGCTATGACCGAGTCATATTAATCATACTGGTCAAGTAGATTCCATGCCAATATCTTCTTTCAAAGTCTTGATAAGCCCTTCGAACTCTCCAAGAGTTGCCTTTTTGAAGTTACCAATCAGTGAAGATAATTTCTGCGGCTCAAGTGTGAAGCGCTCCTTTTCTTGATTCAACTTTTGCTGAGCTCTGCTCAACAATTGGCGACAGTTATCCGATGTCTTACCAATTATGGCTGGCAAATCAGAATAGTCAAAATTAAAGACCTCTTTCAGAACAAAAACTGCTCGTTCTGCTGGAGCCAATTTTTTCAGCAAAACCGCCATTGATTCTGAAATTTCCTGCTTTATGTCCAAATAAGAGATATCGGTGTTGATACTAAAGGAGGGAAGGTTTGGTGTAAAATTCTCAAATAGCTCATCCTTTTTCTTTTTCAGATGATTAATACTCAGGTTTCTAACGGAAGAAATCAAATAGGCTTTAGCATCCTTTACTTCCTTTCGTTCATTTTTGAACCAGTTTAAAAAAGTATCTTGTACCATATCTTCAGCAATAGCCGAACACCCAACAATCTTGTAGGCAATGGTATGAAGTAAGGGACGATATAGTGCTGCTTCTGCTTGAGACATATTTTGAACTGCAAATTTAACTAAAATATTCTTCACCGATCAGATGTATTTGTTCTGTGATTCTTTCTTAATCGGTTAAAAGTTGTGCACATGAACAATAAATTAAATATTTTTGGATTCTATATATAGATAAAAAATGTTAACCTCCCGGTATGGACTAATCAACGTTGTCTGGAAATAAATTGTGATTATTTTTCCAGCTTGCATTTTGCAGTGTTTGTTTTACGAAAAAATGTCCTTATTTTAGGAGCTTGAATAAAATTTGAGTTTGTTATGAAAAAATTTGTTCCCTACTTAAACGCATCAGCAATCCTTGTTGGGCTCACAATGGGTATCTCCTCTTGTGGTTCGCTGGGTGGTGGTGGCCACGCGACCAGTCATAATCCTGGTGAAGCGAGTACAGCAACTGGTCTTGCTTTCAACGAAGAAGAAAGTGGCTTTCAGGTGAATGACTTCCGCGGTCAACCAGATGGTCCAAACTTAAGATTTATCGAAGGTGGTAGAACTATCCTTGGTAGTTTTGAGGAAGATGTGGCTAATCAAAGCGACAATCACGAAAGAACAGTTACAGTTGCTTCGTTCTATATGGACGAAACTGAGGTAGCCAATATTCACTGGTTGGAGTACTTACACTACGTTCGATTGGACTCCTCTCGTGAATTTTACGAATCTGCTCTACCAGATACCACGGTTTGGGCAAAAAACCTTGCATACAACGATCCCTATGTTGATCATTATTTGAGATATCCTGGCTTTAGATTTTTCCCTGTTGTAGGTGTCACCTGGAAGCAGGCGCAAGACTACTGTACTTGGAGATCGATAGTTGTAAATCAAAAATTGGCCGAGGACGCCGGATATTATGATGAGGCTATTGAAGCTGAAGCTGATTTGCCTTCTGCAGGAAGAATTCCATTAGAATCTGGGTTCGTATTGCCTAACTATCGTCTCCCAACTGAGGCAGAATGGGAATATGCTGCACTTGCACTTATCGGTACTCAGTGGTTAGATGAAAATCAAACACACAGCAGACTTTACCCATGGGACGGTCACGCATTAAGAAACCCTTACGGAAAACAACTAGGTACATTCTTAGCTAACTTCAAAAGAGGTAGAGGAGATTATGCCGGTATTGCTGGTAAGTTGAATGATGGGGCCATGATTACTACTTACATCTATGATTACCCTCCAAATGACTTTGGTCTTTACAACATGGCTGGAAATGTAAACGAGTGGGTGCAAGATGTTTACCGTCCGCTTTCTTACCAAGACTTTGATGATCTTAACCCAGTAAGAAGAGATGGTTTCCTTGATGAAGAAGATGGTTATGATTTCGCCAACTACAATTCACTTATCAACGACAGAGTAAGAGTTTATAAAGGAGGGTCATGGGCAGATGTTGCTTACTGGATGTCTCCAGGACAAAGAAGATACTTAGAAGAAGATTCTGCTACATCTACTATCGGTTTCCGATGTGCGATGATCAGAGCAGGAACTAACTACTAAAAGATAACAAACTTAGATATGAAGGCCGGTTTTCGAATCGGCCTTTTTTATTTGCCTGATGCGATACAACCAAAATAGATGTCGCTGACTCCACCATTCCCAAGGACTTCAGCGGCCATACTAATCGTCGCTCCTGTGGTGATTACGTCATCAACTAACAAAAGCTTTTTGCCTATAATTGATTCTTTATTCACTACCTGATATAGTGAATCCACATTTTGCCATCGTTCTACTTTTCCTTTTTTTGTCTGTGTGCTGACATTCCTTGTCCTAATTAGCACGCCTTCCATAACTTTTAGTCCTGTCACATTTTGAATCCCTTTAGCTATTAGTTCACTTTGGTTGTAACCACGTTTTCTTTTTTTGCTTTTATGTAGTGGAACGGGGATAATTGCGTCCAATTCCAAAGCATCCAATTCTCTCTTAATATATTTTCCAAACCACTCGCCAAGTAGCACTCCAATCGTTGAATTACCTTTATACTTTACTTCATGAAGTAGTTTTTGAGCTACTCCATGTTTATTAAACTTCATGTAACAAAATGCGCCCTTAACCTTTTCATTTCCGGCAGCTATCTGAACCAAAGGGTTTGGTTCAGATTCATGATAATTGGTTAAGGGAAAGTCACGATAGCACCGAAGACAAATTTTATCTTCTCCTTCGACCAGGGCAACGTCACAATTGTAGCAGAGTTCAGGGTATAGCAGCGATAAGAAGTCTTTCCAGTATTTTTTTATCATCATATGAAAATTAAACTGCTGCCTGTTCTATTTCAAACACAAGGTAGAATATCTTTGATAATACGGTTAGTTTTGGTCGGAAGTGATTTACTAAAATGCTCAAAAAAGATTTAGATCTAGAGAGAAAGTGGGTAAAGTTGAGGGAAAAGCTCAAGGAAGTGTTGGGCAAAAAGCCAGCTGATTTAAAGGGTATTCTTTTTCTAATTGGAGTTCAAGAGCTTGGTCGTGGATATGCTAATTTTTCCAAAGAAGAGAAACAAGACCTTATACATTTAGGAATATGCAAATGTCTAAGCCTAGCGGGTTTTTATGAGCTAGAAGGGACAGATGCCGATGGCTGGCCACACTGGGTTCTAAAAAAACAACTTCCTCATTTTGATGTTCTGGAGCAAGAGAAATTGCTCAAAATGCATGTACTTGAGTATTTTTCTGATGAAATAGGCATTATCAACTAAATGAAAACCATCAGAATATATCATTTAATTCTTTGTGTATTGGGGCTCATTGTTTCATGTGAAACAAGAACAAAACTTGTTAACCACAAGGAGCAAGAAATAATAAAAACTATTCGAATTAACTTTCACGATAACATTCTACAGCTCAACCCCATTAAAGCCGAAAGTAGAAGCGAACAATTTGTAAAAGATCTGGTTTTTGACCCATTCATAGAAAAAGATCTCTCTAGTCATTTATTTGCATCTTATCAAGTTGATTCTCTACTTGGGTTATATACTTTTCAGCTAGAAACAGATAAAAGCTTCCATGATGGAACTCCTGTTAATTCTGATGCCATTAAAAACTTCTTTAAGTATCTTCTAAAAAACCATTATGACGATCAATACGTGCACTTACTATTTTCATCAATGGACGGTTTCGGTCCAATCAGTTGGTATCGCGAAAATCGAGGCATCAAAGATTCAATTCCCAGCGGCTTTCAAGTTATAGATCAAACCAGTTTTAGCATTCAACTGAGAACCAACAAGGATAAGCTGCTCGATTGGTTCCAGAGTCCTATTTTCACACTATTCAAAGAAAGTAGCGGCACGTACATCGGAAGCGGTGATTTTGAGTTAAAAAACTTAAACGAAGATATTTCGGCTAACCTAGTCCGAAAAATTCCAGGTAATCACAAAATCGAAGCCATTCGGTTGAGTTTTATTAAAAACGAAGATCTGGTTTATTCAGAGTTTTTTCGTGGAGCACTTGATATTATATTATACCAACCCTATAGGTCAAAGCTTACACCTCAGACGAAACGCCTCAACAAAATACTCAACAGTCAATATCCAGACTATCAGATTACACAAAACGAAAAATCCATCCTTAAATTTATGGATTTCAAGATGTTTACAGATTCAACATTGCTTCATCAGGTGATAGCGTCGATCAACTCTAATACAGAAGAGTCAATTGATATAAATAATGAAATCAGCCAAGCACCTCTTCCTTTGGATAGTCCAAAAACTAATGTGGCATTAGATTCATCTTATCATAAAGTCCAATGGTATTCTGAACTATCAAGTGACTCCAGCCAGTACTTTACCAATACTCCATACCTTGAATTCGTTGAGACTAATCACGAAAATATAAATCCAACTCAGCCACAAATCGTAATAAGGGAAGTGGAAGTCGAGTTTTGGCCTAGAAATATCAAAATATTGTCGAAAAATGAACTTACTAAAGAATTGAAAGGCGATAATAATTCCGTCATTCTGATATTAGAGTCTTTTCCAGAGTATGTTATTTATAACAATAAATTAAACGGAATCAATACAAATACAAGCTTTAGTAATATGGTAAGAAATGCATATTATCAAGAAATAGAAACTTATTAAAATTCAGTTGGACCAATCAACAGACATATTGAAAAATAAGATAAATGCTTTCAAAAAGAAGTATTATCTCAATATTCTTGTAAAGAATACCATTGTCTTTGTATCTCTGGTTCTTACTATATATCTCTTTGCCACAGGATTCGAAGGCTCTCTTCAGCTCAATTCTTCTGCTCGAACAATTCTTTTTTACACCACACTTCTTTCGTTATTATTTTTATTATTCAAACTAATTATACGGCCGTATTTGAATATCATTCAAGCTAATTCCCAGATAAGTGATGAAGAAGCCGCTAAGCTAATTGGTAGATTTTTTCCAGAAATTGGCGATAAACTATTGAATACCATACAGTTAGGTCAAATTTCATCTTCTAACAATAGTTTGGCCATTGCGAGTATTGAAAAACGAACTATTGAGATTACTCCATTCGAGTTTAACTCAAGCATTGATATAAAATCGAATAAAAAATATCTCAAATACATTGCCTACCCAGGTTTTGTACTGCTTTTACTCTTTCTTATCGTGCCACAATATTTAACCGAGAGTACCAAGCGCATTGTCAATTATGACAAAGAGTTTTCACCAGGGTTTTTATTCTCAATCACACCACTGAACGATAACTTCAAAGCCTTTAAAAACGAAGATTTTGTGCTTGAAGTTGAAGTGTCTGGCTCAGCCATTCCTGAGCAAGTTTACATTAGCGCAAGGGGTAGAAGGGCAAAGATGAAAACCAATGCGAACCAAAGGTTAGAATATGTATTTACTAAAGTGCAGGACAATTTCAATTTTCGAATAGAGGCTGCTGATTACCAATCGAAGAGCTATGAAGTCGAAGTACTTCAAAGGCCAGATATCAAAACATTTAATATTAATCTAGTTTATCCCAACTATACTGGAAAGAAAAATGAAACGCTAGAGAATGTAGGAAACCTAACTATTCCTGAAGGTACTCAAGTTCACTGGAGAATAAAGACTATAGAAACTGAATCAGTTCAAATGATATTTGAGCAAGAAAAATCAACCATAGAACTGAAACGCACTGGGAATCAACTATTTGAATCCAAAAAAACAGTAAAATCAAGCGATGCCTATAAACTAAAGTTACAAAACCAGCATAGTCCTAACAAAGACTCAATTTCTTACAAGATTGATGTGATCAAAGATGAATTTCCCAAGATTTCGGTAGATGCCTTTCAGGATACTACGCTTTTTGCATTTATTGTTTTCAATGGCCTCATCAGTGACGATTATGGCATTTCTAAATTGGAGTTCGTCTATGATCAAGGCGATGAAAGGGTTTCGCTTCCCATACCCTTTAATAAGTCTCTCGCCTCTCAAAACTATTTTTATCAATGGAAATTAGACTCTTTAGACATTAAAGAGGGCGAGTCACTTCAGTATTTCGTTAGAGTTTGGGATAATGATGCAATTAACGGACGCAAACCTTCACAAAGTGCCACTTACACCTTTAAACTTCCAGAAAAGAAGGAAATCAAGGAAAAACTAGATAAACAAGCCGAAGGAGCTAAAAAGGAACTAGATAAATCATTGGAAGAAGCTGAAGATTTGAATGAACAAATCAAAGACATCCAAAATGATTTGAAAAGCAAGGAAAACCTCAATTGGCAGGAAAACAAGAAGATCAATGATCTTATCAACCAAAAGGAAAAATTAGAAGAAGCCATTGAAAAAATATCCCAGCAAAATAAAGATTTGGCCAAAAAGCAGGAACGCTTCAACAAGCCAAATGAAAAGCTCCAGGAAAAAGTCGACCAACTCCAAAAATTGATGGACGATATACTGGATGAGGAAACCAAAAAGCTTTACGATGAACTAAAAAAGCTATTAGAAGAGCAGAAAGGATCTGAGGATATTGAAGAAGTCATGGATCAGATTGAAAACAAGGAAGAAAATCTGCAAAAGGAAATCGAACGCGCCATAGAAATGTTCAAGCGATTACAGTTTGATTATAAAATGGACGAGATTATCAATGATCTTGATGAACTCAGCGAAGAGCAGGAACAACTGTCTAAGGAAACTCTCGATAAGGACAATGACACTGAATCTCTTCAAGAGAAACAAAAAGAACTTAATGAGTCCTTTAAAGATCTACAAGAACAAATCGATCAATTGGAAGAGCTCAATGAGGAAATGAAACAGCCAGAAAGCCTAGAAAACTTTGATCAAGAAGAGTCTGACATCCAAGAAGAACAACAAGAGAGTTTAGAAATGCTTGAACAGAAGAAAAGAAAGAAATCTTCTCAGTCACAACAAAATGCTTCAGACAAAATGAAGCAAATGAAAAAGAAGATGGAAGAGATGCAAGCAGGCATGGAAATGACCATGATGCAAGAGAATTTAGACCATCTTAGAGACATTGTAGATAACCTTGTCAAAGTATCCTTTGATCAAGAAGACATTATGACTGAGTTTAAAGGGGTGAATCAAAGTGATCCACGATACGTGACTCTATCTCAGCAACAACTGAAACTAAAAGACGATGCCAAAATTATTGAAGATAGTTTACTGTCCTTAGCCAATCGTGTGTTTCAGATTCAAAGCTTTGTGACCCGAGAAGTAGGCGCCATGAACGACGAAATAGAAGCAAGTCTGCAAGGGTTAAAGGACAGAAGAAAAGCAGAAGCTACAACCCATCAGCAATACGCCATGACCTCTATAAACAATCTAGCACTGTTACTGGATGACGTACTACGGCAAATGCAACAGCAAATGGCTGATGCCATGGGTAAACCTCAGAAAGGGCAAAAGGGACAAAAACAGAAACTTCCAGGTATGTCTGAACTGCAAAAACAACTCAATCAGAAAATTGAAGACCTAAAGAAAAGTGGAAAATCCGGAAGACCGCTCTCCAAAGAACTTGCCGAGCTAGCTGCTGAACAAGAAATGCTTCGTAATGAACTTCAAAAACTACAAGACCAACTCGGTGAAAACGAAGGAGGTGCTGGTCAAAACCTTAAGGAAGCCATTGAAAAAATGGAGCAAACAGAGATGGACTTAGTGAACAAACGAATTACACAAGAAACTATCAACAGGCAAAAGGATATACTTACTCGTATGCTAAAAGCAGAAGATGCCTTACGCGAACGCGAACTAGATGACGAGCGAGAGGCAGAACAAGCAGACAACTACGAACGTAACCTTCCTCCTGAATTTGAAGAATACATCAAAGCCAAACAAAAAGAACTTGAACTACTAAATACCGTTCCACCAAAGATGAACCCTTACTATAAGGAAGAAGTAAATAAATATTTCCGTCGGTTGAACGAACAGTAATATATTTGTAAACAAATTGACTAACAGAGAATAATGGACGCCATCAAAATTCAGATTCCGTCGCTTTCAGAAAACATCAGAATCATTGAAAGCTTCATAGACAATGCCAAGGAGCAGTATAACTTCACGGATGACATATACGGCAACATCATGATCGCAGTAACAGAATCAGTCAACAATGCGATCGTTCATGGCAATCAATCTGATAAATCAAAAAACGTTCATTTGTCATTAAGCCTTGAAGACAATCAGGTAAAGTTCATTATAGAAGATGAAGGTCCGGGGTTTGACTTTGACAATTTACCAGATCCAACAGCCCCAGAGAATTTGGAAAAGCCTGGAGGTAGAGGAATTTTTCTAATGAAAAACCTATGCGACGCGGTCTCCTTTGCTGACAACGGAAAAAAAGTAGAACTCAGCTTTTACCTACCTTAATGGAACAAATCAATTTCTTCTATGAAGACACAGCCTTTGAGCTGGCTCATAAAGAAATCATTTCCTCATGGATTGCTCATACTATTACCTCAGAAGATCATGAGCTCTCAGAAATCAATTACATCTTTTGTTCAGACGAGTATTTGCATCAAATCAACGTAGACTATCTACAGCACGATTACTATACAGATATTATCACTTTCGATAATTCTGAAGAAGAGGGTATCGTTGAGAGCGATATTTTCGTAAGCATAGAGAGGGTGCAAGACAATGCACAGGACCAAGGCATCCCATTTGAACAGGAGCTACGAAGAGTCATTATTCATGGCATCTTACATTTAGTGGGATACAATGATAAGACGGAGTCGGAGCAAACGCTTATGAGAGAAAAAGAGAATGCTTATTTATCTTTGCCGCAATTTCAGAGTTAAGAGAATTTAAAACGTTTCACGTGGAACACTTTCCAGTGTTTCTATCAACTGTTTCACGTGGAACATAAGAGGATATTTCATGTTTCCACAATACGATGTAATAGTAGTAGGGGCAGGACATGCCGGATGCGAAGCAGCCGCGGCGGCCGCCAACATGGGTTCTAAGGTCATGCTCATTACCATGAATATGAATACCATCGCTCAGATGTCATGCAACCCTGCCATGGGAGGAGTAGCCAAAGGACAGATTGTTCGGGAGATTGATGCGCTAGGAGGTTACTCCGGAATCATATCCGATAAATCAATGATCCAATTTAGGATGCTCAATAAGTCCAAAGGACCAGCAATGTGGAGCCCACGTACTCAAAACGATAGAATGCGCTTTGCTGAAGAATGGCGCATTGCACTTGAGCAAACGCCTAACGTTGACTTCTGGCAAGAAATGGTCTCAGGGCTCGTTGTTAAAAACAACCGAGTAATTGGCGTTCGTACCAGCATGGGCATTGAAATCATGGGGAAATCTGTAGTGCTTACAAACGGTACTTTCCTTAATGGACTTATTCATATAGGAGAAAAACGTTTCGGAGGTGGAAGAACAGGGGAGAAGGCAGCAACAGGAATTACCGAACAATTAGTAAAATTAGGCTTTGAGTCTGGAAGAATGAAAACCGGGACTCCTCCTAGAGTAGATGGTAGATCCTTAAATTGGAAAGTCATGGAAGAACAACCAGGTGATGAAACTCCAGGTAAATTCTCTTTCACGGATACTGAACCACTCAAGACCCAACGGCCTTGTCATATCACCTATACTAACTCTGAGGTACACGAAATACTCAAGACTGGATTCGAGAAATCTCCAATGTTTACCGGTAGAATAAAGGGACTGGGACCCAGGTACTGTCCATCCATTGAAGATAAAATCAATCGATTTGCAGAAAGAGATAGACATCAAATATTTGTTGAACCAGAAGGGTGGAATACAGTAGAGATCTATGTCAATGGTTTTTCCACCAGTTTACCGGAAGATGTGCAATACAAAGCCATCACCAAAATACCAGGATTTGAAAACGTGAAAATGTTTAGACCTGGCTATGCCATTGAATACGATTACTTTCCACCCACACAGTTAGAGTCTACTCTGGAAACTAAACTGATCGCCAATCTCTACTTTGCAGGTCAAATCAATGGCACTACAGGCTACGAGGAAGCTGCCAGTCAAGGGTTGATGGCAGGTATTAATGCACACAACAAAGTACACGAGAAAGACCCTTTTGTACTTGGTAGATCAGAAGCCTACATAGGTGTACTCATAGATGACCTTATCAATAAAGGGACAGATGAGCCTTACCGTATGTTTACCTCACGAGCTGAGTTTAGAATCCTACTACGTCAGGACAATGCAGATATCCGATTAACTGGCATAGGACATCAACTCGGATTAGCTTCAGAAGAACGTCTCGAAAAAGTAAACAAAAAAATAACTGATACAGATGAGCTTATCAATCAGCTCAGTAAGATCAAAGTAAAGCCTGATGAGATTAATGGTAAGTTGACAGAAATCAACTCAGCCAACATTAAGGAAAAAACTCCATTGATAAACTTTCTACGGCGGCCTGAACTCGATATTCTAGATGTACTTTCTTTCCACCCAGAAGGTCAAGTATTGATTCAAAACAATCAGTCGGATATTCTTGAACAAGCTTCTATTCTAGTTAAATATGAAACCTACATAGAGAAAGAAAAAAGTCTTGCTGATCAAATGGGTAATCTGGACAACAAAAAAATCCCACAAGGATTTGACTACAGAAATATTCCAGCTTTGTCCGCTGAGGCAAAAGAAAAACTTTCTAATATTAAACCTACAAACCTCGGACAAGCTTCACGAATCAGTGGAGTCAATCCTGCAGATATCTCTGTATTGATGGTCTATATGGCTCGATAATTTATGTACGAAAAAGTAGAATCCTGTCCTTCTTGTCATTCCAAAGAGTTCATCAATCACATGATTTGTGATGACTACTCGGTTTCAAAAGAAAGTTTCGCGATAATGAAATGCTCCAATTGTGAGCTTTTACTAACCTCACCACGTCCAAGCAAAGATAAGATTGGTTCCTATTACCAATCTGAAGATTACATATCTCACACCAATCAAGCCAACAATCTCATTAACTGGGTTTACAAAATTGCTAGAAACTATACGCTCAGAAAAAAGTTCAAACTCATCAAACGACTGGCATCTAAAGAATCAATTCTTGATTACGGCTGTGGTACTGGCCACCTGCTGAACTACATTCAGCAAAACAAATCATGGAAGACTCTTGGCATTGAACCTGATCAAACCGCTCGAACTATCGCCATTAGTGATCATGGTCTCAACGTAGTTTCTTCTATTGAAGACCTACCTGATAAAAAATTCGGAATCATTACACTCTGGCACGTACTCGAACATGTCCACGATCTCAATGAAACTATCCAAGCACTTAAGAAACATCTATCCAAAAAAGGTCGATTAGTGATTGCGGTTCCCAATCACAAATCATTAGATGAACAAATATACCAACAGCACTGGGCAGCCTATGACGTTCCAAGACACCTTTATCACTTCAACCAATTGACTATCAAAGAGTTGATGAAGTACAACAAGTTCACGTTAGAGGAAACCATACCCATGAAACTCGACGCCTATTACGTAAGTATGCTCAGCGAAAAGCACAAAACGGGTAAAATAAATTATCTAAAATCAGTTATAAACGGTTGGAAATCAAATACTTGGGCTAGAAAAAACAATAAAAATTATTCAAGTTTGATATATATATTTAAACAAGCATGAAATCCTTATTTCCCCTTTTCTTACTAATAACATCCATATATATCTATTCTTGTGCTAATCAGGGGTCACCATCAGGAGGTCCCAGAGATACCATTCCTCCCCTACTTATTGAAAGCATTCCAGTAAATAAGTCCATAAATTATAAAGGCCAGGAATTTCAATTCATATTCGATGAGCGAGTGAATGCAGATAAACTCAAAAGTCAATTACTCATCACACCGCACATTGAAAACAAATTCAATGTGAAGGTTCGAAAAAATGAACTCACTCTAACCTTCGATGAACCCTTCAATGACAGTACGACCTTCACTCTGAATTTCTCTGATGGTGTAGTGGATGTCACTGAAAAAAATCCAGTAATCAATCTAAGCTTCGCCTTCTCCACCGGAAACTATATCGACTCCATTTATGTCACTGGAAAAATTACAGATCTCTATACAAATGAAAACAAAGATGGATTTATAGTTGGCCTCTATCAACTTACCGATTCCATAGATCTACTCAAGGACAAGCCTAGATACTTTGCAAAAACCAATAAGCAAGGACAGTTTCTTATTGAAAACATAAAGAATGGTTATTACAAAATTCTCACTTTCAGTGACGAGAATAAAAACCTCATACTCAATCCTGAAACTGAGGATCACGGTTTTCTTTCCGATTCCATAGACCTCACACTTTCTAGAGATTCTGTTCGTATTCAAACACAATTGATCAATGCTTCCGAGTTCAAATCTATCAGATCAAAAAAAACCGGAAGGTATTTTGATGTGCAGTACAACAAACCTTTTATCCAATATCACCTAACCAAACTTGATTCCACTAATACACTTCCTATACCTCCTAACAATCGAGTGAAAGGAAATAAGATCTTAAGATTCTATCCACGTGAAACCTATCAATACGATATTGATAGTTTAGGTCTGATCATTACTGCCATCGACAGTATGTTTAATCAGAGCATTGATACAGCCTATATCCAATTCGCCGAAACATCAAGAAAACCAGAAGCATTCAAGGCATCCTTTTTTCCTTCAGACAATGCTTATGTCGATCCATTAGTACGTCATACTTACTCCTTTGACAAACCAATTGAAACCTTCTACCAAGACAGTCTATTCATTCTATACGACACACTTAAAGTAGAACTCGTGCCAGATAGCACAATTTCATGGAACAAGAATAAAACCGAACTGAATTTTGATATTCTTTTGGATAAGGACTTTCTCGCAACTGAGATAGACACCTTACTAAAAATATATAGTGATACAACCAACATTGACTCGCTTGTGGTGAACGATACAATACGAACAGACTCTATTCGAATGGCAAAATACGACTACTTTTCCAGCGTTAATACCCATCAGGTCACTGTATCCTTTCCAAAAGGTACTTTCATTAGTGTAGAAGGCGACAGTACGCCGGCGGTAAGGAATAATTATAAATTCAAATCTCTTGATCAACTCGGATCCGTAAGTGGTCAAATCACTACAGACTACCAATCATTCACACTACAGCTCGTCAACGCTAAATATGAAATCATAGAAGAACTACATAACACTACAATTTTCTCCTTTCCTTACGTAAAACCAGGCAAATACACTTTCAGAATAATGATTGATAACAACGCTGATGGTACCTGGTCTTATGGAAACATCCTAAAAGATGAAATGCCGGAAAGTGTATATTTCTACCCCGAGGTATTTGATGTTCGTGCCAATTGGCAACTAGAAAATATTCAAATTTCATTCTAAAATCACTGTGGATAAAATGTAAATCAAGGTGGAATAACCCGTGAACTTCCTTTTACAATTACAGAACTATCAACCAACTCGATTCACGAAAAGGATAACTTTCAAGAAGTCCATAAATATCAACATCTTCTCCCAGCATTCGTAGATGTAAATAAGTAATTCACAAAAGTGAAACTGTCTGTTGATAAGTCAATACCAAACTAAAAATCAATAACTTATGATGTGAATAAGATGTAGCTAGTTTTTAGTAATACACCAATCAATAACAAATAGAATTCAAAAGAAAACTTATACACATATCCACGCCCTTAATAAAGAATAATAATTTCTTTAATCTATATTTTTATTTTAGGGTTTTGGTCAAAGTGTGGACAACTGAGAAATGAAGAGATTTTTTTATCTGATATTAATAATAATTCCTACGCTGGGGGCGGCGCAAAATTCTAACCAAGTGCAACTCGCTAATGAGTATTACATGAATGGTGAATTAGATAAGGCGCTCGATATTTATGAAAAGTTAGCCGGCAATCCACAATACATTCAGCAGATCCATAATAATTATCTCAACATTTTAATAACGAAGGGAGAATACAAACAGGCAGAGAAACATCTGAAGAAAGCCACTAGATATTATCCTTCTAACGTTTTTTATCAGATCGACTTGGGATTGCTTTATCAAGAGATGGGTCAAATCGAAAAAGCCAATGAGACTTTCAACCAGACCATAGAAAACTCCAAAGAAAATAAATACCTCATTGGAACCGCTGCTCAATATTTTATTAGTAAGCAGCTAACACCCTATGCACTCCAGGCTTATCAACAAGCTAGAAAAAGTAATAAGGATAAAACTAGTTATGCATTGGAATTAGCGAATACTTATCGACTGCTGGATCAACAATCTGAAATGATTGAAGAGTATTTGGTTTTTGCTTCGATTAGACCAAACAACTTGAGGTATGTAAAAAACATTCTCCAGAACATTCTTCAAAAAGAAGAGGCCATTCAAAATTTTCAAGAGATCCTAATTGATAAAGTTCAAAAAAACCCAAATGAAAAAATCTACCCTGAATTGTTGATCTGGGTAAATTTGCAACAGAATAATTTTTATGGTGCCTATATCCAAGCAAGAGCTGTGGATAAAAAGTTCAAGACACATGGAAACAGAGTGATGAATATTGGCCACATCGCTTTAGAGAATAAAGCTTATGATGATGCCATTCAGATCTACACTTATGTCACAAAAACATATCCTAACACTGGCAATTATATCACAGCTCGACGTCAGATAATAAAAGCAAGAGAGGAAAAAGTGAAAAACGATTTTCCAGTTGAAAAAACGGCGATTCGAGAATTGACTTATGAATATAAGCAGTTGATTTTGGACATTGGTGTAAATGCCCAGACGATTGAAGCGTTTAGAAGCAAGGCGCTTCTCCATGCCTTTTATTTGGATGAGTTAGATTCAGCAATCAATATTTTGAATGAAATAATTTTGGCACCTAGAATTAACCCATCTCTAAAAGCAAAAAGTAAATTGGACTTGGGAGATATTTATCTATTGACGGGTGATCCTTGGGAAGCTACCTTGCTTTATTCGCAAGTAGAAAAAAGTAATAAGGATAGTCCGATAGGCTATGAAGCGAAACTGAAAAACGCACAGCTAAATTATTTTCAGGGAAACTTTGAGCTAGCTAAAAGTCATCTGGATATTTTAAAATTGGCTACTACCCGAGAGATTGCCAATGATGCATTGGCTTTGAGTTTGCTGATCCAGGACAACACGGCATTGGACTCTTCTGATTTTGTAATGAAAAAATTTGCCAATATTGAGCTCATGCTTTTTCAAAATAAAAAAGACAGTGCTCTACTGGCTTTTGAACAAATGCTCAAAGATTATCCTGGTCATTCACTCACAGATGAGATCTATTGGAAGATGGCACGCATCAATCTTGAATTGGGCAACTTTGAAAATTCACTACTCGAATTGCAGGCAATTCTCAGTGGTTATCCCACAGATATATTGGGTGATGATGCTATGTTCTTATCTGCACAGATTTATGAGGAACATTTGTATGACTATACCAAGGCCATGGAAATTTACAGAGACTTCTTAATTACCTATCCAGGGAGTGTGTATGTGGCTGAAGCCAGAAAAAGATTTCGTAAGCTAAGAGGAGATAATATCAATTAATCTTAAGCTACCCTTCCAGATTCTTTTGAAGCGTATGACATAATTACAAAATATAGTATGCATGCATAACATATTTTGTATATCTTTGGTTTCCACCGAAAGTTACTTACTTAATTTGAGAAGCATATGCGTAAAGAAGAAACGGTCGATTATCATATCAAAGTAGTTTGGCACGCCATATCTAGAATGTATAATCAAGGAGGTGCCACGAAAGGAATTACCGCCTCTTCAGGATTTGTACTTCTCAATATTGATCAGGAAGAAGGAACGCCCGCTACCAAAATTGCTCCGCTATTAGGTATGGAATCCAGAAGTTTGACACGCATGCTAAAAACTATGGAGGAGACAGGTTTGATTTATAGAGAGCGAGACACCGAAGACAAACGTTCGGTTCGTATTTATCTAACCGAAGCAGGAAAAAAACAAAGAGATTTTTCTAGAAAAGCGGTTATCTATTTTAATGATAAAGTAAGAGAAGCTGTATCGCCTAAAAAACTAGAAGCCTTCTTTGAAGTGATGACTACTATCGACAGTATAATAGAAGAAAATAAAAATCTTGACCAAAAAATACAATTGATCGAAAATGAATAGAGCTATAAAAAAAGTAGCGATACTAGGGTCCGGTATCATGGGATCCAGAATCGCTTGTCACTTTGCAAATATTGGAGTGGAAGTTTTGCTTCTCGATATTGTGCCAAAAGAATTGGATGAAGCAGAAAAAGCAAAAGGTCTTTCGCTTGAAGACAAAACAGTTCGAAACCGAATTGTAAATGAGGCATTTCAAAATACATTGAAATCAAAGCCAGCATCCTTGTATGATTCTAAAAAAGCCAGTCTGGTGACTCTTGGAAATTTTGACGACGATATGTCGAAAATTTCCGAGTACGATTGGATCATGGAAGTGGTAGTCGAAAGACTAGACATCAAAAAAATCGTTTTCGAACAAGTCGAAAAATACAGAAAACCAGGAACCCTGATTACATCAAACACCTCTGGAATTCCTATCCACTTTATGGCCGAGGGGCGAAGTGAAGATTTCAAAAAACACTTTTGTGGAACTCACTTTTTCAATCCTCCGAGGTATTTGAGGTTGTTAGAAATTATTCCGACCAAAGAAACAGATCCTGAAGTCATCGACTTCCTGATGAAATATGGTGATCTCTTCTTAGGTAAAGAAACCGTGCTTTGTAAAGACACACCAGCATTTATCGCCAACCGTATTGGCATCTACGCGATTATGTCTGGCATGCACGCCGTCGAAAAAATCGGCCTCACCGTTGGTGAGGTAGATAAATTGACGGGGCCAATTATTGGCCGCGCTAAATCTGCAACATTCCGTACGATGGATGTCGTAGGTCTGGATACTACGGTCAATGTGGCCAAAGGACTTTATGAAGGTTTGCCAAACGACGAATCGAAGGAAAAATTTAAACTTCCGAAAATAGTTCAAGAACTGTACGACAGAAAATGGTGGGGTGATAAAACCAAACAGGGCTATTTCAAAAAGACCGTTGATGAAAACGGCAAAAAAGAAATCCTTGAACTCAATTTAAAAACTTTCGAATATGGTCCTCGAACCAAAGGGCATTTTGATGCTATTGGTCAGGTAAAGGATATTGAAAATGTAAAAGAAAGAATTCCGATTTTGGTTAACTCAGAAGGCAAAGCCGGAGAGTTTTACCGAGCTACTTTCTACGACATGTTCAAATATTGTTCCATGCGAATTCCTGAAATTGCTGATGAGCTATACAGAATCGACAATGCAGTTGCTGCAGGATTCGCTTGGGAAATTGGACCATTCGCCACGTGGGATGTATTGGGTGTAAAAGATACTGCTGCCAAAATGGAAGAAGCAGGAATGAAACCTGCCGACTGGGTAGGAGAAATGATTGCAGCAGGTCATGAGAGTTTTTACAAATTCGAAAATGGCAAAAAACTCTATTACGATATTCCATCCAAATCTTATAAAGTAATTCCGGGAACAGAAGGCCTGGTCATACTTGATGCTTTCAAGGAAAACAATATTGTTTATCAAAACCCTGGATGCACACTTTACGATGTTGGAGATGGAATTCTAAATTTAGAGTACCACACTAAGATGAATGCCATGGGTGCCGAAATCATTGAGGGCATCAATGCATCGATTTCAAAAGCAGAGGAAAGCTTCCGAGGATTAGTCATTGGAAATGAAGGTCAGAACTTTTCAGCTGGTGCCAATTTAGCCATGCTGTTCATGTATGCTGGAGATCAGGATTTTGACGAAATCAACATGATGATCGGACATTTCCAAAATACCATGATGCGAGCTAGATATTCTTCAATTCCGGTTGTGGTGGCCACATCAGGCATGGCGCTTGGTGGCGGATGTGAATTGTCCTTACATTCTGATCATATTCAGGCGCACACAGAAACTTATATGGGATTAGTAGAAGTTGGAGTTGGTTTGATCCCTGGCGGGGGTGGAACTAAGGAGATGACCTTAAGAACTTCCGATGCTTATCGAGCGGGCGACCCAGAGTTGAACGTGCTACAAGAAAACTTCATGACTATTGCGACTGCCAAAGTAGCGACATCGGCCTATGAAGCTAGAGATTTAGGATTCGTTAGAAAATCTGATGATTTCACATTGAACAGAGCTCGACTTTTGGCGGATGCCAAAAACAAAGCGATCGAATTAGCTGAAGCGGGTTATACACAACCTGCTCAAAGAACGGATATCAAAGTTCAAGGAAAATCTGGTTTGGCGATGTTCGAAGCAGGTGTAGCTGGTATGAGATATGGCAATTACATTTCGGATCACGATATGAAGATTGCTAAGAAAATTTCTTGGGTGATGAATGGTGGAGACCTGTCAGCGCCAACGTTAGTTTCAGAACAGTATTTACTGGATTTGGAACGTGAAGCATTCTTGAGTTTGACGGGTGAACCGAAAACTTTGGAAAGAATCCACAGCATTTTGTTTAAAGGCAAACCGCTAAGGAACTAATTTCTCGATTCTAGAATTTTAATATTAAGAAACTACAAAAATGGAAGCATATATAGTAAACGGATATAGAACAGCAATTGGCAAATCAAAAAGAGGTGGGTTTAGATTCACACGACCAGATGATTTGGCTGCTGATGTGATCAAGCACTTGGTAGCTGATGTGCCAGCGCTCGACCCAAAAAGAATAGATGATTTAATTGTAGGGAATGCCATTCCCGAAGCGGAACAAGGTATGCAAATGGGAAGAATGATTTCTCTTCTTTCTCTCCCGATTGAAGTACCAGGAGTTACGGTCAATAGATATTGTGGATCTGGATTGGAAACTATCGCTATCGCTGCTGCAAGAATCAAAGCAGGAATGGCGAATTGTATTATCGCTGGAGGAACGGAGTCCATGTCTTTGGTTCCGATGCTAGGATACAAAACAGCACTGAACTGGAAAATTGCAGAAAAAACACCTGAATATTATTTGGGCATGGGGCTGACGGCTGAGGAAATAGCTGAGGATTACAAGATTTCTAGAGAAGAGGCAGACGAGTTTTCTGTAAAATCTCATGACAAAGCATTGGCCGCATTGGCAGAAGGAAAATTCAAAGATGAGATCGTGCCGATCACCGTCAAAGAAACTTATGTGAACGAAGAAGGCAAAAAAGCCGAGCGTGAATATGTAGTGGATACTGACGAAGGACCTCGAGCAGGAACATCTATGGAAGGTTTGTCTAGGTTAAAGCCTGCCTTTAAAATGGGTGGTGTTGTCACAGCGGGAAATTCTTCTCAAACTTCAGATGGTGCCGCTTTCGTAATGGTGATGTCTGAAGCGATGGTGAAAGAATTGAAACTGGAGCCGGTGGCTAGAATGGTGACCTACACTGCTGCAGGTGTTGATCCGAGAATTATGGGGATTGGTCCAGTGGCTGCTATTCCGAAAGCATTGAAGCAGGCCGGATTGAAACTGAATGACATCGATCAATTCGAATTGAACGAAGCCTTCGCCACGCAATCCTTGGCTGTTATAAAGGAGGCGGGACTAGATCCGGAGAAGATCAACCCGAATGGAGGGGCTATTGCCTTAGGTCATCCGCTAGGATGCTCAGGAGCGAAGCTATCCGTTCAGTTGATCAATGAAATGCGAAGAAGAAAACAAAAGTATGGAATGGTAACTGCCTGCGTAGGCGGTGGCCAAGGTGTAGCTGGCATCTACGAATTCCTGAAGTAATCAAACTTTTATTATGAGAAAACGCTGATTGCGTGAAAGGCCTTGAGCAATCAAGGCCTTTTTATTCTATCAAAATTAAAAATTTTAAAATTATATTTTTTGTTTGAACTATTATCCAACGAAAATTCTGAATGGGCAAAATAGCTTGTTCAATATTTCCAACTTATTTGGTTTCTAAGTATTTTTATAACCCAAGTGGACTTTTTTATTAGACTACTTAGCATACTAATCCAACAAATGACTAGCAGATGATCACGGGCGATCATCTGCTTTTTTTATATTCTCCTTCATCCGAAATTTTTTATTTCTATTTTTATATGATGAAAAACCTTGTGCTTATATTTTTGACATTATTCATGTTGTCTTGCTCTACAAAAAAAGAAGAGCCTTTGCGTGAAGAAGAATTAATTGGAAAATGGACCAATCTTTCCCTATTGGTTACTATGAAAAGATTGGAAAAAGAAGATTCAATTTTGCATGCCAAAGAAGGAGAGTGGGAAAAGGTGCTGAAGATCAAACCTATCTTATCAGAATTTAAAGATGATGGAACTTTCAAAGCACAATACTCAAACCTTGATGAGGAAATAATAAAAGAAGATGAAGGTAAATGGTTTATTCGAAATGATTCCTTGGTTATAGTAATTGATGGACATGAAACGACATACCATTTTACAGTCAATAATGATCGTGTGATGTACAAAGCCCATTTGGATTGGGATGGAGAAGGTCACAAAAATGACTACTATGACGGTGTTCAGATCAAGGTAAAAGAATAATCAGATGCTAAAAGTTGGAGATACATATGAGACTGATTTCATTATCAGGCAGGAGCAAGTCAATGCATTCGCAGAATTATCAGGAGATAAAAACCCTTTGCATCTAGATGCAGCGTTTGCAGCGACCACCAATTTTAAATCACCAATAGTACATGGCATTTTTACTTCAGCCGTGATTTCTAAAGTTTTAGGCATGGAATTTCCTGGGCCAGGCACTTTTTATTTGAGTCAAAAGCTCGATTTTAAAAGGGCGATCTATCCTGACAAGCGCTACGTCGCGAAATTTGAAATAACAGAAATACGAGAAGGAAAACATATAGCGGTAATTAGCACGCAATATTTTGAAACCGAAACAGGAAGAAATCGAATCGTATTAGATGGACAAGCTGAGGTTAAAAACCTGGAGCAAATTCCGTAATTAGTATTTTCGATAATCGTCAGTATTTTAATTCATAGATAGGAGGCATCCTTTCATTGACTTTGGTCGTAACCAAACTGTCGGTACTCAGTATCGAACTCACTCATTACAAACCAACACGATGATTAAACGACAACTCAATGCGTACATCCAATCTTACCAAGGCCTTTCCCGAGAAATATGGCTGCTTGCCTTAATCACATTAATCAATAGAGCGGGCACCATGGTGGTGCCTTTTTTGTCTCTATACCTTACGGCCAGTTTGGGTTATTCTCTTTCGCAGGTTGGGTGGGTCATGACCGCTTTTGGCTTGGGTTCCATTTTGGGTGCCTGGTTGGGTGGTAAACTCACCGATCTTTTTGGTTATTACAAAGTGATGCTGGCCAGCCTGATTGGATCAGGAGTTGTTTTTATTGTAGTTCAATATCTCAATGAATTTTGGTTTTTAGTAGGAGGGATTTTTGTGTTGATGCTGATAGCAGATATGTTTCGTCCAGCGATGTATGTATCCATCAAAGCCTATAGCAAACCGGAAAACAACACCAGGTCCGTGACGCTCATCCGACTGGCGATTAATCTTGGGTTTTCTTTTGGCCCGGCGATGGGAGGGCTCATCATTGCCACGATGACTTATGGTTCTTTGTTTTGGATTGATGGCGTTACCTGTTTGGTTGCTTCGATATTATTGTATCTGCTTTTGAACGAAAAAGACGGTATGCCTATAACTGATGAAAAAACGAACGGGCAAAAAAGTCAGTCGGCATATTCTGATATACCATATTTGGTTTTTCTGGCCATCGTGTTTTTGACGGCCATCGTGTTTCTACAGATGTTTGCGACGGTGCCAGTTTATTACAAGACAATTCATTTGCTTACCGAAGGACAAATCGGCTTACTATTGGGAATGAATGGCATGCTCATATTTTTATTTGAAATGCCTTTGATCAATTGGTTGGAAAAAAGCAGAGTTTCGAAAGCTACGGTTTTGTTGATTGGTACATTGATTCTCGGTTTGGGGTTTTTAGTATTTAACCTTTCGGAATGGGTAGGCATCCTGGTGATTAGTATGTTTTTTATCACGCTGGGTGAAATGCTCATATTTCCATTTGCCAATTCTTTCGCCATGGAGCGTTCTCAAAAGGGAAAGGCTGGAGAATACATGGCGTTGTTTCCGATTGCCTTTTCAGCGGCACATATTATTGGACCCAATATAGGCATGCAGCTGATAGAAACCTATGGATATGGGTTTACCTGGAGTATGACTTTTGTGGCGACAGCTGTAGGCTTGGTACTTTGTTTATATTTGAAATACAGGCTGAATGCCGAATCTTATGGAAATACAGATAAAAAAATACCATCAACTGTCTCTTGATGAATTGTATCAAATACTCAAGTTGAGAGTTGATGCGTTTGTGGTAGAGCAAGCCTGCGCCTACCCGGAACTGGATGATGCGGATCAAAATGCCACGCATCTTTTTATTGAAAAAAACCAAAAGGTCATAGGCTATCTGCGGTTGTTTCAGCTGAAAAATGGCTCGGCCAAAATTAGCCGTGTAGTTACCGCTAAGTCAGAAAGAGGAAAAGGCATCAGTCGAAAACTCGTTGATGCAGCTTTGGTACAAATGAAAAAGGAAAGACAAACGGAGTCTGTCGTCTTGCAGTCTCAAGAATACCTCACAGACTTCTATGCTTCATTTGGTTTTGAAAAAACTTCCGAAGTCTATCTGGAAGATGGTATTCCACATGTGGATATGGTGCTCAACTTTACTTCATTGCACAATTAAAAGGTTAGAAACTTCAATTAAAACATCATAGTGTTTTGAAGAACTATTCCAATTCCAATAACTAAAATATTGACTAATATTAGCTCAATTGAAATATGAACTTTTAAAAGTTCGGAAGTGAATGTTGAATTACTAATCTTTGGTTGATTTACAATTTTTGTTCCAGCAAGTATGTCACCTATGCGTTGACCTGTGCCACTAAACGCTATCAATGCTTCTAGAGGCCAAGCAAAAAAAGTAATATTTCTAAAGAAACATTGAAGTTTAGAAGCAGGTTCACCACTACTACTTTTTACAATTGCAAGGCCTAAATTCCGTTTTGTAATACTACGGCCATCTACAATATCTTTATTAAACATAACCAGTGTGAGAAGAGGCCAAAGTAGATAAAAGCCGAGATCAAATGACCAATAGCGTTCCACTACAAATATTAACGGTAAAACTATTGGAAATACAATTCCCATTGATCGAGCAAAATCTAACATCATGCTTTTTGCTCTTAAAGGCAACGGCAAAGTTTTCTCTACTTGATTTACTAATGCATTTGCAAAAGGGTTGAAGATTAAAAAGTTAAAGAACTTCATAGTACGAAAATTGTTTAGGCTAGATTAAACTCTAAAGCACATTCTTATAATAGTATCCTTCACTAATGGCTGACCAATTATTTATCTGCTTCCTGAATTTGGTATAATGCTCGTAGATTTTTTTGCTCTGGGCATCCGACTCTACAACTTCTAATACGACTTCTTCGGCTATCTTTTTTAATGGATCAAGCACCTCCTTTGAAAACGGCCTGATGTCTACTTTTTCATCTTTCATTTTTTGAAGGTAAATCGAGTTTTTTTGCTCAAACTCAAGAAGCATCCATTGGTTCAGTCTGTAGATCGCTGCACGAACGATTTCCTGAAGATCTTTGGGTAGTTCGTTGAACTTGTCCTTGTTCATGATCATTTCCAAAACGGTACCTGGCTCATGCCAACCCGGATAATAGTAATGCTTAGCCACACGATGAAACCCCATCAGGTAATCATGATACGGGCCGATCCATTCGGTGGCATCAATGACACCTCGTTCGAGATTGGTAAACAATTCTCCTCCGGCTACGAGCACCGCAGTACCGCCAGCTTTGTTTATAATTTTGCTGCCCAATCCAGGCATCCGCATTTTTAGGCCTTTGTAATCTTCGATAGTATTGATTTCCTTGTTGTACCAGCCGCCAGCTTGCACGCCGGTATTTCCTCCAGGCAGAGGTATCAGATTGAATGGCTCATAGATTTCGTCCCACAATTTATTGGCGCCGCCGTTGATGATCCAGGCGTTCATTTGCTGAGCATTCATGCCGAATGGAACGGAAGAGAAAAACTGCGCCGCTGGGATTTTACCTGCCCAGTAATAACCTGACCCGCTGGCCATCTCTACTGCACCATGACTCACTGCGTCAAAACATTCCAAAGAAGGAATTAATTCTCCCCCACCATATACTTCGATTTTCAATCGACCACCACTCATTTCTTCCACCCACTTGGCTAGAAGTTTACAGCCTTCTCCTAACACCGGAAAATTCGGAGGCCACGTGGTCACCATTTTCCAATGATAGGTGTTGTTGAAATTGATCTTAATGGACTGGTCTTTGGTTGGCTCTTTGCCACAGGCAGCCAACAGACCAGTGGCACCTGCCGCGGCTACCAAACTTCCTTTCTTGATAAACTTTCTTCGAGACGAATCGGACATAAACTAGATAATTCAATCCACCAATATAATCCAATTGTTTGAATGCTCGATTGGAAGAAGGTCTATTCCTTTACCAATCTTAAAACATAAAATTTATCGTTGAGCGACACGCGCATGATATAGTTTCCAGCACGTAATGATGATAAGTCGAAAACAGTTTGTTGATTTTCAAATTCCAATACTTCTGTGCCTTTCAAATCATATATGCTTATTTGATCAATTTTTTGATCCGACTCCAACGTCAAAAATGATTGTACCGGATTTGGATAAAAAGACAGCAATTCATTGAGCTCCTCAGTAGAAAGCACATCATCATCATCGATCACTGCGGTTCCTTCTACTACGATTACCTCTTTTTGATAAAAAGCTTCACATCCCAGGCCATCAGATACCACAAGGGAAGTGAGGTAAGTTCCATCTTCTGAGAATGTATGGCTATTGTCCCCGGCCGTATCGTCATCTATTTCATCATCTGTTTCAAAATCCCAGGCCCAGTTAGCTTCTGAAGAAACATAATATTGCTCAACATCAAAAGTCGTTGGTGTTCCTTCTTCTACAGGTAGGGTGCTAAAAAAAACGATAGGCTTTGGTTTGATTTCAATTTCCATACCCAGACTGTCTTTGCAAATTTGACCTTGCCTAACCGCAAGGCTAACTTCATAGGTGCCAGGGTGTTCGTAGATATGAGAAGTGTTTGTTTCTGTATTATCAATTTCATTATCACCATTGACGTACCACCGGTAGGTAGCATCGATTTGTAAGTTTGTTGTAGCGTCTTCAAAAGCAACAGTTTCTCCTGCACAAGCCAAACTCACCACAAAGTCTACGATGGGCTGGGTGCAATCATCCATCACTTCAAACTCACGACCTTCTGCAAATCCCCAAGCGCCATTTGCATTTTGGGCTCTAAAATAGATCACATTTGTACCTACAGGTGTACTCTCTTCGGTTATAGCTTCCAATACCTCTTGGTTGAAAGAATCTGTAGGAGAAACATCTACTTGTGTGGCTTGCCCTACGCCAGGATCTTCATTCACAAAATATTCTAAGCGCACAATGTCAGAGACTTCTTGAAAAACATCCACTGAAGGTTTGACATAAAACCTTCGTTTTTCGCTAAAACCCCAATCCCCATTAGCGTTTTGTGCCCGTAAATTCAAAGTATGCCAACCTTCAGCTAGGTCGTCTGCCACGGCATAATCCATATCGATTTGTGGGCCGTTTGTGATGTCAATGCTTGTTCCTGCTCCCACGCCTGGGTCTTCGTCTATGAAATATTCGACCGCCACTACGTCATGTACTGTTGGTTCGGGGTTGCCTGTATTAGTATTGATAACGAAAGACCGTGTTTCATAAAAGCCCCAGTCACCGCTGGCGTTTTGTGCACGCACCACCAGGAGGTGGTAGCCCTCTTCCAGTGCAAACGGCGTCAGGTCAATGCTATGCATCACATCTTCTGTTTGGCCCGGGGTTATCCCAATGGAAGTACCGTTGCCCAAACCCGGATCATCATCGATAAAGTATTCTAATGATGTGATGTTTTCCGCTGAAGGCTCAGGGTTGCCTACGTTGGTGTTGATTACAAATGAGCGGGTTTCGTAAAAGCTCCAATCTCCGTCTGCATTTTGTGCGCGCACTACGAGCAAGTGCCAACCGTCACTAAGATTTTCACCTGACAGATCTAGGGTAAAGTTTTCATCCACTGTAGGGCCTGCTGATATGCTCAGGCTTTGGCCGTTGCCTACTCCTGGGTCGTCGTCGATAAAATATTCAAGGGCGACAATATTGGATTGCCCCCATACATACATCGGGGTTATTGCCAATAGAAAAATGTTCAATAGTTTCTTCATGACTCCATTGTTGAGGTACATGTGGCGGTAGCCACCTTCTAACATTAATTGGCCTTGATGCTAATTTCCACATCCAAATCATCCCCCGGATTGATTACCGCCTCTGTATTCAGAATTTGGATGGTAGGCATTGGAGAAGTGTCATAGGTAAAGTTTGATCCGTTGAAAGGATATGATCCATCAGATATTCCACAATGGTTCCCATTGCCATCAATGTTGGTAGCTGGAGAACCACTGTCTAGTGTAAAGTCTCGCGAGGAATCCCATGAGTTAAGAACAGGAGCGTTAAGAAACAATGGGCTTTGTCCTTCTACATTACCTAGCCCAGTATTGCTATTGCCCGAGCTGCCACCTGATGGAGGTAATTCGTCGTTGCCTGTTTCATAAGTAAGATTGTAGCTAAAAATATTACGCTGAAAATTGTCGGATGTACTTCCTCCTGCCGCTGTTAAACTAGGCGTACGGCCATAAAAAATGTTGAACGAGATAGTTGCATCAATCATGCTCGAACTGAATGCAGCATCTGAGCCATTGGCTCCAAGGAAATTATTATTGACTATCATCAGTCCATCTCCCTGAGAATCCTTACGAATTACACCATAAATGATATTATTAGTAATGATAGCAGATTGTGCCGTTGGCGAATCAAGTATCACATTATTCCTAATCAAATTGTTTCGAAGCAACAGATTACTCACTTCTCGATGGATGTGAATGGCGCCTCTAATGTCACAATCATAAATTTCTAAATCTGCAATGGGTACTTCACATGAGCCGCAATATACGTCTGAGGTAATACTATATCCACCTGTCAAAATACAGTTGTTGATTTTAATTCCAGTAGAAGTGTAGGAGCCACCACTACCATGACCAATTCGGATAGTGACAAGTGTAACTCCCGTCAACGTACTATTTGATGAGTTGCTCGTGTTGTCAGTATTATTCCAAAAAAGCAGCGTTCCCATTCTAGAATGAAATGGGAGATCTTTATCTAAATTGTAGCCAATACCTTTGATGTGTAGTTCTTTGGTGATCGTGGCATCCCCATAGGTGGTGGGGCTGGGTTGTATGTAAATCAAGTCACCTGCATCGGCTGCATCTACTGCGTCCTGTATGGTCGAGTAGATCAAATTGCCAGTTGGGGCATTGTAGTTATTGTCAACGATTCTAACGGTTTGGGCATGGCCACATAGACATGACCCAATTAGCAAAACGCTAAGAGTTTTTCTGAGGTGCTTCATTATGGTGGAGTTTAGGTGAAAACTCACTGATCTCATTTGATTGAAAATCAATGAGTTGTTCTTTTAAATTTCGTCAATTTAAATTGGAATTCAAAAGTTGCTACCTGTTCCAACAGGTTTAAGGTAGGATCGGGACAAATTCTTAGAAAATAATTTATTGTTTTATTAATGGTAAGGTCCATTGTTCCTTGCCAACTATCCTTACTACATAATATCCATCGGGCAGTTGATCGATAGAAATGGCTCCGCGAGGGTTTGATATGTTCAGCCACTTCTTACCTTTCATATCCAATATTTCGATTTGATGAATTCGCTTAGCTCCCTGGATGTTAAACTGATGATTGGAAGGATTGGGATAGACCGACATTGTCACTCCTGCCTCATCTATATTCAACACAGGTTCATCTGGCACAGTGGCTTGCTCCTCGATGATCAATGTACCACCAATCAAATTGAAAGTATAATTATCTGCCGATCCGCCGGTTAGCGTTATATCATACTCTCCGGATGCACCGGCCTCACCATCCGTCGATATCGAAGGAGGCGCGATGTCCTCCTTCGAATCGCCATTTACAAACCCGTCGTACACAAGTTGGAATTCGGGGATTGATGCTGTTGCGGATATGGTAGTATCTTGAGCGGTGATGGTCAATGGTGCTTTGTTTATGGTCAATGTTCCGTTCGTCAAGGTCAGCGCATAGTTGGCAGCATCTCCACCCGTCAGAGTGATTTCATACGTGCCAACATCTGACGTAACGGTAGCTGCAGTACTGACATCTGGTAGCTCGCTAAGGTCATCGGAATTGTCCCCATTGACGAAACCAGTATAGCTCATCGTTAGTGCTGGGTTTTCATCTCCGTAGGTCCGGCTTTGATCATCGGCTGTGATGGTAAGTGGTACCTGAGCTACCTCGACATCAGCCATGGCTTGCCCCTCCTCATAGTTTACATTTTCGTTCTGGAGGGCACTGATGGTGCATTGGCCTGCCCCGACAACTTCGGCCAAATTTCCGTCAATCTCGATGACCGAAGAATTTGAGCTTTCGTAGGTAATAGCGGCTCCACTGCTGGAAAATGCCTCAAGCTCAAACGAAGGATTGCCATAAGTCTGATTGGCCACTTCAAATTCCATTTCTGGAATCTCCTGTTCACCGACGATTAGTAGCTCGAACCTGTCAGTAGGCATTTTGGTACTGGCATCGAAATCCATCAGGTTTTGAAATCCATTCGTATCATCATAGGTGAAAATGAATCCTTCACTATTGGCTCCGCTATACGCCATGGCACCCCAGAGCATTCCTCCATAAAAGGTAGGTCGTCCTATAAAATTGCCATCTTCTTCTATCAAGTGATATGGTGTTTCTTCTTCTGTGCCATCGAGAGCCACTTTTCTGATGAATCCCTGGCTGTTGTTTCCTCCAGCATTGGTAATCAGATAAAAATGAGTGTCAGATAAAGTAACTTTTTCTATGACATCGGTTATGGTATATATCACTTCGTAGCTATTGTCAGACAGGTCTATGCGGTAGATGCCCATGCTGTTGGCGCCATTACTATATAATGTTCTGCCATACAGCATACCATTTCTTATTTCTAAAAACGCTGAAGGCCGATATAAACCATCTGTACTAAATGTATGTAAGGTTGTTCGCTCAGCTGTTTCAGGATTAAATGAATATACCAGACCTACGCTATTGTCGCCTCCTCCATAGGTGGTACCGTAAATCATACCTTCATAGGCCACTACGGGATTGGGTTGATAGCCGCTGGCAGTAGATTTGGAAAAGTCGAGTTCTACTTTGAAGGCTTCCTCTTGTAAATCATAACTGAACAATGTTCCAGCTATTGAGTTGCCATGCTTGTAATTGACCCCCCAGATTTTGCCATTCAAAGCTATCAGTGAGCCGTGAGGTTCTTCACCATCTTCCAGTTCGAAATAGTGCAGATGCTTAAAATCTGATCCGTCTGTATTGACAGAGAATAGGCCGCCGTAGTAATTGTACATTTCTCCACCTGATCTCATAACGCCGAACAGTCGGTTTTGATAAAAAAGGAGTTTGCCGTCAAACTCATAACCAAATCGATAGGCACCATATTGACTAACGTCTGTAATAAGCTTGCTGAATTGTAATGATTCGTAATCAGACCCGTCAGTGTCAATTTTAAACACCGAGCCGGTTCCACTAAAGTTGGATGAAGTAGTTCCCCAAAAGTGGCCGTCAGATTCTACCAAACCTCCATAAGAGTAATAATCTCTATATATAGAAAAAGTATGATGATTGTTCGCTTCGTCCGCTATCGGATCAAAACTGTAGAGCCCAAATTGATAGGTCATTCCCCACAACACACCATCCCTTTCTATTACCGGCCCTTCCGGGAATTTTCCTACCTCTGAGTTATCAAACGAATGCTCCACTTGATAACCTGAGCCATCTGTGCCAATAGAGAAAATGGAACCCCAGAGGTTATCGCCTCCACCCCATGAGGTTCCCCATAGCCGATTGTTGTATAGCAATAATGTTCCGTTTGGTCTACGCGATATGCGCTGTCGTACCGTATAGGCACTACCGTCTGTATTGATAGTAAAAATCAGACCAGTGTCTGAGGTACTTCCAGTGGCAGCACTGACACTATACTCACAAACTCCCCAAAGCTTCGAGCCATCGTAGGTCATTTTGCCATCTGGCAGCTGACCATCCAGGCCATTAAAGTCATGAATGCTTTCGAAATTCTGGCCATCATGGTCGACGCGGAAGATAATTCCGTAGTCATGTGCGCCTCCCGTGGCATAGCCGTAGATCTTTCCATCCACCGAGATAATCTCCGCACCTGGTGTATCCAGTTCTTCGTCTAGCACAATGGTGTAGCCCGTACCATTGGTATTGATTTTGAATACCACACCAGTATCTGACACCCCACCCTCAGCGGCAGTTCCCCAAAAGTAGCCATCTGCTACAATCAGTGATCCCCAGGGGCGGATGCCGGTAGAAGTATGAAAATGATGATGGATTTGAAGGTCTTCCAGATTCATGTCCACACTAAATAGCGTGCCTCCGCTGTACTTACCACCACCACGAGAAAGTCCCCACATTCGGTCATTATGGTAAAGCAAGTCAGAATCAGGACTACTTGGCTCACCGTCGTTTACGATGATTTCCAAGTTGCTGCCGTCGATATCTGCGGAAAAGACAGCACCATTGCCGTTGACGGCTTTGGTGGTTCCATAGATTTTGTTGATTTGAGATTGGGCTGTGAATACAGATCCAAGGATAATTGTGAGCAAAAGAGAACTTTTGATGTTCATGGCAATACAGATTAAATGGCGAATTAATGCTTCAAAGCTGCTTGCCAATCACAAAAATATTCCAACCCACCCCGGGTAGTTGTTTATTACCCTTTTGCTAATTTGTATGAGAAAGTGCTTCTCTGGCTTCTAGTCTGGTAGATACGCCCAGTTTTGCATAGATATTTTTCAAGTGATATTTCACGGTATTGACACTTAGAAATATTTCATCTGCTATTTCTTGATTTGATTTATTTGTGATGGCCAATTGCAGGATCTGAATTTCTCGATCAGTAAGTGAATTGGGAATTTCATTTTTTAGCTTGCCATAATCGAGTTCTATCTCGTCAAGTTTCACATCGGACATGATTTTGCCGATTCTTAATCGTAGGCCATCAATCTCTTCACTCAATAAGGCTTTTTGTAATTTGTTTCGAACCTGACGTTGACGGATGGTCACGATAAGAAAAATACAGAGCATGAAAACCAAGACAGCTATAATTGATAAGGCAATCGTTTGTCGATCTTTGTTTTTTACCTCAGTTTCCAATTTTTCTATTTCCCACTCTCGTTCTGCTTTTTTAAACTTTTGTTCCAATTCGGTGGTTCGTTCTGCCACTTTCTCATCAAGCATAGCATCTTTCATTTCCATCGCTTGGCTCAACGACTCAGAGCTTTTCTTCCAGTTTTTAACCCCTTGGTAATAATCGGAAAGAAGCAGATAATAACTATGAGCCATATCAACATGCTTATGAGTGAGCTCCAACTTATCTAATCTTTCCAGATATGGATAAGTGACTTGATAATTCTCATTTTTTAAATGGTAATCAGCCATACCCATATTGGTATAAATTTGAATAGCCTGAGGTGTATTTGAAGCCAATCTTTGTTCTGCTTCGCTGTAGTATTGATAGGCTTGTTTGCTATCACCTAATTCATTCCATGACTGGCCAAGAATGACCAAAGCTTGTGCCTCATAATCATGATTACCCAGTTGTAGAGCCAATTCAATTGCTTCCTTGGCTATTACAATAGCGCTATCATAATTGTGCAGCTGCATGTACATGCCAGACAGGTTGATCGAAGCATTATACTGCTGCTCTACTCTTCCGTGTTTTTTGTAGATTTCAATGGCTTGAATCAATACTGATTTGGCCATGTCAAATTGCCTTGTTCTGCGAAAAATGAGCGATTGATTATTCAATACTTTAGCTTGATACACAGGCAAGTCGATTTTTTGATAAATTTCTCCTGCCTCAGCGTACTCGTCTAGCGCCAAGTCCAACTCACCAATAATGGTGAACACCGCTCCTTTATTGAATATGGCCCTTGCACATTCCTCCAAATTATTTTGTGAACGGGCTAGATCTTCTGCCTTTTGGTAATAAAATATTGCGCTATCAAATTGATTTTGATAATCGAATGCCAGGCCGTAAGCATTCCATCCTCTGGCAGTTAGTCTGGAGTTTTTCAGTTTTTCTGAAATAATCATGCCCTGATGGGCATGAAAAAGAGCAGAGTCAAAATTGTATTCTGCCCAACTCTTGTTGAGTTCATAATGGAGAAGGGCTAGGCTACTATCCTCTTTTGAGGAATGAAGTCTATCATTTAGAGAATCAATGATGTTTTGATTCTGTGCCAGGCCATTCACACTTAAAAGGAACAAAAGGCCAAAAACTGTTGATTTCATATAGGCTTGCATTGATCACACCAAGATAATTCATTTGATTGTTCTATTGGCTTATTAACTTCTTCTCTTTACAATGAATTTCGGCCATTCTGTCCGAGAAAATATAAATCTCCTCCTATTGCAAGCCATAATGTCTTGATTCACATGAATTTAGGCTTTGGAATGTGATTTGATCGACTTCTCGTCAAACAAGGAAGAATTATGAATTTTAATATATATACAGTAAAATCACAAGAGGTCATCAACAAAGCCGGAGAGCTGGTTTTGGCTAATGGCCAACAGGCCATAGAGCCGGCGCACTTATTCCAGAGCATACTGGAATCGGATGAAAATGTCATCGGTTTTGTAACCAAGAAGTTGGGAGTTAATAAAGAGCAACTGGCTGAGAAGGTTAACGCTCAGGTAGCCACCTATGCCAAAGTATCTGGTCAGCAACCTTATCTATCCAACGATTCCGCTGCGGCGTTGACCAAGGCAGAATCTATCGCTAAAAAGCAAGGAGACGAGTTTGTAGCCATCGAGCATTTGATTTTGGGCATATTGGCTGGCAAAGACAAAACCGCCAGCATTTTAAAAGAATCTGGATTCAACCAAAAGGATCTCGAATCAGCTATTAATGAACTAAGAGGAGGAAATAAAGTGAATAGTCAAAACGCAGAATCGAATTATCAGTCTTTGGAGCGATACTCCAAAAACCTGAATCAACTGGCCAAGGATGGCAAGATTGATCCGGTGATTGGGCGCGACGAAGAAATACGACGTGTCCTACAGATTTTGTCTCGTAGGACAAAAAACAACCCGATGCTTATTGGTGAACCGGGGGTGGGTAAAACCGCAATCATCGAAGGTATGGCACAAAGGATTATAGATGGCGATGTGCCCGAAAACCTGAAAAGTAAGGTTTTGTATTCACTGGACATGGGTATGCTTGTGGCTGGCGCCAAATACAAAGGTGAATTTGAGGAGCGCCTAAAGGCCGTGATTAAAGAAGTAACGGACTCGGCAGGAGAAATTATTCTCTTTATCGATGAGATCCACACCTTGATAGGAGCCGGTGGAGGAGAAGGAGCTATGGATGCAGCGAACCTGTTGAAGCCGGCTTTGGCCAGAGGCGAACTGCATGCGATTGGTGCCACTACTTTGAAAGAGTATCAAAAATACATTGAGAAGGACAAAGCGCTGGAGCGAAGGTTCCAGACGGTACTGGTAGATGAACCTACAGAAGTGGATGCCATTTCTATTCTTCGAGGAATCAAGGAAAAATACGAAGTCCATCACGGCGTCCGAATTAAAGATGATGCGGTGATAGCAGCGGTTGAATTGTCGAGCAGATATATTTCTGATCGTCAGTTGCCAGACAAGGCGATTGACTTGATGGACGAGGCGGCTTCTAAGTTGAGAATCGAAATCGATTCCTTGCCAGAAGAACTCGATGAATTGCAGCGAAGAATCATGCAATTGGAAATTGAACGAGCTGCGATTCGACGTGAGAAAAACAAGGATCGAGAAAAAGTACTTTCTAAAGAAATCTCGGAATTGTCTGAGAGACGTGATGAGCTGAAGGCCAAGTGGGAGAACGAAAAAGCGGTAATCACTGGTATTCAAACAGAGAAGGAAAACATAGATAAGTATAAAGCTGAAGCAGACCGGGCGGAAAGAGAAGGAGACTTTGGGAAAGTAGCCGAATATAGATATGGCAAAATCCAGGAAGCGGAGAAAAAGCTCGAAGAGTTTAAAGTTCAGCTGGCTCAGATGCAAGGCGAAAGTTCTTTGCTGAAAGAAGAGGTAGGTTCCGAAGATATTGCCGAAGTGGTAGCTAAGTGGACGGGAATCCCTGTACAAAAAATGCTACAAAGTGATCGCGAAAAACTGCTGCACCTCGAGGATGAGTTGGGCAAGCGGGTAGCTGGACAGGCAGAGGCGATCGAAAGCATCTCTGATGCGGTACGAAGAAGTCGTGCCGGATTGCAAGATCCAAATCGTCCGATTGGCTCGTTCATATTCTTAGGTACCACCGGTGTGGGTAAAACAGAATTGGCTAAAGCCCTTGCGGACTACTTGTTCAACGATGAGAATGCCATGGTACGTATTGACATGTCTGAATATCAGGAAAGACATGCAGTGAGTAGACTGATCGGTGCTCCTCCCGGATATGTGGGTTATGACGAAGGTGGCCAGCTTACTGAAGCGGTAAGAAGAAAGCCGTACTCAGTAGTACTTTTAGACGAAATCGAAAAAGCGCACCCAGATGCTTTCAACGTCTTGTTGCAAGTCTTGGATGATGGCCGATTGACAGACAATAAAGGTCGCGTGGCGAACTTTAAGAATACGATCATCATTATGACTACAAATATTGGTTCGCATTTGATTCAGGAAAATTTCGAGAAGCTAAATGCTGACAATGAAGCAGAGGTAATCGAAAAGACCAAACGCGAAGTCTTTGAGTTGATGAAGCAGTCGGTCCGTCCGGAATTCTTGAACCGTGTGGATGAAACCATCATGTTCCGTCCACTGACGAAGGAGAACATCCGCAAGATTGTGGGCATCCAGTTCAAGTTGATACAGAAGCGATTGGCAGAGAACGGCATGAAGCTGGAAGGATCGAATCAGGTCTTGGATCGCTTGGGTGAATTAGGATTTGACCCTCAGTTTGGAGCCAGACCGCTCAAGCGAGTGATGCAGAAGCTGATTTTGAATGATTTGTCTAAACAAATATTATCTGGCAAGATCAGCAACGAATCAGTAATCGGGATGACACTCAATGATCAAAACGAAATTGAGTTCATCAACCTCGATGAGGTGAAAATAGAAGAGTAATAAATTCGCATTCATATGAGGCCTGTGCATGAAAGTGCACAGGCTTTTTTGTGCCATCAAATGTCTAGGTGAAATACCCATTTTCACCTATTTAGAGCATTTCGGCATGGTCGTGGCAAGTATACTTCCATCAAATAACGAATGATCTCATTCTACCTAAATGGAAGAAAACATGAAAAAGGTTTTAATTGTTGACGATAGCTTTCTGATTAGACAAACACTGAAAAAATTACTTCCGGCGTGTGGAAACATAGAAATAGTTGGAGAATGTAATGACGGTAATCAGGTGATGGACTTTTTGTACAACTATTGGGTGGATACCATTATTCTAGATTATCACATGCCGAAGATGAATGGAGCGGAGACGGCAAAACGAGTAAAGGAATCTTTCAACCATATTAATATTATCCTTCATACTTCAGATAGAGAAATGGCTTATATCACCGATCATGTAGATGATGTGATCATCAAACCGGCCAAATTTTTTGAGTTAGCTCAATTGGTGAAGAAAGATATGCTAGTTTCTTCTAGGTGAAATACCCATTTTAACATTTCTTAATACTTTTTGGCATAAAGATTGAATGTATATACATGAGTTTAGATTGATTAACAATCGTTGAGACTGACGGTCTCAATGATACTCAACCGCTCGGTTGAGATTAGTTGATTGGTTATGTTTTGAGTTTTGTCCCGGGGGTGGTTCCCCGGGATTTTTTTTGCCCAAAGCGCTTGGTTGGTTTCGAAAAGGATTAATTCTTTTATCTTTATTCAAACTTCATACGCATGCCGGATATTAAAATTATTGACCTTCAGTTTAAAAGTTTAGATCACGCTATTGCAGCTTATTTACTGCCAACAAGCGAAGGCCCTATTCTTATAGAAACCGGTCCACATTCTACATTTCCAAAATTGAAAGAGGATGTAGAAGCAATGGGCTATCAGATGGAAGATATCAAACATGTTTTTTTGACACATATCCATTTGGACCATGCAGGTGCAGCCTGGGCTTTGGCAGAAACAGGTGCTAAAATTTATTTGCACCCGTTTGGAGCAAAAAATATGGAAGATCCTTCGCGCCTGATGGAATCAGCCACAAGAATTTATGGTGATCAGATGGATACTTTATGGGGTCAAATGAAACCGATTCCTGCCGATCAGCTTATACAGGTGGAAGACCAGCAATCCTTTCGATGTGGAGATATAGAGATCAAGAGTTTACACACCCCAGGCCATGCCAAGCATCATATCGCCTGGCAAGTGGGGGATGTTATTTTTACCGGAGATGTAGCTGGAGTGAAAATTGATAATGGCCCTGTGGTTCCTCCTTGCCCACCGCCAGATATCAACTTGGAAGACTGGAAAGCTTCAATTGATATTTTACGGAATGCTGAACCATCTGCCTTGTATCTCACCCATTATAACAAAATAACGGCTATTGAACCTCATCTTTCTGCTTTAGAAAACATTCTAGACGATTGGGCAGCGTGGATCAAAAAACAAATGCAAGCTGGTCTGAGCAATGAAGAAATGGTACCACTTTTTATGGCATACACCGCTGATCAATTGCGTGAAGCTGGATTGAGTGAGCCAACAATTGAGTTGTATGAAGCAGCCAATCCATCTTGGATGAGTGTGGCTGGGCTCGTGAGATATTGGACTAAAAAAGAAAGTTAAATGTAAAATCAACCGATCATGAATAACCTAAAGAATCTTGTCTTTCTAGACATTGAAACGGTATCAGGTTCTCCCACCTTTGAAACATTGGAGCCGGCCATGCAAGAATTATGGGAAAAGAAAAGCACTTTTCTGAGAAGAGAAGACGACATTCCGCTGGACAAGCTTTATTTTGATAAGGCAGCTATTTATTCTGAGTTCGGAAAAATCATTTGCATTTCGGTCGGCATACTATACCATGACAAAGAGGATCAATTGAATATTCGAATCAAGGCGATTCGATCAGATGATGAAAAAGAACTGCTAGAAGAGTTTGTTGCTTTAATGCATGACAAAATGGATGAAGATAAAATCCAACTTTGTGGTCACAACGCCAAAGAGTTTGACTTTCCATATATCTGCCGACGCATGTTGATCAACGGTATTGCCTTACCGCCATATCTACAACTCTCTGGGAAAAAGCCCTGGGAAATCAAACATCTTGATACGATGGAAATGTGGAAGTTCGGAGATTACAAGAGCTTTACTTCACTGGCGCTACTCACAGAAGTGTTTAACATTCCCTCTCCGAAAGACGACATAGACGGCAGTGATGTGAACCGGGTGTATTATCATGAGGAGGGATTAGAAAGAATCGCTGAATATTGTAACCGAGATGTTCTAGCTACTGCTCAGGTGTATTTGAAAATCCAAGGTTTGGAATTGATTGAGGAAGACAAAGTTCAGTTTGTGGAATAATGTCCTCATTAATCATGGGGAACATAAAATCGATAGACGGTAGTGGTATCTGTTTGGTTAAGTCTTAAACGATTAGGCGAGGAATTATTATTTTGTTGACTAAGCCGCTGAATACTTTTGATTAATCCCTTAGATGGGTCGGAAGAGAAAAGACTTACTCCCTGTGGCTCTTTCATATAGTTTTTGAAATTGTCCAAACTATTCATTTCGGGCACATAGCCTTTCTTGTACAGTAGGGTCGAAAACGCTACATTCTGAATAGCATTAACCTCTTCCTCCGAATACTTTACTTCATGTTCAACAATTTCCTGTTTGAGTTCTTCTTCAAGTAGATAGTCTCGAATGATTATTTCATCCATCAGATTTTCTTTCTTTTTCATATAGACCCGTATGGGTTGAAGTGGGCTGGCGGCAATGAGCAAGCTATACCTTTCAAAATTGATATGGGAAAAAGTGAGAGTATCACCGATATGCACAGAGATGGAAAAATTTCCATCCGCATCTGCAATGACTTGCGTTTCATTTCCTACAATGTGAGCAAATGATATGGGTAAGAAACGCTCTGCATCCACTATTTGGCCGAACAATATGTTGGAGGTGTTTTGAGCTTCTGCTGGGATACCAAGCAAACCTAGTACTGATATTAAAGTCAGCGTTTTGAGCATTTAGAGGATTGGTTTTTATCCCTAAATGCAAAAAGGACTGAGCTAGGTGTATTTCTGGTTCCATTGATTGGCCAGCATATTCAATAAAGCAGGATACACAATCCAATGTCTAAAGGGTTTGATTACCAGCATATAGACTTGACCAAACAGACCATTCGGTTTTACATAAATCGCCATGCGTGCACTAGCCGCTTGGTCATCCACCACTTTAGCTAAATGTATGGCTGCCTGTACAGTTTTGTTTTCTATTTCCAACATCACCTCGTTTTCTAGTTGGTACACCAAATCGAAGTGCGAAAAACCTCCTTTCGGTAATTCATCTACAGGAGTTTTGGTTTTTTCTGCGAATCGTTTTTTGAGCACGCCAGGTGGAAGTTTTTGGTTTGTTATGTTTGGATCTTCCCAACCAAACACACGGCCGAGCCAGTTACGAAATTGAAACAATAACCCGGCAAATCCTTGAGTGCCTATTTGGCTAATGGCCTCTACGAAAGTATCTTGAATGTTGCGAATCGGAGTAGCGGAATTAATGTGGATGGGAAGAAGCCAGACATCTTCTATTCTAAACCCATTAGTTATTTGGTGCGCCTGCCAAGGTTGGCTTTCATGGCTTGATCGTAGGTTATCCATGTTTCAAGTTTGGTTATTAGGTATTACGATCTAGCTCTGCAGAAGATGTCGTTTTAGGCCAAAAAAGTCAGCCCTGGTGGTTGATATAACAGCCAGCCCGTCAGACTATATCGGTCCACATTTGTTTCTAATACTTCATGCTCTACCAGGTCGCTGCGCATTAATACTACCCGTTTGGCAATTGGTGCTATTTTCCTTTCTTCTCCATTGAGATATACTTTCAGTTCTCCACCGTCCCCCGCTGCCCAATCCTTATTCAGATAAAGAATCATGGAAATCAATCGGTTGCTTCGATGATTGAATTGGTCGAGATGTCTTTTGTAGAAAGTACCTTTTGGGTAGTGCGCCATGTGAAATTCTGAGCCTGACAAACTAAGAAAGCAATATCTATTCAGTCGGGCAATGGCTTCATCTACTCGTGCAAAAAAATCAGAGAGCTCCGTATCCTTTTCACGATTTAACCATCGGATATAGTCTCCCCTTATCTGGCTTTTGAGCTGGAATTCAGTGCCGGTTCCGATACCTGCTTTCTTAAAATCATTCTCGTTCAGGTGGTCCTGAAAATATGAAAGAAAAATATCCAGCTCGCGATCGTTGATGAAATCATCGATCACCAGATAGTTTTCTTCGGACAAAGTATCAACCCAGTCGATCCAAATGTCCTCATGATTGTTTGTCAATGTCTATGTGAAAGAACGGCGCGAAGCTAGCGTGCTTTTACCTAATGGAGGCTGATAATGAAAAAAGAATGCAAAGTCTATTTTCCCTTTAGGCTCACCCAAATATTATTGAGCTGCTCCACTGCCTTGTCGATAGTTTCTATATCGGCCATCACGAGCATCAGTTTGTCTTTGATCTCTTTGAGTTGATAGGTTTTTGGATGCTGCTGTACATAGCCGATGATATGTCCAAAGGCTGCAGACTGATAGTAGGCATCATTGTCCTTTGGCGGGAAGTAGCAACGCATTCGGCCATTTTTCAGTACCAGCTTTTCAAAACCTAAATCAATGGACAACCAGCGAAGTTTTACCGTTTTGAAAAGGTCTATAACAGATTGAGGAATTTTTCCAAACCGGTCTAAAACCGACTGCTCAAAAATATTGAGTTCTGCTTCAGATTTGATATTGTCGATCTGTGTGTAGATACTTAGCCTTTCGGTAATGTTTTTGACGTAATCCTCCGGGATAAGAATTTCCAAATCCGTCTCTATGATGCAATCCGAAACCAGTGCCTTCACATCCACCGCTTGATCTTCGAATAGGTCCTTGAACTCATTTTCTTTAAGATCGTTGACCGCCTCGTCGAGAATTTTGTGGTACATGTCAAAACCGATATCAGAAATGAAACCACTCTGTTCACCCCCGAGCAAATTACCAGCACCACGAATATCCAAATCTCGCATGGCCACTTTAAATCCATCTCCCAAATCAGAAAACTCCTCCAAAGCGCTGAGTCGCTTTCTCGAATCCGACGACAAGTGAGAAGTAGGTGGTGTGATCAGGTAGCAAAAGGCCTTCTTGTTGGATCGCCCAACACGACCACGCATCTGGTGGAGATCTGACAATCCGAAATTTTGCGCATTGTTGATAATGATGGTGTTGGCATTGGGAATGTCGAGCCCACTTTCGATGATATTGGTGGAAACCAGCACATCGTACTCACCCTCGATAAACTTAAGCATGGTTTTTTCCAGCTTCGGCCCTTCCATCTGGCCGTGGGCATAGCCCACCCTCGCGTCTGGCACCAGTCGGTGAATCAGGTTGGCCACACTTTCGATATCGCTGACTTTGTTGTGGACAAAGAAAACCTGTCCACCGCGACGTAATTCATAGCTCACGGCGTCACGCGTCATGGTTTCGCTAAAGACATGAATCTCGGTAGTCACTGGCTGTCGGTTGGGCGGAGGTGTAGAGATCACACTCAAGTCGCGCGCTCCCATCAGCGAAAAGTGCAACGTTCTAGGAATCGGTGTAGCGGTAAGCGTGAGCGTATCCACGTTTACCTTGATTTCTTTGAGTTTGTCTTTGATTTTTACACCAAATTTTTGCTCTTCATCGATGACCAAAAGACCAAGGTCTTTGAAGACTACATCTTTGTTTACAATTCGGTGCGTGCCGATCAGGATATCGACTTTTCCTTCTTTCACTCTGGCGAGAATGTCTTTGATTTCTTTTGTAGTGCGAAAGCGGTTGATATATTCTACCGTCACGGGAAAATTGGCCAATCGTTCGTGGAAGGTGTGGTAATGTTGCATGGCTAAAATCGTGGTAGGCACGAGTACCGCAGCTTGCTTGCCATGAACTGCGGCTTTGAAGGCCGCGCGGATCGCCACTTCCGTTTTCCCAAACCCTACATCGCCACAAACCAGACGATCCATAGGATGTGGCTTTTGCATGTCCACTTTCACATCTTCAGACGCTTTGGCCTGATCAGGCGTATCTTCATAGAGAAACGAAGTTTCCAACTCTGCCTGTAAGTAGCCATCTTCCCCAAAGCTAAAACCCGGAGCGGCTTTTCTTTTCGCATAGAGCGCAATGAGCTCCTTGGCGATGTCTTTGACCTTTCGGCTAACCTTCTTCTTTTTGTTCTCCCATTCGGGCGAACCGAGTTTACTTACTTGTGGAGGCCCGGTTTCTTTGCCGCTATACTTCGAGATTTTGTGCAGCGAGTGAATACTGATATACAGCAAATCATCGTCGCGATATACGAGGCGAACGGCTTCCTGTTTGTTGCCGCTCACGTCGACCATATCCAGACCTGCGAATCGGCCGATCCCGTGATCGATGTGCACCACATAATCTCCAGGATTTAGCGTGCGCAGTTCTTTCAGTGTGAGCGCCTTGGATTTCGAATGCTTCTTACGGACTTTGTAGCGGTGAAACCTTTCGAAAAGCTGATGATCGGTGAAGCAGGTCAGCTGTGTCTGATTATCCACAAACCCTTCTCTTAAACCCAGAATCAAAGAATCGAATTTGATAAATGGATTGATTTCTTCGAAAATCGAAGTGAGTTGTTGAATCGGCTTTTCTGACTCAGACGCAATCAGCGTCGCATATTGCTTTTCCTGAAAGGATTCCAGACTTTCTGCAATCAGGTCAAAGTTTTTATTGAATGACGGTTGAGGATTGGCATCAAAGCTAAAAGCATCTGCCCCATTCAAGTAGAATCGATTTCCAAATTCTATTTTGACATAGTCCTCAATAGCCGCTTCAAACGAAGCACTGGTTTCAAAAAGCTGGTTGGGGTCCATGGCCAGGCTAGCGCCACCGCTGGCTTCTAAGATGGTGTCGAAACTTTCTTTCGCCTTGGCGAAAGACTTGTCCAGTACATCCATGGTATTCTGATAGTCTTTGATCCAGATTTTTGAATTGTTGGGCACGTAGTCCAAAAACGACTGACGAGTCTCTTCCAGCAGTTTGGTCTGGATATTCGGAATGATGTTGATGGTCTTGAGGTTGTCTTTCGACAATTGACTTTCAGGATCGAACGTCCGTATGCTTTCGATTTCATCGCCAAACAATTCGATACGAAATGGCAATTCACCTGCATAGGAGTAGATATCCACAATGCCCCCACGTACAGCAAACTGACCCGGCTCGTATACAAAGTCGTCTTGCACAAAACCGTAGTTGAGCAGCAGTTCGGTGAGAAAATCACTGTCGACTTGCTCGCCCACCTTGGCAGTGAAGGTGTTTTGCACTAAAGATTTTTTGTTGATCACCTTTTCGGTAAGTGCCTCTGGATAGGTCACGATCAGCTCTCCTGCGGAAGATTTGTTGTTGATTCGGTTGAGGATCTCAGCACGCATGAGGATATTGGCATTTTCCGTTTCCTCAAATTCGTAGGCGCGTTTATAAGAAGATGGAAATAGTAGAACTTCTTTATCACCCAGGAGATTCTGAAGATCGTTATAGAAATAAGCCGCTTCTTCTTTTTCGTGCAGAATGAAAATGTGATTCTGGTGGTTGAGCTGGTATGTGGCTGCCGCAGTGATGGCATCAAGGCTTCCTATCAATCCTTTCAAATTGATGTGCTTATTTTCGTTTGGCTTCACGGCTTCCGCCAATGCTTGAACTGTCGCCTGGGATTTGTATAAGGAAAGTAACTCTTTTTGATTCACACCTTGAAATTAAGGCACAAAAGTAAGCGTTTTGTGTTTGGTGAACCTAGCATGTGGATTACAAATTAGAGTGCAAGGAGGCGAAGATCGTATTATTCTATACGTCATCACGAGTGACACGAAGTGATCTTGAAGTTCAGATACGGATTGATTGACGAGATTGCTACACCTTGGTGTCCCGTTCGTTCGCAATGACGAATTATTTTTCTTCATTCTACTATTTGGATTCCTGCCCTTGCCGTACCCGTTGCCATAGCCGTCAAGCTAAGGTTTTCTCGACTGAATTTGTGGTTTGGGCATGGTATCCCAGTTAGGAATACCTAGTGTTCTTCCCCATATTTGTTTGATTTTTAAATGAACAAAAAGGCGGGCTTTTGATGTATTAGTGACCTGCCTTTTTTCTTTCTCAAAAATACTGTTTGGGGAAGAACCGACAAGAAATTTCACAACTAATTGAGGCTAAGGCCAGTTGTTTTTCAGGCTGTTTAAATAAGATTTTTTCTAAAGAGAAACTTGATCTTTTGGCCAGGGAGAGTGGCTTTGTACAGCGTAAGTCACGTTTGGACGCATCTAAGTTCCTTGATCTACTTCTTTTTTGTGATCAGTACCTAGATCAAGTGAGCCTTGAGGATCTGGCCAATGGTTTTGTTGAGCAACATGGTTTGTCTATTTCAAAACAAGCCGTCCAAGAGCGGTTCAATATCAAGGCTGTCGAATTTATGAGTGCTTTGCTTAGCCAATTGCTGGCTGGGCAGCTGAATTTGAACCCATCTGAACAAAACAAATTTAAGCGGTTCAATCGGGTGATGGTCAAAGATTCTACACGGTACACGCTTCCAGAGGCTTATGCCAAAACGTTCAAAGGTCATGGAGGCCAAGGCAGCAAGGCCCAGATCAGTATCCAGTATGAATATGATTTGCTTACCAATGTCACTCAAAGGCTGGAATTGACGGCAGCCTGCCGTAATGATCAAACAGATTCTAGGCAAACCCTGGGCGATATCGAAAAGGGAGACCTCTTGGTTCGGGACTTGGGCTATGTGACCCAGCACTATCTGAAGCATGTTTCCCAACAAGGGGCTTATTTCCTGAACCGCTTAAACAGCAGGTGGGGCGTTCAGGATGTGGACCAGGCTCCAATCGACTTTTCTGCCATATTGAGAAAACTCAACAAACACACATTGCCTGCTTTAGAGCTGGAGGTGAAAATCGCAGATATGCCGATGCGAATGATTGTTGCAAAAGTGCCCGAGCAGGTTTACAAACAACGTTTATTGAGGGCTGAAAGAGCAGCCCATGGTAGACACAAGGTCAGTAAAGAGTATAAAACAAGGGCATGGCTGAACATATTTATAACCAATGTGCCAAAAGCATGGGTTTCCACTTCACAGGTTCAAGGCATATACCGCACCCGCTGGCAAATCGAACTTGTATTCAAAGCCTGGAAATCACAAGCCCGAATTGACAAAATGAAAGCTATGAAACAGGAAAGATTCCAGTGCCAGCTTATTGCCCGCTTTATCTGGATCATGCTCCACTATCAAGCCTTCAGGTTAATAGAACAGGGCTTGCTTGACCAAGGAATGGCTATACGGTGCAGTCAGAATAAATTTTTCAAAACAGCTTTTAGGCTATCTAATGACCTCAAGAAAGTTGTTTTTGAAGACCAACCCCTAGAATACTGGTTTAAAAAATTACTCATCCGATCTGATAGAAAATATCTCACTGAAACCAAAAACGGAAAACAAAATGTGTTTAAGACCATAAACAACTTCTTAACTTGACGGCTATGGTACCCGTTGCGGCATCTACCGTGGTTTCTTCAGGCAGATTGCGGAACAGGCCCGCAAAAGATTTAGTTGGTTGGGAACTATTTCTAATCAAATTCCATTTAAATAAGCAGAGTATAAATCTATTCATGATCGCGCACTCGCGATTCATTGTTTAAGGTTAGGTTGGTGATTATGGCGCGCTTCTCTTCGGGGCGCGCTATTTTTTTGTCGTCACTTCGACCACAGGGAGAAGTCCCCCTCGGAAAGCAGTGCGGAAGGAGGGGTCTCACTTTGCTTCAATGACGGAATCTAGAATTAGCCATCCATCAATTTCCATTTTCTCTTGTCATTTCAAGCGAAACGAGAAATCTTAATATCCACTAATTACGGAAGCTATCTTAACGAGATTTCTCCCATCCGGTCGAAATGACAACTTATATGGAGACTTCTCTTTTTCCGAATCCATCGATTTCCATTAATTTACCCCTTCTTAAAACCTTAAAAATGATGAAAAGACTCTTCCTAATTTCCGCGCTAGTGGTGTGCCTCATGTGCTGTGAACAAAAACCAACAACTACTTTTGAAAAATACTTCACGGACCAGACTTTGCGAATAGACTATTTCCATGAAGGAGATGCTAAGACGGAAACAGTTGAAGTAGATGAGCTCTATTCTTACGAGGGCTGGGCGGGTAGTTTGGTGACCTTAGTCGACTCGCTCAACTACGGTGCATATTATCACAAAGTATATGATCAAGCCTCCGGTAAGTTGATTTATTCTAAAGGTTTTGATAGCTATTTCAAAGAATACCAAACCAGTACACCCGCCATCAATGGCGAAGTGAAGCGGTTTCACGAGTCGGCCATCATCCCAAAACCTTTGAAGTCTGTCGTTTTCGCTTTGGACAAAAGAGATAAAGACGGCAACCTCAATGAAGTCTATCGAACAACTATTGATCCTTCGGAAAGGAAGATCGCAGAGAAAGATGCTGAAGTCAATGTCTATGCTAGTCTGGACAATGGCGATCCACATATAAAAGCCGATATTCTGATTGTAGGGGAAGGTTACGCGGCAGCTGACAACCAAAAATTTCAAAATGACTTGAAGAGATTTACAGAAGTCTTTTTCCAGGCAGAGCCTTGCAAGTCGTATAAAGATAGATTCAATATTCGCGGTGTGTTGAAACCATCGGAAGACAGTGGCATCGATGAGCCAAGAGCAGGTATAGATAAGAACACAGCCGTAAGTGCCACTTTCAATTCTATGGGGTCGGAAAGGTATTTGTTGACCGAGGACAACAAAGCCCTGAGGGATATTGCCGGCCATGCGCCCTACGATGCCTTGTACATTATGGTGAACCACAGCCGATATGGCGGAGGCGGTATTTACAATTTTTACTGTACCTACACCTCAGATAATATCTTTAGTGAGTATCTGATGGTGCATGAGTTCGGCCACTCGTTTTTCGGGTTGGCGGATGAGTATTACACCTCTTCGTCGGCCTACAACGATTTTTATCCGCAAGGCTATGAGCCTGCTGAACCAAACATCACAGCGCTACTCGATCCGGAAAATGTGAAATGGAAACATTTGTTATCCGAGGGCATCGAACTCCCTACATCATGGAACAAAGCTTTCTACGATAGCACTAGCTTGAAATGGCAAGCCGAGCGTCGTATGCTGAACGACAGCATCGCAGCTTTAAAAAAAGCACAAGCACCAGCTGAAGCTATAGCGGCAGCAGAAAAGCTGTATGATGAAAAGGTAACGGCTGAAGATGCTCGAGTACAGGACTTTTTAGAAAATGCGGACTTCTCGAAGAAAGTGGGTGCTTTTGAAGGAGCAGGTTATGCCTCGGTGGGCATTTATCGCTCTTCACCCAATTGCATCATGTTTACCCGTACGGACTATTTTTGTCCGGTTTGTCAGGAGGCGATGATCGATGTGATTGAGTCTTACGCGAAGTGACTTAATTAATACGGCTGTCTCAAAACTGTCCGTCATTGCGAACGGAGTGACGCAATCTCATTCTATTTGGTTGAATTGATTTCAAGGTCGCTTCACTCCGTTCGCGAAGACGTGTTTTTTCTTTTGAGACAGCCCATTATTTAATTCTCCACTCCCTTCAGATGCTTATCTAAGAACTTTAAGACTTCTTTAGAAGCAGTAATATTATTTTCTTTCTTTTTGAATCCGTGTCCTTCGTCGTCGAAGAGTACATATTCTACAGGCACATTGTTTTTTCTGGCTTCTTCTATCATCTCGTCCGATTCTACCTGGAGTACGCGAGGGTCATTTGCCCCTTGCAATACGATGAAAGGCTTGGTGATCTGATGTGCAAAGAACAATGGTGATTTGTTGTACAACGCTACCGAATCTTCAGTGTTGGGATTGCCCATTTCTGTATATAGTGCCTCTCTGAAAGATTCCCACCAAGGTGGAATTGATCTTATGGTTCTCAACCAGTTGGTCACGCCGAAATAATTAACGCCTACGGCAAACTCCTCAGGCGCAAAGGCTAGTGCGGCCATCACCATGTATCCGCCATAACTTCCTCCCATGATTCCGATCTTGTCGGTATCGATGTAGTCGAGCGTAGCTAAAAACTTTTTCGATTCTACACAATCCTGTAAATCATCTTGTCCATGTCTTAAGTCATCGGCTGCATAAAATGTTTTGCCATAGCCAGAACTTCCACGATTGTTTACCGCAAGGAAGGCATATCCATGATTGACATAATATTGAAGTCTTGGTGTGTAATTGAGTCTGGTTTGTCCGCCTGGACCGCCATGAATCATTAGCATGACGGGTACTTTTTCTCCGGGTTTCAAACCTTTGGGTTTGTACAAAATCGAAGGTATTTCCATTCCGTCGAAGGAAGGAAAACGAATCACTTCGCCAGCCACTAGATCATCTGGGTTGATTTCCTGGTTCATGGTGTCGGTTAGCTTTTTGTAAGTACTGGTACGGAAATCATAGACATATAAATTTCGTGGCGTGTTGGAGTTGGTCATATAGAAACTCATCAGATTTTCGCTTTCTGAAATCTTTACACCTGAGATGTCCCCTTCTGGCAGTCCTGAGATCTGGATAGGTTCTCCAGTTTGGCCGTCAAAAAATTTGACTTCGGTTTTCGCATCGTTGTTGATCACGGACACGCGGTATTTGCCCGTTCGGGACAAGTAGGAATAAAAGATGTCCCAGTCTTCTTTTTCTACCACTCTGCTTTCACCTGTTTGGAGGTTGTAAGCTTTCAGGTACATAAATTCGTAACCTTCATTGGTGAGATAGAAGAGCTCGGAGCCATCCAGACTAAAAAATTCCGGGCTGTAGTCTGCATCACCTTCATGTTCGCTGATCAGCTTGGTTTCACCAGTTTCTACACTGTGTAAATACATGTTCGAATTATTGGTGGTGATGGATTGATGCAGCGCAATAAACTTTTCATCATTAGAAACGAGACTGGGGTTGAGTCCTTTTTCATTCTGATAAAATAGCTGTGTTTCGTACATCTTACTTTCGTTGCCGATATCGTCCAGCTTGATCCAGTACAAGTCGAAGAATCTTGGGTCTCTCTTGTTGGAAGTCAAAAACATTTTTGTACGGTCGTAATTCCATCCCCAAAAATTGGCCTTGGCCGCAGAGTCTGGGGTCAGGTCTTTAGTCATACCGTCGAGTTGATTCACATAGATGTGCGTGATTTCATTTCCTCCTTTGTCTGAAGCGAAAATGAAGCGATCGTCTTCAGGGAAATACGACATCGGAAAAACGCCGTCATCTGTAGCTTGCGTCAGCTGTTTTTTCTCTCCTGTTTCCAGAGACACTTCAAAGGCGTTGTACACGCCAGATTCCTTACTACCGATCAGTACTTTGGATTCATCAGGTGAAAAGTACCCGCCATAGATTTCTTTTACATCCATGAATTGCTCGATGGTGTACTGCTGAGGGGGTATTTCTTGTAGGGTTTGCGTACAGCTGTACGCGATCAGGCACAGGCAAATCAATGCCTGCGGGGTCTTGGTGAAGTTCATGTTTAGTATTTATTGGTTTAAGGAAAGAAGATAAACATTATTCTTCGCCAAGAAAAGTTCTGACCTAACGGTTTTGAATGCTGTTATTATTCATTTAATATTATCCTAAGGTCGGTTGTCTAGTTGTCGCTGATCAGGAGCACTTCGAGATTTATATATTCTTTTAATTGTTAATTTTTTTAAATAATGGAAAACGGATTCTTCGCATATGGTTCTCAACCGGCTTCATCTGGGGAAAGTATTTCAAAAGCTGTTTCTGAAATTAACAAAGCTGGAGATGTTCACATTAGGCTTTGGACTGATATGAATGTAAATGGAAAGCGAATTATATCAGAAATTTTCAAAGAAATTAATAACGCTGACTTTCTGTGTGCAGATTTAACAGGCATGAATGAAAATGTCCTGTTTGAAATTGGTTACGCCCTTGCTATTGATAAACCTATCTTTTTAATTTTTGACATATCAATAACTGATTCTTTCAGACTTTATAAGGAGCTGAACTTGCTAGAGAATATTGGGTATCATTCTTATTCGAATAGCGCAGATATTGTTAACGGCTTTTACGAATTCTTAGATAATAATAACAAGGGAATGTTTGATACTCTTGTAAAAACTGTAAAATCTAGTACAGCAAAGAATGCATTATTTTATGTAAAAGGACAATACGTAACGGAGTATTCAAGGTCAATTTCTAACATAATAGGAAAACTTCCGACAATCGTTGATGATGCATTAGAAAATAAGGTGGAAACTCTAAGCTGGTATATAGAACAGCTATTATCGTGTCCAGCTCTTTTGGTTGAGTTTTCTTCATATAGAAGAAATGGATTTAAAATGCAGAATGCAAAATGTTCGTTGATTTCTGGAATTGGAGCAGGCCTTGATAAGGACATATTAATGGTATGTGAAAAACCTCATGACACTCCTATTGATTTGAAGGATTTGATTAGGAAATACAATACTGTTAGTGAATGTGAAAAGATTATCCTTCCTTTTGTTAGTGATTTAAATCAAAGAATAGCCGAGCTTTTATTAAAAACAAGGAAAAAAAAGAGGGTTATAAAAGAACAGTCTGAATTACAAAAAATAAACTTTGGTGAAATTGTAGCCGAGCATGAAAACGACAAATTGTTTAGTTATTTTGTTCAAACCTCCCATTTGGATTCATTAATAAAAAATGAATATAATTTGATTATTGGGAGGAAAGGAACAGGAAAGTCGGCTTCTTTGATCTATTTGAACGAAATTTTATCAGATGACTCTAGAAAATATGTGTGTTTAATTAAGCCCGTAAATTTTGAAATAGACGGAATAACACAATTACTAAAAAAAATGCCAGAAGATTATGAGAAGAGTTTTCTGATTGAATCAGTTTGGAAGTTTCTAATTTATACGGAAATAGCCAAAATGTTATATTTTGAAGTAAAATCTAAACCCATTTATGCTAAGGAGGATGCGGATAATGAATATTTAAGCTTCATTGAAAATAATGAGAACTTATATTTAAATGAGATATCCATAAGGTTAGAAGAACAATTGAATCAACTTGAACAGTATTATGATCATAGTGAAAACTTGTCTCAAAAGGAATTTAAGTTAAAAGTTGCCGAACTACTCCACATAAAGACATTTTCAAATCTTAGAAAGCAGTTTGCGAATATTGTAGAAGATAAAAATGAGATTATTGTTCTGATTGATAATTTAGATAAATCTTGGACAAATTCCAGTACAGTAAATTTACTTAGTAAATGCATTCTTGGCTTGTTAAGCGTTACAGGTAGAATAGCTCAAGAAATTTCTGTGATTAAATCAAAGCAAAAAAATATTCGATTTAGGCTAGCAATATTTCTACGAAGTGACATTTTCAAATATGTTTTAAAATTCGCACGAGAACCGGATAAAATTGAATATACCAAGCTAAAATGGACCGATCCAGAAGCTTTTTTTAGAATTATTGAAGAAAGGTTTGTTCAACTAAACGATTCAAGTGTTGATGGTGCATTGTTGTGGGATAAATATGTAACTAATCACGTGCAGGGAGAAAAAGTCAAGGACTTCATTATGAATAGGGTTTATCCCAGACCCAGAGATATAATTTACTTTTTTAAGAAGGCTCAAGAAAAAGCAATCCTTAGGGGGCATATAAAAATTGAAGAAAACGACCTGCTCGAAGCATACAAAGACTATTCCTCTTGGGTGTTTACTTCTTTAGTGGTTGAAAATGGTATATCGTTTCAGCAAATGGAAGATTTTTTATACTCCTTAATCGGAGTAGATAATGTGATTTCTGAAACACTTTTGATGCATGGCATGGAGGAAGCCAAAATCCAATTGTCCCCGGAAAAGAATAAAGATTTCATAAATCACCTTGTATCATTATCTGTTATAGGACGAGAAATTAGACAGAATGAGTATGCTTTTGAGTTTGATTTTGATGAATCAAAAAAGAATTACTTGATGTCACAAAAACTGGGAACGGATAATTTTAAAATACACCCTGCATTGTACCCTTTTCTGGAGATAAAAGGGTCATAAACCATGACCCTCTTCCGCACTTACCAAGACCCCTTAGAAGCCGAGGCACTGATTGAGATTTTACAAAATCATAATATCCCCTTTGAGCGGACATTCGAAAAATCTGGTGATCTTGATGATTATGTGGGGAGTAATCCTTTCGATTCGGATATAGTCATCAAAATTCGAAAAGAAGACTTTTCTAAATCGGAGGCTTTATTAAAGGGCATTTAGGATTATCTTCACTATTCTTGAATCCAATATTGATATGAAAAAATTTCTTCTATCCACACTCTTCCTTTGTATCACTTATGCTACCGCATTTTCATGGGGACAAACGGGCCACCGCGTAGTTGGACAAATCGCCTATGATCATCTGACAAACAAAGCCAAGAAAAATATACAGACCATTCTAGGCGATGAGCAACTAGGCATGGTGGGTAACTATATGGATTTTATCCGCTCCGACAGCACCAATGATTTTATGTCTCCCTGGCATTACTGTACCATCCCAGACGGCAAAACGTATGAGGAAGCTGGTGTACCTGAAGAAGGAGATGTCATTCAGGCAATTACCAGAATTATGGCTGAATTGAAGACGAAACAGTTTTCTTATGATACTGAGCTTGAGAATTTGAAGTATCTCGTGCACCTCGTGGCTGACATTCATCAACCCTTGCATGTAGGTAATGGCGAAGACTTAGGTGGCAATACCGTCAAGGTCGACTATATGTGGGAGAAAAGCTTCAACCTTCATCGGGTATGGGACGCCGGCATCATAGATAATCAGAAGCTGAGCTATACGGAATATTGCCAATGGATAGATCATGCAACCGATGATCAGATCAGCCAGTGGCAGAGCGAGGGTATTATGGTTTGGGTAGATGAAGCCATGGGCTACAGGAAAAATGTGTACGACTTTCCAGAAGACGGCAAGCTGCGATACGAATACGACTATAAGAACCTCTCAATTGTGAATGAGCGGTTGCTGAAAGCAGGTATTCGATTGGCGGGTATTCTCAATGAGATATATGGGTAGTAAGTGTTTGATGTTGGTCACAAGACCAACATCGGCGTAAAGTCATAGCCCTGCTTGTCGGGCTATCCATGCGGCTCGTAGTTCATTCGTAATAGCCTACTCACCACAGGCGGATCACCCGAACGATGCCGGGTGATGACGAAGACCGGAAGGACAGTGCCTTTCAATCTCCCCAGCCCTCTTCTCCAATGGGGAGTAATTCGCGGGCTTGTCCCGTGATCTGCTTGAATATACAGCTGCTCTATTAGTGAGGGGTGCCGCAATGAATGCGGCAAGTTGCTCAGAAAGGCGTTGAGCGCCTGAATGAGTACGGCATGCACTAGAATGGCAACGCATCCAACTGCACATTGCCTCCGGTAATGATCAATCCGGTTTTCTTGCCAGCAAATTGCTCTTTGTTTTTGAGCATGGCGGCCACGGCCACTGCACTAGACGGCTCGATGATCACTTTCATTCTTTCCCAAATCAGGCGCATGGCATCTACGATCTCTTGCTCTTCTACACGATAGATATCTGATACATGCTGTTTGATGATTTCAAAATTCAGTTTTCCAACAGATACAAGAAGCCCATCAGCGATCGAATCAGGATTATCTACTCCTACAAGTTTGCCAGATTTAAAAGATCTATAAGTATCGTCCACGTTGGACGGTTCGGCCAAGATCATTTTGGTAGTAGGGCTGATGTAGCTTAGCGCCAAAGCAGACCCCGCTGCCAAACCACCGCCACCTACTGGTGAGATCATAAAATCTAGGTCTGGGTGCTCTTCGATAAATTCCTTGGCACAGGTTGCTTGACCAGCAATAATTCTAGGATCGTGAAATGGGTGTACCTGGATAGCATTAGTTTCCTCCATGATTTTGGCACAAGCCGCTACACGCGCTTCTTCTGTTGGTTCACAGAAAGTGATTTCTGCACCATATTCTTTTACTGCATCCTTTTTTACTTGTGGTGCATTTTCTGGCATTACGATGTACGCTTTGGCTCCCGCTACTTTCGATGCCAAAGCCACGGCCTGTGCATGGTTTCCTGAGGAGTGGGTCACGAATCCGTTGACACGCTCCTCTGGTCTGTACGACATGATGATATTAGAAGCACCACGCATTTTGAATGCGCCTACTTTTTGAAAATTTTCACATTTGAAAAACACCTCACCACCGACCATCTCATTGATGGTTTGGGAAGTAATGATTGGTGTTCGTACGATATATTTAGTTATTCGCGTGTGCGCACGCTTGATGTCACTAAGACTTGGTATTTCCATAGTTGATAAATCCGCCCTTTAAAGATTATGCAAGCTTCAAAGTTAATTCGAAATAATTTCTAATACGCGATTTGGGTAGTCAGAAATAATCCCATCTACACCCCAATCAAGTACTTTTTTGATGTCTTCCTGCTCGTTTACCGTCCAGGGAATGACTTGCATCCCTTGAGCTTGAAGCCATTTCACTTTTTCTGCGTCGAGCAAATGGTAATAGCAGCTATAGATTTGTGGAGTAAAGCCGAGATTGGCCAGGTTTTCTTCGATGGGTAAAGGGTTTTCTACCAGCGCAGCCAATTTGATCTCTGGGTAATTCTCATGATAATATTGGAGAATTCTAAAATCAAAAGATTGCACGTTGAGCCTAGCCGTATCCATCTCAGTGGTGATAAATTCGTAGACCAGTTTCGAATACTCTTCTGGTGCTGGGTGATAGACGGAGTCACCCACCGGGTTGCTTTTGATTTCAATATTGTATCGAACAGGAGGTAATTGATTTTTCTCTATATACTCATTAACTGCATCTACTACTTCCTTGAATAGCGGCTTGTGAGCTTTCATCAATTGCTGATCAGGAAATTGTTTTTGAAACTTCGTTCCTACGTCATAGGTTTTGACTTCCTCATAGCTCATTTGATAGATGTTGTGCTCCAACTCATTGTGCTTTTCAATGTGATTGCCTTCGGGTGTGGTCGAAAACTTATGAGACATGAATGGATCATGACTAACCAAAAGCTGCTTGTCTTTGGTTACGGCTAAATCCAATTCCAGCGTAGTGACTCCTAACTCTACGGCTTTGATAAAAGCAGGAATGGTGTTTTCGGGCAGGAGGCCTCGTGCGCCACGGTGGCCCTGTACATCAAGGTTGGCATATTTCATCGTGTTGGAGTTTGATTGACAAAAAGTGAGAGTCAGGCTAAGGCCCAAGGCGAAAAAGTAGTTGACAAGTTTCATTTGGTTTCGGTGTTTGAGCTTTGCTCTTTGACTGCGAGAACAACCAAAACTAATACAGCCAAAGTGCATGGATACAGCGTGAATATTATGTTTTGATTAAATATAGCCTGATAGCTGAGCGCTCCTAGTGCTCCTCCGAACCATGGGCCAATCACAGGAATCCAACTATACCCCCAACCGGACTTTCCTTTGCCGGCAATGGGTAATATAAAATGGGCAATTCTCGGTCCTAGGTCCCTGGCTGGGTTAATGGCAAAACCAGTAGTACCTCCCAAGGCCAGACCAATCATGCAAATGAGGAGTCCGACGACCAAAGGGTTAAGCCCTTCGGTGAATTGGTTTAATCCCAAAAAAGAAAGTGCAAAAATCAGGACAAACGAGCCCGAAACCTCGCTGAATAAATTAGCATATCTAGAGTTCAAAGCAGGGCTGGTACAGAACACGCCTAGCTTAGTCCCTTGGTCATCAGTGGCCTTCCAGTGTGGCAGATAATGTAACCATACCAATGTAGCACCGGCCATTGCACCTAAAAATTGGGCGATAATATAGCCAGGAACGAGAGCCCAATCAAAGCCACCCACCAAAGCAAAACTTAGGGTTACGGCGGGATTGATATGTGCCCCTGAAATACCTCCAACGGCATAAATCGCCATGGCAACGGCCAATCCCCAGCCCACGCAGATGGCTAGCCAGCTACCTCCCTGGAAGTAATTTTTGTGAAGGCTAACACCGGCATTTACCCCTCCCCCAAATAGGATGAGGATGGCAGTACCAATAAACTCTGCTAAGTAGACGCTCATTATTTTTGTGGTTGAGTGATTTTAATTTTCTCTTTAATCAATTGCTTGAGGTCTTGCTTTTGCTCTCTTTCTATTTTTTTAAGGGAAAGTGTCAACCATTTTTCCGGTGACTTTTTAGGATAGAGAAAAGCTACCTGCTCTTCTATTTTGTAATATCCAAAATCTGTCCAAGCCATTGTCTTACACCTTTCTGGGATGTGGTGTTTGATCTCCACACCTTTTTTATTAATGATTAGTTCTGGGTTGGTTTCCTTCTTTTGATTCCAGAGGTTCTTAATCTTTATTTTAAAAATAAAATTCCTTCCTAAGAACACATAGACCAAAGTTAGTACCCCGGCATAGGTCAGCTTTTCGTCCATGGGTGTCGTCTTTAATCCAGTATACAAAAGCAAACCAGCAACAATAGCCAGCAGCATGGACATGGCTCTTTTCTTCGGGTGATCGGCGATTTTTTGTCCTTGAAAAAAGGCCTCGTAATCGTTATTAGATGGAATGGTGATCATATCGACTTAAAGGGTAATGCTGATTGGGCAATGGTCTGACTCTTGATAGTTGGGGTGGATAGCCGCAGATTTTACTTTTGCAGCTAAAGGATTGCTTACCAGAAAGTAATCAATACGCCAGCCAATGTTTTTCTCTCTGGCACCAGCTCGATAGCTCCACCAGCTGTAGGCTACTTCCTCAGGGTGTAGATGTCTGAAGGTGTCCACAAATCCAGCTTCAAGGAAGTTGGTCATGCCGTCGATTTCCACCTGGGTGTAACCAGCCGTTTTATTATAGTTGGATTTTGGTCTGGCGATGTCGATCTCTTGATGTGCGACATTGAAATCACCACAGGCGATTACCGGTTTTTTAGCTTCTAGTCCTTTCAAATAATTTTTAAAGTCCACATCCCATCCTTCTCGATAATCCAACCGTCTGAGTTCGCGACTTGAATTCGGAACATAAACATTGACCAAATAGAAATCTTCAAATTCGCTGGTCAGTACGCGGCCCTCTTGGTCATGGTCTTCGATGCCAATGCCTTTGGTGACAGAAAGCGGAGCCTTTTTACTGATGGTGCAAGTCCCGCTGTAGCCTTTTTTTACCGCACTATTGGAGGATACGTGGTGAGGAAAGTCTTCACCCAAAGCTTCTAGAACCTGATCGTCTTGCGCTTTGGTTTCCTGAAGGCAAATAATGTCGGCTTGCATGTCTTCGAAAGAGTCGAGGAGGCCTTTTTTGATAGCGGCTCGAACGCCGTTTACGTTATATGATACAATTTTCATTGAACGATCTAGTTTGAAATTTTGGACAATAATTTTTTATTTCTGACACCAAAAGGCATCATGACTGCTGGGTAAAGCCAATAAATAAATCCTCCAATCGTGAAGGAGATATTGGGGCTAATAGGTAATAGGCAAAATAAACAAGAAACCAATGGAATAACTCCCATCAGCACATTCGCCCGCATGCTTACTTTAGTCATAAATTTTTCTCTATTATTCAACCCCAGGCTGCTTGCTCGTCTATACGCAATTAAATACATCACGGCCAACGTAAAAAATATGCACGCCGCACCAAAACCATAGATCACCATTAAATGAGGCGTGTTTTCCATTCGGATAACCTCGGTGAAGATATGCTGAAAGGCTTCTTGGTTTTGGGTAAACATAGCCGAAAACATATCATAAAGCAGTTGCATTAAAAATTTGAGCGGATAGATATAAAATAAGATCAAAAAGAGCAGGAGTGTATTGACCGCTACAATGGTGGCATCCTTGAATCCATATCGAATAAAGAAAACGTAGTGTTGATACCAGATGAGCATCAACAAGGCCATGCAGAGAGCAAAAGGCACAAGGTCTTTGAGAAAATGAAGAAGCTCAGCATAGGTCTCTGGTATGGAAGATGAGATAACCAAAAGGGCTGTAGCAATAGCGAATACGCCGTCCGACAAGGCCTCGACACGGGTATTATCTACACCCCGAAAACGAAATGGAACATCGGGGTTGTTGAGCGATTTTTCTTTTAGTGCACTACGAACCAAAACAGGAGGATTTTGGAATGAAAATTAGAGCTTATTAAGCGGAATGCAAAAACTAATTGAGAAAGGCTGCTCCAAACACACCCGCTGAGTCTCCCAGTTTAGGTTTTAATATTTGTGTGGCACAGTCTGGGTTGAAAACGTGTTTTTTGACTTCTTCAATTCCTTTCGAGTATAACAGGTCTATGTTGCCCACTCCGCCTCCAATTACAATTACATCGGGGTCAATGGTATTGATGATTGAAGATAGACCTATGCCGAAAAACTTGACGAGTCTATCTATCGTGGCTTTAGCCAAAGGGTCTGACTGACGATCAGCTACGATCTCTTTTAATGATTTGTACTGGCCAGAGTTCTCGGTATAATATCGTTCTAATGCCGGGCCGGAAATGACGGTTTCTACGCAACCAGTTTTTCCGCAATAACAGGGACCACCTGATTCATGAAGAAAATTGTGCCCCCACTCACCAGCGATACCATTGGCGCCATTGAGGATTTCTCCGTTTACCACCAATCCACCACCCACGCCAGTTCCTATAATTACCCCAAAAACGACTTTTGCATTTGGGGCTATTTCTGGTACAATACCCATCTGAGTTTCGGCCAGGGCGAAACAATTGGCATCATTGGCCATGTAGACAGGTATTTGCAGTAAATTCTGTAGGTCTACTAAAAATGGCTGATCATTGAGATGCTGACTATTAGAGTTTTTCAGATGGCCTGTTGGAGGGTAAATAGATCCTGGCGTTCCAATCCCAATTTGAGAGGGCTTTTGGCCACTTTCTGAGCTGAGCATCTCTACTAGCTTTTTTATTTGAAAGAGGCCATGGTGATAACCTTTGTCTCCTTCCGTGGGGATTCTCTTTCTAGCGATAATTTTATTATCTGCCGAGGAGTCAAGTATTACGCCTTCTATTTTTGTTCCGCCAAGATCTATTCCCCAGTTTATCATATCCGTTCAGTCTAAGGTTTCTTGAAGATAAAACGAGTAATAAAAAGTCCCTTACCATCTTTTGCGCCGGCGTCACTTTCTACTCCGCTTGTTACGAATGCTAGTTCCCAACCTTCCTCCGTTAGTTCATTCAACTTTGAGGTAATCAATGCATCATTTGAAGCCACGTTTTGAAAATTGATACCAGTCAGGCTATAAAAATTAAGCAGTTTGGATTCTTCAAATCGATCTACTTTCGCATCAGCTCGGCTAACATCACTTTGGGAGCTTTTTTTCCCATCGGTCCGCTCGGTAGTGAAGTCATCAATATTGATTTCTGTTTGTCCATCAATGAGCCTGGATCGACCCAATCCTCCAGGAACGATAGATTCAATCACAGTGATGACCTTATAGGAAGGGGTGCTTTGTGATTGGGCATCGAAGACGAATAATGCAATTATAGAAAGTGATAATAGGAGTTTTTTCATTGTGAATTTATTCTGAGTTATTTAAAGTTTGTTGCCTTGTCTATTTCTATCTCCATAGCAACCAATTCTGCCTTCATCTGATCAGCAGACCAATCCAGCCAATGTTTCATCTCAGTGGCGACCATATTCAAATGGTCTTTAACACTTTGGATGTTGAAAAATAAACGCCCAGTTCGGTGGATAAAGAAGTCTGTAAGATGCATGACCATTTCACTTTCAATGCAAAATCGCACCTCTGCTTTCAATATTTTGGTTTCCTCATTTTTGCCGGGCAGCCTTTCAGAAAAGTTCAGAATGGTTTGTGCCTGATCTCCGTAGGTATCCACCAGATACGCGATTTGATTTTTGCTAAACTGTTTGTTTTCGCTTTGAAGTTTCTCCTTATAGCTAGCCACTTCTTTTGTGTTTTTAAAGCTGTTGCCATTGAATTTGACCTTCTTGGTTTTGGATTTAGCTTTCTTGGTAATGCCGGAACGGGAGCTTTTCATTTCCAAAACTAAATCAACCGTCCGCTTAGCCATTTTTCGATAACCAGTCAGCTTGCCGCCGGCAATAGAGATTAGTCCTCTATCCGAAATAAAAATTTCGTCTTTTCTTGAAATTTCTGAGGCTGATTTACCTTCTTCCTGAATCAAAGGACGAACACCGGCCCATGAGGAGAGCACATCTTCTGTTTTTAGTTCAATAGACGGAAAGGCGTCATTAACCGCTTTGATTAGATATTTTACATCTTTTTTCTCCGTACGTGCGTCTCTTGGATTGCCCTTATAGTTGGTGTCTGTGGTACCAATGTAAGTCACGTCATTTTTTGGAATGGCAAAGATCATTCTACCATCTGACACATCGAAATACACCGACTGCTGAACGGGTAGCTTCTCGTAGGGTACTACGATGTGAATGCCTTTGGTGAGGTGGAGTTTCGTTTCTTTTACTTTCTTGTTGAACTTACGAACTTGGTCCACCCATGGTCCAGCTGCATTGACGACATAATCTCCATAGATTTTGAAGTCCTCGCCGGACTCTTCGTCATGTACGGCCACTCCGCATACTTTTCCTCCTTTGGCCAACAAGTCAGTACAAGTGGTATAATTCAAGGTTTGCGCTCCGAACTTTACCGATGTTTTGATCAATTCCATCACCAAACGAAAATCATCAGTTTGGTATTCGGCATAGAGCCCGCCGCCTTCAATTATGCTCGGGTCCAAAAGAGGCTCGCATTTCATGGTCTCATCTACGGAGAGCATTTTGCGCTGGTCTTCTTCTTCTACTCCTGCCAATACATCATAGACCATTAAACCAACGGAGGTAATAATTTTCCCGTAATTGCCATCTTTAATCAAAGGCAAAAGCATTTTTTCTGGTCTCACCAAATGAGTGGCCAATTCGTGAAGAATAGATCGCTCTTTACCGACCTCACGAACCAGACTAAACTCGAACTGCTTGAGATACCTTAGCCCACCATGAATCAGTTTGGTCGATTTGCTGCTTGTTCCGGAGGCAAAATCTTTTTTTTCTATTAAGGCTACCTTAAGTCCTCGAGTGGCAGCATCCAGTGCGATACCCGCTCCTGTTACTCCTCCACCAATGATGATCACATCATAGTACTCATTCCTTAAGTTTTGGATGATGCGTGGTCTGGTTTGATATGAAAAGGAAGGTTGTGACATAATTTTTTTGTGCAAAACAAGACGAAAATAAGCAGTAGCGCCATTTTCGGATTGTTATGAAATGTTTACTTTTTATCTAGCCCAATTCATACATCTCTTCACAGCATTGTGCCAACCTGTGTAGAGGTAGTCTCTGGTAAAATCGTCCATTTTAGGCTTGAATGTTTTTTCTAATGCTTTTTTCTTTCGTACATCGGCCATGTTCCATAGACCACTAGTAATTCCTGCAAGGAAAGCAGCCCCCTGTGCTGTTGATTCCACGTTTTTAGGCCTCTCCACAGGTACATTTAGTATATCTGCCTGAAACTGCATCAGGTAATTATTGGCGGAGGCACCGCCATCTACCTGAAGTGAATCTAGTTTGACCCCTGAGTCATTGGCCATCGCAAACAGTATATCGCGTGTTTGGTAGGCCAGAGATTCTAAGGTGGCCTTTATGATTTCGTCATTGGTGGTGTCTTGCGTTAAGCCGAATATTCCTCCTCGGGCATACATGTCCCAATAAGGAGCGCCAAGTCCCGAAAAAGCCGGAACCATATAAACGCCACTGTCTCCATTAGTCCGCTGAGCAATTCTTTCTGTTTCTTCTGCGGAGTTGATCATTTTCAGTCCATCGCGGAGCCACTGTATGGCTGCTCCGGCCATAAAGATGCTACCTTCAAGCGCGTATTCGATTTTCCCATTAAGTCCCCACGCAATTGTAGTGAGCAGACCATTTTTTGAATATTGAATTTTTTCTCCTGTATTCATTAACAGAAAACATCCTGTTCCGTAGGTGTTTTTGGCCTGACCTGGATCGAAACAACCTTGCCCGAAAAGCGCTGCTTGTTGGTCTCCGGCGACACCCATGATAGGGATGTCTCCGCCTTGCACCTGGGCCATTCCAAAATGAAAACCGGAATGAGTTACATCAGGAAGCATTTGCCTAGGAATTTCGAATCGTTCTAATAGTTCTTCGTCCCAGCTCAGCTCGGAAATATTGAAGAGCATAGTCCTGGAGGCATTGGAAAAGTCCGTGATATGTGAAGCGCCATTGGTAAGATTCCATATCAACCAGGTGTCAACGGTACCAAAAATAAGATCTCCTGCTTCAGCAGCCTTTTTCGCTCCTTTTACATTATTAAGTATCCAGTGCACTTTGGTCGCCGAAAAATAAGAGTCGATGACTAGTCCGGTATTTTCTCTGACATAGTCCTCAAAGTCATCATCATTTTTAAGTTGCTGGCAAAAGTCAGAGGTTCTGGTGTCTTGCCAAACAATAGCATTATATACAGGGTTTCCAGTCTTTTTGTCCCAGACGATGGCGGTTTCTCGTTGGTTGGTAATGCCAATACCTAGAATTTGGGAATTGTTTACTTTACTTTTTTTAATGACTTCGTACATCACATCCAACTGTGATTTTAGGATGTCGTAGGGGTCATGCTCGACCCAGCCATGCTTTGGATAAATCTGCTTGAACTCCTTTTGAGCCATGGTCACAACCTTGCCTTTGTGATCAAAAAGAAGAGCTCTTGAACTTGTGGTTCCCTGGTCAAGCGCCAGTATGTATTGCTTCATGCGGACAAATTTTCATTAAGTTAAGCACAATATTCAAATAATTGAACAGCAATCTTATTTGATGTTAATAATTGTTTTTAACGACAGCGATATTGGCAAAACCGTGATGCAAATCAACAAAAAAAGCGGCCGAAACCGCTTTTCCATTCCATTGATTTTTTATTAGTTATCTCGTATCGCAGACGAAGGGTTGGCTACCGCTGACTTTAGGGAATGATAGAGTACGGTCACAAATGCAATGAACAGTGTAAATACTGCAGATAAAGCGAAACTTGTCCAGCTGAGCTCCATGGCGTAAGCAAAGTCCTCCAGCCATTGATCCATAAAGTAATAGGCAATTGGAAAAGCCACTATCATGGATAAGATGATCAGTTTAAGAAAATCTTTCGACATCATGATGATAATGGTCATTACGCTGGCTCCAACTACCTTTCTTATGCCTATTTCTTTTCGCTTAGTTTCGGCGGTGTAAGAGGCTAAACCGAATAAGCCCAAACAAGCAATCGCAATAGTGAGCATGGAAAATATGGCAAAGACTTCTCCTCTTTTTTCGTCAGCGACGTACTGCTGTTGAAAGCCTTGGTCTAAAAAGGCATATTCAAATGGGCGGTTCGTTACTACTGATTTAAAAGTCTCTTCTACTTCCGACATCGTTGATGTCAGGTTAGCAGCTTTCATTCGGACAATCATTTGTCCATTGTTAATACCATTATAAACCACAAGCGGGGCAATAGGTTCTTGCAAGGAGATGAGGTGATAGTCCTGAACCACTCCGACTACGGTATATTCCTGAGTGTCCAGGTCATCATTGAGAAATCTTCCAAACTTTTTTCCTATTGGGTTTATCCAACCCATTTCACGTACCATTTCTTCGTTCACTATTACGGCTGAAGCCGTATCATTTCCAATGTCAGCCAAAAAATTACGACCTTCAACAATAGGTATTTCTAGAGTCGGAAAGTATTGGTTGTCAACTGTAATGTTTTGAAAAATCTTTTCAATCATTAAGCCATCAGCAGATTCTACTCGAATGCCGCTCATGCTCATTGAGTTGGTGCCAGGTACACCAAAGCCTGAGCCTACAGATTCTACATTTGGATTTTGAAGTAATTGCTGAGAGAGCACATCCAACTTCTCTCTAACTTTTTCTCCTTCTAAAGTGACCGTTACTACTTGCTCTCTATTGAAGCCGAGTTCCTTGTTCCGCAGGAATTCTAACTGATCAAAAACAATCCAGGTGCTCACCACCATTCCTAAAGAAATCGCGAATTGAGCTACAACTAATACTTTACGCAGTGATTCGTTGCCCTTGCTTTTTTGTGATTTGCCTTTGAGAACTTCGGCAGCTTTGAATCTTGATAAATAGAAAGCGGGGTAACTTCCTCCTACTAGTCCGACGAACAATACTACAGCAAATAATATCACCAACATTTTAAGGTTGATAAAATTCTGATCAATGGCAAGATTGGCCAATTCGTTGAAGTGTGGAATTAAAAAGAAGGTTAGAATCAGGCTAATACCAAGAGAGATAAATGCGATGACCACAGACTCGGTCAAAAACTGACCCATGAGTTGCGTTTTATATGAACCCATGGCTTTTCTGATGCCGACTTCCTTCGAACGAGAGACAGATCTTGCGGTCGCCAAATTCATGTAATTGATACAGGCGATAAGCAACATGAAAAATCCAATGGCACTAAAAATGTATAGGTAGCTGATATCGCCTTCGGCGCCAAAGTCCATGTCGAAATTGGAATAAAGGTGAACTTCCTTTAAAGGCTGAAGAGAAAACTCTGCAGAGGCACTAAATTGGTTATAAATAGGAGCCATGTATTTATCATACAATTGGCTCATGACGGGTAATACATCATTGGCCTCAGTGTCTTCGGAAAGCAGTAAAAAAATTTGATCATTCATGTTGCCCCAAGAGTCTTGTCCGGGTGAGTTCATTCCATAAGAAATCAGACCATGTGCACGAATGCTTGAGTTGATTTTAGGGTCAGCCATAATACCCGTAATCAATTTCGTATCTTCTCCATCCGTTTTGACAGATTGACCTATCGCGGAAGCACTGGGGAACCATTTGTTGGCCAGGGATTCAGAAATGACCATGGTATTTGGCTCACTAAGGCAAGTACCTCTATCTCCTTCAAGCAATTCGAAATCGAAAACCTCAAAAAATGAGGAGTCTGTCTGTAGAATATCATTCTCATAAAAGTAGTTTTCCTTGACTGCGATGAGCATTTCTCCTCGACTAGTTACCCTTACGAAGTTTTCTACAGCGCCAAACTCGTTTTTTAATGTTGAGCCGACAAGCGAAGGCGCAAGAGGAACATGGAATTCAGTGTCTTGGACATTGGCTTTTGTCGTGACTCTATAGATATTTTCCATATTGGAATGAAAACTATCGTAGCTTTTTTCAAAATCAATATAGAGGTACAGCAGTAAACTACTCACGATTCCAATCGTCAGGCCAATCACATTGATAGTGGAATAGACCGGGCTATTCTGGATATTGCGAATAGCAATGGTGATATAATTTCTAAGCATAGTCGTATAATTCTGCTTATTTTTTGACAAACGTTGTGCCGAAGTAATTAACCACAAGACTGTCAACTACTTACAAGAATCAGACGACTAAAACGAGTGCTTGAAATGTCCAGTACTGAACAAAAAGGTGTACGCCAAAATTAGATAAATCGAGCTAATCGATAGCTGCATTCAAGTTGTTCCTCCCCGCGCTTCACCACGAAGGTTACTTTTTTACCTTCTTTGGTAAGAAACAGGTTTAGGAATTCTCCATAGTTATCGATGGTGAGTGGTACGTCATTGATCGACAAGATAATATCTCCAGCTTGTATGCCGGATTCTTCTGCAGGAGACCCTTTTCGAAGAGACTTGATAGCAAAGGAATAGTCTTTTTCATTTTTGACTGAGATACTTATTCCACTCATGTCGTATTCAAATAGATCCGAAAAACTGTTGTTCTTTTTGAGGTAAATTTTAGAATGGTGAAAGTCATAGATTACATTAAAGCGTTGTAGAACGCCTTGGCCAATGGACCCATCACCATATTTTTTGGACTCTTCGTTTTGATTAATATGTTCTGGCTTGGCAAAAGTGGCCAAAGGATTTTCCAGCGAAAAGTCATCAATATCCAAACTTCTCAACCTGCCGACATGACCCAATATTTCTCCACCAAATGACTGACCAATTGGTACTTCCAAATTTCTATAAGGAAGAAAGTAATCCACGGAGTCGTCTTCAAAAAACACGGCATGGCTGGCGCCTGATTTGAGCATGAAGTTCATTTTTCGTGTTTCCCAACTTTCCAGCACCACTTCTGTTTCTATATATGGCTTGCGTTCGACGATATTCATCGGCAATTCGGTGTAACCTTTGGGTTTGTCGAATGATTCAGGTTTGTGGAGGGTAAGGATTGACTTGGAATGATCCACCTCTACCACAAAACTTTTGAATACATCATAACCAATGAGACCATGTACTTTAGTCCCGGCCAACCCTGCCAAATTCAGATAATCAGTTTCTAAAACCAACATAGAAGAAACGTCACCTGTCGACACACTATCTGACAAGGACATTTTAGCATCTATGGCTACGTGGCCATAGTAGATCTCGTCTGCATTTTGCCCCAGTTTCATCTTTCGAGCATATCGAAACTCCAAAAAGTCACCAACAGCTTTTTCGGTAAGAATGGTGTGTTCAATGCTGGTATCCAATATGAAATTGACAGCTACTTTGTTTTTGAGGGTAACCTCTAAAACGATTAGGTTATTAAAATTTTGAAATGGAATCTCAACGCTTTCTGCACCTTTCGGTAAGGTAAACCCAAATTGGCCGTGAAGAGATTGAGTAATTGAAAGACTAAAAATTATTGCGACCGTGATCGCATGACGTAACGACTTTTTCATTTTTCTCCTAGCTGAATAATTTAGAAGATAACAATTACCGATAAAATTCCCTTATTTGCTGACCAGTTTTAGGATGAGCGGTAATAGAATTAGTGCCTTTTATAAGTGAGGTTCACGAACCCTGTATCGAAAGCTTCTGTCTTCACTAATTCAAATTGGGTCTCTTTTGGAGAATTGGGGAAAAGCGGAATCCCACTTCCCAGTATCACTGGTGTGATGGTCAATAGCATTTCATCTATCAATCCAAGATCGAGCATAGAGGAAATGAGCACTCCACCACCAACAACCCAGATGTCTTTACCTTCCTCATTTTGCCATTCTTTAATCTTGCTTTCGAGCGGGTCATTAATCAAATAAGTGTTTTCAGTTTTGATTTCAACCTCTTTGGAACTGACAATATAAGTTTTGCAATTAGGATAGGGCCAGTCGACGCCAAACCCCAACACTTCCTCATAAGTTTTTCGACCCATGATTAAAGTGTCGACAGTATCATAAAAGGCATAATACCCATAGTCTAACTTGTCTGGATTGGGTACAGCATCCAACCAATCCAACGAGCCATCGGCTCTGGCGATAAAACCGTCAATGCTGGTGGCGATGTAGAGTTTACATTTTTTCATTTTTCAGAATCATTAAGTGTAAAGGTGGCGGTGAGCCCAACAGAGAAATTTCGAGGTAACTTGTCTACTCCAAAAATAGCTCTCGCATGGGTGCCTTTATCACCTAACACCTTTATAAAAAGGTCAGAGGCTCCATTTACAACAACAGGAGAATCATCCCAGCCTTCTTCCGCTTGAAAATACGCATCGAAATGATTGAGTCCGTCTATATGCTCGAATCCAACTTTATGGTTAATCTGAGCAAGTACATTAAGAGCACAAAGCTCCATGGCCTGATAGCCTTGTTCATTAGTGAGAGTATCACCTAGTCTTCCTTGAAAAAGGTACTCCCCATTTAAAATTGGAAATTGTATGGCAATATAGGCTATGTTCCCACGTATGTTGACGGATGTGTAAGACCCACCTGGCTGGGAAACTTGGGGAAGTTCTAAATTGAGCTGAGATAAGGTAGAAAGAAAGTCCATAAATTTCTGTTTCGTTTCGGTAAAAAAAGGTTTACGAAATTCTCAGAATGATGGTGAGGCTACGACTGAATTCTTTTTTGCCAACCCAAAATGATGGTCTCATTTTTTGCTAGCAACTCATCATGTTTAAATGATAAAAAATAACTTTCATTAGTTATCGACAAGATGACCTTCATCATTTCTTCGCGTGAAAATTTTTGAGCCGCATCCTTCTCGATTTCACCCAGATGATCTTTGAGAGAATTATACCCCAGAATTAAGTCTGAGAAGTTCAGTTGGCAATTGATCAGCTGGATCATCAATAGTTTAGAGTAGCGATAGCTTTCTCTGCGATTTGGAAAATAGAGTTCCATAAAAGCCATGAACGTATCAATATTGAGCTCAGTAGTGGGTGTAAACTCGGTCGATTGGGCAGTGAGAGAAGCTCGAAAGAGATTTTTTTCGAGCTTCAGTGCTTGAAATTGCTCATCGGCCAGCTCTAAAAGGGCACTCAATTGAAACAACTTTCTTCTGAATATTCTGGGCGTGTGCTCTGCTTTTTTATATTCCAGTTTTCCTTGGATATGCGCCCAGGTATGCATCAAAGCCGTTCGAGTTTGGACCTCAATTTTGTAGCCACTGTAAGTGCTGTATTCCGGTTCGTTGGGTAAGGTTACAATGTAGTGATTGGACCGGTAGCCAAAACGATCTGTTTCTGCTTCTTGAATTTTGTCAATGCTGTTTTGTATCTGGAAAGTTTGGCCAATGATGTCCCCAACACTAGGCAGGTCATTGATGTAAAAACAAATGACCCGTAAGCCACAAATATCTTCTGTGTCGCTATAGGGGTCAGTGTACTTTTTACGTGAAATTTTTTCGTAAAATGACTCAAAGGACTTGACTCGATGACTGACATGCAATAGCTCGATGCCCTCGTTATGAAGCGCATCTCTCAATAATTCTTTACCGGTAAGGCAAACCTGTTCATAGGTCTGCTGGTGATCGATGTACTTGGCTTTGAGCTCTTTCTTAGATGCCACGGTGATTTGCTCTTAATATTTAGTATAAATTAAATATTAATTCACTCCGATCACTTTTTTGTAGAAATTATTTTTGACCTAAAATGTACTGAACATAAGCTTATAACATGCTTTTATCCATCGTAGTTGTCATTGTCAGACAAATAATCTGCATCTGAATGTTTGTCTTCATAGTCGTCCCTGACATCGTCACGAAGATTGCCATCATCATCATAATCATCGTCTTCGGCAATCAAATTTTCAGCCTCTGAAATGGACATTCGGATCAAGTAGATTTTTTCGTCTGTTTCAAACCGCAAGGCACTTGTTTTTCCACCCTCTTTATTGGTGAAACTGAAAATGTGTTGGCTATATCCTTCTGGGTATACCAACTTGATTTGCTCTTTTAATTCATCGCTGAGCTTCTCATATTCTTGAGTGACTCGTAGTTTATTTTGATTGTCCATCTTTTCTCTGCTGACGTGATTGTTCAATATAAAAAATGTGTCAGAAATTTTCGCCAAAGAAAAGGATAAAACTTTCAATTTGTCAATAGTGCAATGAAGATTTAGTTAAGTCTTTTTCTCGTCAAGGTTATGATTGAATGCAATGGACAACTTCACCCAATGAGAAAGATTTTTGTCTGAGTCAATTTCCATCTCATAGATGGAAACAAAATCTTTCATCACTTTTCCCGCAGGCTGAAAAGGAAGGCAGTTTTTGTTCTTCAATGCCACTTGTACGGCTTCAGCTCCAATGCGAGCAATGAGTCTGGGTTTGCCATTGGTTTTGTCAATGCTAGTGCCTACACACATTTTTTCGTTCATGACAAAACAAAGACCACCCATGAGTCTTTTAGCTTCTGCTGAAACCCCCTGCTCTTGAAGTTCGCGGGCAATTCTATCGGCGAGGTGTTGATCGTAGGCCATCAGTTGTGAATAATTGAAGTGAGATATTCATTTAGTGGTCGAGCCGCACGCCAGTAATCCATCAGTTCATCGAGCAAATGGTCGGAGGTGATCATCGTAGACTCTCGTCTAGACACAAAATAGAATTGCTTCTTCAGCAGCAATGGGTTCTTTTCAGAGGCTTCTTGAAATTCAACGGGCATTCTTTTACTTTCTTCTCCCTGAATGGTGCCGAACTTGGCTTTGAAACTCTCTTCCTGAATCAATACTTTTAAAGTAGTAGGGTTCTTCTTAATATCTGACCTAAGATTAAAAAGTTGGTCCTTGTTCAACACATAGGCGCCGCCCATGATACCCACTTCTTCTGGCGTAAACCTTAAAAATAAACCCGGTACGCTTTTGTCCTTTCGTCCACCGTTTGATACCACTGCTGAGTAGTGGAGGTTGTAAGGGGTTTTGTCTTTTGAAAACCTCAAACCACGATTGATTCTAAGGATACAGTCCTTTGGAGAAATCGACAAAGAAGGATCTTCTTTTTGAATGGCTGCAATCAGGTGTGACAAGAAAAACTCGAATGGTTTTTTGACCTCTGATTCATACCTTTTCTTATTGGCATGAAACCATTCTTTTTGATTGTTGATGGCGAGCTCATTGAAAAAACTAGTAAAGGATTCCGTAAAGTATTTCATAATTCAATTGAATAGATGTTTGATAACGTTTCCCTTTAGACCAATGAGCGAGACGAAACGGACGAAATATTGCAATTATTTATGAATTTTCTTGTGAAAGGGCCATTTCTACCCATTTTGGGCTGTTTTCTAAAAAGTAAGAATGAAGATGACTACTTGGATTTTCTAAAGGGTCTAAGTTTTTCACCAATTCCATACGCAGGCTTAGGAGTTTTTCTTTGTCTGGATTGGAACCTTCTCGGACCATTTTTATTTGATTGGCTTTGGATTGCTCATTCTGCTCAGGGTTTAGAATTCCTTTCAGTGAAGAGCATTGGTGGCACGTTCCTTTTTGGCTGACAAAGGCGCATTTCTCGTCAAATATTCTCGTCAGGTTTTTTCGAGCATCGGCAATAGCATGTTTCACTTTTCCTTCGCTGAGTCCAGTAATAGTCATGATTTCCGAAACCTTGAAATCATAGACATTCTTTAGCCAAATACAAACCTGCTGATCCACGACTAAGGTTTTAGTCATACAGTTGAAACAGTAGGAAATGTGTTCTTTCAATTCAAAACCTTTGTCTGGATTACTGTTGTAAACACCCCGCATTTTATCAAATAGCTCTTCAGAGTTGATGTGCAGTTTGGCATTAATCTGCTGGGCATCTTCTCTCCACCGTTTCTGCTTGGCTAAATGATTCTTAGCCAAATTATGTGCGATGGTAAATACCCAGGTTTTGAAGGAAGACTCTTTTCGGAAAGTATCTATGTTGTCCACCATCTTTATATAGGTGTCGTGAACTAGGTCTTCCGCCAGCGCACGGTTCGAAACCAATCGGAAAATAAATGAAGTCAGTTCACTCTTGAATTCAAGAAACTCAGATTCATAGGGAGTAAATTCGTCTTTTATCATCATTGATAAGTTATTTTCGGCGATTCAGCAATTTATTCAATGGCATTAGAATCAGGTGAATCGTAATAATGCAGGAAGTAGCAATTAGAGTTTCCATATAAAATCCTGCACCCGCAAAACAACCGATCGCAGAACTGCACCATACTGTAGCTGCTGTAGTTAGTCCATACACATTTGCACCTTCTTTGAAAATGATACCAGCACCAAGAAAACCCACTCCGGTCACTACTTGACCTATGATCCGTGTGACATCTCCTTGCTCTTCAGTAAGCTGAACAGACAACAACACATACAAAGCGGCTCCCATCGCGACTAGTGTATTAGTCCTGAGACCGGCAGATTTGTTTTGCCATTGTCTTTCGAAACCAATGACCATACCAGATGCTGCTGCTACAGCTAAACTTAGAAAAAAATCAAGTGTTGTCATAAATGTATTATTAAGGTAAAGTGCAAGAGACGAGTGAACATCGAATTTGTCTGGTCACAATGTCTTCAATTATCCTTTTATTGTGTTGAATGAAAGGGTAGTTCATACATTAAAGATTTTGTAGTGACAGATCAAGATATTTATATAAAGCTATATACCCAGTAAATCAGCAATGCTTGCAATGGCAAACGAACCAGCGTAGCCATCACTTGTTTACCTTTTTGTTTGGCCAATTGATAATGATAAATGTTGGCTGGAAAAACGGCAATCAACAAAGCAATTATTCCCCATGCCGCTAATGTTCTTGTTTCATCGAAAAATATAGCTGCACCAAGTAAAACCTCAATGGCTCCTACTATTTGATTAACCACTTTTGGACTTGGCACCCACTTTGGCATAATCTTCAAGAAGAATTTTGGACTTATGAAGTGACTGACTCCGGCGAAAACATAAAAAGCCGAAATACTATAAAGAGAGATGTTTTCTATAGTTATCATGTATACAATTCATTTTCTTTTAAGTTAGTCGATTCTGTCCATGATCTATTATAATTGGACGAAGGAGTTGATGAATAGTACTTTCAAAGCAATGGACTAGCTCATCTAAAGATAGAGCCTATTGATGATCGCGCGATAGGTCTGTCCTACAGGAATCTCATGATTTTGAATTTTGATTCTATTTCCTTCGATTAGGTTTATTTTGTCTTTGGCAACCATGAAAGACTTATGTACTCTAATAAATAGTTCATTCGACAGTGAGGACTCATATTCCGAGATCTTTTCGTGACTAATGATTACTTCTGCTCTTAAATGTAGTTTAGTATAGTTGCCATAAGCTTCGATAAATAAGATGTCATCGATTGCGATTTGGTGATATTTTTTATCACCTTTTATAAAGAACCTTTCATTAGACGACGTTGAAAGAGTGTTGGAAATTGAACCTTCCTGCTTGGGTCCTACGGCTTTGTTGATGGCCTTGACCAGCCGATCAAAACTGAACGGCTTCAACAAATAGTCAGCAACATTTAGCTCATAACCCTCCAGTGCAAACTCCTGATATGCTGTGGTAACGATAACCTGGGGTGGGTGAGTTAGCGTTCGCAAAAAATCAAACCCTTTGAGTTTGGGCATATTCAAATCCAGAAATATGATGTCCACAGTTTGTTCATTGAGATATTGCATCGCTTCGAGAGCATTGTAGCAGTTTTTGGCCAGCTCCAGGTGTGGCAGCATGCCACAAAACTCTTCAATTAGCTCATGCGCTAGTGGCTCGTCATCTACAATTATATATCTAATCATTGTGTTCGACTGTTAATTCTACCCTGAAGACGTCGTCCTTTGCAAGGATAGACAAAGTATGTTTGTTGGGGTAGATCAGTTTTAGCCTTTGTTTCAAGTTGTTTAGTCCAATACCAGAGGCCTCACTGACCTCTGCCGGATCGAAATTATTTTGCAGACTAAATTTAAGATGTCCATTGGCACTTGACAAATCGATTCGAATGTAAGCGTTGTCCGATAGTGATTCTACCCCATGTTTCAGCGCATTTTCTAATAGGATGATGAAAAGCAGTGGAGCTACCTGATCATTTTCATCGATGTGGTGATTGAAAGAAATGTCTACTTTTTTCCGATATCTGATTTGATGCAGGTCCAGATAATTCTGAAGATAAATTACTTCGTCCTTTAAAGGAACCCAATCTTTCTTTCCTTCATAGATAGAATAGCGCATCATTTCAGACAACTTCAGAATAACTTTTGGTGCTTCATCCGAGTGTTTGACGGTAAGGGAGTACAGGTTGTTCAGTGTATTAAAGAAAAAATGCGGATTGACTTGAGTTTTTAATAACTCCAACTCCGCTTGAGATTTGTCCGCTTCAAGTGTCTTTAGCCATTTCCATTGCTCATAAAAAAATAGAATGATCAAAACCGGAATAGGAACAAGAAAGAGTAAGAGTGCAAAAGTCTTGTCGTGCTCGACATAATATTCAAAATTCGGAGCGGATAATCTTAAATAGGTGAAATGAATAGATATGAGCGTATAAGCTCCTAAGATATAATACTGGTATTTTTTAAAGAAGCCAGGAAACAAAGTAAAAGCCAAGCCTAAATAAAAAATGAGTAGAAAGCATATTGTAATAGGATTGTCCGGGATGCTTTTATTGGAGTCGTACAATAAGACTAACACAAACAGTATCAAGAGACCAAAAAGCCTCAGCATCGTTTTCTTTTTTTGAATAAAAAATGAAAAGTTGTGGATGACCAGAGACAAGAGCAGCCACCAGATCGCAAAAATGAATATATCGTCAGTGTTCATTTCGCTTGGCAGAATAATGACGCCCAAATAGTCTAGTATATAGAAGAAGGGAACAATGATCAGCCCAATACCAAACGCTTTATATTTTTTGAGGAATTCAATCATAAGTCAAAATTACGCAGCTCACTACCAACTATTTAATATAAATGACAAACGATCCGATTTTTGACATGAACTGGTCTTAAATGCAGTCGAATGTAATACATGCCGTTTTTATACCTGTCTAACCCCAAAATAGGTGGATACGTCAACTTTATTATAAGGTCTGATTTTGAGCTACTAGGTTAGCACTAAATTCAAAATACAGGACTTATGAACACGCTTAAAATTAATCAACTATCAAAGACTTATGGCAATGGAGTCAAGGCACTCAATGACGTATCTCTGACAATTACGAATGGTATGTTTGGATTGCTCGGATCCAATGGTGCTGGAAAATCATCTCTGATGCGAACCATTGCGGCACTTCAAGAGCCAACTTCTGGAACTATTACTTTCAATGATATGGACTTGGTCCAACATCCAGAAGTCATCCGAAAACAATTGGGTTATTTGCCTCAAGAGTTCGGTGTGTATCCTAAAATATCTGCAGAGCGATTGCTAGATCATATGGCTGTTCTGAAAGGAATAGTCGATAAAAAAGAAAGAAAAGAGCAGGTTGAAGCTTTGCTGCAGCAAGTGAATCTGTATCAACACAGAAAAAAGGCAGTTCATACTTTTTCTGGGGGCATGCGCCAGCGCTTTGGAATTGCTCAGGCGCTTTTGGCTAATCCACAAATCATCATCGTCGATGAACCGACAGCTGGATTAGATCCAGAAGAAAGAAATCGATTTCTAAATCTATTGAGTGAGATAGGTGAGAATGTCATTGTCATATTGTCCACACATATCGTGGAAGACGTTCGGGACCTTTGCCCACAGATGGCTATTCTGGCAGAGGGAAAGATCATTACTCAAGGCAGTCCAAAGGAGTTGGTATCCAATCTAGATGGAAAAATCTGGAGTAAGATGATTAAAAAATCAGAACTCGAATCCCATAAAAAAGCATTTAGTGTTATCTCCACCAAACTCATCGCTGGTGAAACTCAGATTCGTGTTTATGCCGATCAAAAACCTGAAGCAGGCTTTGATCTTATTCAAGCTAATCTGGAAGACTTGTATTTCGTCACCCTTTTCAATCAAAATAAAAACGTATAATCATGTTTAGTCAATTACTTCGATTTGAAGCTTTTCTGCAAATGAAGCAGAGAGCGTTTATGATTTTTGCATTCATATTTTTGTTTTATGGGTTGGTGACAGGTGGACAAGGATTTGCTCCTGCAAACGTGAATTTCAATTCTGGATATCAGATTAATTATTACACAGGATTAATTTCATTAGGGTGTGTTTTTGTTATTATGTTTTTATCTATCAGTGGTGTACTGAGGGATAAAAGACATGGGATGGAGCATATAGTTTTTAGCACACCTATAAGTAAGGCCTTATATTTTTGCAGTCGTTTTACTGGATTGTATGTTTTCAGCCTGCTTTCATTTGTTCCTTTTCTTATTGGGTATGCTATTATGATCAACTTTGCAAATCTTGATCCCTCAAGAATAGCAGCATTTGATCTGATGAGGTATATACAGCCTTTTTTATTGATTGTTGTTCCTAATATCTTTTATTGTTCAGCGCTCATTTTTGCAGTGACTCTATTGAGCAAAAGCAATATCACGACTTACGTGAGTGCGTTTTTTATATACATGCTGTACATGTTGAGTTCTATGTTTTTAAACTCACCACTGATGGCACAGTCTGTTCCAGCATCGCCAGAATCTATGGCAATCGCGGCTTTGGCAGATCCATTTGGTTTAGCTGCTTTTTTCGAACAAACGCAATATTGGACGGCCTATCAAAAAAATAACCAGTTACTTTCCTTTTCAGGTCTATTTATGTGGAATAGAATCCTATGGATAGGATTTTCTCTCGTCGTACTTTTTATCACTTATCGACTTTTTTCATTTCGCGTATTAACTCAAAAGAACAAGAAACAAGAGACAGTCGAAGAATTACCATCAATTAAAAAGAGTTATAATCCGGTAGAGGTTTCGATAAGCCCCAAAACTCAACGATCCGCTTTTGTTTCTCTACTGAAGTTAGAGTGGGTATCGGTATTCAAAAGTCTTCCTTTCTTGGCTATTCAGGCGATATGGATGATCATCGTTTTCATGGAGTGTTTTGCACGTATAAACAATGGAGGTGCATATAATGATAGCTGGTATCCATTGACCAACTTATTGATTGATTTGTATGTAGACCCCTTATTCCTTTTCAGCTTTATTATGATTGTCTTTTATAGTGGAGAACTGGTTTGGCGAGAAAGGAGTTTCCGATTCAATACCATCATAGATGCTACTCCAGTTGCCAATTGGACGCTTTTCTTATCTAAGTTCTTGGTGTTGATTTCGCTGCCTATGACTTTGATTGCTTCTTCTATCCTATTATCCATTGGATTTCAATTGAGTATGGGCTATTCGGACATTGAGTTTACTCAATATTTGGCCCTATTTTATTTCTATGGATTACGCTTTTTCATTTTTTGTTTGATCGCATTATTTATTCAAAGCTTCGCGCGAAATAAGTTTTTGGGCATGGGGCTCACGATGATGATGATCCTATTTAGTTTTTTAGCTCCAAAAGTTGGCGTAGAACATTTGATGCTTCGTCCTGGAAATCTAACACTTCCAACGTATACCAATATGACTGGTTATTCGGCTGAAACCTTACAGTTTGCTCATCAAGCTATTTTTTGGCTGGCTTTTTCTGCAATTCTCACCTTATTTACTTTCAAGTTTTGGCAACGAAGAGTAGATACGAATTTGAGAATGCATTTGAGCCATGCTTTGTCAAACTGGAAAAATTGGGAACGCATTTCGATATCACTTGGCCTAGCCATTTTTATTGGCATAGGGAGTTTGATATGGTATAATACGCACGTGGTCAATGAATACTTTACAGCGGATGATGCTTTAGATTATCGTGAAGGTTATGAAAGAAAGTTCAAAAAGTATGAATCGCTGACACGACTTTATCATACAGATATGAGAGTTGAAGTGGACTTGTATCCAAAGGAACACCGCTATCTGGTCAAAGCCGATTATATCATGATCAATAAAGAGGAAGAGCCCATGACACAGTTGTTCATCACAGAAAACGAACCCTTATCTGAAATTAGAATAGAGAATGCTGAATTGGTTGAACAAGATGAATATTATGGGACATATTTATATGCATTTGAAAGTCCGATCATGCCCAATGAAAAAGTAAAAATGAGTTTTAAAATTGACCGAGAGTTTAAGGGTTATGAAACCAGTCAAGAGCTTGTAGAGAATGGCACTTATATCATGCATAGAAGCTTTGAACCAGTTCTCAAGTATCGTGAGAGTTTGGAAATTTCAGACAATTTTGAGCGGGCTAAAAGAGGATTGCCGCACAAAGAGGTAGAAGAAGTTTCAGATTTACATTTGTCAGAGGAAAACTACAAAATTGGAAGAGTAAATTATGAAACGGTCATTTCCACAAGCGTAGATGAAATGGCGATTGGTACGGGGACTTTAATCAACCAATGGAGTGAATCTGATCGGAACTACTTTCATTTCAAATCTGATCAATTAGTTATGCCAACAGTGGCTTACTTTTCGTCTGCTTACGAAGTACGAAAAGAAAGAATAGAAGGCATTGACTTTGAACAATATTATTTCCCAAAACATGATTTCAATATTGATTCGATCAGTTCTAGTGTTCAAAAAGCTTTGGCCTATTGTAATGCTAATTTTGGGACCTATCCTTTTGATCATTTGCGCTTAGCAGAAATTCCAAGTCATTGGCAAATGGGTGGATTTGCGCATCCAGGAGTCATCAGTATGGTGGAGGACAATCTGTATTTGATTGATATTAGAGATGCAGATGAATTTAATCTGGTCGCAAAGCGCACGATACACGAAGTGGCTCATCAATGGTGGGGTCATTATTTGGCGCCAAAAGTGGCTCCTGGAGCTAGCTTTTTTATTGAAGGATTGGCTAAGTATACAGAGGCAGTAGTGATGAATCAAGTGTATGGTAAAAGTGCATGGATTCAACTGGCACAAACTGCGCGAAGTAGGTATTTTAATGGAAGAGCTTACAATGGTGATCAGGAACAACCATTGTATTTGGTGGATGGACAAAGTCATTTGGTTTATGGAAAAGCGCTCACGGTTATGCTGGGTTTGCAAGAACTCATAGGAGAAAACACCATTAATACGATTTTAAAAGGATTGGTTGATGAGCATGGAGGGAAAGAGCCGTTTGAATTAACCACACCTATGTTCTTGGAAAGACTCTATGAAGTTTCAACCATTGACCAAAAAGTACTGATCGATGATTGGTTTAAAAGAGTGATAACTTATGAAATGTCTATCAAAGAAGCTGAAGTGGAGGCCTTAAATAATGGTCAATTTGAAATAACCATTCAGGTTCAAGTAAATCGTTTCGAAACCAATTCAGAAGGAGAAGAAGAACCGATTGGTATTGATGAAGCAATAACCATTGGTGTCTTTAGTGAGGATCCTTCCATTATCAAAAATGAAAGGGATGTTTTATACCTAAAGCCACATGCTTTCAATCAAGACAAATCTGAGATTAAAATTATTGTAGATGAAAAGCCACTATTCGTTGCCATTGATCCTTATGGCGCAAGAGTAGAAGAAAAAGTAGTGGATAACATGAAGCGATTGTAAGGTGAAATATGGAAGGCCTGGCGTAAGCTGGGCTTTTTTTTATTTTATTCCTTCTTCCCTATCCTAACCCAAACCATAGCATCTAATATTTTTTCCGGCCATTGGCTGTGGAGTGCAGAATCGATTTTTATGGACTCGTACAATTCAGTATAAAACACCTTTTCAACGGAAGTACCTGTAACTGCCATGTCATAAGGAGCAAAGATTTGATCAAAATCACGTCCGAGTTGTGAAGCAGCCAAGAAGCTAGCAATGGTGTCATATTCAGATGTAGCTGTAGAAGTATAACCACCAAAATCATTCAGATATTCATTTGTGACCTGTATGGCGAGATCACCGGTTTGCACCAAGCGACCCACAAACACACCAGACAATGAATCAAAGTTGTAATCCTTAGACGCATATGGCAAAATGGTTTTAAGATGCTTCATTTGTTCATGATAGGTTAATGACGGGTGAAGGCCCAGGATCAAGTTGACTCGTCCCTCCTTTTTGCTTTTGGTAAAAGCTGGAAAAAATAAAGTACTGTCTCCATCCAACACCATCAAGTAACCCGTAGCCTTTTCGCGGTAAGCGGACCCTGCCAATTCTTCATTGACATTAAAGCGTAAAATGATGGATTCGGTTTCGACAGGAGAACTTTCACTGACTTCTTCTTTTGTTGATTTTTCTTTTGGCTCACAAGCCCAAAGGAAGATCAAAAGGGCAAAGATTGGTTTTAACATAACATCTGAATTTATTGGGTTAAATTTATGTTGTACCTACCAAAAGGGAAAAGAATCATTATGAAACTATTTATTTCAGTATTAGCTATTTTATTTGTGACTGCTTGTCAAACACAAGGACAAGATCAGAATAAATCCACCTCATCCATCAAACAAAAAGTGATCAAAACGGAAACCGAATGGAAGGCAGAATTGACGCCTATGCAATATAATGTCCTTAGAGAAAAAGGAACGGAAAGGCCTTGGACAGGTGAGCTAAATAAAGAAAAACGTGAGGGAATGTTTTACTGCGCCGGATGTGGCAATCCCTTGTTCGAATCTAAAACTAAGTTTGAATCCGGCAGTGGCTGGCCAAGTTTTTACACTTATGCTACAGATACCAGTTTGCTGGATTTGGCAGATTATAAATATGGGATGGTGCGTACCGAGGTGATTTGTGCTAAATGCGAGGGCCATCTAGGTCATGTATTTGAAGACGGCCCAAAGCCTACTGGCTTGCGCTATTGTATCAATTCCGCGAGTATGATTTTTAAGGAAGATTAGTTAGTGTTTAAACCTATATTCCGTCTCCTTCTCCAACTTTTTCGAACTCACTTTTTTAAAGGGCGCAGATTCGTCGGAAAAGGTAGGAGCTTCAATGCCCAATTCCTCAGCAGCTTTTTCATAGAAGGATTGTCTGGTCTCCTCAGAAGGAGTACATGCATTGAAAATTTCTCCCCAATGGTTTTGTTTAATGATGGTCTGGATCACCCCGATGCAATCTTCGAGATGAATCATATTTACTGGGTTGTTTGCACCCGCCAAATTTTTCTTTCCGGCCAAGAATCTTCCGGGATGTCTATCTGGTCCGTATAGTCCCCCAAAACGGATTACTGTTGTGTCAATGGCCGAGTTTTTTGTAAATAGCTGTTCCATTTTTAGCAGAGGGATACCCCCGCGAGTGACACACGAAGAATCCGCATCGACTTCAAATACGGTCTTATTGTTCGAAGGATATACAGCCGTAGAACTAATAAAAATGACCTGCTTTGACCGGTTGTTTTTGAGAATAGACTTGAGCTGGTTTTCATGAAAATGCTCTTCACCGTTTCTATTTCTTGGGGGCAAATTGATGAGCAATATGTCCGCATCGAAAAACTCGGCTGATTCCCCTTCAACCTCTGGGTTAAGGCTCAACAGGAAGGGCTTTATGCCAGCCTTTTCTAGTAAAGGCAATTTGTCTTCAAGGGTTGTAGATCCTTGAACCTGATAGCCCGCTTGGGCTAAGTGCCTGCCTAGTGGAAGTCCCAACCAACCACACCCTAAAATACTAATCGATCGCATGTCGCGAATTTAAGCTATTCCGTTTATCACAAACCTATTCAATCTTATAGACTCAAAGGTTATATTGCCTTTTCAAAGTCAAAAAACTCATATAATGAAAAAACTATTTATTACAAGCTGGATGATTGCAGGAGTGATTCTCATTTCCTGCGGTCAAAAAACGAGTCTCAATTACAGTATCAACTTAAATGATCGAAGCAATGACGAGTTTAAAGTCACGCTGGATGTAAAAGGGCTTTCGGATGAAAACAATATTTATCAATTTGCTGCTACCGCCCCCGGTACTTACCAGACGATGAATATTGGTCGCTTTGTCAGAGGTTTTAAAGCCTTTGATAAAAAAGGAAATGAAATTGCGACGAAAAAGAAAGGTGAAAACCAATGGATACTTACAACTCCTAAGAAGATTGATAAAATCGAGTATCGCGTAGCTGAAACGTGGGACACCCCAGTGGAAGAAATGGAGATGTACAAAATGTGTGGCACGTCTATGGAGGACGACCACGTGTTATTCAATGCCCATTGTGTGATTGGTTATCCACAAGGCATGCAGGGAGAGCCATTGTCGATTTCGCTCGCCTATCCGGACGATTGGAAAATAGGGACGGCGCTTTCTAAAAACGAGCAAGGCGCGTATGCCGCAAAAAACTTTGACCATGCGGTGGATTCCCCCATCTTGCTGGGCAGGTTATCAGAAGCGAGTGCAGATTTCAACGGCACTAAGGTAGAACTATATACCTATAGCAAAACGGACAAGATTAAATCAGCAGATCTTTTGGAAAGCATGAGTGCCATGCTTGAGGCGGCCAACAAATTTGTGGTGGAATTTCCAGTTGATAGATATACTTTCTTATTCCATTTTGAAGATTTCAACGCGGGTGCTTGGGAGCATTCGTACAGCTCAGAATACGTCTATGTAGAAGACGATTACGCAGTGGATGGCGGCCCAAAAATTACAAGTACGGCTGCGCACGAATTTTTTCATATTATCACTCCACTCAATATTCATAGTGAGATCATCCAGCAATTCAACTTTGTGACACCTACGCCATCTGCGCATCTCTGGCTATATGAATCCACTACCGAATGGGCATCAGACATGATGCAAGTGAGAGGTGGATTAATGACACTGGAAGAACTTTTGGGTCAACTGAATTACAAGTTGAGAGTGAATGATTACTATTTTGATGCTGACTATAGCTTAACAAAAATTGCTGAAACCTCCTTTATGGAATCTGGTAGAAAAAACTATGGTAATGTCTACTACAAGGGAGCAGTTATCATTAACCTATTGGATATTCTGCTACTCGAAAAATCAGAAGGCAAACGAGGGATGCGAGAAGTGGTCAACGAATTATCGAAAAAGTATGGTCCGGAGAAAGCCTTTCCCGAAGATGAGTTCTTCAACATTTTTGTGGATATGACTTACCCAGAAGTAGCGGACTTTTTTGAAAAGTATATAAAAAATGATGAGTCATTGCCGCTAGCTGAATTTTATGCTAAAGTAGGTATTTCTTATGCTGCAGAAAGAACAGTAGGTGAAGGAGAAGAAGCCAAAATGGAGAAGTTTGTATTTGAGGTAGATGAAGAGGCTTCTGAAAAACAATTGGCCTTGCGTAAAGCATGGCTTACCAATATGTAATTGACAAATTAAAATAGAAAAGGCTGACTGAGTATTTTTGGTCAGCCTTTTTTTCTACTGTATAGAGGAAAAAGATAATTGATTATTGAATGATTTTAGACAACAAATAATTGACCATGAATAAACTATTGACAGCGCTAATCGTCTTTGGTGTCCTATTTGGAATCAAAGCACAGGAAAAAGACGAAAAGGAATGGAAAGTGTCGGAGCCGACCTTACCCTTTCAAGAAACAACAATAACCACAGATGAAGGCACCTGGATGAGTGTGGATGTGAGCCCTAATGGATCGCTTCTGGTTTTTGACTTGCTGGGAGATATATATACGCTGCCAATCACCGGAGGAAAAGCAACTGTGATTCGAGAAGGCCATGCCTTCGAAGTACAGCCGAGATTTAGCCCTGATGGCAAGCAAATCAGTTTTACTAGTGATGCCGGTGGAGGAGACAATATCTGGGTCATGAACGTCGACGGGTCTGACGCCAAACAAGTAACCAAGGAAGATTTTAGGTTATTGAATAATGCAATCTGGTCTGCCGATGGCAATTATTTGTATGCTAGAAAACACTTTACTTCTCAGCGTTCGGCTGGTGCTGGCGAAATCTGGATGTATCACAAATCAGGTGGTGCTGGCATTCAACTGGTAGAAAAGAAGAACGATCAGCAAGATATTGGAGAGCCTTGGGCGTCTTCAGATGGTAAATATGTCTACTATAGCGAAGACATGTATCCAGGTGGCTATTTTCAATACAACAAAGATCCAAACAGTCAGATCTACGCCATCAAAAGATATGATCTGGAGAAAGGAAAAACAGAAAGAGTCACCGGAGGAGCTGGCGGTGCAATTCGTCCGGTTACCTCACACAAAGGGGATAAACTGGCTTTCGTTCGTCGTGTAAGAGAAAAGACCGTGCTCTATTTGCATGATCTCAAGTCTGGTGCCGAATGGCCGATTTATGATGATTTGACTAAAGATCAGCAAGAGGCATGGGCCATTTTCGGTCCATTTGTTGGTTTCAATTGGACGCCAGACGACCAGCACATTGTGGTTTGGTCTAAAGGCAAAATCAGAAAAATCAATGTGGCTTCTATGGAAGTTACTACGATTCCATTCGAAGCTACCGCTACACACAAGGTCGTGGATGCACTGAAGTTCAAAAATGATGCAGCTCCTGATCAATTCACGGCAAAGGCCATTCGTCAGGCCGTGACTTCTCCTGATGGCAAAACTTTGGTGTTTAATGCAGCAGGCTATTTATGGAAAAAGAGTTTGCCCAGCGGCACACCTGGCAGATTGACTTCTGGTACAGACTTGGAGTTCGAACCCGCTTATTCACGTGATGGAAAATATCTGACCTATGTGACATGGAATGATGACAACATGGGAGCGATCCATCGACTGGAAATGACTTCTTCAAAATCGAAGCCTGTAAAGCTGACTACCGAGAAAGCCATTTATCGGGAGCCCGCTTTTCATCCTAATGACATCAACACGATTGTCTATAGAAAAGAAGGAGGCAACGGGCATCAAGGCTATGTGAATACCAAAGAACCTGGGTTGTACCTCTTGAAGGTTAGCACTTCAAAAAGAACACCAACCACAGCTACTAAAATCACAGACGAGGGCGCCTATCCAACTTTCAATCAAGCGGGTGATCGCATTTATTACCAAACGGGTGGTTATCTATTTGGCTCACTCGAAAAAACCTTAAAGTCATCGAAATTGGATGGAACTGATGTAAGAGAAATTGTAAAATCGAAATATGGACAACGGATCATCCCGAGTCCAGATGAGAAATGGGTAGCTTTTTCAAACCTGTACAAGGTGTATATCGCAGCTATGCCTTTGGCAGGAAAAACTATTACGCTCGACGGAAAGTCTACCAACGTACCTGTGGCTCAGGTGGCTAAAGACGCTGGAATCAATATCCAATGGTCAAACGATTCAAAAAGGTTGAACTGGACGCTAGGGGATGAATACTTTAGCAACGCAATCAACGATAGATTCTTGTTTGTGGAGGGTGCGCCAGACAGTATTCCACCTATGGATTCAGTAGGTATTAAAATTGATCTTCAATTACCTATTGACAAACCTCAGGGCAAAGTGGCGTTTACCAATGCCAGAATCATTACCATGAATGGTGATCAAGTGATTGAAAGTGGCACGGTAGTGGTTGAGTCTAACAAAATCATCGCGGTAGGAGCGAACGTTGAAGTTCCTTCTGATGCTAAAGTGATAGACGCCGCAGGCAAAACTATTATGCCAGGTCTAGTCGATGTGCATGCTCACTTAGGGGCCTTCAGATATGGGCTCAGTCCACAGCAGCACTGGCAGTATCATACGAATTTGGCTTACGGTGTGACCACTACGCATGACCCTTCTTCCAATACAGAAATGGTTTTCTCTCAATCTGAAATGGTAAAGACAGGGGCTATGGTGGGACCGAGAATATTCTCTACCGGAGTGATTCTTTATGGAGCAGATGGTGATTTCAAAGCTCTGGTAAATAGTTTGGATGATGCACGATCAGCAATCACTCGGACCAAAGCTTTTGGTGCGTTTTCTGTAAAAAGTTATAATCAGCCAAGAAGAGACCAGCGTCAGCAAGTCATTCAAGCAGCACATGAGCAGCAAGTGGAGGTTGTACCTGAAGGTGGCTCTAACTTCTTTCATAATCTCACGATGATCTTAGATGGACACACAGGCGTAGAGCACAATTTACCTGTTGGCGAATTGCACAATGATGTGATCCAACTTTGGAAAGCGAGTAAGACAGGATACACACCAACCTTGTTGGTGAGCTATGGATCTGTAAGTGGTGAATATTATTGGTATCAGACTACCAATGTTTGGGAAGATGAAAAGCTGTTGAATTTCACACCGAGGAGCATCATTGATTCCAGGTCGAGGCACAGAACCATGATTCCTATGAAAGAGTATGATAACGGACATATTCTCGCCTCTCAAAGCTGTAAGAAGCTGACAGATGTAGGCGTAAAAGTGAACCTCGGAGCGCATGGCCAGCTGCAAGGGTTAGGTGCTCACTGGGAGCTTTGGGAATTGGCTCACGGTGGAATGACACCGCTAGAAGCCATCAGATCGGCCACTTTGAACGGAGCCAATTACATCGGAATGGATGATCAGATTGGTTCGATTGAAGAGGGTAAGTTGGCCGATTTGATTGTATTGGATAAGAATCCTTTGGAAGATATTCAAAACTCAAACTCTGTGGTATACACTATGATCAACGGTCGTCTGTATGACGCCACTACCATGAATGAAATTGGCAATTACAATAAACCAAGAGGCAAATTTTATTGGGAGCAAACGGGATATGCGCCAGCATTTGACTGGCATGGCGCGAGTGACACAGGTTGTTCTTGTAGAGCTGGGCATTGATGTGAAAAAGAGGCTGTCTTAAAAATCCAGTTTATCCAACCTGTCACATTGAGCTACCTCGAAATGTCTGTCTGCGTATAGCAGCAAGGTTTCGAGAACCTCAGCCTGACAGTTTGTTTGACTTTTAAGACAGCCTCTTTCTTCATTTTGGCTCTTCTTATTCAGGAGGAAAAAACTTCATTGTCATCCTTGAATGATTTAAACTCTAGTGGATTCCCACTCAAATCAAAAACAAACATGGTGTGTTGTTCGCCAGTTTGTCCTTTGTATCTTTCTTGAGGTTTGACCAGAAATTCAACTTGTGCTGCTTCCAATTGCTGTCTTACTTTTTGAAAATCTGCTGGACTTAGCAAACATCCAAAGTGAGGAATGGGCACATTGATTCCATCTACTTTTCCACAGTAATCAAGCGGAGGAATATCATCACTTAGATGAGCGGATAGCTGGTGGCCAAAAAAGTTGAAATCAATCCAGGTCTCTGTAGATCGCCCTTCTTCGCAGCCTAAAATATCAACATAGAACTTTCTTGTAGACTCAATGTCTTTGACTTTGAATGCATAGTGAAAGGAATTCATTTTCTTCAGTCTTTATGTACATGCACATCCATCTGTGGGAAAGGAATGTTGAGGCCTTCTTTGGCGAAAGTCTTATAGATTTTTTCGTTCATATCGAAATGAACGGGCCAGTAGTTGGCCGTATCTACCCAAGCGCGTACCGTAAAATTGACTGAACTGTCTGCAAGCGCAGATACCGCTATAAACACCTCCGGATCTTTGTGAATTCTTTCATCTTCGTCAGCCAATCGTTTGATAACCGCCCTTGCTTTATCTACGTCATCTCCGTACCCGATCCCAAAGGTCCAATCTACCCTTCGGGTGGGTTCAGTAGTATAGTTGGTCATGCTGCTAGTGGACAAGCCGCCATTAGGTATGATGATGGTTTTATTATCGCCGGTTTTCACAATGGTATTGAAAATATGAATGGCTTTGACTGATCCTAGGTAACCTTGAGCTTCTATCACATCGCCAACCTTGAATGGTTTAAATAGTAATATCATTACGCCACCAGCAAAGTTTTGAAGAGTTCCCGATAAAGCCATACCAATGGCCAATCCTGCAGCACCTAATATGGCGACTAGCGAGGTCATTTCTATACCCATCGTAGTCAAAACAGAAATAACTAAGATCACCTTGAGCAGCATTGAAACCAGGCTGACTAAGAAAGGTTTGAGTGAGGCATCAATATCTCGGGCGTTTAGCAGTTTTTTGAACCCATTGGACAAAGCTTTGACTACCCAGAATCCAACAATGAGGACGAGTATAGCACCAACTAGTTTTGGACCATAAGCAAAAATCAAATCAAGAACTTTAGGCATTAAATCTTCAAGAGTCATAATTAGCTATTTAAATTCAAAATGAAATTAATCAATTCTTGTTTAATCTCAGACAGTCTGATAGACCTTTCCATTTTATGCGCTTGATTATCCATCTTCGTGGAACTCCAGTTTCAGTAAATTCACCTGATGCATAATAAAGGTGATCGGAATCAGCACTGACGTGTGGGTTTGCTTTATTGTTGGTGTTTACTACATCTGGTAATCGGATGGGCTTTTGCCAATTGCCATTTCTGTTTTGACTATAGTACATAGCTTCCTGTCCATCCTGAACATGGCCAAAAAGCAAGTAGGATTCTGTCGCACCTACATAAGGAGTAATCGTTGGCCCATTTAATCCACCCTCAAAAGAAACCTGTTTTGGAATTGAAAATTGGCCATCTACTTGATCAGAATAATAGATGGTTAGGTTGCTATAATCGACTTCACCAGCATGAAAATACATTCTGCCGCTTTGCGTCAAAGATGGGTGCGAGACGAGATTCTGGGACATGGAAGGAATATTGATAAACTCTGGTTTACCCCAGCCATCAGTTGATTTTGTAGAGCGCCATATATGCCAAGTTTGAGGAATGCTATCGATACCGGTGGGTCTGGTCGAACTGAAGTAGAGTTGATTTTCATTAGGGGAAAAGGAAACCCCATGTTCATCAAATTCGGAATTAAAAAAGGCGGGTTCAAGCGGTTGCCATTGATCATTTTTCTTTTGAGAAACCATGACTTCAAAATTTTGAAACAGAGTATCTGAAAGGGTGACATAAAATTGTTTGCCATTTGGGGAAAGCACTCCGCCATGAGCTAGTTGATTTTTTGGAATATGCTCAGCGAGAAACCCTTCTGGCTCTATTTGGGTTTTAGCATCTGGTCGGCATCCGATGATGAGAAAAGTGGAAAGAAGTAAAAATGCTTTCATTTCTCTTTAAATGGATGAGTGAAAGCTACATAGCCAAATGAAAAGCCAAGCAACATGGAGATGCCGGCGATGCTCCAAGTGAATGAGTTGTCTGCTGCTTTCAGGTAGCTCATACCTGATGCAAAGAAAAATAGGAAATTGGCCATCATCAATGGTTTGCCGTAGATGCCTCCCAGGATATTCGATCTCGTCATCCAGTTGAGCAAGGCGAAGGCTAACAACGCAGCACCCAACGTTTGAGAAATCAGAACAGCCATCCCTTCAGAATTGATATTAAAATAAGTATTGACTTCTTGAGGCAAGAAGGTGAGTACTATGCCTTGTGTAGCCAAGTAGACCACGCTTAAGACCATGAGAACTTTGGTATTCATATCAGATTTGATCAAGTCATGCAATAAAAAGTGTCAATAATTACAAAAATAGTCAGCAATTTGATTTTTGATCAAAATAGACAAATAGGTGGCCCTATTCACATTTTTATAAAATAATGACTGATAAGTCAACCCGGACTATTTTTAAAAAAGCACACATACCACATAGATAATCGATGAAATTCATAGGTATGATACAAAAAAAGGCCCTATGAAAAAACTACTAAACTTATTATTCTTTTGTCTGACGATGAGCACAGCTCATAGTCAGCTGACCAGCATTCCCAACTTCGGTTCAAATCCTGGGAATTTATCAATGTACATCCATACCCCTAGCAACATGCCAAGCGAAGCACCACTGGTTTTGGTGATGCATGGTTGTACACAAACTGCGAGTTCATACTCGAATGAAAGTGATTGGAATTCTTTGGCAGACACTTACAAATTTTATGTTATTCATGCTCAACAAAAAGGTGCCAATAATTCATCTGAATGTTTCAATTGGTTTGAAAATGGAGACATTAATCGCGGTTATGGCGAAGCGGCATCTCTGAAAAACATGACGGATTATATGAAAAACAATTACTCTATTGATGATGGAGAGGTATTCGTGACTGGTTTTTCTGGTGGAGGCGCCATGACCACAGTGATGCTCGCCACCTATCCAGACATTTTCAGTGGAGGAGCTGTCATGTCAGGTCTGCCGTACAAAGTGGCTACCACTAGCAATGCTGCCTTCATGGCCATGTTTGGCAATGTGAACCAATCACCTTCCCAATTGGGAAATAGTGTCCGCAATGCTTCTAATCATAATGGCCCTTGGCCAAAAGTGGTCTCCTTTCATGGTACATCTGATTATACGGTCTACTACATGAACCAGAATGAAATCATGGAGCAATGGACAAATGTTCATAGCATAGATCAAACCGCAGATGTGATTGAAAATTCGTTCATGGGAAATTCAGCTATTACAAAAAGTCAATATCAAGACCCCTATGGAAACACACAAGTTGTTTCCTATTCGATTAATGGAATGGGGCATACCATAGCTATTGATCCAGGAAATGGTGAAACGCAAGGAGGGAACACTGGTTCATATACAAATGACGTCGATTTTTTCTCCTCTTATTGGGCTGCAGAATTTTTCGGTATTCTTGAAAACACAACGCCCAGCTTGAATCCACCAACTAACGTAAATGCCATCGCCATTTCGTCCTCACAAATTAATTTGAGTTGGACCGACAACGAATCCACAGAAACCGCTTATCATGTAGAACGAGCTTTATCCTCTAACGGAAGCTATAACACAATTGCAACCTTATCCGCCAATGCATCTAGCTACAACGATGAATCTTTGACCCCTGCTACTACTTACTTTTATAAAATCAAAGTGACCGATGAAAGTACAAGTGCAAGTAGCATAGAGGTAAGTGCTACCACGCAGCAAGAAGGTACAAACTCACCACCAGCAGCCCCTTCGTCATTGAGTACGACTACCACTGGAATGTCATCGATACAGCTAAGTTGGCAAGACAATGCTGATAATGAAAATGCTTATATTATCGAACGTTCAGAAGGAAATGAATCCAATTATGTAGTAATCACCAATTTATCCGCCAATGTCGAAAGTTATTCAGACAATGGTCTTAGTGCCTCCACGACCTACTTCTATCGAGTTAAAGCTTCAAATACCGAAGGTAATTCTGGTTACAGCAATTCTTCTCATGCTACCACTGAAAGCCAAGCCACTATTGTGACTATTGGCAACACTTCAGGTAACGGTATTTTGAGTTACTCCAATAGTAACACTATGGGACAGTCATTCACGGCAACCGCCGATGGACAAGTGGTAGAAATTAATGTAAAGTTGGTTTACGGTATTTCAGGTTCTTCACTAAAAATATTTCAAGGAAATACTGTTTCAGGAACACCTGTCTATGAGCAGACAGGCATTAGCGCAGGAAGTGGATGGCAAACCATATCCCTTAGTACTCCATTCAGCATTAACAATGGTCAGATTTACACTTTTGTGATCACTAATTCATCCATTAGATATACTTATTCAAACACATACAATGGTGGCAATTTTTGGTACAATACGATTTCGTATGGCGTATTCGATGCTGCATTTACCATTTCAGTAAGTACCTTATCTGGTTCGGCACGGTTTGCTGAATCACCAAATAGTACTGCTCATTTAGGTAAACCATTCATTATTTACCCCAATCCTAGTTTTGGAAGAATTAAGGTGCGTATTGGTGAAGAAGCAACATTGGGAAAGTTAGAGCTGATCACCACTTCTGGTCAGGTCTTGATGCGAAAAGACCTAAATGCCAACCTTTCTGAAGTAAATTTGGAAGGGATTAAGTCAGGATTATACATTTTGTATATCAAAACTCAAGATCAAATATTTAAGAGTCAATTGGTTGTTAGATAGAAAAAAGGCCAACTATATAATAGTTGGCCTTTCATTAATTCTTCATTTTCTCGAGATTACTCCACCTCCTCATAGTTCACATAGTCACCACCCTTGAAGTTACCACTATCTTTAGATTGCTGTCTATCTCGAGGGTTGAAATCTATGCTCACATTGCCATCCCTCGGTTGTCTTTGCTGACTACGTTGCCCTTGAGACTGGTAGGTCTGTTGACGTGCCTGTGTAGTGAAACCTCCAAACAACGTCCGAAGAATAAAGCCACCCAGCTTGGCAATGACCCAAATAAATACAAATAAGAGGAGTAAAAACTTAAACATATTGTCTTTTACTTATCGACTGAGATATAGGTTTCGTTCTGAATACAATTCCATGAAATAATCGTCCATCAAGTCGTCAATAAAGTAGATCGACTCACCAGTTGATTTCATCTCAGGCCCTAATTCCTTATTTACATTCGGGAACTTGTGGAAAGAGAAAACCGGTTCTTTGATGGCATATCCTTCTTTCTTAGGATTGAATTTGAAGTCAGTCACTTTTTTATCTCCTAGCATCACTTTCACCGCATAATTTACATACGGCTCTTGGTAAGCTTTGCAGATGAACGGAACCGTTCTTGACGCTCTTGGATTCGCTTCAATGATAAATACTTCATCGTTTTTCACAGCAAACTGAATGTTGATCAAGCCAACAGTATCTAGCGCTATCGCAATTTTTCTAGTGTAGTCTTCGATCTTTCTGATGACCAAATCACCTAGATTGAATGGAGGCAATACGGCAAACGAATCGCCAGAGTGGATTCCAGCTGGTTCGATGTGCTGCATGATTCCGATAATGTGTACATTTTCTCCGTCGCAAATGGCATCTGCCTCAGCTTCTACAGCACCGTCAAGGAAGTGATCGAGCATGACTCTGTTTCCAGGAATTTGTCTGAACAATTCCACCACATGTGATTCCAGTTCTTCCTCGTTGATCACGATTTTCATACCCTGACCACCGAGTACGTACGATGGTCTAACTAACAATGGGAAACCAAGTTCCTTAGAAAGCTCCAAAGCCTCATCTGCAGTTTCGATCACACCAAACTTAGGATAAGGGATGTCGTTTTCTTTAAGCAAAGTTGAGAACGAACCTCTATCTTCGGCTAAATCAAGCGCTTTGAAACTCGTACCAATAATTTTGATACCATATCGCTCTAGCTTTTCAGCCAATTTCAAAGCAGTCTGCCCGCCCAGCTGAACGATCACACCCTCTGGCTTTTCCAAAAGGATAATTTCATAAATATGCTCCCAGAATACAGGTTCGAAATACAGCTTGTCTGCAATGTCAAAGTCTGTCGAGACCGTCTCAGGGTTACAGTTGATCATGATGGTTTCGTAGCCACATTCTTTTGCAGCGAGGATGCCATGTACACATGAGTAGTCAAACTCAATGCCCTGACCAATTCTGTTTGGCCCGGAACCTAGGACAATAATTTTCTTTTTATCTGAAGCGACAGACTCATTTTCCTCTTCAAAAGTAGAGTAGTAGTATGGCGTCTTAGCATCAAACTCAGCAGCACAAGTGTCTACTAGCTTGTAAGTACGCTTGATACCCATTTCTTGCCTTTTGGCAAAAACTTCACTTTCCAGACAGTCTAGCAAATGTGCTATTTGTCGATCAGCATAACCTTTTTTCTTCGCCGTCATCATCATGGGCTTCGGCAAAGTGTCGAGTTTGTATCGGCCTATTTCTTTTTCAAATAAGATCAGTTCTTCAATCTGGTTTAAGAACCACGGGTCGATCTTAGTTAAATTATGAATTGTCTTGAACGGTATGCCCAACTTGAAAGAATCATACACATGAAACAGTCGATTCCAGCTTGGGTGTTTCAAACTGTACAACAACTCATCGTGGCTTTTTAGCTCTCTACCATCAGCTCCCAATCCATTTCTTTTGATCTCCAAAGACTGACAGGCTTTCTGCAAAGCTTCCTGGAAGTTTCGGCCGATACCCATAGCCTCTCCAACAGATTTCATCTGCAAGCCCAAGTGTCTGTCAGAGCCTTTGAATTTATCAAAGTTCCAACGCGGCACTTTTACGATTACATAGTCGATTGTAGGTTCAAAGAACGCGGAAGTAGTCTTCGTAATTTGGTTATTCAATTCATCCAAATTGTAACCAACAGCCAGCTTCGCTGCGATTTTCGCAATTGGATATCCAGTCGCTTTTGACGCTAACGCTGAAGAACGAGAAACTCTTGGGTTAATTTCGATACCGATGATTTCATCAGTCTCTGGGTGCACGGCAAACTGCACATTACACCCTCCTGCAAATTGACCAATACCATCCAGCATCTTGATGGCAAGGTTTCTCATATGTTGATAAACCGTATCTGGAAGGGTCATGGCTGGGGCTACCGTAATGGAGTCTCCGGTATGTACACCCATTGGATCGAAGTTTTCAATCGAACAGATGACAATGAAGTTTCCAATATTGTCCCGCATCACTTCCAGCTCGTATTCCTTCCATCCGAGAATACTTTGCTCAATCAATACTTCGTGAATTGGCGAAGCATGAAGTCCAGCATTTAGGGCTTTATCAAAATCTTCTGGTTTTTCAACAAAACCTCCACCGGCACCACCGAGGGTATAAGAAGATCGAATGATCAATGGAAAACCAATTTCTTGTGCGATTTCTTTTCCTTCTAAGAAAGAGGTCGCTGTTCTTCCCTTACAAACGCCTACATTCAGCTTTTGCATCAGCAGTCTGAATTTTTCTCTATCCTCTGTAGTTTCGATCGCATCGAAATTTGAACCTAAGATTCGCACATTGTGCTTCTTCCATATGCCTGCTTTGTCGCAGTCCATGGCTAGGTTCAATGCGGTCTGTCCACCCATGGTAGGCAGCACTGCATCGATGTTATCATGTTTTTCGAGGATTTCTCGAATGGATTGTTTTGTAAGGGGCTTGAGGTAAATGTTGTCCGCTGTTACTTCATCAGTCATGATGGTTGCCGGATTCGAATTGATCAACGTCACTTCGATTCCTTCTTCCCTAAGTGATCTTGCCGCTTGCGATCCTGAATAATCGAATTCACAAGCCTGACCGATAACGATAGGGCCGCTTCCAATGATGAGTACTGATTTGATGCTATTGTCCTTTGGCATTGCGGATGTTTTTTATTTGATAGTATGGATACTCTAAAATTGCGCAAATCTAGATGCTATTCAGCGTAATAAAAAGGTTTAAGTGCATTGTCTCGTTTTTTTCTTACCCTCCTTTCTCCTGCTTGTTGATCTTTAAAGAAATATGGTGTTAAATTTATCCCTCAATTGAAAATGCTATGAAGAAAATAAGACTAACCTTGGTGCTTTTTTGTGCACTTGTTACCATCAATTCTTGTGAATCAACCAAAGAAAAGACCGCTGAAATTTCTGAAGGTCTAGTAGGCGACTGGCAAGTACAATGGGTGACTTACCCAGACAAAAATGCTCCAGCTAATGATTCTATCAACTACACCATGAATGGTGAAATGAATATCAAGGCCAATGGTAAAATCACCATTAATGCATTCGGTTACAAGAACTGCATTTTCGGTGCGGATACTTTAATCCATACGCTGAATTGGGAAGTTCCATCGGATACAATTTTAAACCTGACTAATGATGGAGATAAATATGGTATCCCATATACGATCTTAGATTTATCGGATAACAAAGTGAAGCTACAATTGGTCGAGGATGTGTATCTGTTTTTGACGAAATAGATTTATAAAATGAAATTGGGTTTCTACAAGTTGTATCAATGGATTAAACCTTTATTCAAGGAAAAGGAGATCAATTGTGTTGATGAAACAGCATACGAATGTTCTTCAATAAAAAACAGGCAACGATTAGAATCCGGCATTCGATCACTAGATAAATCAGGCTAACAACTCCCTCATCACTTCAAATAAGTAATCAATATCTTTCTTAGTTCGTCGGTGGTTGGTGAGACTGATTCTCAAAGACACTTTATCATTGATCTTTGTTCCGGCAAAAAATATGCGTCCATCTGCCTCTATGGCATTTAGCAAATTCGTGTTGATTTCATCTAGCTCATTTTCACTTAAAGAGCGATTCCCTACATAACGAAAGCAAACAATAGAAAGAGGTACTGGAGCAAGTAATTCAAAATCATCACTTTCCTCAATGAGTTTTGCGGCGTACTGTGCATTGGAGATATCATTACTAATGGCTGCTTTGAGTTTATCAGCACCATAAGTTTTAAACGTCATCCAAACCTTGAGTGCTTTAAAGTCTTTCGTGAGCTGAAGGTTGAAATCCATTAAGTCTTCTTTGTCATCAGATCCGGCAGTCAGATAATCCGGAACAAGTGAGAAGGTGTTTCTCAATTTTTCTTTGTCTTTCACAATCACGCAGGCGACTTCGAAAGGCACATAAAACCATTTGTGTGGATTGATCAGAATCGAATCGGCACGATCTATCCCTGCGAACAAATGACCAGCAAGTTTTGTGGCTGCCGCAGGGCCTCCATAAGCCGCGTCCACCACGTACCATAGATCATACTTTTCTGCCAGGTCCGCCAAAGCATTTAAATCATCCACAGCCCCAGAATTGGTGGTGCCTGCTATGCCGACAATGCCTATTGGCAACATACCTGCTTTTTTATCATCAAGAATTTGTTGTTCCATTTGTTCAACAGATACCTGGAAGTTTTCGTCTACAGCAATTTTGCGAAGATATTTTTTTCCAAGGCCCAACATATCCATCCCTTTGTCGATACTGCTATGCCCTTGATTAGAAGCATAAACTGTCATTTTTGGTGCTTGCTGCATACCTTCATTGGCGACGTCTATGGGACATTTCACTTTTCGCATGACTGCCAGATTCAGAAAATTGGCCACAGAGCCCCCGCTTACCATAACGCCTCCGGCTGATTCAGGATAGCCTATGAATTGACAAATCCATTTGATGACTATCTTCTCAATTTCGGAATTAGCTGGTGCACTGTGCCATTTCAGATTATTTTGATTCAATGCATTCTTGAGCATTTCGGCCAAAACTGAGGTTTGATTTCCTCCACCAGTGATGTAACCATAATAATTTGGGCTTGCGTTGAGATTTGAGTGAGTATAAACCTGTTCATCGATTTGATCCAAAAGGTCGGCTGCTGACGATGGAGAAGTGGGTAGCGGTTCGTCAAATTGCTTCCGGATGTCTTCGGGGGAAGGATTCTGATAGGTCTTGTTGGTAGATAGATTTTCTTGCCAACTCAAGACAATGTCTGACGCTTGTTGGAGTAGAGCCTGATATTCTTTCTGTGTAAAGTCTAAACTCATTTGGATTACTTTGTTAAGATCTTATTCAAGATAGAAATAATTGCCTTGGCGTTCAACCATCTGCTTTTAACTATTCAAAAATTAGGTATCTTACAGTTAATCATTCCGTTTCAATCTTATGGTAAAGGAACAACTCAAAGCGCTGGCTCAACTGGCCAATAGTGATGGAGAAATAGATGAGCGAGAGCTTAGATTGATTTTCCGAATAGGAGAGGCCCATGGAATGGACCGTGAAGGAATCCAACAAATCATTGACAACCCTGGTCAACTAGGAGATCTGAAAGCCTTGGATGATGATGATAAATTCGAATTTCTCTACAGCATCATTCAGCTAATGAAAATTGATGACGAAATCTACAATGAGGAGGTTTTGTACTGCCAAAAAATTGCCATGAAATTAGGATACGGACTAGGCGCAGTGATGGAAATGTACCCACACGTACACAAGAACGTAGTCATCCGCGAAGAAAAACTCCGACTCAAAAAGAAGGTGAGTGAGTTTTTGAAGTAGCCTGAGAAAGATAGTTTTTGTTCCAAGCGTATGAGACATCTTTTCCAAGCACAAGGTCAAAACCCAAATAATCGAAAATGGGTTGTATGTCTCCTTCACTCAAAAACTCGCGGTGCAATTCAAATGCTATGAATCTTACTTTTGGGAGGAATGAGTTGGCCTTTTCGAGATCACCAAGCAGCATTTGCTCCGCCCCCTCAATGTCCATTTTTAAAAAATCAATAGTATCTATTTGTTTACTCTGCATAAGTGTAGGCATATCAAATGCTCTGATTGACCCGAACTCCCTTTCCAAAAAGGAGGTGGACCACTCTTTACCATCTCTAAAAATTTGATCCTTGACCACTCTTGTGTTTTTGCCCCAAACGGCGGCCTCGGTGTATGAGACTTGAGTTAGCTGATTGGTTTGAATGTTTTTTCTAAGTAACTCGTAGTTTTCAGCGTCAGGCTCAAGACAGAATACTTCCGCTAATGGAAAAATTGTTTTGAAATAAAGACAGCTTATGCCAATATAAGCGCCCAGATCAAAAATAATTGGTGTGTCGAGTTTAGGGTAAAGCTGTTTGAACTTTGAAATGCTCTGGCTATAACATTGTTTAAATAAGAGTTGGTTTACGACTTGCAAGTCACTTGAGGGTTTATCTCTAATTTCAATTTTTAGCCAAATTTGATGTTGAGACCGAATATTCAAATCGATCTGATTATGAATATGAAATTCCTTTAATGAACTATCTTTAAAACTAATTTTTAGATTTTTTAATCCCATTTTGATCGATGCCAACTTCTGAGCAGCCGCCATTTTATAGCACTTACACACCCAATATTCCAGAAATTCTTTGGAAAAACAAACTCACTCTTGCGATCACCACCTACCAGGCCGGGAAGGTAATATTTATAAGTGCGAGTAGTGAAACGGGTTTGATCCAATTGCCAAGGGACTTTAAGAAGGCAATGGGCATGGCGTATCATAAAGGCAAAATGGCCATAGCCACTCAGGAAGAAGTAGTGGTCTTAAAAAACACACCCTCATTGGCCAAGGGATATCCTAAAATGCCTGATACTTATACAGGGCTGTTTATGCCAAGAGCGCTCTATTTTACTGGTGAGGTGGACATGCATGATATGGCTTGGGGTCAAGAGGGGCTTTGGGGTGTAAACACCCGGTTTTCTTGCTTATCATTGATTAATGATGAATACAGTTTTGAGCCGAAATGGAAACCAAAGTTTATCTCAGATTTGGTGCCGGAAGATCGTTGTCACCTCAATGGTATGGCCATGAAAGATGGCAAACCAGAATACGTAACAGCTTTAGGAACTACTGATTCCGCTTTTGGGTGGAGAGGAAATAAAACTAAAGGCGGAGTGCTTATGCATGTACCCACGAGTGAAATTGTTAGTACTGACCTAGCCATGCCACATTCTCCTAGAATAGAAGGAAGTAAGCTCTTTGTCTTGTTATCGGCAACTGGCGAATTGATTTCTGTAGATCAGCAGACTGGCAAATATGACGTGATGACAAAAATCCCTGGGTTTGTTCGGGGTATGTCACGTTATGGTAATCTGCTTTTTATTGGGCTTTCGAAAATGAGAAAATCTAGCCCCACCTTCAAGGACCTTCCTATTGCACAGGAATCGATTTTCCCTGGAGTTATTGTGGTGGATGCTAATACCGGAAATATTGTGGGCCATATTCGGTATGAAAACAGCTTGGAAGAAATTTATGATATTAAAATCATAAGCAATATGCCTAGACCCGGGATTTTGGGTGTAAATACGGATGATTTTAGGAATGGATTATCAATGCCCAACCAAGGATTCTGGGCGATTCCAACTGAAGGGGAGAAAAAAGGTTAAAGAGGAATGATTACAGCCAAAGCTTATTATGATCAGTTACTACAGGAGGCAACCCTGGCACATCAATCTGGTGATCTTATCAAAGCCATAACCCTTTACAAGCAACTAACCAAGGATATGAGCGGGCAACCCGAGCCCTATCATAGACTGGCTCTAATACATGCGCAAAAAGGAGAGTACAAAGAAGCCATTCCTTGGTTTGAAAAGGCGGTGGCTATCATGCCAGACCACCCCGCCTACAACACTAACTTTGCAGAAACACTTCAGCGGGTCGATCAGAATGACCGAGCGATTGAATTGCTCCGAAAAACCATTAGTAGGGATCCGAATATTCTTGAAGCCAACCAAAAATTGGCAACCATTCTCAAAAAAACAGGGTCTTATGTCGAAGCTGCGGATTTGTTCAAAGGCATCATTGAAAAGGAGCCAAAGTTTTATCCGGCATTTTTTCAGTTGGGGACTTTAATGTTAGAAACTGGAAATTTCAAATCCGCTAAAGAATACTTAGAATCAGCCGTCGAACTTAACCCAAAAGCAATCAAGGCCCTTAATAACTTGGCAGTAGCTCATCAGGAGTGGGATGAATATGAAGAGGCGATATTATGTTATGAGAAAGCACTAAAGTCGGATCCCAACTATACCGATAGTGTTCGAAACCTCGCTCTGATACATGAAAAAATAGGACAGCCAGAAAAGGCTAAAGCATATTGGACTCGGTTAGCGAAGCTGAAAAATGACGACCCACTGATTTCCTGGAAGGCTGAAATCGTTGAGCCAGCAATATTTAGATCTACTCAAGAAATTGATCAATTCCGAAAGCATGTGGAGGATCAGTTGAGTCTGATTAAGAAAAAGAAAATCAATATTGATGCAGATCAATTGACCCAACTCGATGTCTATCCTCCTGCAGGTTTGATCTATCATGGAAGAAGCGACTTCGAAGTCAAAAAAAAGTACGGTGAACTTTTTAAGGGTATTCCAAAAGTTCAACTGCAAAAAAAGTCGAGTGGCAAACCTCAAGTTGGATTTGTAGTGACCGGTGGGCACGAAGGTGTATTCTTAAAGTGCATGAAAGGTTTGATTAATCGCTTATCTACTGAAAAAATGGATATTACTATCGTTTGCAGCTTCCCGAACGGAGTGAAGATAGTAAAACCTGCGATTGAAAACCCAGCGATTAAACTCCTGAGCTTGCCCAAGTCATTGGGCCAAGGCATTCATTTGTTGAGTTCGTTGAATTTTGACTTGCTGTATTATTGGGAGGTCGGTACGGACGCTTATAATTATTTCATTCCCTATTTCAAACCGGCCAGAGTACAAGTGACCTCCTGGGGATGGCCAACCACCTCAGGTATTCCTACGATGGACTATTTTATTTCGGCTCGTGGTTTAGATGAGGAATCGGATCAAAAAAGTTATAGTGAACAATTGGTACTATTCAAGAAGTTGCCAGCGTATTATTTTTCACCTGAAGTACCTGAACTTAACCTAACCAGAACTCATTTTGGAATCAAAGAAGATGCGAACTTATACTTGTGTGCTCAAAATGTAAAAAAGGTACACCCTGATTTTGACCAATTGGTCAAAGAAATATTGGAGAAAGACGAAAAAGGTATTGTGGCCTTCTTGGGGGATAAGCACGCTTTAGCCAGCGAAGCACTCGAGCGAAGATTAAAAAAGAGTTGCGGTAACCATGCAGATCGAGTAATGGTATTGCCAAGACAAGACAAAGCTGGCTACTTCAATATATTGAACCTTGCCGATGTGGTGCTTGATACCATCTATTACAATGGCGGAGCCAACACTAACGGAGATGCATTTGCGCTCGATAAGCCAGTCGTCACCCTGCCTGTTGATTTTCATCGAGGGAGGTATACGGCTACGGCATATGCCCAAATGGGATTTGATGATTTGGTCGGAAAGAATATGGAAGACTATGTGACTTTGGCTGTGCGAACGGCCACGGATAGTGGTTTTCTTGAAATGGTTTCTCAAAAAATAGCAGAGAATAAACACCTGTTTTTTGAGGATGAAGAAGCTGTTCTTGAATTGGAAAAATTTATAGAAGAAGTAACTCAAGCAGGTCAAGCCGGAAAACCTTTGCAGGAGGCTTCTGATGACAATTCAGCTCAGGAATGGCTAAAAAAAGGGTTGTTTCATAAACAGAAACATCAGCTCAAACCAGCTTTCGATGCATTAAACAAGGCGAGGCAGCTAGACCCTACCAATGTTGAAATCCTCAAGCGATTTGCTGAGCTATTGTCTGACTTGGGTCAAAACAGGGACGCATTTATTGCCTATAAAAAAGCAATCGGTCTAGCTCCAAATGATCCAGAAATTCTCAATAATTTTGGCGGGTTGCTATTGGAAAACCGGCAATTTGAAGAGGCTATCCCCTTACTCAAGCGGTCTGCTGAAACCGACCCAAACCAACAATCTGCCTTTGTTAATTTAGGTTTGGCCTACGAACATGCTGGAGACACACCAGCAGCTGAGAAAATTTATGAGCGCATTATTGAAAGACTGGAAGAGGATGATTTATTCAGACTGCATATAGAGACCTTGTGTCCCAATATTGCGCAGAGTAATGAGGAAATAGATAACTATAGAAGCCGAACCAAAGCAATACTTTTGCATTATGATCAGCTGGTACCTATTACTTTGTCCATTGAAAAAATCGAGCATTCTTATGCTTTTCCATCATTCAGTTTTACCTATCAAGGTAAAAATGTAAAAGAGATCAAATCGCTATGGGGGGAGTTTTATGCTAAAAGAATTGAGCCTGTTTCCCTTGGGCAAAAAAACCAAAAACCAAAAGTAGGGTTTTTGGTTACTCAGTCGCACGAGGGTGTTTTTATGAAAGACGCTGGAGGTATATTGAAAAACCTTTCGAGCGAAAAATTTGATTTGGTGGTACTAGCCAACGGAGGTGAAGCCATGGAAGGGCTCAAAGCATTTATTGATCGCAAAGACATCACCTTTTTATCATTTTCAAAGCAACTCGGCCGAGCCGTTCAGGAAATCGCAGTACTTAATCTAGACTTTTTATACTATTGGGAAATTGGCTCAGATGCGCTCAATTATTTCTTGCCCTATTTTCAATTAGCAAGAGTGCAGATCTCCAGCTGGGGAAGTGCTTTTACTTCTGGCAACCCAAGAGTGAATTACTACTGGTCGAGTCGATGGCTGGAGAATGAAGATTATTTAGATCATTATACAGAGCAGGTGGTTTTATTTGAAAACCTCCCAACCTATTATTATCGAACGGGAGAATCTATTGGATCAAAAACCAGAGCCGATTTTGATTTGCCCGAAGACTGCAGAATTTACCTCTGTGTGCAGAGTATGAGTAAAATTCACCCAGATTTTGATGAATTGCTTTTAGGTATTTTGGAGAGAGATGATAATGCCCTGATTTGTTTTACCACCCCAAAGCAGCAAATACTGATAGAGCAACTTCTCAATAGATTTCGAAAGACATTAGGAACTTACATGAACCGTATTCGGGTCATTAAGAAAATACCACATCAGGAGTACCTTCAATTGATCAAACTGGCAGACGTCTGTCTGGACCCACCTCATTACAGCGGTGCGAATACGACTTATGAAACATTGCAAATGGGAGTTCCTGTGGTGACTTTACCCGGCAAGTTTCAGCGAGGAAAGTATACTGAAGCGATTTATCGCATATTGAACTTGGAGGAATACATGGCCAAGGACTCAAAAGGGTATATTGATTTGGCAATCCAGCTTGCAACTGATAAGAGTAAAAGTAAGGAGCTCATAGCAGGGTACAACACCAGTGCTTCTCGGTTGTTTGAGCAGAGAGGGGTAATAGATGAGATTGAGCAATTTCTCTTGGATACTTTCAAAACGATCAATTAGGTTTCGTTCCCTACAAATTTGTAATTAAAATAAAGCTCGGCTTTATTATTTTTAGTATATTTATTGACTGTGTTTCAACCAGCTAAAAATTAGGATATCCACTAGGGCCGTTTAAGTAAGGCTGCCTAGATAACTTAAGAACAATGAAGCACCAAAACTACCTCTATCTGGAGTACCGTAGAGCCCTACGGAAATTCAGAAAACTTCAAACGCGCTTTGAAAAAAGGATAGCGAACAACACCTTTCAAGAGCTCACTGCTCGAAGAAGATATCAACTCCTTTCCAGGCTACGAAAACTCAAGGAAAAAATAGAGCAATTAACCAGTCGATTGAAGCTGGCGGCAGCAGGTGGTTCTTTAGCCTTCACCATGGGACTTGCTTTGGGTGGCCACGAGGCAGAAGCGCAGGTGCAAGGGGTACCGAAAGTATTAAGCATCGACAAAACGCTGGCGAATGATGCAACCACAAGCAGTCAGCGAAACCCAAGTGTTGGTTTGAACAACGAAGGCAACTTTGCTATCGTCTGGGAGGACAATAATGACGGTTCACTTCAAGGTAAAGGTTACGGAGGCGATGTGGAGCAGAGCCTTGATTTTTCAATTCCTCTAAGTACTGAGGATACTTACTATGTGGATCCATCTATCGCTATCAATGAGGATGATCAGTTCATTGTGGCTTGGGCGGATAGTGGTTTTGCCATCAAATACATGAGGTATGAGGTGGAAGGAGATGAAATTACAGCTGATGGGCCCTATACGGTTATTGAAGAAACAAATGAGGATTATGTATATAATCCTGATGTGGCGCTGGATGAAGATGGCAATTTTGTAATCACTTGGTCTCAACATAATGGTAGTGACTACGATGTAAAGGCAAAATATTATACCAGTGACAATGTTTCTGCTGGAGTACTTGATGTCAGCCAAAACACTTCGTATGACCAAAAGTCACCCGCAGTGGACATTGACAATGAAGGGAACTTTATAATTATCTGGGGAGACGAAGCCAGTACTGGTAGTGCGCCGTATGGATTTGTGACAGGAAGAAAATATGTGGCAGGAATTCCCGATGACGATGAACAGCATCTGGTCCAAGAATTTGATGCTAGTAGATTACGCCCGATGTAGATCTTAATGGAGATGGTAGTTTTGTAGTGTCATGGGAGTATTCTGCAAACCCAGGTACTACCGAATATGTAAGAGCTCAGGTGTTTAATGCCGAAGGCTCCGCAGCCAGCTCAAAAATGAATATTGCAACGTCAAGTTTTATAGATAACCCCAAAATTGCTGCCGACAAAGATGGAGGTTTTGCAGTTGTATATGTAACCTCTTCTGGTCAAGAGATCAAAATTGAAGGAAGCAGGCACAATAGATTCGGAAGCCAAATAGAGACGGTCGAGTTTTACAACGAGAACTACACAGGTAATTCTGCGAATCATCCAGCCATAGGTATGAACAATCAAGGAGACTTTGTAGTAGCCTGGAACGATAATTTGAGTGATGTGAACTCGAGTACCTGTAATGAAGATACAGACTGTGATGGCACTGGAGTCTACTTCAAAAAATATGGTGACCCAGAGAATGAACCCTATTGTGTGGTCGACGAAAGTCAGGTTAATGACTATAGCGCAGGGACCCAACATAAGCCAGCAATTGACATTGATATCAATGGCAATTACGTGGTCGTTTGGGAAGGTGAATGGCATGGTTCTTTAGAGGATAGTCAAGGCATTTTAGGCCAACGATATAAGGCGGACGGAACAAAAGACGGGGAAGAGTTTCATGTAAACACATCCACCAATAGCAATCAGTCCGCACCTGACGTGGCTGTTGATGGCTCAGGTCATTTTATTGTGACCTGGAGTGGGTATGCTGGAACTTCCCGAACGGGAATCTTCGCTCAGATGTACAATTCCGATGGTTTGCCCAATGGCTCAGAATTTCGGGTGGATCAAGAAACCACTAGCTATTATCGATTAGGCGAACCTTCAGTAGATATTAATCATGATGGAGATGCCGTGATTGTTTGGGAAGGGAGTTATGGAAGTGAGATAAATGCTAGAGTGGTCAATGGCCCCAATTCATTTGGTGGAAATGAGTTTAAAGTAAATGCTAGTACATTTTCTGGTGCGAGAAATTACCCGGATGTCGCCATTCAAGATGATGATAGTTTTGTGGTTACTTGGGGATCTTGGGTCTCAGGTGGAGAAGATCAAACTTTTATCCGTCGATTTGATAGTCAAGCTTCGCCTTTGGATGCGAATGACATCCAAATTTCGGATAACACCAATTTCCAAACCCGCCGCCAGTCCATAGCCATGGATAAGGTGTCTGGTGATTTTATGGTCGCATTTACGGAATATTCAGGGTCTTATTCTAGTGTCCTGGCAAGCAAGTACAAGAGTGACGGTACGGCTATTTTCGAAGAAGAAGAATTGACCAATTATGCTAGCACGGATGATATACCCGATGTTTCAGCGAATCTTGCAGGTGAGTTCGTTGTAGCATGGAACCACGTGCAAGGCAACGGACACATGAATATGTCCATATTCGATTCGGAAAATGAATTGATCTATGAAAATTATGAGGCGATTAACCCAGAAAATTTTTCTAGCCAGGGAGGTGTGGCGGTTGCACTTGATTTAGATGGGGATGCTGTCGCGGTGGTCGGTGCTTACTATGGCGGAGGCTATAATGTATATACCAAAACCATAGCTCCACCATTGGCTGGAAATGTTGATAACGGGATGGAGTTTATTGTGAATAGCATTACATCGGACAATCAAACTAGTCCAGATGTTGCACAAAATGCGGATGGAGATTTTGTGGTGGTCTGGAGAGATACTTACGCAGGTCAAGCAATAAAAGCACAGCGATACAACGAAAAGGGTATTCGACAAGGATCAGAAATAATTGTGAACAACAATACTTCAACTAGTTCGAGATACCCTTCTGTGGCTTTGAATGATGAAGGCAATTTTATGGTGGTTTGGCATTTTTATAATGGTGGAACTGGCGGCGAAGATGTGATGGGCAGTGTGTACGACTGGAATGGCGAAGTGGTAAAGGATGACTTCATCCTTAATTCAGACGAAACCGATGGCCATCAGGTCTATCCAGATATAGCGCTCGATGAAAATGGAGATTTTCGTGTGATATGGTCTAGTACTACTTATTCCGATGACTCTTATTCGGCCATTGCAACCAAAAAATTTAGCCCAACGGGTGTAGCAGAATCTGCAGTGACCAACTACCTGACCGATGATGTTTTAAATGTCAATGATCATAGAGGATCCATTGCGATCAATGAAGATGGAGATATTGCCGTTTCTTATACCTACGGTTATGATGGATATGAACTGTATTTGAATGTCTTTAATAAAGCGCTTGAATCACAGGTAGAGGACTTGCAGATTAGCAATTCGAATGAGATTAAAGTGTTCAAGCCAGCCATAACCGCGACAGAAGACGGAGACTTTGTGGTGGCATGGGTAGAAGGAAGCGATTACCATGATTTGTTAGTAAGAAAATATTCTTCGGGAGCGACCTTTGATGGGAACGCCATTGAAATTGATGCTGGCGATAGACCCAACGAAGCGGGCATCCAAGCGGTCGATGATGGAGATTTTATCCTAACTTTTGTAGATGAAATAGATGACAGCGGTGATTATGATGGTATATGGGCACAGCGCTTGTCTTATGAAATGGAGAAGATTGGGCCGGAGTTTTTGGTCAACGACACCACTCAAAATGATCACTCAAATAGTGCCATGGCCTCCAGTCCAGATGGTAGCTACACTGTAGTGTGGGAAGCCGATTATACTGATGGTAGCAACTATGCTGTGATGGCCAAACAATTCGTGTCTCATAAACCAACTGTAGAAGTAAATGATCTTAGCCTAGACGAAGGAGCGGAAGCTGATATTACTTCTGATGAGCTTTTGATCAGTAATCCGTCAGGCGGGGATGAATCTCCTCTGCTCACTGTGACGCTATTGCCTTCTCAAGGTACTTTGAAGCTGGACGGTAATGCCATCACCTTGAATCAGCAGCTTAATGAAGATGACATGTTCTTCCTGAGCTATGAGCACAATGGCGAGGAGGGTACTTTTGATCTATTTACTTTCACCGTAGCTAACGAAGATTTTGAAACTGGAACGAACTCCTTCTACATTAGTGTCAATCCGGTGAATGATGTACCAACAGTCGCTAACCCAATTCCCGATCAAAGCACAACCGGTTTCGAGTCGTTCAGTTATACGGTTCCAGCCAATACTTTCACGGATGTAGAATCTGAAGAATTGACCTTGTCTGCTACTCTGTCGAATGGCTCGAATTTGCCTAGCTGGTTGAGTTTTAATGCGGCTACTCGTACATTCAGCGGAACGGTGGAAAACGATCCTGATTTTGACCGAACGATTACCATTAAAGTCTCTGCTTCGGATGGCGAGGCCTCGGCGTCAGATGAATTCAACATTGCTATTGCTTCGGTGTTGACTGTGGATGAAAGTAATCCTAATGGTGTTCAGCTCTATCCTAACCCTACTGAAGGACAGCTGCACTTGAGACCGCCGGCACATATGGTTGGCACCATTGATCTGTATATGTTTAATGCCTCTGGTCAGTTGTTGGATCAATCTAGAATAGAGCAAACACGTGCTTCAATGGTGATAGACATAGATGTAGCCCATTTGAAGAAGGGTCTTTATCTATTAAAATTGGTAAACGAAAACGCGACAACTACTTACAAGATCAATAAAGATTAATTCACAATACATTTTGAATGCTATTAACAGCCATGGAGTTTTTCTATGGCTGTTTTTGTGGGTGACTATTCCATTTAAAACAATTTGCCAATTTGTTCGAAAACGCCAGAGTGACTAACTTGAATGCGTAACTCATTATCCATATTATGATTAAGAAAATTCTCGCCTCTTTATTGGCCATAGCCATAATCCTTGTTGCTTATGCCTACTGGTATGCTGATTCTCTAAAACCTCAGTATACTGGAGAAACATCCCTTGCAGGGCTTTCTGCTTCAGCCGAAGTTTATTTTGATGATTATGGAATACCGCACATCTATGCGGAAAATGAAGCAGATGCTTATCGAGCTTTAGGGTATGCGCATGCGCAGGATCGACTTTGGCAAATGGAAGTGGTGAGAAGGATTGCTCCGGGCCGGCTTTCAGAAATTTTCGGAAGCAAACTACTCAAGGTAGATAAGCTCTTTCGCGCGTTAAGTATTCAGCAGTACTCGGAACAGATGTTGGCTGAATTTGAAACCAACGGCGATGAAAAAATAAAGACCGCTGCCCAAGCTTATTTGGATGGAGTGAATGAGTTTGTGGCCAATGGGCCGACACCTATTGAGTTTTCCATCATTGGAGTGGAAAAGACTCCTTTTTCCATGATCGATGTATACAACACGATGGGATATATGTCATTCAGTTTTGCTGCCGCACAGAAGACCGAACCAATAGTTACTAAAATTCTGCAAGACCTTGGAGAAGAGTATTTGAAAGACTTAGATGTGGACCCTAACACAACTGGAGCCTTACTGACCTCTACTCCGCTAGCGATGGAACAACTGACTTTACAAATAGACAAAATCATAACTGACTTGCCTGCAGCTCCACTCATTGGAAGTAATAGCTGGGTAATTGGCCCTGACAAAACAAAATCCGGCAAAGTAATCATGGCTAACGATCCGCACATTGCTTATTCTCAGCCAGCCGTTTGGTACGAGGCACATATCGAGACACCTGAAACAAGTTTTTACGGTTACTACCTGGCTGGTTACCCATTTGCAATCATTGGTCACAATAGACAATATGCTACAGGCCTTACCATGTTCGAAAATGATGACATCGATCTCTACTGGGAAAAGGACAATCCGGCTAATCCAGGGCAGTACATGTTCAAAGAAGAGCCTAGAGGTTATCTAATCAGAAATGAAACTATTCAAGTAAAAGATTCTGTCTCCGTGGATATGGTGATCAAATCGACCCATCATGGACCTGTCGTGAATGAGGCGCTAGAGCTTGATGATAACTGGCCTCCTGTTTCTTTGTTTTGGGTGTATACCCAGAAACCAGGGGAAATATTGGAGGTGACGTATGGTTTTTCTCATACGAATTCTCTGAGCGAAGCGCGTGAAAACACTTCTAAAATTCATGCACCAGGCCTTAATGTGATGTATGGCGATGTCAATAATAACTATGCGCGTTGGTCTTCTGCTCATCTGGTCAAGAGAGCAGACTCGGTCAACTCCAAGTTGATACTAGATGGAACATCAGGTAAAAATGAAATTCAAGGCTACTATGATTTTAGCTACAACCCCAAATCCGAAAACGCTCCGTGGGGCTATGCCTATAGTGCCAACAATCAAGCAGATACTACCAATGGCGTAGTAGTACCCGGGTATTACTTACCAGAGGACCGTGCTAGAAGGATAAAAGGCCTGCTTGATCAAGATAAAAAGTGGGATGTAGAGGATACAAAAAAGATGATGCTCGATGTGACGTCTATCAACTCGCCAGAGGTGGCGAGCTCTATGTTAGAAGCCATTGATGAGAAGCTAATTAATTCTGAGAATGAGGAGGACGCCATTCAGCTTTTAGCTGATTGGACGGGGACATTTGAATTGGACGAGGTGGCTCCTACTATTTACAATAAGCTAGTCTATAAGATTCAGGAAGGAATTTTTGTAAATAAACTGGGTGTCGATGGTTTTGGCGCCTACATGAAAACACATTTGATGAAGCGAAGCTTCCAGCCGCTATTTGCTAACGATAGTTCTAAGTGGTGGGACAATCCAGAAACGCCAGAAGTGGAGACGCGATCTCAAATCATCACAGCAGCATTTACTGATGGGATGTTGGAGCTAGAAAATCAGTTAGGTGAAGACATGAGTCAATGGCAGTGGGGCAAGGTTCATACTTTGGAGCATGGCCATGTATTGGGAGCTGTGGATCTGCTTAGAAAATACTTTAATGTGGGACCATTTCCTGTACCTGGGAATAATGAGGTAATCAATAACTACATTTATGCGTGGACCGCTGATGGTGAATATAAAACCAAAGCAGGCCCTTCCACCAGACGAATTATTGACTTCGCGGATGTAGAGGGGAATAGCTGGAGCATATTACCAACAGGTAACTCAGGCAATATTTTTTCTCCTCACTACAATGATCAGGCGCAGATGTATGTGAACGGAGAATATCGCCGACAACTGATGAACAAAGAAGAAATCATGAAGGTTTCTGACGGACCTTTGGTACTGAAGCCGTAGCTCAAAAGGTATCTACAAAGACTTGCCTACTAGCACTTGTCACATTGAGCCATGTCGAAATGTCTTTGCATTTAACAGCAAGACTTCGACAACGCCGGGCGGCGCTCCGCTCAGCCTGACAGCTTATTGACTTTCGTAAATACCGATTATCCTTCTATTACTCCTCGTACCAGATTTGATGAAAAATTTGCATCAAGATTTTAGGCGATTCTTTGTGGATAGCCGTATTCTTGTCATCGAATAATTTTTTTGGACATTTCAACACATCCAACAATGAAAAAACAATTGCTTGCCGCAGCGTTGCTGCTTATCACCGTTTTCAATTCTCAAGCACAAGATCACGAGAAAAACTTAAGAACCATTTTTGACGAAGCACTGACCAATGGACAGTCCTATCCAATGCTAGAGTATTTATCGCTCAACATCGGCCATCGTTTAAGTGGCTCACCGTCCGCTGCTGCTGCAGTAGAGTATACCCGTCAACAAATGGAATCCTATGGATTTGATAAAGTCTATCTACAGCCAGTCATGGTGCCACACTGGGTAAGAGGCCAAAAAGAGATTGGAAGAATTGTGAATTCAAAGTTTGGATCACAGGATGTAAACGTGATTGCACTTGGAAATAGCGTAGGCACCGGGCCAGAAGGACTGCTGGCCGAAGTAATCGAAGTGCAAAGCTTAGATGAGTTAGCTGAACTTGGCAGAAAGAAAATTGAAGGCAAAATTGTGTTCTTCAATAGACCGATGGATCCTAAGCACATTCATACTGGCCATGCCTATGGTGGAGCTGGGGATCAGCGTGTAAAAGGCCCATCAGAAGCAGCCAAATATGGTGCAGTTGGAGCCATCAACAGATCTCTAACCTTGGCTTATAATGATACCCCACATACGGGTACGTTGGTTTATGAAGAGGGCGTGGCTCAGATACCTGCCGTAGCGATCAGTACTGTAGGTGCGGACTATTTGAGTCGATCTATCAAAGCCAATAAAGCCATGAAGTTTTATATGGAAACACATTGTGAGATGTTACCAGATGTAATGTCATACAACGTGATTGGTGAGTTGAAAGGATCAGAAAAACCGGATGAGTATATCGTCGTAGGCGGTCATTTGGATTCTTGGGATGTAGGAGATGGCTCGCACGACGATGGAGCAGGTTGCGTACAGGCCATTGAAGCGGTTCGAGTTTTCAAGGCTACAGGGATTCGCCCAAAGAGAACTTTAAGAGCAGTGATGTTTATGAATGAGGAAAATGGTCTTCGCGGCGGATTGGAGTATGCAAGAGTGGCCAAAGAAAAAGGTGAAAAACACCTTGCTGCTTTGGAGTCTGATTCTGGTGGCTTTACCCCAAGAGGCTTTGGCATCAAGTCTTCTCCAGAAACATTAACCAAAATCCAAAGTTGGGGAGACTTATTGTCGCCTTATGATTTGAGAAAAATTGTGAAAGGCTATGGAGGAGCAGACATCAACCCGTTGGAAGATCAAGGCCCTGCCTTGATTGGTCTGATGCCAGATTCACAGCGTTACTTTGATTATCATCACACAGCTGACGATACCTTCGATAAGGTGAATAAAAGAGAACTAGAACTAGGTGCCGCTTCTATGGCAGCTTTGATCTACCTAATCGATCAAGAGGGATTGTAAAATATCACTATTGTGGCAGTCTCAAAAGCCTAAGCCCTCAAGTAGTGTCACATTGAGGCCTCTCGAAATGTCTGCCTACGTCTATCAGCAAGGCTTCGAGAACCTCAGCCTGACAAGTTATTGAGCTTTTGAGACTGCCTATATTCGTAATTTTAAGAATTAAGACATGCCACACTTCATCATACAGTGCTCAGAAAACATCACACGAATTCACTCGACGCAAGAGATCATGCAGACCGTTTATCAGCAAGCGATTGCTAGCGAACTTTTTGTGAAAGCGGATATTAAAGTTCGAGTACAGTCATTTGACGAATTTATCGCCGGAGAAGGATCAGATGATTTCATCCATGTTTTTGGAAATATCATGGAAGGAAGAACAGCAGAACAAAAAGCCAACTTGTCACGAAGAATAGTGGCTGCGCTCAATGGCCTTTTTCCGCAGGTGCCTATTGTCTCGATGAACATTCGCGATTTTGAAAAGGATAGCTATTGCAACAAGGAGATGGTAGAACAACATGCTTAGTCTACAGGATATTATCATTGCGCAGGAGCGTATTGACAAATACATTCATCGTACGCCGGTGATACAGTCTAATTTGTTGAATAGCTGGTTAGGCCACGAGATTTTCTTTAAAGCCGAGTGCTTTCAAAAAATAGGCGCTTTCAAGGCTCGAGGAGCGTGCAATGCCATTTCATCTTTGGTTGAGGCTAAGCAAAAGCCAAAAAAAGTTATTGCCAATAGTTCTGGTAATCACGCCCAGGCGGTGGCATGGGCAGCAAATCAGTTTGACATCCCGGCTACCATCTATATGCCTGAATATTCCTCTGCAGTGAAAATCCAAGCAACGGCTTCATATGGAGCCAAGATAGAATTGTGTAAGACCAGAGATATTGCTGATGCTAAGGTGAGGCAAGCGGCAGATGAAAAAGGCACCTTTTGGATTCCTCCATTCAATCACGAGGATGTAATTGCAGGACAAGGAACGGCGGCATACGATGCCCTCAATGAAATAGACGAGATTGATGCGATCTTTGCTCCGTGCGGTGGAGGAGGCTTGCTATCTGGAACCTGGCTGGCCACTAGTCATGTTTCACCAAAGACACAGGTAATAGGGGCAGAACCGCTCAATGCCAATGATGCAGCAGAGTCTCTAAGAAAAAAAGCTATTCAGAAACTCCAGTCTATACCGGATACATTGGCGGATGGAGCAATGACGATGGCTGTAGGTAAAATCACTTTCGAATACCTACAAAAACTTGATGGCTTTTATGAAGTAAAAGAGTCTTCGATGATCTATTGGACGCAGTGGCTATCCCACTTACTAAAAGTAGTTGTAGAGCCAACAAGTGCCATGACAATGGAGGCCGTTTCGCAATGGCTTTCAGGTCAGAAAAACAAGAAGAGAGCAATGGTAATACTTTCTGGCGGAAATATTGACCAAGCCACCACAAGTAAAGTCTGGGAACAAAACTATTTGGACCGGCCACCAACCCTATTGAATTAAAAATAATGAAGACCGTATTCAAAGCCTGGAAAACTAGCAGATCGCTTACTGCTAATTACTTTGAGAAATATAACCTGGAGCAGCTCAATCATGTGCCCGAAGGTTTTAACAATAATCTAATCTGGAACCTCGGTCATATCATTGTGGCGCAACAGGGCCTGATTTATAAGGGATCTGGACTGAAAACTTATATCTCCGCAGAGTTAACTGCTCGATATCAACCAGGAACAAAGCCAGACGGAAAAACCAGTCAGGAGGAAGTGAATGAACTAAAAGAACTATTAGGTTCTTTAATTGAAAATACCGAGGAAGATTTTGAAAAGGGGATTTTCCAAACCTACAAAGAAAGGACTACTGGTACCGGTTTTCATTTATCCTCTATTGAGGATGCCTTTGAGTTTAATAATTATCATGAAGCCCTTCACTTGGGTGCCATGATGGCGATTCGAAAGTTTGTGTAAATTAGTAGCACTACACCCTCATCAATTGATATGAGCTCCTACACCAGAAAAACCAAACTCAAGGCTGACTGCCCCATGGAGAAAACCCTCAACGTGATAGCAGGGAAGTGGAAGATCGCCTTGTTGTGCGAGCTCAATCGAAATAAGGCTCGGCTTACAGATTTTGAAAAGAAAAACCCAGAAGCATCGAAGCGGGCACTGGCGCAGCAATTGGGAGAATTGGTAGAAGATGGTATCGTGCAGAAAAAGGACTTCGAAGTCTACCCTAAAAAAGTAGAATATTCGCTCACTCCTTTAGGCAAAGAATTGTTCTCAGTCATTCAAAAAATGGGTGAGTTTGGTGAAAACCTGTAGCCAAAAGTAATCATAGGGGCAAATTCACCCCTTATTGTAATTCCATTACGCTGCTTGTAGATTTGTTTAGAACCAATAAACAAATCATGAAAAGTCAAAAACTCACTCCTTTCCTTTTGCTCGTATTTCTATCCTTGTTGAGCTGCGAACAGAAAAGTGAAATTTCCCTTGAAGAAGAAAAGGAAAAAATCCTAGCCATGCATCACGCGCAGCGGGATTATCATTTCAACAAAGACTCAATTGCTTTTGCCAATCAAATGTCAGATCAATTTATCTCTGTGAACAGAGGGATAATCAGTAGACCGAAAAGAGAAGACAACATAGCCAAATACAATAGCTACTTCTCATCTGTCGAATTTTTGAAATGGGATGATGTCTCCGAACCTATCATCCGCTTCTCAGACGATGGAAGTATGGCCTATACTATTGTAGATAAAATGGTCGCACTCACCTACCAGGATGAAACAGGTGCAACGGTAGAGGACAGTACCCACTTTGCCTGGACTACGATTTATAAAAAGAACGGCGATGTTTGGAAAATTGACTGCGTGACCTCCACAAATCTTCCTGAATAGCAGTGAAAAAGATAATGGTCATACTGTTCATGGGGTTCATTTGGTCGTGTAGTCGTCAAGAGGATTTCATTCTGAAAGAAAAAGATTTAATCCCTGAAGGAACAGCCTTCAACACAAAAACTAATACGCTATATGTAGGAAGTATTTACAAACAGAAAGTTGTAGGTATTGAGGCAGATGGAACGGAAAAAGACATCATCACCAAAGAGAGCTTCGGTGTGTTTAGTCCTTTGGGTATGGAGATGGATAATCGCACTAATACACTTTGGGTGAATGGAGCGGTTGCTCCCATAGTTCAGCATCCGCCAGGCACAAAACGACAAACCGCCGTATTGGCTTTTAATCCAACCACTAATCAGTTGATTAAAAAAATGGTGCTGGATATAGCCGAACCCGCGATGTTGAATGATTTATCCTTAGATGAAGAAGGGAATGTTTATTCCACAGAAACGCTGAGCCACAAAATATTCTGGGTGGAAAGGGGAAGTGGCAAATTGGTGCTGTATAAGGCGCTCGACACTTATCACCACCCCAATGGTATTGTATTTTATAAACCAAAAAATAGTCTGTTTATAGCTACGGACGAAGGCATTGTCCAACTGGAACTTGAGTCAAAAAAAATCACTTTGCTTGAAGCGAAAGAAGGAGTTGATACCAGGGTTATTGATGGCTTGACCATTTATGAGGACTATTTCATAGGACATCAGAGTATCAAGGTCTCGAAGTTTTATTTTGACGACGACATGACTCGAATCACTAAAGCTGAAACCCTTGATTCTGGAGAAGCATTCGACTCAAGTACAACTGGTGAGCTTGGAAATGGCCATTACTATTATATCGTTAACTCACAACTTAAAAGCGGAATCGATCGAGCTATTCAATCGGTCAAACCCCTGGATAGTCTGGAGTATGTAATTATCCGAAGAAAGAAACTTTAAACTTTTACTCTAATGAAATTCGTCCTACTCACATTTTTTGCATTTCAATTGGTTTGTTCTTTTCCTGTAAATGGTCAAGAAGCAGAAACTGAAAGCTTGAAAGACACTTATTATCGCTGGATCAAGGCCTGGAATGAAAAGGATGCCACTACTGTGGCTGAAATCGCCTGGGGCACTTATGGCTTCGGCCGAGACGCTGCCTTTTTACGTAAAGGAGCAATAGATAAGGAGAGTTATCAAAAGGGCATTCAGGGCTATATGGACTCCATGGTAGGGATTTCCTATGCCGAACATTTTTCCAATTTCCGAATTATAGATGGCGTGGGTTTTATCGATGGCTATTATGAGCAAACCACCCAGCAACTCAATGGCCCCAAGCGAACCGTTTATGGTCGTCATTCGCTAGTGTTCTTAAAGAAAAATGGCGAATGGCACCTCACGCATTATCACAGGTCTCCTATCCCGAGTGAGTTTGTGAGGTAGCGAGCACGAGGTTTTTATTGGACACAAACTCACCGCATTTATTGCGGTGTCTTTCAATTTGGAGCACTTAGCAACGGACCCCAGAACAAGTCTGGGGATATTAGGTATCCGAAATTCGTTTGAAGTTCCCTTTTGTTTAATCAAGTCTCTTTTACTTAATTTTGGTCGAAATTCTAATCATCTGAATCAATATCTGTTGACCTTCAAAACCAAACGCCGATGGCGAACCGTACGCGACTATGGTCTGGGCTGGACACTCGCTTTTATATACCTCTGCATTGTCAGAGGCGAAGGTACTATAGAGCAAGGGTCGGTTCAATTTGAGTTTTGGGATTCGATCATTACCTCGCTATTGATGGGGCCGTTGTTTGGAGCTATTTCCGGTTTTTCGCATATTTTGATGATGGAGTATGGGTACAAACAAGTGTCCTTGTTAAAGTTGATCATTATCCGTGCGGTCTACGTTCTTCTTTTTTTGATATCGATGATTGTTCTGGCTTTTACTTTTTACGGCGGTGAAATGAAATTGATTGCCTTCGCCTTCGAGCCGGGGAGTTTTGCCATCTACTTCTATATTTTGACAGTGGATATTTTCATGTTTGGCTTAATGCAGGTGAGTATGTATTTTGGGGGAAACAATTTGGCTAAGCTCTTAACCGCGAAGTTCTATACGCCTAAAGAGGAAGAAAGGATATTTATGTTTCTCGATCTTAAGTCCTCAACAGAGCATGCTGAGCGGCTCGGTCATATCCAGTACAGCAAAATGATTCAAGATTGTTTTAATGATTTGGGCGCAGTGGTAGAAAATGAATCTGATGTTTATCAGTATGTGGGCGACGAAGTCATTCTGACTTGGAAGTTGAATGATGGACTAAAAAATGAGAACTGTTTGAGAGCTTTATATACGTTCAAGTCGCAACTCGAAAAGAGAAAAGATCATTATCAAAAACACTACAACTGTCAGCCGGAATTTAAGGCCGGAGTCCATGCTGGAATGGTAACTGTAACGGAAGTAGGCAAATACAAAAAGGAAATCGCTTATCATGGCGATACCATCAATACGGCTGCACGTATTCAGGAAAAGTGTAATGAATTCAGTGAAGAGCTTTTGATTTCACAAGGATTGAAAGAAAAACTGCAAGCCAACAGATTCGAATTCAAAGCGATGGGAAGTATTCCTCTAAAAGGTAAAAGCCAGGAAGTAATGATCCACGCCGTATCCAATCTCAACTGAACATACATATGAAAAACCTTTTGCTCCTACTTCTGCTTGTTTTCACATCTGTCTATCTCCATGGACAATCTAAATTGCCAGACCCTCTTGAAGCTGGCTGGAAAGGCGAAAACGTATGCGAAGTATTGGAAGAAAACGAAAAAGTAAGAGCACTCAAATGTACGTTCGCGCCTGGTGTAGGGCATGACAGGCATTTTCATGCGGCTCACTTCGGATACACTTTAGAAGGGGGCAAATTTCAGATCACAGATACAACTGGGACTCGTGAAGTAAATGTGCCTACCGGTTACGACTTTTACAATGAACGCATCGAATGGCATCAGGTATTGAATGTTGGAGAAACCACCGCCGTGTTTTTGATTGTGGAACCGAAGTAACAACTATCACCTTAACTTAATTTCTAATTCATGAGAGTTAATTTCATTATTGTATTGTTAGTCCAAGTTATAATCTCTTGTACTGCCGAACCAGAGTATCTGTATGAAACAGAATGGTTGAAAATCAAACAACTATCAGATCATACCTATCAGCACATCACCTATCTACAGACGGATGATTATGGAAAAGTAGCTTGCAACGGAATGATTGTAATCGATCAAAAAGAAGCTATTGTATTTGACACACCACCCGATGATGAAACTTCGGTAGAATTGATCAACTGGCTGGGGAGATCTTTAGGCAGTAGAGTAAGTGCGATTGTTCCTACGCATTTTCATGCAGATTGTCTGGGAGGCCTGGCAGCATTTCATCAAAGGGGAATACCTTCTATTGCGCACAACAAAACAATTCAGTTGCTGGACTCAACTGCCGTGTTGCCCTGGCAAGGGTTTAATGACTTCATCAATCTCACAGTGGGTGATCAGGAGATAATTGTCAACTTTCTAGGAGCAGGCCATACTTTGGATAATGTGGTAGCCTACTGCCTCAATGAACGGGTGATGTTTGGCGGTTGCCTGATAAAAAAATTGAATGCTGGGAAGGGTTATTTAGGCGATGCCGACCTGGAAGAATGGTCTACAACAGTAGAAAATATAAAGACGAAATACCCAGACATTGAAATTGTAATTCCGGGTCATGGCCCCTCTGGAGGTCAAGACTTATTGGATTATACGATTGAAATGTTCAGAATCAAAGCCGAATAAGTCATTAGGCTTTTTAAATTGTGGTAAAATAAAATGCTATGACTCCGTTATTCAAAACATTTATCGCCTTTTCGGCTTTGCTAGTGATCAATTGGTCTTGTCGGGAGCTGGAACCTGAAAACGGACCGGGAAGTGTGGATTGGTCCGAGCGAACAGTGAGCGCTGATGCTATAGATTCTTTGGCTGCAGGGGAAACTTATTTGTCCGTCTATTCTCAAATCTATAGCTCCAAAGAAAAAAGAACACATGATTTAACAGCTACCGTCAGCGTAAGAAATACCAACAGCTTGGATTCGGTCTACATCGAAAAGGTGGAGTATTATAACACGGCTGGCCAATTGATTAAAACCTTTATCAAACAGCCTGTTTTTATTGCGCCTATGGAGACAATCGAAATCGTAATGAGCGAAGACCATTTGAAAGGTGGGACGGGCGCTAACTTTTTGTTTTATTGGAAGAAGAAAGAAAGGACACCGGAGCCCTATTTTGAAGCGGTGATGATTTCTACTTCGGGCCAGCAGGGAATTTCATTCACTACTCAAGGGAGAAGGATTAAGTAAAAAGGCGACCAAATAATGGCCGCCTTTCATTTTTACTAATCCATAATAATATTAACAGTCATCAGGCTCGGCTAAAGATATCGCCCTTGGGATTCCTTTTCTAATCGCGTCGTATTGCGCTTTCTCTTCAGGAATTTCTTTATTCAGTTCCAGATAGTTTTTACCATACATAGACTGACTTCTTTCCTGATAGATTTGATTAAAACCTTCCTGTATATAAACCCAATTCTGAAGGTAAGTACCATAAGAATCTGCATCACTAAACTTAGTACTAACTACATAATTAGACTTTCCCTTCTCCATTTGATCTATTACAAAATCATAGGTCAATTTCTGATAATTCATATCGGCATGTTTTCCTAAAAAGATTTTTAAAATATCTATGTCATGCTCCTTGGCATAGGCATCATCTATATGAGGCATTTCGGGAACACCGGGTAGATTGGCTCCCTTCATAGGAGGTAAAAGCATCGGCGACTCCACAGTTTGCCCCAATGAAGACTGACCCAATTGCAGTACTTTTCGCCTGTTTGCTTTCCTCAACTCCGTTTGGATCGCTCGGATCATTTTCATTTTTTGATCTTGATCTACTCTTAATGCGATGATACCGTTGGTTGTCAAGCCAGAGGCTGCTATCACTTCTGCTATTTCATCTACTTCGTGTTCGACTCCATCTATGGTCAGACGATCATTCATGACAGTGAAATTTAAAAGATCAGATTCTGTTGCATAATAGGCACCTTCACGACCTATGATTACTGGTAATTTTACTCCGTCTGAGAAATTATTAATAGTTGATTTTTCAGAAGTAATAGTTGTACTTTCTTCAGCAGCCGAGTTGCATTGTATCATGGCCATGCTAAATCCTGCTGTAAATATTAAGGCCAGGGCTACTTTCACTTTGCCCATTGCACCTGATTTTTTATTTGTCATCATGGTTATTCGCTTTTTTATAAATGATAAATTGAAATTGTGTACCAACCCGTAAGAGTTGTTGCTGATCAATTGTCTCAAAAGCAAGGTCTGATACTCAACTAAGGAATAACCCTCATTTAAAATTTTGTTGTCTGCTATATATTCATGTGTTGTTTTCAGGGATTTAATCAGCTGCCAGATCACTGGATTGAACCAGAAGAAGGCCGCCAAAAGTTGAACAAATATTAAGTCTAAAGAATGTCGCTGCTGTACATGCGTACGCTCATGTGCCAGGATGTGATCAAACTCCGCAGTACCTATCATTTCTTCATGTACAAAGACATAATTCAAAAATGAAAAGGGAGCCATAGGGTTTTTCACTTTCACAATCCTGAGGTAGTCCCACGATTCCCAGCCTTGCTTACGGATCAATCCGTAGATCCATTGTACCGTCCATACGGTACGTGACAAACAAACGATCACACCTATCAGGTACACACCGACCATAGCCCAAAGGGCTAATTGCGTCCAGTTTAATTCACTAAACCAACTGGACTGGTTGGCGGTAGTGGAGGTAGTTGTATGCTGATACGCGTACGTCCAATCTGCGAATGCGTCGTAATAGGTTGTACGCACCTCGCTTAATTGCCGTATAGGTAGCTGAGCCGCTGGAGCCGGGTTAAAATCAAAACTCAAAAGTGGAATGGCCAAGCTAAAAAGCACAATGGCAATCAAATAGAAGCGATTGAGAGAAAAGAAAGTTTCCTTTCTCAAAATCAATACATATAGTGCGTAGAGGCAGGCCAGCAGTACGCTGGACTCCATCAAATACCAAATGAACTTATCCATTTTTCTGCGATTTAAGTGCTTCAAGCATTTTCATGGCCTCGTCTAATTCCTTTTCGTCGAGCTCTTTACTTTCAGAAAAGAAGTTGACCACTTTGGCTAGTGAGTTGCTGTAATAGTCCTTCACAAGTCGCGACATTTGCCCTTCACTATATTCGTCCTTGCTAATCATGGGGTGATATTGGTGAGATTTGCCGTAAGCGGTATAGCCCACGATCTCTTTTTGTACCAACACCCGCACAATCGTAGAGACCGAATTGTAGGGAGGTTTAGGGTCGGGGTATTGATCGATGATATCCTTGATAAAACCTTTTTCGATACCCCAGAGAATCTTCATAATCTTCTCCTCTGCCTTAGTTAAAGTGACCATACTATTGAGTTTAATTTTAATCAGCTAGACAATAGTACAACTTAATTTTAAGTTTACAAACTTATTGATAAGTTATTTAACTTAAAATTAAGTTTAAAGCCTGTTTTTCTTGTTTTGATCATTTAAATGGTTTTCGATAATTTGGTTCTATACTTCGTTCACATTCATTTGAAAGCAAAAATTAAAGCCACAACAGTAGACAAGTATCTTAGCCCGATACGGGAACAAATCTGTGATTTGGTAGCTCCCGAGTCCGAAGTACTTGAAATCGGCTGTGGCAATGGAGACTTGCTATTCCGATTATCTCCCAAAATCAAATATGCGTTGGGTATGGATATAGATGAGTCATTGATAGATTATGCCAATGAGCGAAAGGATTTGGAAGGAAGTGAGAATCTCGACTTTCAAGTCGCAGACGCAGTTCAAGAAGATTTAGGTCAAAGCACTTATGATTATGCCATTGTTAGTTTGGTCTTGCATGTTATAAAACCTGAAGAGGCTAAGTTATTAGTTCATAAACTTATAGGCATTGCAGATCAAATGATTATCTGCGGATTTTGTGCTCCTACCAATCGTTGGCAACGGCTCCTACTCTGGATGGATCAGCGCTTTTCGGGACACTACGCCAACTTCAAAGCCTATCAGACCCATGGATATATGCAAGGTGTATTGTTGGAGTTACAAAGTGTGCAAATTGAAGAGTTCGACACCTTTGATCCGGTGATCAAATTGTATAGACTCTCTAAGTCAGTAGAGTAAATTGTTTAAATTGATCTCAGATGTGAGACTTTCTCTGCGAGAACCTAAAAATGACACCCATGAAACAAACTGCCTTTTTACTTATCGTAACGCTTTTGCTTACCAGCTGCACAGCCAATGTCACCACAGATCAAAATCAAGAAACAAAAAATGAGTATCTGGATTATTCGGGTAAATCAGATAAGCTCAGTGGAGGTGTTCGGATGATTCCTATTCAGACACCGGCTGGTGAATTCAAGGTCTGGACCAAAAGAGTGGGAAACAACCCGACCATGAAGGTGCTCCTGTTACACGGGGGGCCAGGCGCTACGCATGAGTATTTCGAGAGCTTCGACTCGTTTCTGCCTCATGCAGAAATAGAATATTATTATTATGACCAACTGGAATCAGCCTATAGTGATCAGCCTTCTGATAGTTCCTTATGGGAAGTGGATCGTTTCGTGGAGGAGGTAGAGCAAGTGCGACAAGCTTTGGGTTTGAATAAAGATAATTTCTATCTATTGGGACATTCCTGGGGAGGTATTTTGGGTATCGAATATGCCTTGAAATATCAAGGCAATATGAAAGGTTTGATCATTTCTAACATGATGTCGTCAATCCCAGCCTATGTCAAGTATGCCAATGAGGCCTTGGGACCACAGCTTGATCCTGCCGTGCTGTCAGAAATTCGGGCTTTGGAAGCTGCTGGCGATTTTGCGAATCCAAGATATGAAGAACTTGTGGTCACTCATTATTATCCGAAGCATGTGTTGCGTATGCCTTTGGAAGAATGGCCTGACCCAGTCAATAGAGCTTTCGCTAATATCAACTATGAAATGTATGTGAGTATGCAAGGACCCAGTGAATTTGGGGTAGTAGGAGATGCAAAACTGAAAAATTGGGACAGAAGTAATGACCTATCCAAAATCAATGTGCCAACCTTGTCCATTGGAGGGGAGTATGATACCATGGACCCCAGGCATATGGAATGGATGGCTGAGCAACTTCCCAAAGGAGAATATTTGTATTGTCCAAAAGGCAGCCATATGGCTATGTATGATGATCAGGAAACCTACTTTAAAGGTCTAATTGAATTTATCAAAAACGTAGACCAAGCAGAATAACAATTATGTCTAAAATCGTCATTCAAGGTATCCAATTTGATAAAAAGTCTTCCTACGAGAGAGGTCCGGCATTGGCTCCGCCATTAATTCGACAGGCACTGCATGGTGGGTCCATGAATATGTTTACTGAAACAGGAATCACTATAGAGAATCAACCCGTTGAAGACAAAGGAGACTTTGACATCAAGGACTATTTTGATATTGAGAAAGTAACCAGTACTCATCTTGCCGAAGGGACAAAAATTCTTACGCTCGGAGGAGATCATTCGATCACATACCCAATTATAAAAGCACATCAAGCCAAATACCCTAAATTGGATATACTGCATATTGATGCTCACGGAGATTTATATGACGAGTTTGAAGGAGACAAATACTCTCATGCATGTCCCTTTGCTAGAATCATGGAAAATGGATTGGCTGTCAAGCTAGTTCAAGTAGGCATTCGAACGCTCAACGATCACCAAAAAGAACAAGCTGAAAAATTTGGCGTGGAAATTCATACGATGAATGGGTTGGATTTGAATCGAATTCCAGAGTTTAACAATCCGCTTTATATTTCGCTAGATTTGGATGGGCTGGATCCAGCTTATGCGCCAGGAGTTTCTCATCATGAACCAGGTGGCCTGTCTACCCGGCAGGTACTGGACTTGATTCACAATGTAAAAGGAGAGGTTGTTGGTGCAGACATAGTAGAATATAACCCTCACAGAGATCATAAACAGATGACCGCTTTTTTAGCAGCAAAGTTCATGAAGGAGCTTTTAGGAAAATTATTGGAGCGTTGATCACAGCAAAAAGAATTCTACCGTTAATCGTCGTTTCGCAGTTTCTTTGTACATCTCTTTGGTTTGCAGGCAATGCGATTATTTATGATTTGGTTGTCAGTTTCAATATTGAGCCAAATGCCATAGGCCAACTCACTTCATCCGTTCAACTGGGTTTTATTATAGGTACGCTCCTCTTTGCAGTGTTGATGATTACAGATCGATATTCACCAGTTAGTGTGTTTTTCATAAGCGCAGTTTTTGGTGCCCTTTTCAATTTAGGAATGGTCTGGGAAAACAACAATTTACTGTCACTTACAATTTTTAGATTCTTAACCGGCATTTGTTTGGCAGGTATATATCCTGTAGGAATGAAAATCGCATCAGACTATTTTGATGAGGGATTGGGAAAATCATTGGGGTATTTGGTCGGTGCTTTGGTGTTGGGTACAGCTCTTCCACATCTACTCAAAGCCACATCATTTGATTTTAATTGGCAATGGGTGGTTATCGGAACGTCTGGTCTCGCCGTGATTGGCGGACTTGCTATAGGGTTAGCAGTTCCAAATGGTCCCAATAGGAAAAAAAGTCAAGAAATTGAATGGCGAGCTTTTTTCAAAGTTTTTAAACAAGCCAATTTTCGATCTGCTGCATTTGGATATTTTGGTCATATGTGGGAGTTGTATGCTTTTTGGGCATTTGTTCCAGCTATACTTTTGACTTATCAGGAAATACATGATCTCACATCACTAAACATTTCTTGGTTCTCTTTCTTAATCATTGGAGTAGGTAGCTTGGGCTGTGTTTGGAGTGGATATTTATCTCAAACAAGAGGTCCGAAAACTGTAGCACGAATGGCGCTTTCCATTTCTGGAACATGCTGTTTGATCTCTCCTCTCATGTTTTATCAGCCTGGCTTTACATTTTTGATTTTGTTCATGATTATTTGGGGACTTACGGTTGTGGCGGATTCTCCATTATTTTCTACGCTAGTTGCCCAAAATGTGCCAACAGATAAAAAAGGAACTGCCCTCACTATTGTCAATTGTATCGGTTTTGCTATTACTATCGTCAGTATACAGTTGATCAATTGGCTTCTGGCCAATCATTTAGCGGAATTTGCTTATGTCTTTTTAGCGATAGGGCCAGTATTTGGAATTATCGGAATGCTGAAGAAATAGAAGATGCAATTCGTCTAAGTAGGGTAGCTGCTGAACTTCTCGTTTTTATAGTGGATGAATTTAATCTTTAGTTCTGATGACCAATTTCATATCAAATAGTATGTGTAATGTTTCGCTACAACGATGAACAGAGCTCTAGATACAAAAAAAGAAACCTTTTCAAGTAGACCCCGCGGGAAAAAGGCAGAAGGCCTTGCCTGCGGGTTTTTTTAACTTATCAAAAGTTTTTCATCTGTCATGGACTGAATACAATTCATTAAACTTGTCGTTTAGAAACTAAATTAAATTTGATGAAGCATTTTGTCTTTTTCCTCACAATTCTAGTCGCATGCTCTTTTGAGCTTAAGTCTCAATCCAAACAAGTTTGCCTTTCTGTCGATGACCTCACAGTAGTTAGTTATGGCATTAACGATACATCATTTACCTATGGTATTACAAGAAACCTGATCAAAACCTTCGGCAAATATCAAATTCCAGCTATTGGGTTTGTGAATGAAAGCAAAGTGTATACTAATGATACGTTGGATGCCTCAAAGATGAAACACTTGGAGATGTGGGCTAGCAATGGTTATGATTTGGGCAATCATACTTTTGCTCATTCGAGTTACCACAAAACGCCTTTTGATGAATATGCTGCCGGAATTTTGAAAGGAGAACTGGTTACTAGGCCACTTCTTGAGCAATACGGGAAAGAAATTAAATATTTTAGGCACCCTTACTTACAAGTGGGACTGACCCAATCGGCCTATGATTCTTTGAATCAGTTTTTGACCAAACATGACTATATCGTCGCTCCAGTTAGTATTGACAATTCGGACTGGAGGTTTGCGAAAGCTTATAGCGATGCCTACAAGAATGGTGATGCGCCATTGATGAAAAAGATTGGAGAAGCTTATGTTGATTATATGGAGCAGGTACTTATGTATTATGAGCACCAGTCCTTGGCTCTTTTTGGCCGTGTCATCGCTCAAACCTTGCTCACTCACGCGAGTTATCTAAATGCGGAATATTTGGACGATGTAATGCAGAAATATGTAGAGCATGGGTATCAATTCATTTCTCAAGATGAAGCTATGGAAGACCCAGCCTATCAAACCGCAGTTACCTATTTTGACAACTGGGGCATTTCTTGGATCGACCGTTGGAATTTGAGTCAGGGAAAATCCAGAGACATTTTTAAGGATGAACCCAAAGTACCTGCGTTCATTAAATAGGAGCCTACTTCTTTTTTACACTTAGGTGCAATTTTTCATAACTGGTCAAGGTTCTCCACTGTGGCCATCTATGTGTAGAAATGCACTGACTCGCAGATTTTAATTTTTGATTATAGTTTGGTGTATTCATATTAATCTTTGTTTTATATGGCTATGACGAACCATCAAGTCAGTTAAGGACATTTTTTTGAAAAAAGGTTACCGAAGAATCCAATGTTTAGTTTTTACTTGTGAGTGAGTTGAATTACCCGTTTGCTTTCTTTTCGATTTACTCTTGATAATAAGAGTTTGGACCTTGGAGTGTTGGTTTGAACCATTAGTTATCTCTGAACGGTCATGACTAGCTATAGAAAAATCATACACGCAACATTGTTGCATTAATGTCGTATCATTGTGAAACTAAATTCAACACAATGGACAAATCTTTTGAAGTTATTATCGTTGGGGGAAGCTATGCTGGTCTATCAGCGGCTCTTGCTTTAGGACGCTCAATGAGAAAAACACTTGTTATAGATGCAGGTCACCCCTGCAATTCTCCCACTCCATATTCTCACAATTTTCTAACTCAGGATGGGGTGCCACCGACAGAAATATCTTCGGTTGCCAAATCACAAGTTGAACAGTATGATACTGTTCATTTTTATAATGATTTCGCTATTGAAGGAAACAAAACGACTGAAGGTTATACTATTCAGACCCGGGACGGCTCCATTTTTTCGGCTCAGAAATTAATATTTGCGACCGGCTTAAAGGACATCATGCCAGAGATTGAAGGGTTTGCCGAGTGCTGGGGAAAGTCGGTGGTTCATTGCCCCTATTGCCATGGTTATGAAGTGAGAAATAAGAAAACGGGCATTCTTGCTAATGGTGAGAAAGCTAATCATTATGCGACCTTAATTTCTAACTGGACCAAGGATCTGATCATTTTTACCAATGGTCCTTCTACCTTGACGGAAGGCCAAACCAAACGAATTACAAATCATCAAATTCCTATCATACAAACACCAGTAAAAAGCATAGGTCAAGTAGATAGTCAGGTGCAAAACATTTTGTTGGAAGATAATAGTGAACATACGATTGATGTCATTTATTCAGGACCTGATTTTGTTCAACACAGTAACATTCCTGAACAATTGGGATGTGAAATAAATGAGCACGGACTTCTGGAGGTCGATGGTTTTCAAATGACCAACATACCGGGGATTTATGCTTGTGGTGATAACTCAACCATGAGGTCTGTGGCTCTTGCTGTAGCCTCTGGCACTAAAGCTGGAGTGGTAGCTAACAAAGAGCTAATTGAAGAGTTCTTTTAAGCTCTTTAATTGTCCTTTTCCTTATTTAAGTCGTGATAAATGCTCTGTTTCACTTCTTCGAAGTCTTCCTGGTATTCATCCAGATAGCCTTCTTCTTCTAGCATGGCTGACATTTTTTTGGCAATGCCATCCATTTCGATGGTTGACTCTTCTACGAGTGAGACATATTGATCATTTTCCTCTTTTGAAACAGGAGCTTTTAGTAAACCAATTAATCCTAGAATTCTGGATAACGGCGCACGAAGCAAATGTGAGTTCATAAATGACTGTTTGGCTAGCAGCCGGTTTTGTTCTGTGATATACTTGATGTGCTCTATTTCTAAGGCTCTTTTTTCTAATTTGAGCATATTCATTCTGCCTCCTATGGCAAAAGCAAAAAGAACGGTTTCAATAGCAAACCCATAGAAGAATGATTGTTCCACAAAATTGGTATACTCAATAAACCCATTCACTGATAGGATAAAAAGGATCATACTAGATAAAGCAAACAACCAACCGACCACATAAAACCTTGCATTTTGTTGCCCTTTGACCCATGCATATATACCAGCGCACCATAAACTGATGTAAAAGATAAATGACGTCAGGGAGAGAATCGTAGAGATCGTACCAAACTCATATAAAGCAGTGAAATCAAAAAACGGAATGAATACGACCAAAATGGAAGTGAGAAATACGATCCAATAGGTAAATTTTGGTGCGATGCTTTTTAAATCTAAATAGAGAATGGCGAATGCGGCACCTGTCAAATAGCCCATGCTTGTCCATAATGTATAAAACGGCATGCCCTGCCACATCCACTTGGTGGAGAACAGCACGTACCCACCATGGAAAGGAATGGCATAAGATATAAAAAGGACATAGAGTAAATAAGGAATAAAGATCAAATCCTTAGTGGAGACTAACAGGAATACATTGTAGATAAATATGCAAAGCATGATGGCGATGAAGCCAATCGGAATCATTTCTTTCTGAATTAAATAATTCGTCATGGAAGAGAGGTTTCCAATTTTCAGCGCGTAGTTCTTATGTCTCCTTCCGGCTATCCTTAAAAAAATGGTGCCGTCATAATTATTTGGTAATTCTAGTGCAACCGTACGGAACGGCAATACACCATTTTGGAATTTACCTTTGAGGTGATCATAGGAAGCGAATGGAATGAATTGGCCTTTGCTATTTTTGACATATAAGGACACTTCCCAAGCCGTTGATTCATTACCTGGGCTGATGTATTTTGCTTCTTTGGTGGTGTTGATTTGACAGGTAAACCATACCACCGAATCCATGATGCTAAAGTTGATTGGCTTTTTGAAGGTGTTTTCAAATTGACCCTTTTGAAATGAATCAAGAATTTCATCTATACTGGCTTTTCCTGTTGGGTCAACTAAGAAAGACGACGCTGAGATAGATACGGCTTGACTACCATTCGCACAGGCGACTTGAGCACATATCATGCTCAGCCAAATAAGAAATAAGTAAATGCATATTCTCAAAATTCCAGCGTATCGTTAATTTTTAAAAATACAGGATAAAAAGTTTATTGATGTGCAATGCGAGTATTATGTCTTCATGAATAGCATACTTTTTATCGAATAAGCTACATGACCAAAATCATAATTCGCTCCGATCAAGGTCTGTTTTTGCGAGGCCATCCATCTTCAATTTGTCTGTAAATTGAGAATGGCCATTTTAGGTAGCTTGAGGAGAAATGACGGCCTATTCTAAGAGCACCCTCGTGATATGAGAAATTCTGAAACCCGGGCTAGATTTATTAAGCATCTATTGAGTGATATAGAAGCCCTCGAGTCCATGATCAATCAGGGACTGATAGAAGATGATATTATTAGAATTGGGGCAGAGCAAGAATTCTGTTTAGTAACAGATCAGTGGCGCCCATCCAAAATTTCGCAAGAAGTTCTTGAAACAATTAACGATGATCATTTCACTTTTGAGTTGGCTCGGTATAATTTGGAAATCAACCTGGATCCCGTGGAACTCAAAACTGGCTGCTTTACTGAGACGGAAGAGCAGCTCAGAAATTTGCTGACAAAGGCGACAGCAGGAGCCAAAGCCCATAATAATTCGATACTTCTCACTGGCATACTTCCAACCATTGGAAAAAAGGAATTGGGTGTCGACTACATGACACCAAAACCTAGATATCAGTATCTAAACGAAGTAGCCAAAGAGCTTAGAGGAGGAGATTTTGAAATGCATCTGAGTGGGGTAGATGAGTTATCCATTCATCATGATTCCGTACTTTTCGAGGCTTGCAATACCAGTTTTCAAATGCACTTACAAATTCCCTCGACAGATTTCATTTCAAGCTACAACTGGGCACAGGCTATTTCCGGACCCGTGTTGAGTGTTTGTACTAATTCACCCTTGTTGCTGGGAAGAGAGCTGTGGAGTGAAACACGAATTGCCCTTTTTAAACAAAGCATTGATACCAGAAGCTCATCACGAGCATTGAGAGATCAGCAAGCCCGAGTGACCATCGGGAAGCAATGGGCCAGTGGTTCAGCTGTAGATATTTTTAAGAACGATGTGGCCTTGTACAATGTGATTATGACCAAGGAGATAGAACAAAACTCTTTGGATATTTTAAGTCAAGGTAAAATTCCAAAACTAGAGGCGCTTTGCCTTCACAATGGCACGATCTATAGATGGAACCGCGCTTGCTATGGAGTCGGTGGAGGAAAGCCTCATTTAAGAATTGAGAATCGATATATTCCTGCAGGTCCCACAGTGCTAGATCAGATGGCAAATTTTGCCTTTTGGGTGGGTTTGATGAAAGGAAGACCAACACAATTTGACGATATATCTACACAAATGGACTTTCGTGATGCAAAAGCCAATTTTATCAAAGCGGCCAGAACAGGAAAGGACTCTACGATTCACTGGAATGGAAGTCAGGTACCTGTTCCAGAATTGCTCGAAAAAGAACTTTTGCCCATGGCCTATGCGGGGTTAGAAAAAGCGGGTATAGATAAAGGAGATATTGAGCGAATGCTTAGCATAGTTGGTGCTCGGTCGAAAGGTCAAACGGCCTCTAAGTGGTTAGTAAAGAACTATAGAGGGTTGAGAAAAACGCTCAAACAAGATGATGCATTGTTAACCTTGACTGAAGGTATTTATAAAAACCAGCAGGGTATTGCCCTGCCCGTGCACCAATGGCCAATGCTAGAACATAATGTTGAGGTAGAAAGCGCCGCACATTTAGTTAGGCACATTATGTCGACTCGCTTGTACATTGTCAATGAAAATGATTTGGCTCAATTGGCTACTCATGTGATGGAGTGGAAGGGCATACACCATGTGCCTGTAGAGAATAATGCTGGTGACCTCTGTGGGTTGTTGACCTGGACACATATGGAGCGTTACAAAGAGATGGAAGCTATGGACGAACAGTTGCTAGTAGCGGATATTATGACACGAGATGTAATTACGGTACACCCTGACACCGAAATAACTAAGGCCATCCAACTCATGAAAAAACTAGAGTACGGCTGTATGCCAGTGGTAGAGAATAAACACCTAGTGGGTATTATCACAATCAAAGACGTAATACCATTTGACCATGATTGAGGTTTATAGCGAAGCAAGGGATGAAACCATAAAAATAGATCGAGTCATAGGTCATATCAAAGGGAGCAAGCCAGGCCCAACGATCGTTTTTTTTGGAGGAATTCATGGCAATGAAAGTTCGGGAGTCTTTGCTCTACATCAGATGATTGACGAGTTACAGAATAAAAAAAATTCAATCAAAGGACAGATCTATGCCGTTGCCGGAAACTTAAAGGCACTGGAGAAGGGCACTCGTTATTGCTCCGAAGACCTCAATCGTCTTTGGACAGAGGATCAATTGAAGGCATTGGAGAATAATCAGACAGAAAATCTGGTGGATGAAAAGCTAGAGCAACAAGTATTACTCCAACTGATTAAGGAGATTATCGACAAGGAGTCAGGGCCGTTTTATTTTATGGACCTTCATACGACTTCTAGTGAAACCTTACCATTCATTGTAGTCAACGATAGCCTACTCAACAGGAAGTTTACCGAGCAGTTGCCTGTTCCTATGATTTTGGGCATTGAGGAGTATCTCGATGGTCCAATTTTGAGCTATATCAATGAGCTGGGTTTCGTATCCTTTGGCTACGAGGCGGGCCAGCACGACGACCTGGCCTCTTATCAAAACCAGACTGCTTTTATCTACTTGTGTTTGGTTTTAGCTGAATGTATCGATCGAAAGGAGATTGATTATTATAATTACTACGAACGGTTGGCTAAGCATACCGCTACTTCAAAAGACATATTTGAAATTGTTTTCAGGTTTAGAATACATCGGGGTGATACCTTTGAGATGCATCCTGGTTTTGTAAATTTTCAAAGAGTGAGAAAAGGTCAGGAGATGGCCATTAGAAATAATAAAACGGTTGTGGCTAAACATGATGGGAGAGTGTTCATGCCCTTGTATCAAAACCAGGGCAGCGAGGGCTTTTTTGAAATTAGAAAAGTACATCCATTCTTTTTAAAGCTATCTGCTGTATTAAGAAAAATGAAAGCTGGGCATATCCTCCCGTTTTTACCTGGTATTCGCTGGCAGTCAGCTGAAAAAAAGGCACTAGTGGTCAACCTAAGAGTAGCACGATTTCTTGCGAAAAGGCTACTACATCTGTTGGGTTATCGTGCCAAAGAAGTGGATAAAAACAAGCTAGTAATCAAAAACCGCGAAGCGGCTTCTAGGACAAAGGAATATTCTGCCAGTTGGAATAAATGAGGAATGAAATACTTGTACTAGTAGCGAATGAAGTCATATGTTTTTAGGGGTGGAAGATTCTTAGTTACTAAAGGTCTTTACTTTTGAATTGTGCTTTATGATATTTACTATCTTATGGAAACAGATGTAGTATATAAGACACTTCAAAAAATTAGCCCAATGACAAAAGAAGCGTGGGATGATTTGAGGTTGCTACTTCAGCCTATTGAACTCAAACGTAATGACTATCTGATACGGGAGGGGGCCAGAGTGCACGACTGTTTTTTGCTTATTGATGGTGTGGTTCGAGTTTTCTACAATAAAGAGGGCAACGAGTACAACAAAACCTTTTTTGTTCCAGGCATGTTTCCTACGCCATTGACTGCATTACTCTCGGAATCTCCTGCGGCCATTTCATTTCAAGCTTTGTTGCCGTGCCGTTTGTTTAAATTTTCTTATTCCGGCTTTCGAAACCTATTTGATAGACATCGATGTTTAGAGAAACTGTTGCTTCGAATTTTAGAGGAAATCTGGATTAAAAAGGAAAGGCATGATATCAATATGGTGACTAATGATGCTACTACCAATTACCTAATTTTTAGAGAGACCTACCCCGACTTGGAAAATCAAATCCCACAATACCATATCGCTTCCTATTTGGGAATTACACCCATCCAATTGAGTAGAATTCGGGCTCAATTGGCCCATTCCAAGTAATAGCATTCCTTAACCTATGTTAATGCACAGGTTTGGTGCGTCTGGCAATTTTGCATAGAACACTAAACTAAAGCATTATGAAAACTTTATTTAATTATCCATTCGTGATCTATATGGTGGCTGGTATTGCTTGCCTTTGTATCATGATTATCATCGACTATGTACTGGGAGCAGAAGCTGAACACCTCAATGCCTGGGTGATAATCAACCAAATGTTTGGCCAGCAAACTTCGGCTGGTGATAGTCTCGCAATCCGTGCGCTCGGGCTACCGGGTGCCGCCTTTCTCATGTTGGCAGCTAATACTTTTTTTGGCGTCATTTTGATTCAGTTCATCAAACTAATTATTCGAATCGTCCACAGTTAAATTTTTACCCATGAAAGCACTAAGAATAGTAATTGTTGTGGCTTTGCTAATCCCTGCGGTTGCAAAAAGTCAAGAGATGGCCATCCCATCTAATTTTTGGCAAATTGGTTTTGGACTTGGCGAACTCCCAACAGGAGGAAGCTTTAAGCCCAGTATTACCCTTGGATATCATTTTAATGATAAAATCTATGTAGGAATGATCTATCAATTCAAAGATGATATCAGCAGAAATTCGGAATCTATCAATGCCAGATCTGCGGATTTGGATGGTTTGGCCACCTCCACAGAGTCTGTGGCTCAGCGGTTTTTATTTCAGGTACGATATAAGCCCATTAAAAAAGGACCATATCTATCCGGTGGCTTTGTGTTCAATGGAAAGGACACAGAAACCATGAGCTTTGATGCACGAGAAAGAAGGATTGGCGAAGAGACTTATGAAGGAAGTGTGGTCATCAAGCAGACACGTCCAGCAGGCTGGGGACTAGCTTTAGGTCTTGGTTATCAATATGATTTCAATAATGGCTTTTCAGGAGGGTTTGAATGGACACCAGCCTGGGGGCAATATCCTTCGCCTTCGTATGCCTTTGGTGGCTCCTCTGACTTGTCTAATTCTTCGAGAAAACAAATCCAAAACAAAATGGACGATGAATTTACTCAAAGTGTCACCAACATGTACAAGGTCTTTCACATCGGCCTAGCTTATAGATTTCAGTAAACTTAAACAATTCAAAGTCATGAAAAATTCAGAAATACAATTTACAGGTTGGATGATCATAATACATATCATCCTTATGTTAACAGCAGGAATAATCCTTATTTACACCTTTGAGTTTCCTGATATTCTAAGAGAAAATATGGAAACAACACTAGGATTGTTTTACAAAAACCGATCATTTACTGTGCCGGCTTACTATTTATTTACTTTAACTGGCATCAGCTTCATGACCGTTGTTTTGCTACTTTTCAAAACCTTGAATTTCAATAATTCAACTACAGGTTTTTTGGCCGTGGTGTTTGGCGTCTTGTTTGGTCTTACCTCGTCTTTGGGTTTTGTGCGTTGGCCATTTTTGATGCAGCATTTGGGAGAATTGGTAGCACATGCATCACCAGCACAATTGGAAACAATTCGCGTGATCTATGATTCATTTCATATCTATGCTGGTGTATCTGTGGGAGAAAACTTCGCCTTTTGGTTTGAATTTCTTTGGATGTTTTTGTTCTCTACCTCAATGTTATCGAAACCCGATTATTTTCCTAATTATTTGGCGAGGATAGGACAAGTATTAGGACTAGGTATGTTGGTTTATGCTATGGAGCAATTTGGAGGGATGTTTTCGGCACTTGGTCCATTAAATATGATCGTGCATACAGGACAGTTGGCTTGGCTGTTAGCTCTCGCTTTTTGCCTATTCAATATTGCAACTAACAACACCAGGAGACTTTCTAGAAATCAAAAACTGGCAGCGATGGGCCTTTTTGGACTACTGCTTTTTGTATCATTCTTCTAAGTTAAAATCATGGAACTAAAATACAAAACCATCCTGATAACAGGAGGAACATCCGGCATCGGCCGGGTGTTGGCTGACCGATTGCTAGCAGAAGGCAATACAGTAATCATCTTAGGACGGAACAAGAGTAAATTGGAAGATGCTCTTAGGAAAGGGTTTGAAACAATCCACTGTGACCTCTCAAATGTGGAGGAAATCGAAAATGCAGTGATTCAAATTCAAAGAAATTATGAACGTTTAGATTTGTTATTCAACAACGCAGGTATTCAGTATAACTATGACTTTATGGATAGTGTTATTCCTTTAGATAAAATAAAACAAGAAATTCAAACGAATGTTACTGGTCAGCTATTGATTACACAGCTGTTGGTTCCATTATTGAATAATGCCAGTAAAGCATTGATTGTAAATACAACTTCTGGATTGGGGGCCTTCCCCAAAAGCGATGGCTTGGTCTATAGCTCCAGTAAAGCGGCACTTAGAAACTTTACCATTGGACTACGTTTTGCTTTGAAGTCTACCAAAATCAAAGTGCTAGAATTTATTCCTCCGGTTACTGATACGGAAATGACCAAAGGACGAACGGAGCTCAAGATGTCCGCGAAAGAATTGATCGATTACATTTGGCCACAGCTCTTGAGAGAAAGAAAAATATTAACAGTGCCCAAAATGCGCTTGTTCTTGTGGATTGCTTTCTTGTTTCCATCTATAGCGCATAAAATTTTGTCTAAGTAATTAATATGGTTATCTGAATTTTCTCAGGAGTTTTTCAATGAATGGTTCGGATAGTTGTATCTTTTCATTTCTGCTACGCCAAAAAAGACAGCTATGAACCTGCCTTCAATTAATTACCTACTAAGCTCAGCCAAAAAGTCGCTTTTAAGATTTCCGCTCACTTTGTTAAGTGCTTTTTGTGGAGTCTGTCTGGCGATATATATGGTAGAGTTTGAGGATGCTATTACCAACTATTTCCCTTACATCAACTCTCTGATCACCTTTGCTTTGGGGATCCCATTGTTTTTCTGCGTGTCTATCATTAGCTCAAAGAGGGATTTTGGAATCGCCACGAGTATTGGATCGCATGTCGTAGCTGCTCTCGTCTTGCTGGCTATATTTTTGTCATTGCCTGGTGCAGAAAACACACACAACACCGCCATTCCGTACATCAGATATGGGATATTCAATATCATCGTGCACCTATTGGTTTCTTTTAGTCCATACCTCAAGGGCCAACAACTGAATGGTTTCTGGAATTTTAATAAGACACTTTTTATTCGAATCCTGACCTCGATCCTTTATTCAGGCTTTCTGTACGTGGGGTTGATTCTCGCCTTGTCTGCCCTCCACCTGCTCTTCGATATAGACATTAAAGATGAGCTGTACTTTGAGTTGTGGATTGTAATCATTGGTCTTTTCAATACCTGGTTTTTCTTGTCAGGCATACCAGAAGACATCGAGCAGCTTGAAGACAACCATGAGTACCCCAAAGGCCTCAAGATATTTGCGCAGTATGTCTTGCTACCCTTGCTCGTATTATACTTAATTATTCTCTACGCTTATGGGACAAAGATTACACTCCTTTGGGATTGGCCGAAGGGCATTGTGTCTTACCTGATCTCGTGCGTCTCTGTGCTGGGCATCTTGACCGTTTTGTTGTTTTATCCTTACGGCGAAATGAAAGAAAATTCCTGGATTAAAAAATCCTCGAAGGTGTTCTATTTATTGCTTTACCCGCTAATTGTTTTGCTCTTTTTTGCCATAGGCATGCGAATCGCAGATTATGGACTTACGATCAATCGATACGTGATTGTATTACTCGGCATTTGGTTGGCTCTTGTTGCTACCTATTTCACCATGGGTAGAACAAACATCAAATTCATCCCTATGTCTCTGGCGGTTACGTTGGCTTTGATGTCTTTTGGTCCTTGGGGTATGTTTACTATGAGTGAAAAAAGTCAAGCCAGTCGCCTGATATCCATATTGGATAATAACAATTTATTGAAAGATGGAAAGGTCGTCAACGAAGTGGTTTGGGAAGCAGACAGTTTGCCTGAGTGGTTCTACACCAAGAAGGAAAACACTAATCGAGGCGTGTTGTCAGACTCTCTGCACAATGAAGTCTATTCTATTGTAAATTATCTCGACGATTACCATGGCCTAGCCAGCATCCGACCTATTTTCCAACAGGATCTGGATTCTCTTATTGTAATTTCGCTGGACTCCAACAAATACCGCAACGAAGCAGAAATATACATTCGCTCTATGGGGCTGAGCTACAGCTATAAATACATCAATAGTTCCAATGCATATTTTAGCTATTCGTCAGACGCAGCAGCTGTGATTCATTTGGATAAATTTGATTATCTCAAGCGCATTTATTTGTATAACTATCAGGGAGAAGCAACAGACTACACGGTTGAGATCGAAGGAAGCTCCTACCAATTGCTATTTAATCAAGGAGATTCTCTGGGACTTTCATTCATTAATAAAGGTGATACGACCAATCTTTTCTTGGACAAAAAGGTCGATGAACTGATAGAATCAAATGGAAAAGAATATGTGTCAAATCTTGACTTATCCAGTATGACATTAGAAGGGGCATCAAATGATTTTGAACTCAAGTTTATCATCACGGACATCCAACTTCAGGAAGTCAATGATACGTTAAAATCAACCACACTGAACGGTGATCTTTTGTTGAAGCGTAGGAAATAAAAACCATCCAACAATATCTTAACATAAAACCGATATCGCTTTATACCTTAGTGCTTCGCTCTATTTCCTTCAGGTTTTCCATCTTTTTGTTTCTCAAAAAGCCATTGATGTCTTCGAAGTGTTCTTTTACTCTTTGATTCCCAAACTCAAAAACCTTAGTCGCTAGTCCGTCCAGAAAATCCCGGTCATGCGATACCAAGATCAAAGTGCCTTCGAAAGCTTTTAAGGCATCTTTAAGAATGTCCTTGGTTTTGATGTCCAAATGATTGGTAGGTTCATCAAGAATTAGGAGGTTGACCGGCTGAAGCAAAAGTTTAATCATCGCCAGTCGCGTTCGCTCCCCTCCAGATAGCACTTTTACTTTTTTCTCGACGGCATCTCCGCTAAACATAAATGCACCTAACAAATCTTTAATTTTTGAACGCATATCGCCTTTGGCGATTTCGTCAATGGTTTCAAATATGCTGAGCGTTTCCTCGAGTAAGGCCGCTTGATTTTGTGCGAAATAGCCGATTAAACTATTGTGTCCAAGCTGCATCGATCCTTCATGATCAATTTCGCCCATGATGGCTTTGATCAGGGTAGACTTACCTTCTCCATTCTTTCCTACAAATGCGACCTTTTCCCCTTGGGCTATCGTGAGTGAAACATCCTTGAACACCGTGTGTTCACCGTAGCTTTTAGCCAACTGATCAATAATGACTGGATATTTACCTGAGCGCGGCGCTGGGGGAAATTTCAAATTCAAAGCGGAGGTATCGATTTCATCCACTTCTACGATCTCCATTTTTTCGAGCATTTTGACTCGCGATTGAACTTGGAGCGTTTTGGAATAGGTGCCTTTGAATCGGTCGATGAATTGCTGAATACTGGCGATCTCTTTGGCTTGATCATCAAACTGTCGTTGCTGCTGTTCTCGACGTTCTTTTCTCAGTTCTAAATAATGTGAATAGTTGGTTTTGTAATCGTAAATTTTGCCACCCGTCAATTCGATGGTTCGATTCGTCAGACTGTCGACAAATGCTTTATCGTGACTGATGACCATGACTGCTTTGGCGCTGGTTTTCAGAAATTCTTCCAGCCACTGCACCGACTCGATGTCTAAGTGGTTGGTTGGCTCATCGAGTAAGATCAAATCTGGTTTTTTCAGAAGGATCTTGGCCAATTCTATTCTCATTCGCCAGCCACCACTGAACTCACTCGCAGGCCTGGTAAAGTCGGATCTTAAAAAGCCCAAACCCTGAAGTGTCATTTCCACCTCGGCGTCCACGTTTACCTCTTCTACGCTGTAGTATTTTTCGCTCAGTTCAGAGACCTGTTCGATGATTTTGGAGTAGGCCTCAGATTCGTAATCGGTCCGTGTTTCTAATTGCAGTGAGAGCTCATCCAGCTGGCGTTTCATTTCCTGCATTTCAGAAAAAGCCTTAGACGCTTCTTCAAACACCGTACAGTCGTCTTCGATCAATAAGTGCTGTGGCAAGTAAGCAATCACCGCATCTTTAGGTGCAGAAATCTTGCCTAGGGTAGGTTTGTCCTTACCAGCAATGATTTTGAGCAGTGTAGATTTTCCTGCCCCATTTTTACCCATCAGGGCAATTTTATCTTCATTATTGATATTAAAGTTGATGTTGCTAAACAACGTGGTCCCGCTAAATTCTACCCCTACGGCGTCTACTGAAATCATAATCTGCTCAATTAAAAGCGCGAAGTTAGGGATTTGCTCAGGGAAAGTATAATGGAGGTTCTTAATTATTGAAGTGAGTATTTCGAGTAATGGCTTTAACTCAGCTTTCCTTGCCCTATTTCTCTACATTCTTTATCTTACTCTCCAAGGTTTCCAGCAGAGCCTTCCCGCCGCAGTTTGAGAAATATTAATATGTTTGTTGATGGTAATATGCATTCCATACAAATGATGAAATTCAAATTATTTTTTTTTCTTGCATTTAACATAGCGAATCTTGTATATGCAGAAAGTAATGATACAATATCAGCAAAGAATAACTCTCAGTCTATCCAAGATTTTGTAGAGTCAACCAAAAGATCAGTAGATCTCGATCCAGTTAAAGTTGAATTGAAGAGAGAAAAGAATTGGATAGATAATTTTTCAGCATTTCTAACACCTTTAATTGCATTAATAACAATTTATATAGCAGGTAAACAATATTTAACTCAGAGATATAGAGTTCGCTTGGATTTGTTTGAAAAGCGCATGAAAATTATTGAAGATGTAAGAATTATTTTAACGGATATTGATAAGAATTATTCAGGAGATTCTGAAAAAGTTAATCTTGAATTATTTCGAATTGCATATAGGCATTCAAAATACTTATTCAGCAACGATATTCAGAACTATTTAACTCAATTGGATCAAAAAATTGGTGAGTTGGAAGAAAAGGAACAACAACTTAAAACAGCGGACAAATCCAACAAACATACGCTTGAAACTGAAAAGGATGATATAATTGTTTGGCTTAGGGAAAAGAGATCAACTCATGAAATTAATTTCGAAGAATTTATGACTTTAAATAAAATCTGAATGGTAAAACTACCACCAACAAAACGTAAACTGCAATAAGACGTAATTTAGCTAAACATACAGATAATCGCTTCTTCAACCAATCCTTAGAATTGCTATTCAGCGGACGGACTTTGAAGTTGAAAAAGGGGGTGAAGCTATGTAATATTTATTCAAACAGTTTTCCTGTATATTTGAATATGGCATCAATTAAATCAAAGCTTATTGATCGTATCAAATCCATTGAGGACCAAAATGTCATTGATGAGATCAATAGATTGCTTGAGGTGGATATAGATGAGGTAGTTTATCATACCACAGAAGAACAGAAAGAGGAAATTGATCAAGCGAGAAAGCAAATTGCCAACAACGAGGGTATCCCTTCTGATATTGCTGATAGCGAAATTGAAGAATGGCTCTCCAAATAATTTGGTCTCCGCTGGCCCAACAAAAGCGGAAAACAATTTTGAATTATTGGATTGAACGAAACTCAAGTGTAGACTATAGTCGCAAACTCAATGCGCTGTTTGTTCAAGCAGCTAATCAACTCTCTAAATTTCCTAAAATCGGAAGACTTTCAGATGTAAAAGGCGTAAGAATCAAAATCGTTAGGGACTATTTACTGTTTTATGAAATCACTGATAAAGCGATCGAAATCCTAACCATCTGGGACAGCCGTCAAGACCCTGATGAACTCAAACTAGGCTAAGCATTAAGTCTGAAATCTATCTATTCTACTTCTTCAACCAATCCTTGGTAATGCTATTCAGCGTGCGTACTTTGAAGTCGAAGTTGCCGTGAAGTTTTTCGCGGATTTTGCTCATGTTTTGGAGCACTTCGTCGATCGATTCCGGGATGGATTCGTTTAAATATTCTTTGATACGCTTGGCTACAGTAGGTGATTTGCCATTCGTAGAGATGGCGATTTTCAAGTCTCCTTTTTTCACCACAGATCCTAAGTAGAAGTCACATAGCTCCGGTTTGTCTGCTACGTTCACTAAGAGGCCACGTACTTTGGCCATGTCTCTGATCAATTCGCTGGTTCGCGTGTCGTCGATCCCTACAATCACCAATTCGATCTCTTCGAGATCATAAGGTCTGAACTCTCTTTCGATCAGTTTTACATTGGGGTGATCTTTTACAAATTCACGAACCTCTTCACTGATTTCTTTGGCTACCAATTTGATGTTGGTTGCGGGACTGTTGGTCAGTACAGCAGTGAGTTTTTCTAATCCCACGTGACCACCGCCAACAATAAGTAGCTGCAATTGCTCCAGTTTGAAGAAAACTGGGAATAGATTATTACCGTTTTTGAGCGATTTCATGGTTTTGGGTGTTTATTTGGATAAAACTATTTTATCCAGGGTGCTGTTTAGTTTTTCTTTACCTAAAGCTACAGTTTCTCCGATGACTATAATAGCCGGAGAGCCGATATTATTTTTTAATGCCAACTCTTGTAGGTTGCTGACATTTCCAATCACAATTTTCTCATCAGGTCTAGAGCCATTTTGTATGATAGCTGCTGGTGTTTCACTCTTGCCGCTAGCCGAATAAATAGCTAGAATCTCTGGCAGTTTTTTTACGCCCATCAGGATGACGCTGGTGGCGCTTGATTTAGCTGCATGCTCAATGTCTGAGGATAACTGACCACTTCTCGTGGTACCCGTCATTACCCAAAAGCTTTCGTTGATACCTCTTCTGGTTAATGGAATTTGATTCAATGCAGGTACGGAAATAGCGCTGGTCACGCCCGGTACCAAATCGACTACTAATCCATGCTTCTCAGCGTATTCTAACTCCTCGTGTCCTCTACCAAACACATAAGGATCACCACCTTTCAGTCTCACTACGTGACCATATTTTATGGCATGATCTACAATCATCTGATTGATGACATGCTGTTGGTAGTGGTGCAGACCAGCTCGCTTACCTACAAATACCTTTTTGGTATCTGCTGAACAAAAATCTAAAAGCTCTTCGTTGGCCAAGGCGTCGTACAATACTACGTCGGCTGCTTTCAAAGCTTTGATGCCTTTGAGGGTGATCAAATCCGGATCGCCCGGACCTGCACCCACCAAGGTTAATTTAGGAGCTTTTAGATTTTTCATTTTTAATTGTTTTAGTATTTCTACTCAAAAAACTTTCCGTCATCACGAAGGAGATACGACTGAAGTGATCTCAATTTTGCGTCGCTGTATCAAGATTGCTTCTTCGCTCGTGCCTCGTTCATCGCAATGACGACTTTAGTTTTTTGTTCTTATTTCTTATCAAGCTGGCTCTTCCACCAACAGATCTTTTTGAACTTCTTTTACTCTTTCTAAGAATTTAGCAGCGTCTTCTCTATAAGCCGTAGCGAATGCTTCCGTAGGTTCGTTTTGATTGATTTTCAAAACGAAATCTTTGAAAGTACCACCTGTAAGGCTCTTAAAGTCCTGCCCAAATTCTTCTTCAAACGAATTCATAACACTCACCTGATTATTTACCGTGATGCCTTTGTCGATCAACAACGCTTTGGCTGCATTGATAAATACATTGTACGTATGGTAAATAGAATCAGCGATGCTTCCACCTTCGAAGGCTTCTTGAGCCCACACAAATTTTTCTTCCGCATCGTGCATCAGAGTAGAGAACAAGTCAATAATTACACCCGCACATTCTCCTACTTCTGTCTCTACTTCAAATTGCTCTTCTTTACCCCAATCGATATAATCGGTAGGCTTGAGCGTTTCTAGGTCAGCCAAGAACTTCAACAATTGATAGAAGTAATCTTTGCCTTGTCTTCTGAAGTAGTCGTAATAGTACTCGCCTTCGTTGCCATTTTCCTCGTAGTCGTTGAACAACACACGAAGTACATCCGGTGTACGCTTGCTAGGTACCTTGATTACTTTCTCTGCGATGAAACCGTCGCCATTGCTACCTAATCCACCACCAAGCAAAACTTGTACAGCAGGGATGGTTTTCTTATTCACCTTGTTTCTTAATGAAGAGCCATGAAATCCAATCGAAGCGATGGCATGTTGACCACAAGAGTTAGGACATCCACTGATTTTGATGTGGAGGTCATTGTTCTTGATCAACTCTGGATATTCCTTTTCGATTACATTTTCTAATTCAAGTGCAACTCTAGTACTATTTGAAATACCCAAGTTACAAGTATCAGTACCAGCACAAGCGATGATATCTGCGGTACTGTTGAACCCAGGATCAGCCATGTTCAAAGCTTCCAATTCCGCATAAAGCGACTTCAGGCTTTCTTCTTTTACAAATCGTAGGATGTAGCCTTGGTTTACAGTTACACGAATGTCATCCGCGGCATACTTCAAAACCACATCACCAAAGGCATGCGCTTTTTTCCAGTTCATATCGCCGTTTGGCAATTTGATGGAAACCGCAAAGAATCCTTCCTGCTTTTGCTCCCAAACGTTGGTAGCTCTCCAGGCTTCGTATTTTTCCTGATCGTTGATGGATTTGTCCGAAAAGACCAACTTCTCTGGAAGTTTGGGTTGCCCCAAAAGATTCTTCACTACGTACGATTGTGTACTCAAAGCTTTTCTTTCTTCCTCTACCAATCGCATTACCTCGTCAATTCCGATTTCAGTAATCAAGAATTTGAAACGAGCTTTCATTCTTCTTTTTCTTTCACCATAGCGATCGAATACTCTAAGTAAGGCTTCTGCGAATGGGATCATTTGATCTTCAGGCAAGAAGTCGTAAGCTTTTTGAGCAGGCACGGGCTGTGCGCCTAAACCACCACCAATCATTACTTTGAATCCTCTAATATCTTTACCCCCTTCGTTTTTCACTTTTGGAATAAATCCAATGTCGTGAATGAAAGAGATACCCGTATCTTTTTCACTTGATGAAAATGAGATTTTGAACTTTCGTCCCATTTCCTGACAAACAGGGTTTCTCAAAAAGTATTTGAAAAGAGCATGTGCATAAGGCGAGACATCAAACGGCTCGTCCTTGTCGATGCCAGCTACAGGTGAAGCGGTTACATTTCTTAATGTGTTTCCACATGCTTCACGCAAAGTGATATCGTCCTGCTCCAACTTTGCCCAGAGCTCAGGCGTACGGTCTAGGCTCACATAGTGAATCTGAATATCTTGTCTTGTAGTCGCATGTAGATTGCCCCCGCCAAATTCATTGGAAATGTCCGCAATTCTTTTCAGTTGCTTCACACTCATTTTTCCGAATGGTATTTTGATCCTCACCATCTGATTACCAGGCTGGCGCTGACCGTACACTCCACGGGCCAAACGGAGGCTTCGGAATTTGTCCGGGTCAATTTTTCCTTCGCGGAAAATTTGAATTTTGTCAGCCAGGGCAATGATGTCTTTTTGGACGACTGGGTTGTCTAGATTTTCAAGTTCTGATCTAAAACTTTGCATGGTATATTCTGATTTTAGTCCAATAAAAAAGCCTCTCCTGATTTCTCGGGAGAGGCTTTTTAATGTCTTATTGTTATGTTGATTAACTTCTCGTCTTCAATAATTCATTAAATGTATATCTCCCGCTATATGAAAGCATACAGCAACAACACATCCAACAGATGTTCATTATTGAGATATTATTTAATGTTGTTTTCTTCATTTCGTCCTTTCAGGATGTGATTCCTTCAACGGAGTTTAATAATTCAGGGTTCAAAGATAGAAGGGAAATTTGTTTCAACGCCTGTTTTTGGCAAAAAGATAACATGCGGGTTAATATTTTAACAAAATCACAACAGAACGTGAGAATTATTGCGGAAAGCATAAATCCATTTATGACTGCACCCCGAAAATCAGTGAAGTACTTAAAGTAGGGTTTAACCTTATCTCCTCGTCCTATCCCTGTTAAAGCATTAGTTTCTCTTATGAAATTGAAAAAATCAATATTCCTTCTGCTCGGCTTACTTATCCTACAAAGGAGCGCTATGGCTCATGAGTTGAATTTTGGGCTGTTCGATTTGTTCGAAAAGGATCAGACCTATTTCATGGAAATTAGATTGGATAGAGCCAATTTGATCAAAGCTGTAGGCACGCAGGTCGGTCGTACCAAAGAGGATTGGAATTGTGCTTTATCTCAATACATGAATGAAAATATGAACTTGGCAATCAATGGCACCAAGGCATCAATTGAATATAGAGAGTTCTCCTTTTTGGAAGATGTCATAGTCATTCAGGCTCAATTGGATATACCGCATCAGATTATCTCTGAAATAAAAGTTGAGAACACCATTCTATTAGAAACTATAGAAAGCCAAACGAACATTATTAAAGCTAGTTTTCACGAAAAGAAGAGATCCTTTCGGCTAAACAAGGATAGGATTTCAACAATAATAAAATATGAGTTATGAGAAAGTTTAACATGCAATTAAAAACAATACTTACGGCGTTGCTGCTACTTACCTTTATGTGGGCCTGTACAGAAGACGAGTTGGGTGATTCGAACAGTAATCCAATCGTTGCATCTGCCATTGATGACCTTTCATTGGCTTCGGGTTTTGAGATCTATGAAATTTCATTATCAGATGTTTTTAGTGACGAAGATGGAGATGCCATTGTTCTTACCGCATCGAGTGGTGATGAGACGGTAGTACTGGTGGAAATTTCTACTCAGAAGTTGACCCTCATTGAACAAGCGGATGGAAGTGCTACTATTACCGTGACAGCCACAGATTCGAATGGCGCCAGTGTTTCAGACAGCTTTACTTTGACCATTGGAGCAAATAGTACACCGGTTGTAGCTAATGAAATTTCAGATCAAAATTTGTCGGTGGGTTTCAGTGCCGCGACTGTAGAACTTGCAAATGTTTTTAGTGATGCAGACGGTGATGCTCTAACCTACGTTGCCTCGAGTAGCGATCAGTCGGTCGTTACGGTTAGCGTATCAGGCACAACGCTTACAATTACAGAAGTAGCTGCGGGAACTACTAATATAAACGTATCAGCTATAGACCCAAGTGGTCAGAAAGCTTCTGATTCTTTTACGGTGACAGTCTCAGCGTCTAATACAAGTACTGATGTTTTCACTTTCTCCAATCAAGATGGAAATAGTTTGACTATTAGTTCGTGGACAGCCATAGAAGGGGCTGACGGATACGTCATTTTGATGAATACTGAAGATAACTTTACCAATTTGACCAACGGGGAAGATCTGGATGGTAGTACATCGTACAATGGAGTAGGTCAGCAATTGGTTTATAATGGAACAGCTATATCAGCGTTGGGTGTGACATTACTTGAGACGGATAAATCCTATTATTTCAAATTGGTACCCTATACTGGCTCTCACGTTTACGACCATCAGTATGATGCTGAAGAAGGATCTACAACCTCATGTACTTATAGCAGTACCTCCGTCAGCGAAGTGTGTTTTTCAATCAGCGGTGATATAAGAACGATTTCTGCTAATCAATATCCAAGTCATGCGGTCGAAAACTTCCCGAATGGTACTCCCACAGCCATTGAGATCATCCGAAACTTTGATTTGACGCCTGAAAAGGCGGCTAGTGTAACCTATGTGTATAATGAAACGGGCGGACCCACGCCATCTAATGATAATTTCTGGAAGTTTGGCTCAGCAGTCAATGGAGTAGAATTTCACCCTATGGGATTGAAACCTTGGGAACATCCGGATACGGGAGAAGAAAACTGGGAATGGCAGGCTGCAGTATATAAGGAAAACCAAACGGATTTGGATGCTTATGGTGCCCACGTTACTTCAGCTGGAAACTATCATTATCACGGAGACATAGTGGCGCTGGCAGATGTAGAAGACGGATCCAGGCATTCCTTGATTTATGGTTTTGCAGCAGACGGATTCCCAATTTATTATAAATATGGCTATACTGATGAAAATGATCCATCTTCTGCGATCAAAGAATTGAAATCTAGTTATCAATTGAAGTCTGGGTCTAGAACAGGCACTGGAGTAGCCGGAGAAGATTACCCTGATGGTACTCATGATGGCACTTACATTCAAGATTTTGAATTTGTGGACGGTCTAGGTGATTTGGATGAGTGTAATGGTAGAACAGGTATTACGCCGGAGTATCCGAATGGCACCTACTACTATGTAATCACAGCCGACTTCCCAGTTACTCCAAATTGTTTTGTCGGAACGCCTGATGATGCCTGGAAAATCGGAAAATAATTAAATAAGCTTTTTGAGAAAAAGTTAACCGAGCCACTGCTTAAACGCAGTGGCTTTTTCGCTGCTGACGATAATTTGTTCTTCGTGCTCAAAAGTGGTTTCAACAAGAAGCTTGCTTTTCCCAAATTTGTGGACCGCTTCAATGGCACAATAATTCAAAATATATTGCCGATTGGCACGGTAGTACTTTTCTGGGTCGAGCTCTTTACTGATATCATCTAAGGTTTGATCCATGAGATATTTCTTTCCTCCCTTGGTTTGTAGATAAACCAGTCCGGAATGGGCAAAGAAGCAGAGAATGTCTTCTGTTTCTACCGACATCATTTTCTCTCCCATTTTTACCAAAAACCTTGATTTAAACTTACGATCATCTAGACGGATGTTTTTGATTAGTTCTTGAATGGAAGGCGTGTCTGTATTGGCAAATTGAGATTTCAGGTTTCGGTATTTATCCATACTCCGTTGCAAGTCATCCTTGTTGATAGGCTTGAGTAAGTAGTCAATACTATTGACCTTAAATGCTTTGAGCATATATTCATCAAAGGCTGTGGTAAAGATGACTGGCTTGCTTATTTCGGTTTGCTCAAATATTTCAAAACTCAGGCCATCACTCAATTGAATATCCATAAATAGGAGGTCAGGACATTGATGATGATTCAACCATTTGACGGCCTCTTTCACGCCATCAAAAACTTCGACAATTTGTATAGAGTTGTCTATTTCTTCGAGTAACTTTTGCAATCTACGAAACGCAGGAGCCTCGTCTTCAATGATTAATACGGTCATAGGTAGATGATTTGGTAAACTCCAGTTCTGTCAACATTTCGATCAAAGGTACAGCGACCATGTAATTGCTTTGAGAAGTGATTACGTCTATTTCACGTTGTCCCAAAAATTCGTAGCGTTTGCGGATATTAGCCAGACCAGTTTTGGTCGATTTTTCCAAGGTCTTTTTCAACTGCAGATTGTTTTTGACCACCAAAACATCTCTCTTATCTACATAGATGTCAATCTGCAGTGGCTCCGTTTTAGAAATTATATTGTGTTTGATCGCATTTTCAATGAGCATTTGAAGCGTGAGTGGCGCAATATAGCGTTCATTAAACACGTCGCCAATCGAAAAATTGACTTCAAGGTTTTCTGGATACCGCATTTGCAGGAGATAAACATATGCCTTCGAAAAAGCCAATTCTTCTTTAAGTTTTACCAGTTCTCTTTCTTTGTTTTGAAGAATATAGCGATATACTTCTGATAAGGTTTGCGTAAAGTCAATGGCTACCTTTTGATCTTCTGCAATAAGTGTTGTAAGTGTATTCAGACTATTGAAAAGGAAATGGGGGCTCATTTGATTTTGTAGGACTTCAAATTGAGTTCTTATTTGTTGGTTTTTCAATTGCTCTGCAAAGGCAAAAGACTCTCTCCACTTCCCGAAAAAGTAAGCGCCCTCATAAACTGATGATACCATGAATGCAGCTACCATATTGATTTCTGAATTCATGAATATATTCTTAATATCATCCAGCTCGGAAAACTCAACAATCCCCAAACTCAGCCGAATCAGGTTGGGACAAATAATCATAAATAGGGTAACAACAAGGTAAGTCACTACTAGTCGGTTCCCGGTTTGTGGTAGGTCAGGAAACTTTTTTCTCAGTTGAAAAATGATCAGTACGGCACCATTCCAAAGTACACCGGTAAAGACCATTGAGATCATTATATTTTCTATCAGACTGTTGTGCTCATGCTCATGATCCTTCACAATAAAGGACATGATGAATCCCACTATTGGAATCCCAACCCATCTGGTCATTTTTTCATTTGGCCATTTCATGGTTGCAATAATATTAGGTTTTGTGCCATTTTGGACTATCTATAGAGGTGAAGCAGGAAATTGCAGGACTGAAACCGTACGGATGGCAGGTGAGGTCTTCCTTGATTTCGCGTAAGTTCATCCGCGCTTTTGCCCGATTCATCATGATAATTTCCCAATTCAGTCAATTGGAGTCCTCTAAACGCAAACCCCAAGCCTAATTTCGAGTCTGTATTAAAAATTCAAAACAGAAACCATGAATAAAAAACTGATCATAGCCTTTGGTCTATTGGTAGCCTTAATGAGCCTAAAAGCCAAAGCACAGACTCAAACAGTAAAAGGGCAAATACTCGATGCTCAAGCTGACTATCCACTATTTGGAGCAACGATTGGACTGATTGGGTCTGATCCCTATTTAGGAACGGTAGCCGATATGGATGGCTACTTCAAATTAGAAAATGTGCCCGTTGGAAGACAAACATTGATGGTGCAATATCTGGGATACAAAAATCAAACGATTCCCAATGTATTGGTTACTACCGGAAAAGAAGTAGTGCTACAAATTAAATTGGAAGAATCCGTCGAGAAGATGGAAGAAGTTGTGATCACGGCTGATGCCAACAAGGATTTACCCATCAATGAACTGGCTAAGGTAAGTGCCAGGACTTTTAGTTTGGAAGAGGTCACTCGATTCTCGGGGGGCAGAAATGATGTAGCAAGGATGGCAGCGTCGTTCGCTGGAGTGAGTGCCCCCGACGATTCCAGAAATGATATCGTGGTGCGGGGCAACTCCCCCAGTGGGTTGCTATGGCGAATAGAAGGTTTGCCTGTGGCTACTGTTAATCACTACAATACTTTAGGCTCTACCGGTGGACCGGTGAGTGCATTGAATACTAACTTGTTGAGGAACTCTGATTTTATGACCGGTGCTTTTCCTGCCGAGTATGGTAACGCCAATGCAGCTGTTTTTGACGTTAATTTCAGAAATGGGAATATCGATAAATATGAATTCACAGGACAATTATCTGCCTTCTCAGGACTGGAATTTATGGCGGAAGGGCCTATCAATAGAGAGAACAACTCCTCCTTTGTAGCTTCCTATAGATATGGAATAGCACGTTTTGCTGCTCCAGGTACGAGTGCAGTTCCCATTTATCATGACTTCTCTTTCAAGGCTAACCTTGGAGATACTAAAATTGGCCGGTTTGAGCTGTTTGGTTTGGGAGGTACGAGTAGCATCGATTTCTTTGGAGATGAAATAGACGAAACGGATCTGTTTGCCAATCCCAATGAAGATGCTTATGTCGACAATTCTCTAGGTGTTATCGGTCTGTCACATTTACTGAGGTTGAACAAAACCACTTATATCAAAACCATTTTAGGCGCGTCGACTACCTACGGTAAATATGAGCAAGATAATTTGATCAGAGATTCGGATGGAAACACTATTCAAATTTATAGAGCAACCAATGTCAAAAACACAGAAAATAGATACACGCTGAGTTCTACGTTTAATAAGAAGTTTAATGCGAGTTGGTCACTGAGAGCGGGAGTAGTTGCGGAATTGTATGATGCTAATTTCTTTGCCGAGAATCGTGACAATCAGGCAGGAATCCCAGATGACAACGGAGATGGAATTCCTGATGAATTTGTTTTGATCAGAGACTTCAAAGATCAATATACCGTTTCACAGGGTTTTGCACAGGCGGAATACAACATCACAGATGAACTAAGCGTGACGGCGGGTTTTCATAGTCAGTATCATGGGTATACTGGATCGACTATGCTAGAGCCGAGAGCAGCTATTAGCTGGCAGTTTGATCCCGTGCAGCGTTTGAGCCTGGCTTATGGTCTACATGCTCAAGCTGTTCCGAGTCCTATTTTGTTCTACGAAGAGGAAGTAAGCCCGGGCGTTTATGAAATGACCAATGACCAATTAGACTTTACGAAAAGTCACCATGTGGTGCTAGGTTATGATAGAAACTTGGGGCCAAGCTGGAGGCTGAAGGCGGAAACGTACTATCAGCATGTGTACAATGTGCCCGTGGAGCAAGTACCAAGTAGTTATTCTATCTTAAACGAAGGAGCCGATTTTGTTTATGAAGAAAAAGGCTCGTTGGTCAATGAAGGAACTGGCCGAAATTATGGTGCAGAGATTACCCTAGAGAAGTTCTTCAGTAACAACTACTACTTGTTGATGACCACGTCGGTTTTTGATTCCAAGTATGAGGGCAGCGATGGTATCGAAAGAAACACAGCCTTCAACAACCACTTCGTATATAATGTACTATTTGGTAGAGAATGGAAATTTGGAAAAGGCAATAAAAACGCTTGGACATTTGACACCAAACTCACTACATCCGGAGGCAAACCCTATACACCTATAGACCTGGACGGCACACGAAATAATGCGGGAGAGGAGATTCGATATGAAAACGAAGCCTATTCCATGCGATATGGCAATTATTTCCGTTGGGATGTAAAATTTGGGGTGCGAATAAATAGTGCAAATAAGAATGTATCTCATCAATTCTTCATTGATCTACAAAATGTAACAAACAGGAAGAATGAATTTGAAAGAAGATATAATGAGGTAAAAGATGAGATCAATGTGGTAGAACAGATTGGATTCTTCCCGGACATCTTATACAGGATACAGTTTTGATCACTAGGTTTATGGATTGGAACCCCGATTTATCGGGGTTTTTTTATGCTTTATAGAGAGTAGGGAAATTGAACAACTGTCCTTTTATATATTTGAAGACATAATTCTAATTGTTCCCTCTTTTGCATGAGACTATTCTGTTTATTTATTATATCGCTGACTATATGTTCCTCTGGAATTGCGCAGGATAGTCTGGTACTAAAAACCGGCCAGCGAATTCCCTACACCAGACTTTCAATTTTAGATGACAGAGTAGAAATCAAACATGAGGAGACTAAGGAATTCCATGAATATCCCTGCGCAGAAGTATATGGTTATAGTGAGGGTATGAAAGAGCGCACCTACTTTATCAAACCCAACCCTGAAGAAGATGGTAGAGGCAATTATTTGATTCTCAAAAGAGCCTTGATTGGAAACCTTTCCTTATTTGAAGGAACGGGGAATAATCAAAGCTTGTACATGGAGAAGGAGGGTAGGATTGAAAAAGTTTTTGGTGTTACCGAATCCAAAAGCCAGAGAATGGAAAGGCTAGAAATTCTTAAATCTTTCGTTAGTGATGACGAGGAGTCCATGGCTTATATATCCTCTTCTGGTTTCAAATATAAGTGGAGGGAAATCCTGACAGTTGCGACCTATTACAACTCGCGTAACTACGATGAGAAAGTACCTGATGGGAATGATGTCATGGGCTGGGTGTATTTGTATCGAACACAATTTCAAAAGACCAAAGATCGAATAGTCATAGAAATGTATGGCGAGGATCATGATTTGTATCTGGAAGATTACATCATTTTACCTATGCCTATTGATTACGCCAGCAAACTGTCGTTGAGGGACTCTGAGATACGTAGTACACATATTATGTCTGGTGAGCTCGAAGAGCAGTATTTTGAGGTGATTTATGATTCGAAGTCGAATACCTTTAGGTTCGATAAAAAGACGGGAACAGAATTGCAGTATGAATTCTATAAAATCCGTGACAAAGTAGGCAAAAAAATCACTCATGATTAAATCAAAATGTTTATGATCCAAACTCAGAAAATCATCTATCAGGACCCGAAAAATGGAAACAGTTTTGAAGGGTTTATGTGTTGGGATGATGCGATTGAAGGAAAGAAGCCTGGTATATTGGTGTCCCATACGTTCAAAGGGCAATCAGATTTTGAAGTTGGTAAGGCTAAGGATTTGGCAGCATTGGGATATGTTGGCTTTGCATTAGATATGTATGGTGCTGGAAATCGAGCGAGTACTCCTGAAGCTGCAGATGCATTAATGCAACCATTTTTAGATGATCGCGGACTACTGCTTAATAATATTTTATTGGCTTTTGAAACTTTAAAAAATCACCCACAAGTTGATTCTTCAAATTGTGGGGGCATAGGGTTTTGTTTTGGAGGAAAATGCATGTTGGACCTGGCTCGATCCGGTGCAGACATAGGCGGTGTGGTCAGCTTTCACGGTATTTATGATCAACCGGCACTAGATCACAAAGGAGATATTAAGGCTTCTGTGCTTGTTTTACATGGTTGGGATGACCCATTGGCTAAGCCTGATAGCACGGTCGCCCTTGGAAATGAATTGACGATGAGAAAAGCCGATTGGCAAATACTGGCCTTTGGACATACGGGGCACGCATTCACTAATCCAGCAGCCAAGTTTCCCGAAAATGGTATGTTTTATCAAGAGGCCTCCAATCGCAGAGCCTGGCAAACTATGGTTAATTTCTTTGAGGAAATTTTTGCTCGCGCATAAAAAAAGCCCCAACTGGGGCTCAAATAATTTTAATGAAAAAGTAGGAGTTAGTCTTCCACCTTCTCAGTTACAATCTCTTTGATGTCCATGATCAATTTCTTAGCCATGGCATCAGCAGTATTTCTTGAATCTGACTCCGCATAGATTCTAATGATGGGCTCTGTATTTGATTTTCTCAAATGCACCCATTCTTTGTCAAATTCTATTTTCACCCCGTCTTCTGTATTGATAGGTTGTTTGGCGTATTTGTTTTTCACTTCTTCGAGCACCATATCTACATCAATCTCCGGAGTCAAGTCGATCTTGTTTTTAGAGATATGGTAGTTTGGATACATGCCTCTCAATAAAGAAGCAGATTTTCCAAATTTGGCAAGGTGTGTTAAGAATAATGCAATTCCAACCAAAGCATCTCGTCCATAGTGAAGTTCTGGAAGAATAACTCCTCCATTGCCCTCACCACCTATGATGGCATTAGTCTCTTTCATTTTATTAACAACGTTCACTTCACCTACGGCAGAAGCTTCATAAGAACCCCCTGCTCTTTCAGTTACATCGCGAAGCGCTCGAGTAGAAGACATGTTTGATACTGTGTTGCCTGGTTTGTTTTTTACCACATAGTCCGCAATAGTAACTAAGGTGTATTCTTCACCGTAGGGCTCGCCATTGTCTCCAACAAATGCTAAACGATCTACATCTGGATCCACTACAATTCCTAAATCCAAATGTCCTCCTTCTACTTCATTGCAGATATGAGTAATATTTTCAGGTAACGGTTCTGGATTGTGAGGAAACAATCCATTGGGCTCACCAAAAAATATTTTGTAATCGGTCACCCCAAGTTTATCTAGCAACTTAGGGATGGCAATGCCACCTGTTGAGTTGACAGCATCCACACCAATTTTAAACTTTCGGTTCTTGATCGCTTCCACATCCACCAAATCCAATTCAAGAATTTTATCAATATGATAGTCGATATAGGTGTCGTTCTGTTCGTATTTGCCCAGGTCTTTAGATAGCGCAAATTCTATTTCACCAGAATCAGCTAATTCCAATATTTTCTCTCCTTCTGCGGCGGAAATAAATTCTCCTTTGGCATTCAAAAGCTTCAGTGCGTTCCAACCGTTGGGATTGTGACTGGCGGTGATGATGATACCTCCACCAGCATTTTCAGCAGGTACGGCCATTTCTACAGTAGGCGTGGTAGAAAGACCAAGGTCAACTACATCTATGCCTAGCCCTTGTAGTGTGCCAGCAGCAATTTTGGTGATGAGCTCTCCCGAAGGACGAGCATCTCTACCTATTACTACTTTATTGATTCCAGAATTCTCCTTCGCCCAGTGTCCGAATGCTGCAGTATATTTTACTACATCATTTGGAGTAAGGGACTCTCCTTCTTTTCCACCTATGGTGCCTCTGATCCCAGAAATTGATTTAATTAAAGTCATCTATTTGATGTATAAGTTTTAGGGTGCGCAAAAGTAGACAAACCTTTCAGATTCAAAAATGCCTTTTGAATTTTTGCCTAAGCTCCCGTTATTACGTTTTTAAAATTACTCTTTAGAAATGCTGGTTGTCGTGTTCTCGACAGATTAAAATTTACTCATGACCTTGTCTACTTCATTGTCGGGATTACCACAAGCATCCCCAACAGCCACTGTTTTTCCACAGTAACCACAAGCTTCTCCTTCTTTATTTAGATAAGGGTTTTGTGAAGCACATGTGCCTTTAAATTCTCCATTCTTTAAAAAAATAAGCCTGACGCTCATAAAAATGAAGAAAATCGCTACAAATCCAATGCCTAATAATATAGTAGTCATATTTTCAAAAGTTGAATGCAAATTTATACATTAAAGCCAATAGCTTTGTCAAAAGTTCCACTTTAATGACAAAGATCACTTTCCATGTCCTCTTCAAAAAGTAAGCCAGACCATAATCGTCCAGCCAAATTGGCTGCATTTGACAGACTCTTAACTGTCATGGATGAGCTAAGAGAGAATTGCCCATGGGACATGAAGCAAACTTTGGAGTCCATTCGACACCTGACCATTGAGGAGACTTATGAACTGTCTGATGCCATTCTTGAGAATGATTTGCAGGAGGTAAAAAAAGAAATTGGAGATATCATGCTGCACATGGTATTCTATTCAAGAATTGCTTCAGAAACTAACGAATTTGATGTGGCAGATGTGCTCAATGGCATTTGTGATAAATTGATTCATCGTCATCCACATATTTATGGAGATGTAGAGGCCAAAGACGAAAAGCAAGTCAAGGAAAACTGGGAGAAGCTGAAGCTAAAGGAAAAAGGAAACGTTTCTGTGTTGGGAGGTGTGCCGAAATCACTTCCAGCTATGGTGAAAGCCATGAGAATTCAAGAAAAAGCCAGAGGGGTCGGATTTGATTGGGATAACCAGAATCAAGTTTGGGATAAAGTTCACGAAGAATTAGACGAGTTTAAGGCTGAAGTTGAAAAAGATGATCAAGAAAAAGCCAGAGATGAATTTGGTGATTTACTCTTTTCATTGGTCAATTATTCAAGGTTCGTAAATATTGATCCAGAAGAGGCGCTTGAGCGAACCAACAAAAAATTTATCAAACGATTCCAATACCTGGAATCTGAAAGCAAAAAGGATGGCAAAACGATGGGTGAAATGACCTTGTCAGAAATGGACGAATACTGGGAAAAAGCAAAGACAATCAAATGAAACCAAATATAAGAGTAGGCTACGGATACGATGTACACCAATTGGCTGAAGGGCATCCTTTCTGGTTGGGTGGAATAGAAGTGCCTCATACCCATGGAGCAGTAGGGCATTCTGATGCAGATGTATTGATTCATGTGATCTGTGATGCGTTACTTGGTGCTGCCAACATGCGAGACATTGGCTATCATTTTGCAGATACTGATCCTAAATACAAAGGCATAGACAGCAAAATATTGTTGGCTGATGTAATGAAACTGATTCGTGATGCCAACTACGAAGTAGGCAACATCGATTGCACGATCTGTTTACAAAGGCCTAAAATCAATCCACACATCCCAGAAATGAAAGAGGTATTAGCCAAAGTTATGGAAATCGATGAAAATGATGTCTCAATCAAAGCAACTACAACAGAGAAGTTGGGATTTGTAGGCAAGGAGGAAGGGGTATCGGCACATGCGGTGGTTTTAATCTATAAAAATGCCTGACATCAAAGTTATTGAAACCAGGGACGGTTCATCATCTCTGCTTATTCCGGAGATGAATGAAACCTATCATTCGACTCATGGAGCCATTACGGAATCCGAGTATGTTTTTTTGAAAATGGGGGTAGATCACTTTAGCGAAACTCACCCGGATCAAAAAGAGATCAAAATTCTGGAAATTGGTTTTGGAACGGGTCTCAATGCTTGGCTCACAGCATTAGCAGCAAGACAGCTAAAAATTAAATTCACCTCTATTGAGAAATTTCCTTTAGAGGCGAGTCTGATTGATCAACTGAACTATAAAGAGAAAAAGGAGTCTGGCGAATCAAAAAGAATTTTTGAGGGAATTCATAGTGCTGAGTGGGAAAAAGAGTGTCAGATTACAGATGAGTTTGATTTGACGAAAATCCAAACGGACATTAATGAATTCAACCCTTCAGCTGAGTCTTTTGATTTGATCTATTTCGATGCGTTTGCACCGTCCAAACAACCAGAAATGTGGTCTCAGGAGGTGTTAAGAAAAATGTATGACCTATTAAAAACGGGTGGAGTTTTCGTGACCTACTGTGCACAAGGACAGTTCAAACGAGATTTGAAGGCCGTTGGATTTGTGACTGAAGAATTGGAAGGCCCTCCTGGAAAAAAGGAAATGACGAGAGGAACTAAGCTCCAACCGAATTAATTACTCGTCGAAATTCGATTAACAAAATGAGGGATTCGTTTTACAAGAAGAGGGTTTTTTTATATTTGCTTACACCAACCGCTTAAAGGGATTAGCCAGATATGAGGATTATAATAGCAGGTGCAGGAGATGTTGGGTTTCATTTGGCCAAATTGTTGGCATTCGAAGCACACGACATCAATATCATCGATACTGATGACGAGAAACTGCAATACATTGCCAACCACCTCGATGTGCACACCACCAAGGGCAATTCCACCTCATTTCGTACCCTCGAAGATGCGCAGGTAGCCAAGGCTGATTTGCTAATCGCCGTAACGGAATCTGAAGCTACTAATATCTCCACGTCCATTATTGGAAAAAATTTGGGCGCACGGAAAACAATTGCCAGAATTACGAACACAGAATATCTGCATAAAAAAGAGATCCTCGACCTCAAAGACATTGGCATCGATGAGATTATTTCTCCTGAGTCGTTGGCAGCCAAAGAGATCAAAAGACTGCTAAAGCAAACAGCTTTGACAGATTTGTTTGATTTTGAAAAGGGCACCTTGTCTTTGGTAGGTATTACTATCGATGAGCATTCAGAACTTTGCAATAAAACGCTTGTAGAAGCAGCTTATCTTAACCCTGATCATAGTTTTACTACCGTGGCCATTTTGAGAAATGGAGAAACGATTATTCCTCACGGAGATAACAAGTTCAAAAACAATGATCATGCCTATTTCATCTGTCAGCCTGATGGCGTAGAGCGCGTATTGGATTTGGCAAAAAAGCAGAGTGAGGAGATTAGGAATATCATGATTTTGGGCGGGAGTAAAATCGGTATTCAGGCGGCCCTTCAATTGAGTAAAAAGTACAATATCAAGTTGATTGAAGAGGATAGAGACAAATGTTTCGAATTGGCTGACACCCTTCAAAACACCATGATCATCAATGGCGACGGCCGGGATGTCGAGTTGCTCAAAGAGGAGGGAATTGATGACATGGATGCGTTTATTGCCGTTACAGGAAATTCTGAGACTAATATCATTTCCTCTTTAGTAGCTAAAAACCATGGAGTTGGAAAAACGATCTCTTTAGTGGAAAACATGGATTATATCCATCTATCTCAAAACATAGGTGTGGATACCATGATCAATAAAAAATTGATTGCGGCCAGCTTTATTTTCAGATACATTAGAAAAGGACAGGTGGTCAACATGACGACTATCCATGGCGTGGATGCAGAGATTTTGGAATTTGAAGTAACCGAAGGGTCAAAAATTCTGGAACATGAATTGAGAAATCTCGAATTTCCAAAGTCAGCCATTATCGGCGGTGTTATTCGACACGGCCAAGGCCATATCGCTCGTGGAAACTTCCATTTTGAAGTGAAAGACAGAGTAGTGGTATTGTCGAGATCTGAGTGTATTAGAAAAGTAGAAGGATACTTCAAATGAGATTTAACTACAGAGTAATCTTCAATGTCCTTGGGCTCTTGGTTTTGCTCAATGGAGCCTTCATGATGCTTTGTATCCCTTTCAGTTTGTACTTTAAAGATGGAGACCTCATTCCCTTGCTCAAGTCTGGAGGTATTACCATGTTGGTGGGCTATATCACTTTTGCCATAACTCGGCGAAACAGAACCAAAGACTTAAAGAAAAAGGACGGTTATCTTATCGTTACCTTAGGATGGTTGACGATGTCAGCCTTTGGTACCTTACCTTATATTCTTAGTGGATCAATTCCAGATTTCACAGACGCCTTTTTTGAGACCATATCTGGATTCACTACTACAGGAGCTACGATTCTGACAGATATCGAATCCATTGACAAGGGTGTTTTGTTTTGGCGGAGCTTGACCCAATGGATTGGTGGCATGGGTATCATTGTTTTGGCCGTGGCTATTTTGCCGATTTTAGGCATTGGCGGCATGCAGCTGTTTGTGGCAGAGGCCCCTGGTATTACGCCAGACAAATTGAAACCAAGAATTACGGAAACGGCTAAGAGACTATGGCTGATTTATGTTGGGTTGACGCTAACTGAAATGCTGTTGCTTTGGGCTGGAGGCATGACCTTTTACGATGCCATCAATCACGCACTCACCACGATGGCAACGGGTGGATTCTCTACCAAAAATGCCAGTGTAGCTTACTATCAGTCGCCATTTATCCAGTACACGATCACACTGTTCATGTTTTTGGCGGGAACCAATTTTACACTGACTTATTTCGGCCTTCATGGCAAGTTCATGACGGTTTATAGAAATGAAGAGTTTAGGTTTTATGCCAGTTTCTGTCTCATACTTACAGTCATTTGTTCGATCAGTTTGTTTCTCCGGTCTGATCAAGGATTTGAACAGTCGTTTCGAGATGGCTTGTTTCAGGTAATCTCTATTATTACCACTACCGGATATGTCACGGCAGATTATAGTCAATGGGCTTCGTCGATTGTGATCCTCATGTTTGTGATGATGTTTATTGGTGCATCTGCAGGAAGTACTGCTGGAGGTGTTAAAATCGTCAGGCACATAGTATTGATTAAAAACAGTATTTTAGAACTCAAAAGGCAATTGCACCCATCGGCGATCATACCGGTACGACTCAATAAAAAGGCGGTTCATAGAGATATTACGTTCAACATTCTGGCCTTTATTATGATCTACATTTCCATTTTTGCCGTTGGTTCTGTAATCATGGGTTGGATTGGCACAGATTTTTTAACAGCCGTCGGTTCTGTAGCTACATGCCTTGGAAATATTGGTCCTGGATTGGGTCAAGTTGGGCCTGTTGATAACTTTGCAGCTATCCCTGATGTTGGGAAGTGGTTTTTATCTTTTTTAATGCTACTGGGCCGACTCGAACTTTTCACTGTATTGATTTTACTGACGCCTTATTTCTGGCGCAAAATTTAAATAAGCATGACATCTATTCTTGATTTTATCATCTGGAGCCCAAGCCCAGAAATATTCACCATTCCTGGAATTGACCGAGAGGTTCGATGGTATGGGCTTCTTTTTGCTATGGGTTTTATCGTAGCACAACAGGTGATGTATTGGGTTTTCAAAAAAGAAAATAAGAACCCAAAAGATGTTGATCAATTGACCATGTATTTGGTTATTGCCGTGGTAGTGGGTGCTCGATTGGGGCATTGTTTGTTTTACAACCCAACTTATTATCTGAGCAATCCGATTGAGATCATCAAAATTTGGGAAGGCGGGTTAGCCAGTCATGGGGGTGCGATAGGGATGTTTATCGCCTTGTATCTTTTCGCTAAAAAATACGGGTTTACCTATTTGTGGATTTTGGATCGCGTGGCGATTGTGACAGTTCTTGTTGGAGCATTTATCCGATTTGGAAATTTTATGAATTCTGAAATCATAGGCTTGCCAACAGGTAGTGATAGTGGAATTGTATTTTCTCGTAGTGTAGAGGATATGTTCTTGAGAGGTGATGAAAGAATAGAAGAAGTATCTTTTGAAAAGGGAGGAAAAGCAGTAAGTGATAGTGCTGGATTGGTGCCAATGACTGTTGTGCTGGAATACAAAAGAGGAATAGATTTGGACGCAGCCACCTCAAAGAATTTTTTCGAGCGCAATGTGCCCAATGCCTTTGCTCGATCAAGCAGTGTGAGCAAGCATGTATATCATAAACCTGGTATGGAAATGCCCTATGAGCTATACAAAGAGGGAGGAGTACAATATGCGAAAATTTATACCCTGGGAATACCCAGACACCCAGGGCAGTTGTACGAATCCATCGCCTGTGTTTTGATGTTTTTGATTCTGGCTCATGTATGGTATTATCATAGAAGCCAATTGAAAGAAGGGTTTCTTTTTGGGTTTTTCATGACCATGCTCTGGTCGGAAAGGTTTTTTGTAGAATTCTTTAAAGAAAATCAAGAGGCTTGGGAAGCTGACATTCCACTCAATATGGGCCAATGGTTGAGTATACCACTATTCCTTTGGGGTGTTACTTTTATGGTTAAGTATTGGGGATTTGAGAAGAAAAAAGCTTAGTACTGCAAGCCAACGCAATTGCTTGTATCGGCTCACAGTCAATAAGCAGTTTCTTATCTGAAATAATATTCGAAAAAGCCTCCGCACATTTCAGAGGCTCCAATATATATTCCTACGCCATAAGTAATGTGTTTGACGGAAAGTTGATTGATAGCAAATGGCAACCCAGTAATATTTAGAATACTGAAGCCAATGGCTGTAATGATACCTCCGGCAATGGAAATGGCTACGCTTGTTGATGCGAGCAATACCAATGCACCAACTCCCATGATGATAAGACTGGCTATTAGTGTATTTTTTGAGTCTAAAACGGCCACTTTCTTACTGATGGCAAAGGCTAGAATGGCAGACAAACCAAGCAGTGCAAATGAAATATAGTTTCCGGTATTACCTAGGTCTGGAAAGTTTGCTTCGAAGCTGGCAGGAATATACTCTACCAGAAAAGCTTTGCCGACTCCCAATGCCAATCCAATCACTAAAATAGCAATATAGCTTTGAAAGCTCTGAGGTTTAACTTGCCCTTCCATTAATTCTTTCTTCCTTGAAATAACTTCATCAGAAGATATTTTATGAAAGAAATAGCCACTGACAGAAATCAAAATCCCGCCAACGATAAAAGTAAGTGTGTCTCCGAAGAATTGGACCAAACCTACAACCAAAGGTTCAAGAGCATAGACAAGCTCCGTAACTAGAAATAGGAAACCCATAACGATAGGAAGCTTTTGCGCCGGAGCAAATGCTTCAATCATGGAGTAAGCTGGACTGATGAATAAGTTCATCGAAATCAGCCACAAAATAATCATATATGGAAGGTAAGGCGTCAAAGCCCCTACCGGCCCTGCACCAATAATGGATGCCACGATCATAAAGATCATCGCTGTAGCTCCAATGCCCACAGTGAACAAGGTGAAAAATTTTCCGTTTTTTCCCAGCAGATAATCGGCTAACAAGCCGGCTAAGGCCGGAATTAGCACTAGAATAATTGCTTTTGAAACGATCAGAAAATCTGATAGGTGATCAAAACTAAAATTTTCTAAAAGGATAGGTTGGTATTCGTGATAGGCAATCCAACTAATAACCACAGACACATTTAAAGCCCCTAGGCTAAATATTTCTGGCCATTTGATGTCGTTTGCCTTTGTTGATAATGTACTCATGCTGCTTATTGTTTGGTTAAAAACGATAGAGATACGAAGTGTCCTCCCTGTTTGGATTTATTAAAAAAATAAATTGTATCACGATGTGATAAGATAGCTGGCAGATGAAATACAATCTCTTCAAGATACACCGTTGTATATCACGATACAATTTTTAGATTCGAAATTGCTTTGTTACTATATTTGTTCAAACAAAAAAATACATGGGCTTTAAACTCACTTCACGAACATTTTCATTAATTTTAATAGGGTTGCTACTCAGTTTTGGCTCGTGCAAGTCATCTCAATATCCTAAGGAGAGAAAACCTAGGAAGATTAAAAAAGGTAAACCGATACCTTGCCCGATTAAAGATTGCTAAAGCGAAGGAGTACCTAAAAAATCTTTGTATTAACCCACTTGAGCCAAACCACTCATGAGAAAAATTATCATTGCTATAGATGGCTATTCGGCCTGCGGCAAAAGTTCAACGGCGAAACGAGTGGCGGCGGCCCTCAATTATGGATATGTGGACACAGGAGCCATGTATCGCTCGGTTACATTATATTTTTTAGAGCATTACATAGACCTGACCAATCCTAAATCGGTCAGTAAAGCTCTGAGTGATATTAGCATTACTTTTCACCACAATGAATCCAATGGACAAAGCGAAACCTTCCTAAACGGATTAAACGTAGAGGATAAAATTCGCGAGATGGAGATTTCTCAAAAAGTAAGTGAGGTAGCAGCCATCAAAGCCGTACGAGAAGCGATGGTTAAGCAGCAGCAAAAGATGGGTAAATCAAAAGGCATCGTAATGGATGGACGGGACATTGGTTCGGTCGTTTTTCCTGAGGCGGAATTAAAAATCTTTATGAATGCGGACTTTGATGTACGCGCAGAGCGTAGACAGAAGGAGCTCTTTGATAAGGACAATTTGGTAGATCTGGATGAGGTAAAAGAAAATCTGCGAAAAAGAGACAAGATTGACACTACCCGAGAAGAGAGCCCGCTGATTAAACCAAAAGATAGCGTAGAAGTGGATACTACACACATGTTTTTAGAAGAGCAGGTAGACCATATTGTACAATTGGCTACAGGAAAAATGATGAATGCTTAGGACTTTATTTATCCTTTTGGTTTTTGGGATTAGTTGTGTGGAGCAGCAAGGTTCAAGTGACTCCTTAAGTTTGGAAAGAACGGAATTACAGGAACTAAAAAAAGCCAATATCTGGAACAAGGTTGAAATTAATTCTGAAAAGGCCGATGTGACTCCAACCGATGAAAACCTTTTTGGCAAGTTCTATAATGATCGAATTGAGTTTCATATCATCGATGAGCCCGATATTAAAATTCACAATGCCGAAGTTACAAAGGTCACGCTTTATTATATAGACAGTGTGTTGTGCAAGAAGAAGTATGAACTGGACCGGCCAATACCTGACGAGCTGGCAAAAACGTATGGCAAACTGAGTTATAAGTCTCTCAACTTTGCAACTGATTCACTGGCACGTCATATGGGAATTGTGCTCAGGTCCGAAAACGGGAATCGACTGAATCCGTATTTAGAAAAATATCAACTCAAGTGGAAGCTGGAGGAAAAGGTTATTTATTTCAGACATTTGGAAGATTCTTTAGGCTCATCTAATTTCTATATAGAGGAACTCAAAGAATACCGGCGATTGTTTAATTCAGTTCAAAGGGATTTGATATAATTTTGCAGAAAGGACCCGATTGGTACTATGCACATAGAGATAGACAAAAATTCAGGTTATTGCTTCGGAGTAGAGTATGCTATTGAGATGGCCGAAGACGAACTCAATGAGAGCGGTCAACTTTACTGTTTGGGTGACATTGTGCACAATCACATGGAAGTTGAACGATTGGCAGCCAAAGGATTGGTTATTATTAGTAATGAAGACCTGAAAGACTTAAAAGATTGTAAAGTGTTGATTCGTGCGCATGGTGAACCACCGGAGACTTATAAAATTGCGATCGAAAACAATATTGAACTCATCGATGCTTCCTGCCCTGTGGTGTTGAAATTGCAAAACCGAGTGAAAGGATCCTTCGACCAGATGGAAGAGCAGGATGGTCAGATCGTGATCTATGGCAAGCCTGGTCATGCGGAGGTCATAGGACTCACTGGTCAAACCAAAGAAAAAGCCATCATCGTGATGGAAGATGAAGACCTGGAGCAAATCGATTTTTCAAAGCCTGTTACGCTCTATAGCCAAACTACCAAAAGCACTAAAGGTTTCTATCGCCTGAAGGAAATGATCGAGCAGCGAATTCTAGACGCAAAGGGCCAACCACTAGAAGTGACTGATTTCAAGGCCAACGATAGCATCTGTCGACAAGTCTCTAATCGAGAGCCGAGCATGGAGAAGTTTTCCCAAAAACATGATGTGATCATTTTCGTCAGTGGCAAGAAAAGCTCTAATGGTCGGGCACTTTATGGCGTATGCAAAAACTTCAATGAACGAAGTTACTTTGTAGGCAGCGAAGAAGAAATCGACCTAGACTGGATCAAGCCTTCTGATTCTATTGGAATCTGTGGAGCCACTTCTACCCCGATGTGGTTGATGGAGCAAGTCAGAGATTATATTCAGAAGCAGTTCGAAACTGCTAGCGTCTAAATGGCTTCGGCATTTGGGCATGCTGTAGTAGCCGTCGCGTTAGGCAAAAGTTTACCAAAAACACTTGGTAGCTGGAAGGTAATTTTAGTTGGAGTGATCTGCACCGTGATTCCGGATTTAGATGTCATCACTTTCAAAATGGGCATTCCATATGATAGTTTTTGGGGACATCGGGGCTTCTCGCACTCCTTGCTGTTTGCACTCGTTTTTGCAGTGCTATGTGCTACAGGATTTTCAATCAAAGGCTTTACATGGAAACGATGGCTAATGCTCACTCTTTTCTTTTTTTTATGCACTGCCTCTCATGCTGTTCTTGATGCCATGACGAATGGTGGATTAGGGGTAGCCTTCTTCTCTCCCTGGGATAACACCAGATATTTTTTCCCTTGGCAACCCATTGCGGTTTCTCCTATAGGAGCAGCCAGGTTTTTTTCTCAACGGGGGTTTGAAGTGTTAAAAAGCGAAGCCCTATGGATAGGCATTCCTTGTGTTACTATCTATTTATTGGCTGTCGTCTTAAAAAGTAGAATCACCGATGAATAAATCTACCTATTCATCTTTACTCCAATTGAAATCTCCACACCTTCCAAAGCAGTAACTGCATCAGGATAGTCTACAGTCCGGGTTTCAATATTCCCACCAATCGACCCTCCAGAATATTCTCCGGTAATGGCGGCACCAGAATCACCTTTAAGATATTGTACTTCGGTGGTAATGGAAAATTTATCGTTGACATGAAAAGCGAGCTCTACTCCAGCCATCCAACCGAATCCTAGCTTATTATCTACATCCAAATTAGCATTGGCCACGTCCCAACCTTCGTATTCGCGAATAGCTCTATCCATGTTGCCGTAGTTAACTTGTGGAGCGATATGCCCCATGCCAAATCCTCCTCCTAGAAATTTGACTGATATGGCATCTGAGTCAAATGTAAGACATAGTTGAAGCGGAACTAAAATCGACCAGTGAGGTCCGGTCAAAGGTTTGTCAGATTCAAAAGGTAAGCCACTCATTGGTAAACCAGGCATATTATATAAAGACGCACCGGTTTCTATTCCAAGTAGGCCGAAACTTAATCCGAGACCTCTGACAGACAAAGGACTCACAGGAGCTGAAAAATATCCATCTTTTGGAATGATAAAAGAAGCAGACACGCCTTGGCTCTTTACCGATAGGCTGAGCAATACAAAAGCAAGGATGGGAAGTATGATTTTTGTTTTCATGGGATAAAATTAAAAAACTCTACGTCATTACCCGGTGCGACGGAGGAGCATTCGGGTAATCTGTTGTGCCATACACTGAAGACGCGGCATTTGCTGCCTAAATTAGCAGATCACCCAACAAGTGCGCGAAAACTCCCTCTTGGAGAAGAGGGCTGGGGAGATTGATAGCGTCACTAACCTCAATTTTTTCTTCTCGGCTTTCCTTACTCAAATACTTTTACGATAATTGCGCTCCTAGCCCATTATCATCAATTTTTTATTATTTTTGCCACGTTTTATAAAACAGGACTTTTGCAGTAAAATATGTCTCAGAATATAAAGCTTAAGAAGGGATTCGATATCAATCTCGCAGGAAAAGCTGAAAAAAAAATCGGAGAGCTCCCACCAGCGGAGACTTACGCCATTAAACCTACAGATTTTGTTGGTATGAGCCGTCCAAAACTTCTAGTGAAGGAAGGCGACAACGTGAAGGCTGGAACCCCAATCATGATCGACAAACTGGTCGAAGATGTGATGTACTCGTCGCCTGTGAGCGGAGAGATCGCAGAAGTGGTAAGAGGCGCTAAAAGAAAAATATTAGAAATCAGAATCTTGGCTGACAAAGAAGTGTCTTTCGAGTCGTTCGATAAGCACGACGATGTGAAAGGAGTCTCTAAAGAGGCAGCTATAGAGCAGATGACTAAAGGAGGTGTTTGGCCTAATATCATCCAGCGCCCTTTCGGTGTGGTGGCTGATCCAAACGATTCCCCAAAAAATATTTTTGTGTCTGCATTGGATACGCATCCTTTGGCTCCGGATATGAACTATATCCTGGAAGGCCAGAAAAAATATTTTGATGCTGGTATCAGCATCCTTTCAAAATTGACTGAAGGTACAGTTCATGTAAATATGGATGTGAAAGATTCTTCAGACTTGTTCAAATCGACTGAAGCGCAAGTGAATACGGTTTCTGGCCCACACCCTGCGGGTAACGTAGGTGTTCAGATTCACCACTTGGCACCTATCAATAAGGGAGAAGTTTCTTGGACAGTGCACCCATACGGTGTGGCGCAAATCGGTAAACTTTTCTTGGAAGGTAAATATGATGCTTCTAAGGTGATTGCCTTGGCAGGATCTGAAGTGAAGGCTCCACAATATTATAAGACTTATTCTGGTGCTGCGATCAACAAATTGATCGACGGTACAATCAAGGATGGTTATGTGAGATACATTTCTGGAAATGTATTGACAGGAAATCAAATTAACTCTACAGGTTACTTAGGATTCTACCACAATCAATTGACCGTAATTCCTGAAGGAGATTACTACGAATTGTTCGGATGGATTTTACCTACGACTAACCGTTTGAGTTTCCACAGAGCCTTTGGGTTGTTGTCTTTCCTTGGTGGAAAGAAAAAAGAATTTGTGCTAGACACCAACAACAGAGGTCAGCACAGAGCATTCGTTCAGACAGGTGCTTTCGAGAAGGTGACACCAATGGACATTCTTCCTACTTATTTATTGAAAGCCATCCTTGCGGAGGATTTTGATGATATGGAAGGCTTGGGAATTTATGAAGTCATCGAAGAGGATTTGGCACTTTGTGAATTTATCGACGTGTCTAAGAACGATGTTCAGGCCATTTTAAGAGAAGGACTAGATCTAGTAAAAAATAGTTAAGAATGAAGTTTATAGAAGACATATTTGCGAAGGTTCGCCCCAACTTTGAGAAAGGTGGTAAGTGGGAGAAGTTTTTCTATATATACGAAGCGCATGAGACGCTCTTTCTAGCACCAAACAGCACTACTGGTGCAAAAGGTGCACAGATCAAAGATGCGATCGACATGAAACGTATGATGATGACAGTGATCATCGCCATGATTCCATGTTTGTTGTTTGGTATTTGGAATGCAGGTCATCAGCACTATTTGGCCATCGGTCAGGTAGCTGATTTAGCTAGTGAAATATTATTAGGAGCCACATTGGTAGTGCCGATCTTGATTGTTTCTTATTCAGTGGGTCTGGGTATTGAATTCACATTCGCAACAATCAGAAAGCACGAAGTAAACGAAGGGTTCCTTGTGACTGGAATGTTGATTCCTTTGGTTATGCCTCCTACCATTCCATTGTGGCAAGTAGGTTTGGCTACAGCTTTTGCTGTAATCATTGGAAAAGAAGCATTTGGTGGTACAGGAATGAATATTTTGAACGTGGCTTTGACGGCCAGAGCGTTCTTATATTTTGCTTATCCCTCTCAAATTTCAGGTGATGTTTGGTCTTACCTAGGTAGCGAACAAGCAGTTGCTGGGTTCTCAGGAGCTACACCACTAGCCATCGGAGCTGCTGCAGTAGAAGGCAACCAATCTATGCTGAGTATGATGGGAGATATGTGGTCCGAAGGGCTTTATAGTTTCAATAGCTTATTTATGGGAATTATCCCTGGTAGTATTGGAGAGACGTCTACATTGATGTGCTTAATCGGTGCAGCCATATTGATTATTACGGGAGTAGGTAGCTGGAAAATAATTACAAGTGTATTTGCTGGAGCTTTTGTGATGGCAACGATTTGTAACCTGCTAGGAGCTAATGAATATATGTTGCTACCTGCACACTATCACTTGGTGATCGGTGGTTTGGCTTTCGGAGCGGTGTTCATGGCATCAGATCCTGTAACGGCGACTCAGACTGAAACTGGAAAATGGATTTATGGATTCCTAATCGGAATGCTGACCATTATCATAAGAGTATTTAACCCAGCTTACCCAGAGGGTATCATGCTGGCCATTTTATTAATGAACGTATTTGCTCCACTTATCGATTATTATGTGGTAGCTGCTAACAAGAAAAGGAGGTTGAAACGTGCAACGGTCTAATTTATATATAGTAGTCTTCTCCGCCATACTGACCATAGTATTGGGTGGATTGTTGTCTGGAACTTCAGTAGTGCTGAAGCCTTTGCAAGACAAGCAGGTAGAATTGGATACCAAAAAGAAAATTTTGGGAGCTGTAATGGATATTTCGAATATCGAAGATGCCAATGAAATTTTGGCACTTTATGATAAAAGAGTGACTTCTACAGTAGTTGATATCAACGGTGAGCCGATGGCAACGGATGCTAAAGGCAACCCATTAGTAGCGGAAAAAATCGACTTTCAAAAGAATCACAACAAATTCAAGAAGGACGTGGAATCTAGACCTTATCCAGTTTTCATGTATATGAAAGAAGACGGATCTGGAGTAGATGCTTATATCTTCCCGATGTTCGGAGCCGGTCTTTGGGATTGGATTTCTGGTTTCGTGGCTGTTGATTCTGATTTGAATACCGTTCGTGGTGTGGCATTTGACCACAAGTCTGAGACACCAGGGCTAGGGGCTAGAATCACCGACGAGGCTGTAAAAGCTAGATTTGTAGGCAAAAAGCTTTATGATGCATCTGGCACGTTGCAATCGGTAAACATGATCAAAGGTGAAAAAGGCGAGCCTTTGGATGATCATCATATTGATGGTATGTCTGGAGCTACATTGACTGGTAAAGGTTTGAATGCCATGTTGATGGACTACTTTGGATACTATGGCGCTTATATCGACAAGGTAAAAGCAGTTAACGAGCCAGTGGCTCAGGTAGTTGAACCTGCTACGGAAGTAGAAGAAGAAACTGCGGAATAATTAAGAAGACGTTGATTGGGGTGATCCCCTTTTAAAATAAAACAAAATGAGTACAGAAACTTTGGAACAAGCGATAGTAAAAGAGCCAGCAGAGCCTTTATTGTCGAAAAGAAGGAAGAAGTTCATCACTGATCCACTGAACGATGATAACCCGATTACCATACAAGTATTGGGTATTTGTTCAGCACTAGCAGTAACAGTAAAGATGGAGCCAACATTGGTGATGTCTATCGCTGTGTTGTTTGTGATTGTATTTTCAAACTTGATTATCTCTTTGATGAGAGATATCATTCCTGGTCGTGTAAGAATTATTGTGCAGTTGGCGATTGTGGCTACTTTGGTAACCTTGGTTAGTGAAGTGCTAAAAGCTTATTTGTTCGACATGTATAAAGTACTGGGAGCTTTCGTTGGGCTGATTATTACGAACTGTATTGTAATGGGTCGTTTGGAAGCATTTGCCATGGCCAATAAAGCTTATGATTCTGTACTAGATGGTTTGGGTAGTGGATTTGGTTATGCTTGGATCATTCTGACAGTAGCTTTCTTCAGAGAGTTATTCGGTTCAGGAACTGTATTTGACGTGCCGGTTTATGCCACATTGTCTGAATGGACAGGCGGTTTGGTAAACATACAAACCAACGGATTGATGGTAGATTCTATCGGAGCCTTTATGGTATTGGGAATTTTGATCTGGGTGCAAAGAACACAAAACGGATACGTAGAACACTAAGCCAACGAGCTAAAAGAGATTTAAAATGGAAGCATTTAATATATTCATCAAAAGCGCATTTATCGACAACATGGTGTTCGCATACTTCTTGGGTATGTGTTCGTTCTTGGCGGTATCTAAAAAAGTATCTACAGGTCTTGGACTTGGAGCTGCGGTTATCTTCGTATTGACAATTACTGTACCGATCAACTGGTTGCTACAAGAGTACGTGTTGAAAGAAGGTGCCTTGGTATGGCTGAACGGTAGTTTCGAAACCATCGACTTGAGTTTCTTACAATTCATCATGTTTATTGCGATTATCGCGGCGATGGTGCAGCTGGTAGAAATGATCATTGAAAAAGTTTCTCCTTCACTATACGGATCATTGGGTATCTTCTTGCCATTGATCGCTGTAAACTGTGCGATTCTTGGAGCGTCACTTTTCATGGTGCAGAGAGATTACTCTATCGTAGAGGCTACGGCTTACGGTGCAGGATCTGGTTTCGGCTGGTTCTTGGCGATCATTGCTTTGGCAGCGATCAGAGAGAAATTGAAATACTCCAATGTACCTAACGGTTTGAAAGGATTAGGAATTACAATGATCCTTACCGGATTGATGGGTATCGCCTTCAAATCCTTCATCGGAATTGTGCTCTAAGCCAATAAGAAATTAATTTGAAACAGAATCCAGTCTTCGTAAGAGGGCTGGATTTTTTATTATGTATTTGGGCTCAGAATGGGATAATCTGAGGAGCCCTAAAGTCAAAATCTCTAATGTTGAGGTAAGCGGAGTTGGTCACTTGTACATTCCCTTCCGACGCATTGATAGGAGCGCTAGGATAATAGGCAAACCGAAGTTGAATAGTAGAGATGGCCAGGTTATCATTTCGTAGCCGAATACCGCCGCCAAAGCCCATAAAATGGTCTGCGTCAAAAAAGTCGTTGCGAATATTTTGAGTAGCTGTATAATCGAAAAACGCAAAAGTGGCCATTCGAAAATCGATGAAATTTATTGGAGTGAATACAACGGTTTCGAACTTCAAATTGAACTTAGTAGTGGCCCGCAAATAATAGTTTCTAAGCCCTCGAATACCAATGTCGCTTTCGGTATTCAAAATGTATTCTTCATCCGGATTCAGCGCTTGACTAAAAGTAACATCGACGAACTGCCGAAGCTTTACCTGATTAATCGTATACAATGGTGTAAAGTAGTCTACTCCAACTTTGAAAATTCCATTTTCGTAGCCACTGTCCCCAATAAAACTGCCCCACGAAACGATGCCATTGAAGTAACCGAATTTTTTTATGTATCCCCCTCTGGCAAAATTAAAACCAAAATAGATTCGATTGTTGAACTCGGCATCTTGGTACCCAGCAACTACGCCAATAGCACTTCCTGTAGGAATATCCTCTGTCCGGCCAAACTCTACAATAAAACGGTCTTTGTAGTAGTTTCGCGCACTGAGCCCAAGGCTCACTAGATAAGTAGTCTTGTCATGATATCTGTAATTTGTGTCTGCACTGACTTGAGGTCGATCAAAATAGTTGGCATATTCAACCCCAGCTGAAGCGACTGCGTTGGTCTTGGCATTGATTCCCAGCAACTGCGTTTTTATATTGGTTTGAAAAGCTCTACCCAACCACAAGTTGGAGTATTCTTCGTCATATGTATAGGTTGATGTCACGTCGGTTATTGGCTCATAATTGTACTCACCAAATGTATATCGACTATAGGTGGCTCCTCCTGCGTATTTCATTTCCTGAGTTAGAAAGTCTCTTTCTAAAAATGCACCGTAGCCAGTTCGGATGAAGTGATAAGCATAGTTGAATTCTGCATCTATGAATGATCCGCCAACATTAGATATTTTATAAAAAAAATCGGAGCCATTCCCTCGGATATAATCATATTCAAATTCATGACCGAGGCCAGCAATGTTTATGGAAGTAATTCCAAATAGGGCATCGTTATCTCTGTCAGGACTAAATATGACACTATAGGGCAATACATCTTGAGTAACTACCATTACATCGGCTTCTTTTTGATTGGGGTTCTCGTTGATCATGATTCGAGCATCTTTCACATACCGTAGGCGTCTAATCAAACGTTCACTATCGACAAAATCATTGGGATTGACGTGCTCACCCATCTTAAATGTCAGGTTTCTTCTAATGATCCAATTTTGGGTATGAATGTGTACTTTATTCCATGGAGCAGTCCATTTCGACGGATTGTATACGGTGGTGTCTCTAACTGTGGCGCCAAATATGGGAAGTGATTTATAACCTATGGACGAGATGGTTTCTCTTTCATATGGGATAAATCGTTGTTCATGCAATTCTTCTGTTTTAGGTGAGCCATTTTGTACAAACATATAGTCGTACATCAGGTTAGATAGTTTGGACTTACTCATCTTCTGTTCTACTTGTCGGTAAAACTCTTGAGAGCGTTGCATATTATTTTTTCTTACATAAAAATCTGTAGTATCAGGCAGAACAAAAATCGTATCTACTCTAGCATAATAAGCACTGTCATTGATGAAAACAAACCTATCGGCCTTAACCTTTAGTGTATCCATTTTGGTTTTTGGTTGTGAGCCGAATGTTCGAGTTTGACCGAGCGCATTTTTTGCGAAGAGGCATATTGTCAAAATCAAAATAAAGGTAAATGGCTTCACAAAGTACTCAGTTTGGTTCGCTTAAGGGTCCACAATCTATTTAGCGCAAATAAAGAAAAAGATAAAAAAAGAAGACCCCTAATACTAGAGGTCTTTCCTTAAATATAATATTATTTTCAACGATTATTCGTATCGCAAATTGTCAACGGGATTGAGTTTGGCTGATTTGATGGTTTGCGAAAATACCGTGATAGAACCGAGCAAAGAAAGAATTAGGATACTTGAAAGAATTTCTACCAATCCGATTGTTTTGTTATAAAAGATAATCCGCTGCAGCATAAACTCATAAACTGCATAGGCGAGAGGAATGGTTATTACCAATGCAAGTAGCATCAGTTTTAGGAAACCCTGAGATAGATGACGTGTAAGTTGAGGAACGGATGCTCCCATTACTTTGCGAATCCCAATTTCTTTCACTTTGTTTTCCATTGTGAAGACGACCATTCCAAGCAAGCCAAGACACGCAATACTTACAGCCAAGAAACTTAGAAAACCGAACATCTTAATTGGGTTTTTCAGCTGATCATATATGGCATTAAGTTTATCTTCCAGAAACGTGAATTCGTAGGGAATTAGGTCATTCAAGGCTTCCCATTTTTGTTCGAATTTCGTTGCGGTTTCAAAAACATTCTGAGTATCCACCTTTAATGTGGCGAATGAGAATTTGCTAGGGTCGTATCTAAAAAAGAATGGTTGAATTTGTTTCATTACCGGCAAATGATTGAAATCATCGATCACTCCAATAACTCTAGCGGTAAGTCCATGAGGCAATCTGAATGTTTTATCTATTATTTCATTTTCAGCTAATGCCATGGATTGAGCAAAGGTTTTGTTGACAATAATTTGTATTTCATTATCCTGATTAAGATTCTCAATGAATGAATGGCCCCGAATTAATTTGAATCCCATTAGTTCGAGAAATGAATTGTCAACAAACATTTGATGCACCGCGACCGAGTCTTCGACTTGGTAAGTTTGAACCCAAACCTCATTATTGGAATGGGTGCCCGGAATTCCTGAAGAAAAGGCAATTTCAGATACTTCGGGGAAATTCGAATATTCGTGTGCAATAATCTCAGGTTCGATATTGTGCAAAGGAATAATTACTTTTCCCTTCTCATCGAATCCTTTGTCGTAATTCATTGAATGATAATACTGTGAAATCATCGCAATAGCACCAAAGATGAAAAACGTTGAAAGACAAAATTGAAATACTGTTAGTCCGTTTCTGAGCTTTGATTTGAATAAAACCCCGGCTTTGCCCCCTCCTCTTAAGGATGAGATAGCTCTCATTTTGGAAAAATAGGTGGCAGGTATTACACCCGCCAATAGACTGGTAAAAACAGCAAAGCCAACAAATGCGACCATCACCGGAAGGTTTATACTTAAATCAAGCATCTCGGCACCTATGATCATCGCCAGATATTCTTCTCTAATGATAGTGAATATATAAATAGCGCCAAATAAGGCAATAGAGGTAATGATGAAAGTTTCAAATATGAACTGAATAAAAATATCCCGTCGCCCACCACCAACTACTTTTCTCATGCCTATTTCTTTGGATCTTTTCAATGCTCTTGCCATGGATAGATTGGCATAATTGAAACAGGCAGGAGCCAGGATGATTAGTGTCAGTAGAATAAAAAAAGCCATGGTTAGTCGATCGAATGATGGCCCTATGGAGTAGTTGATGTTTTCTCCGGCAGCAATATTAGTGACAGGTTGTAAGTTCAACTCAAGCGTTTCGTCCGGGTTAGACAACTCCTGAGCAATTTGTTCCAATGGGATTTTGAGCTGTTCTGGAGTACTGCCTTTCTGGAGCAGAAGATAGGTGTAACTATTGGTGTAAAAACGATAGTCCTCAAACCGCTTATTCAGTCCAGGTTCAATAGCATCCAGGGTACTGTAGGAAACTAGAGATTCGAACTGCAAATGAGAAGCCCCCGGGTAGTCTTTCATTATACCTGTGACTTGAAATGTCCCCTTGTTTTCTAGTTCTATAGCATCTCCAATTACGTTGGTATGCCCGAACAGCCGCAATGCAGCTTTTTCAGTTAGAATGATGCTGAATGGTTCTTGAAGGGCAGTGGACTCATTACCTGCCATCAGTGGAAAAGTGAAGATTTTTAGAAATGCCGGTGGTACGTACAACCCTGAAACAGGCAGTGTATTTTGATTGATCTTGACCTCTCCTGAGAATCCATCATTAATGGCGACTACTTCTTCTATTTGGTTAGTGTAGGATTTCAAATTGTCATGAACGTAAGGAGCTGTTGTAGCGAACTTGTCATTGACTTGATTATTGATTACCAATGTGTTGACGGTATAGATTCGATCTTTGTTTATATGAAACAAATCAAACTGCTGAATACTGTAGTACATGGTGATACTGAGTAAACAGATTGACATACCGAGGGACAGTCCTAGAATGTTAATTATAGAAAATGATCGATGCCTGATCAAGGTACGCATGGAGACTTTAAAAAAGTTGTATAGTAATGCTGGAGAGATGCTGCTGGCTCTGTATGAGTGAGCTGCATTAGCTTTTCTTGATTTTAGGGCATACGAGAAAACCAGTGAAAGCACTTGCTTCCAAAACATTCGATTGGCTTTTGACTTGCCATACTTATCTACATTAGAAAAATATATTTCTTCCATATCTCCATAGAGATCTTCTACAGCGGCTGATCCAGCCATCCAGAAGAAAAGGCGAGTAGCGAGCTGAGGCGGTTGTTGAGTTTTTTGACCTTGATTTTTCATTGCGAGCTGAGTTCTAGATTTGACAAATTCCACAATTCATTGCGGAGGCTTTTCATATCAGCTAATGCTTGTTTGGCAGATGCTGTCAGATGAAAGTAGCGTTTGCGCCTTCCTCCGCGCTCCTGTGTCGGCTCACCCATATACGATGTGATGAATCCTTTTTCTTCTAACCTGGTTATGGTAGAGTGGAGTGCTCCGATGCTTATTTTTCTGTTGGCACGTTCTTGGATATCTTCCAATACCGCAACGCCATAAGCCTGTTCTCCCAATACCGCGATGGTCAGGAGGACTAGTTCTTCAAATTCGCCAATATGTCCCTTCATAATGTATGAGTTTTTGAGTTTTCAATTACTGCATACGAAGGTAATAATTATTTGTTTCTATTTTTAAGAAGATATAGCCGCTTGGCTAATTATTTTGATTTTCAAGAATATCAGAAAGGCTTTATTGAGCTATTCTCAGGACAACTCCCCCTGAAAATTCGCCATGCACGATAGGTACATAAAAAGAGCTGCCTCCTCCACAGCCACCTGTACCGCAGAATATTCCTACTCCACTAAACATTAAAGGCATAAACATTTTTGCTTGGAGTTTGATCCCAATTTTTTCAGTTGGAAATATTTTGACTCCTAATCCTGCACCCATTGAAAATCGAGTAACAGCATCTAAGTCATGAAAATTGCTATTGTCGTCTGACCTGACGTTTTTAGGTGTGTAGGCCACTACTCCTAAACTCATTGCTCCATACGGCCTGATCATCTCATTCCCACCAAGGAGTTTTTCAACACCAAGATGATAGTGTTCAGTAACAAGGTCAAAATCATATAACTCTATTTCCTGAAAAGCCGGATAATATATGATTCTTCCGCTTGCCGAATTTCTATTGTAGAGAAATTGCACTTGCATACCATTTCCTAAGTCGTACCCTAATGTCCCTCCGAACACACCTCCGTCGTAGACGTCAATTTCACCATCATAGTAGGTGGATTTACCACTTACCATATATCCACCATAGCCAGATAGTTCTATGGCCTGAGCATGGAGGTTAAAAAAGCCTAATGAAGCTAAGAGAATTGTTAAGATGTATTGTTTCATGTCATAAGTCTATGAGGTGAGCGCTCTATTTGAAGAGAATTTAGTCACAAAATATGAACCTAGACAGATTCAGATTAAAAAATTAAGACTATCTTATTTTGTTGTCCAACTTACGGCATTAAATTTCTATTTGATATGAGGTTAAGATATTATTTTACGTTTTTATTTTTCATAAACCTTACTTTTTCTATTGCGCAAGAAAGACTCCAAGGTGGACGACCCTATTTAGCAGGAGAGTCGTTTTTAGCGCCTACTGTGGGCATGAAAGTGAGAATTCCTGAAAATTGGAAGGGATTTTATCCTCATAATAGCGAAATATTTTCAATGGCTAACGATACATCGGTGGATGTAAGATGTATGTATTTTGCTAATCAAACGAGTTTGAAAAAATTGGCTTCCAATTGGAAAAAGGGTTTCCCTCTGGGACAAGGATTATCCATTGAATTGGATGGCGGCATTTCAAAAAGTGGTGATATCATGACCGCTAAAATCAATGTTCCGGGAAATGAGTTAGTAGAAGGTACGTTGCTGTCACGCTGTGGTCCGTACGGCTATTGTCTTACTGCCATGGTTTTTGGACAAAAGGTAGAAATGAAAAACTATCAAGGGAAACTGGAGCCTATTATTTCTAAGATCGAATTCGTAAAACCAATTCCGCGTAGCGAATTAGATGTTTTTGATTGGCAAAAAGAACTGACAGGCAAATACTTGTTTGCTTATGACCGAGAGAAATCTTCTAAAAAAGAAGGTCAGATTTGGTTGAATCTTGATGGCACTTTCAAAAGCAAAATGAAAAGTACCGGAATGTTTAAAGAGCAAACAGGAAAATATAAAGGGACCAAAAAGGGTTCATACTTTATTTATAATGAGAAGAGTGGTGAGCCTGCTAAACTGGTGTTACTGTTTTCCAAATTACCAGAACTCACTTTACCATTAGAAAAGAAACAGGATCAGTTTTATATCAATGGACAAGTATTTTACTTCAGCTATCCGTAAATTTATCCAAGTGTAATTCTCACCATATTTTGATCATGAAAAATTCTATACTTCTATTATTTGCCTTATTAATTAGCCTCTCCGTAAAGGCTCAAAGCGACGATGACTATTTCGAAATATTCCGCTCGACTTTTGGAAAGGATAAAAAAACAATTGTTACAGAGCTGATTCCGCTCGAAGAAATCACGAATGCATCATTCAATGAGGTCTACGATGCCTATGAAGCCGAACAGCAGTTATTGGCCAAAGAAAGGTATAAATTGTTGGAATCGTATATCGAAAACTATTACGATATCGATGATGAAAAAGCTGATGAATTGATGAAACAGGCCTTGTCTATTAAAAAGAAGGAAACTAAGATAATGACCAAGTACCACAAACAGATGAGCAAAAAATGCGGAGGTAAAATAGCTGCACAGTTCTATCAAATAGAAAATTATTTTAGCAACGCCATTATGCTGACCATAACGGAAAACCTTCCTTTCGTAGGAGAATTGGAATAGTAGACCTATTCGGCAATAGGTCGATAGATCATTACTTTTCCTTTCGTGACATGATTTAAATTGAAATTGCTCACCCCAACTTTTTTGCCCCAGTCGCTGGTATTTTGATGTGCCATGTCGAAATTACCCGGACCATTGACTTTATATACAATGGCCGTGTGCTGGCCCATAGCTGAAGAATAAGTAGTGTTGCCTTCTGTCCATTTCATTTCAACATTTTCAAATTGGATCAGGTCGCCAGGAAGAATATCTTCTTTTTTTAAATTCAGTCTTCTGCCATATATGGTTACTGTTTTCATCGAACTTCTGTCGAAATAGGCACCCGAGTAGGCGAGGGCTTCAGCTGCTAAATCCCAACATTCGCCACGGGCTACTTTCTTGCCCATTACTGAATCCACGTAAGTGATGATTTTGGCATTGAGTTCAGGAAGCTCGCCTTTGATACTAAATGAAGTCAGAGCAAGTAGCAGCAATAAATTTTTCCACATCATAATATTTGTCTTTGAATCTTACTAATTACGAATTTCTCCTTCGAAGGATATCAAGGTACTTGTCAGGTTACTATCGACTTAGTCTGTACGACTGTGTTTAGCTCCCAAATGAATAAAATGGCAAAGAAAATCCAATGAGAATTTTCCATCTTTCCCAAACCATATCTGTTGTAGATTCTAAATCAACTCCTGAGTCAGAGTTATTTTCTCCGGGAATTCTAGCTATTCGGCCAACCTTTTGAATACCTCTCGAATAAACTGTTCCAATGGTTAAATCAATCTTTTTTAGATCCAAAGAAAAACCTCCACCATAGTGGTAGATGTCTGCCGAAAATAAATTGCTGTCAAACCCATCAGTTTCTTCAAATGAGTCTCCTTCAAAAGTTTTAACTAAGGAAGAATAGTCCGTTGAGAAGCTGGTATAAGCATTGACTTTTTTGCTTAGATACCATTCCATGCCTATTCCATAATTAATCACGGATTTTCTCTTATCCACATATCGATTTAGAATCATAGTACCATCCTCTGGTGCTTGTCTTTCAAAGGGAGTAGGAACCATGGCATAATGAGCATCTACTTTATCAAACCATTCTCCACTGATGCTAATAATGTTTTTTCCAAGATTGATTCCAACACCTAATGCGGCAGACATTGGAGCCTTATGAGTAGCGCTCTGCGCATCTCCCCAGCCAATTTCCGCCAGATTAGAAAACTGGGAGGCACTGTTGTGATAATCGGTAAGAATTTGTCGATAGTAAGTGTCTCCCGAGCCTCGGAGTCCAGCTTTGGGAGTTGTATAGGTGAGGCCCACCTCGATGAATTTGCTACTATAGTTTAAACCAATTTTGGCCACGTAGCCCAAGCTGGTTGTGCTCCTGTTTCTGGTTAATTCATAGGTAGCTACTTCGCATTCTACGCAACCACTACCGTCTTCTTTGGCAACAATATTCTGCGAGTAACTACTACTCATATTGTGAACAGCTAGAAATTGGGATAGCCCTACAGACCATTTTTTCTTATCGTCGAGCGGAATGGCCCATGTAAGCCCCATCCATTCTTCTTTAATGCTTTTGTTCCAATTGAGATCTGATAAATAGGCTTCTTCTCCAGCCCAGGCATCGTTGAAGTCGAGGGTTTCGACTTGTGACAGGCTCAATGTGTAGTCCATATTCGTTCTGGATAGGAATCCATAAGCAAACTTATGTCCATGAAAAAACTTTAGAAATTTGACTGAATCAAGATTAAATGATCCAGCCGCCAAAGTTGGAGCAGATCCAAAAACAGATGTACCTAAATCGGCTTCCCCGACACCGTCCTTCACTTTCAGTGATACATTTTGGTAAGCCTTTGCACTAATCAAAAAAGTAGGGTCTTCCTGAAGGGCTAGCCGAGCAGGGTTATAGTACATAGCTCCCAGATCGTCCACACTACCTACTACTGAACCGGACATCAATGTGGACTTATTTCCATATTGCTCAGTCCAGTAATGAGCGTCTTGGGCCAATGTTGTGGTAGATATAAATAATATTAGAGAGAAAATAGAAAACTGTTTAGGGAGGATGATATTTCGCATATTTTATCTAGTTATTTAATATAAAAGTAGTGAAATAATGTCAGGATAATAGCTCGTGTATGAAGAGAAAAGAATAGAACTGACGATGTATTTAACCATGTCGGATTAAAGGATTCTCTACATTGCACTACCCAATTACTATATACCAATTATATAAGAATTTACATCTTCGTCTCCAACAAGTTCAAATTTCTTCTTTAAACGATACTTTGACATTGTTATACTCTCATATTTAACATTCAGTAACGTCGAAATTTCTTTGTTTGTAAGCCCCAGTTTAACAAGTGCGCAAAGTCTTATGTCATAAGTAGTCAAGTTAGTGTGATTGGATTTGAGTCTTTCAAAAAAACCAGCATGTACCTGAGAAAAATATAGATTGAAATTATTCCAATCCTTCTCGAGTGCCATGTTCACGTCGATAATCTTTTTGATCTTAGTATCTGATCGATTATCTAATTTCAGACCTTCGACAATTTCAGCAAATCCATTGTTTTTATGAATCATGCTCAGCGTTTGACTCGAGAGCAGTTGTTTATTTCTATCAAGCTCAATTTTAAGCGATTTCTTTTCAGCCGTATGAAGTTCATTTTTTATTTGATGTTCTTTTCTAGACTTGAAGATGATTAGTCCTAGAATGGATACCAACGCAACGCCCGAAATGATGGCGATTATGCGATGATTCTCTGCACGAACTTTTTCTACAAGAGCCTCTTGCAGGTCTTTTTCTTTTTCTAACGTTGCGATATCTGAATTATATCGCGCAAATTGTTGCGCCATTTTTTCATCAAAGGCGGCTTGATTCATGGTTACAGTTTGTTTTAAGTATTTGAAAGCACTATCTATTTTACCTAAATTTTCGTATTCCTTAATTAGTTTTTCAGCAATGAAGCGTTTTAAATCTTGCAACTTGCTTCTTTCAGCGGTATTAAATGCTTTGTTGTAGAAGATCAAAGCACTATCAACATGTCCAATAGATTTGTATAAATCTGCTAATCTGTTTTGTGCCATAAACATTTCTGTGACGCTTTGCGAGTTTTGAATCAATTCAATTCCATTCCTTAGGTATTTAGTTGCGAGCTCTATATTTCCATCCATTTCACTATAATCTGCCAATTTAAAGTAGGAAGCTGCAATGAAAGAAGGTATTTGTCTCTCCTTAGCCAGACGAAGACATTTTCTAATATAATAGTTCGCACTGTCTTTATTTCCTAGTGAATAGTGAATAGTGCTTGCTAACCTGTACCCCTCAATGGGAGGATGATCATGGAGTTTGGCCTCTTCAATGGCTCTTGTTATATAAGTCAGAGCTTCTTGGTTTCGACCAAGGTGAATAAAAATACTAGCTATATTGTTGTAAGAATGATACCTTCCTCCTTGAGATATGGGAAAACCTTGAGAGAGACTTAAAAGTTCCTCATATATTTTTAATGCATCAGCATATCGATCTTGTTTTTTCATTAAACCAGCCAATCCATTTTTGACAAAAAAGTGAAATTTATCCTTACCTAGCTGCTTGAAGAGTTGGGCAGACTGTAAGTAGAGAGTCTCAGCTTTTTCGCTTTCTCCTTTTCTGTAGTAGAATTTGGCCAGATACCATTTTGAGACTGCAAGATGAAATTCGTCTTTGATTTCAATGAAGTCATGATGACACTTGTCTAATAGGTTATAGGCTGTTTGCAAGCTATCCCTGTTCAAGAAGTACATGCCTAAATTCAAACTGGCCTCGGATATTCCTACGGAATAACCAAGCTCTTGACTTTTGGCGAGAGCTATTTTGGCTAAGAGAAAAGAACTGTCTTTCTGTCTTGATCTCATTTCGAAAGAAATAGAATTCAGAGAATCTACCCACAATTTTTGATGATCCGTTGGTTTCGCATTTTCCATTTTGGATTGCTGGCTACAGCAATTCAATAGAGCTACACAAGCCAATAAAATTGCGCTAAAGTAAGTATTCAAAAGGTGCTTCATTTATCAAGGCTAAAGTAGTGTTTAGTAGAATGAGTGACCCATGCTGTAGAGTGTTTGTAAACTTAAATTAAGGCTAAAATTCAATTTGTTTTAGTCTATTGTGCAAGAATTGATCATTGAGGTAAACGAATTATTTCATTTCGGAATAACCTTGAAGATAAAATGTATGGTCATTCAGAATCACAACAAGCAAAGTATGAAATACGCACTCACAACAACACTACTTATATATTCTTTAACCCTTCTTTCACAAGAGCTGGTCATAGAACCAAGTCGCACAGCTGGAGTTGCTCCACTCTATGTGTTTTTTGATGGGACTTCTTCAACTGGGTTAGAAGGTGTCAATGATTTACCTAATGCCGACTTCAGTTGGGATTTTGATGTGAATAATGCTCACTCATCTGGGAATTGGGAATTAACCAAGGGCATGGTGGCTGGCCATGTGTTTGAAGAACCCGGAACATATACAGTGAGCTGTACCATGATTGCCAGAAATGGTTCAGTGGATAAGGAAGAAGTCACCATTACTGTCTCAGAATTTTCAGGAACTACTTATTATGTGTCGAATGAAGGTAGTGATTCTAATGATGGACTAAGTGAGGTAAACCCTTGGGCAACTGCAAATCATGCCCTTGCACAATTGGCTCCAAACGCACGAGTTCTATTTCGAAGGAATGACACTTTTGAAGGAATAGACTTTCGTATTAGGAATCTCAATGAGGGAGTGAAAATCTTAGGTGCTTATGGATCAGGTAACGACCCAGTTCTCAGAAATGCACTTGGAAATCCAGTAATTGATATTACAGCCTGCTCCGATTTGATTGTGATGGATTTACACCTATGGGTGAATGATTATACGGATGGAACGTCCAACAACTCAAATCGAGGATTAAGAGCAGAAGAAAGCTCCAATATTTTAGCGCTTCGTTTGGAGATAGACGATGCAGCATCGTTTGCTACTTATCAAGACGATGGTGATCTTCTTGGTATATTTGATTGTTACATCCATGATATTGGAACTATAGGCATTTTTTCAAGTGATAGCAGAAGACTCAGCTGGGTCGGAAATACCATCGATGGAATGGAGACTACACAACCTGAACATGGCATGAGGTTGCAAGGTGGTGAGAAGCAGTTTATTGCCCATAGCAAGTTTATGAATATCCCAGATGTAAAAACAACCCTAACCGTTCGAGGTGATGGTCAGCGGCATATCATGATTTATAAAAATCATACTGATCGGATCATTCAAGTAGCACCTACTGATCATAATCTTATTCAGCATGTATCATTAGCTACTATTGAGGCAAACTACATCGGTGCGAACCCAGCTTATCAAAATGTAAATTATCCTCCACCCATTTCAGCTATAAATGTTCTGGCAACTGAAGTGGTGGTGAGAAACAACGTTATTGATGGGATGCGAAGAGGGGTTACCATATCGCTTGAGAATCCTGCAGTAATTCCGGGTGATATCGATATCTACAACAATACCATGAACTGGCGAAATGTGATGGAAGCTAGCGGAACAATTGGAACTATGATGGCGGGTAATCAATCAGTTAACGTAACCGTAAGGAATAATCTAATGGCTGCTCCATCGACAGGCGAAATGCAAATATATGATGGCCATGACAACACCAATCTTGTTGTCTCAGATAACTTGATGACTGTATCACCAAATTATGAAACTGACGAACTTCCTGGGTCTGCTTCTCACATAAATAGCGTTTCAAATTTTAAGCTGGCTGAAAGTAGCCCAGCGATTAACCAAGGGGCGCTTGATGTACCAGTTTACTTTGATCAAACCGGCGGAAAACGGTATTATGGGTCAGCACCCGATTTGGGTGCATTTGAGTTTGATGATGGTGGTGATTCGACAAATCCTGATCCTACAGAAGGTCGAAATGAAGTACTCGGGTTAGCAGTTATTAAGTCGTTGAAGCTCTTTCCGAATCCTGCGAGTATGTTTTTACAAATTGACGATCAGCATCTTGGCAAGAAGGTTGTCATTATTTCTATAGAAGGAAAAGTAGTAGCGAGACGTTCAAAACTGGATGATACTCAGCTAGATGTTTCGGGGTTGCCCTTGGGGTTATACCTATTTATTGTCGGTGGAGGAAAAGAAAGGCTGGTAGGACGCTTCATCAAGCAATAAAATTTCTATTGTATAAAAAAAATCTATTTGGATAAATGAAAGGTAAAAGTCACTTTACAATTGCCTTAAAAGAAAAACCCAAAGTCGAATGAAATAAGATTTTCTTCAGGTGAGAAGGCATAGGACAGGGAGGCTGCCGCTTTGCTGAGTGGGGCTACCCATAACCCAAAACCTGCTGATCGATGCCATACATCCGAAGGTGTGGATGTCCAAACTCTACCTACATCGTAGAATCCATGAATGCCAAATTTTCCAGGAAAAAGAATGGAGGAGAAGTCCAGCAGTTTGATGCGCATATCTACATTTTGATAGAATGTAGTTCGTCCATAAAAACGTGTCTTTCGAAATCCTCTCAGGTTACTTCTTCCGCCTAGCGTATTGGCGTTATAAAATTCGTCATGCACAAATTTTCCGAAGTTATGAGCATAGCCGGTTCGAGAGGCTAGAGTAACAATGGCCGGAAATTGAAAACTATAATATAGCGCTAGGTTAGAATGCAAATGCGTAAAGTCATTGGTGTTCTTGCTGAGCCCTTGATAGCTGGAAACTTCATTTTCCCAGTACAACCCTCTGGTAGGCAGTAATTTTTCATCCCTTGTATCAAATTCTAACGTGGAATAAAGGCCACCATAATGCCTTCTGTCATTGAATAGGTCATCTGTCGGAAACTCATTGAAACCAGGAGATGTGATGTAAGTGTTTTCTCTTTCATCAATTTCAATAGTTTTTTGATGGACGCCGAAAAGGAATTTTCCTGTGTTGCCTATTTGGTTGTGTAATGCTAAATAATATGAGTTGTCTTCCACTCTCAATCTATAATAATCAATGCCTAAACTGACATCATATACAGACTCGTTGCCTATTCCAAAGAAGTTATTTACCACTGGCTTTTGAATGTCTATCACAGTCTCCAAATTCCATTGACCAATTACGTTGGTGTATTCGCCTTTATATTCAATATTGAAGGCACCAGTCGCCACCGCCACATCCGCCAACAATCTATGCCGAGAGGCAAAAGGATCTTTACGCCAGCCATGCTGGGTATATTGAAAACCGCCCCCTAAGAAAACACCATCGTCACGGTTGTACGAGCCATAAATTAGCGGTAATAGCACATCATATTTGAATTCATATTTGTTGTAGTCATTGATATTGGGATTGTTGCTCAGTCGAGATTTGAAGCTATGGCTTTCGGATGCTATCAATGAAGAACTTCTTCGATCATAAACACGAATATTTTTTGCCGCTTTTGAAGATTCATCAAAATATTCATCACTTCCTTTTCCTCCAATTACTCTTACCTTGATTCTACATGCTACTTCACCCATCATTTTGTATTGATCGTCATCTCCCATTCCATAAATTCTGACTTCTTTGGTATCATCAGATTGAAAAGTCCGTTGATAAAGAATTTGCTCTTGGTGTCCTTTTTTGGAGATCTTATGCACAGTAACTCTCACCTCTTCTTTGCTTAAATTCTCGATCAAGAAAAGTTCTTTTTTATCTGTTCCAGTCACGTTCACATTTTTTGCCAAACTTTCGTAAAATTCGATTGCATAGTCTTGAAGGTTGTCTCTTCGAGCCTTCAAGGTTTGAATGGTCTTTTCTCCTGTCAAGGCATAAACATTTTCTGGCCAAAGTTTAATGGCCTGTTCTATGGATTCGTCTGTCAGACTATCTTGAATGAGCTTGATCATGCCTTGCCAATCTTCTCGATCAGGCTCATTCATAAAAATTCGATCGAAAAAACGCGCATTAAAATTGAAACCGGGTGACCAACGTACGTCATCGTTAAACCCTTCAATTTTGGCCATGGCCCATCTTCTGCTCGCAATTTTTGGTAGAAGACCTTCATTCATAAAAAAGGTCTGGCCTCTATCTCTGGGAATAGGTTTGTACATTTTGCCTTTGTCTTTATCAAAAGAAGCCCAACGCCACTGGTCTTCATGTCGGTCCCAGTCTCCAATGACCATATCAAACAGTCTGTTTCGAAGTACAAATTGTTGATCTACTACATTGTCATTGTCTTCCATAAGCTCTTCTTGCACATCCGGAGAACTGATCAAGTCGTCTGAATAGCCAAAAAACTTGGCGTCTGACCAATCTCCGCTTGGTCGCTCTTCAAACAGGGCTAACTCGTTGGCCAATATCTCTCGGTACTCACCGAAAGCCCCATCGTCTGGCACGTACACCAGCTGTGGATTGGTGTGATAGATACCCACGGCTTCGGCCATGGGAGGGATCACATACGCAGCATAGGGGTGGCTGGAACTAATTTGATCTTGCACTACACCAACTGCAAATGTTTCTTGTAATACATGGGGAAGTGCTTTGTGAGCATATTTTTCTACCGAACGTAAGACATATTGTTTGCCATCTTTGGCTTCGAGTCGAAGAGAGTTGGTCTGCATACCGCCTCCTCGCTTGATGACTTCCAGCCCACCTTTTTCTTCTGTTATATTGAAAATAGGAGCTTCGACTGGCAGGCTCCAAACATCTCTATAGTTTGATCCCATCCAGGTACGTTTACTTTTTGAGGCCTGATATTGTAAGGAAGCTGGCGCGACCTTCGTAGTACCCTCAAAGCTATACCTTGGATAGTTGGCATTGGGATCTTTGATCGGGTTGAATTCATAAAGATCTGCTGAATAAATCTTTTCTTCATGGTCATTTGGAGACCAAAAATTCAACGATACTTTAGAGCTGTTATATACGAGCTCTCCGAACCCCACCTTCGACTTTCCAAAAGTCAAAAAAGCCCCATTCTCTTTGAGGTAAGTAGTTTTAGACCCTGATCCGCTGACTACATAATTCACGCCGTCTTTTTGAATATGCTGTAGTGAATGTTCATGTCCTGCCGTATAGATAGTATTTGGATATTGCTTGAGCAGCGCTTCCAAAGAATTTCGAATGGCTTTATATTCTGGATGAGGAATATCCTGAATGGAGCCTGCAGTAGCCCGATAGCCAGGATAAATGGATCCTACAATTGGCAATGGGATGTACAGGTTGTCATTAACTTCAGTTAAGGGAAAAATGTGAGACTTGAGTGGAAATTTGCCTCCATGTGGCCCGTAACTGTATAGCGGATGGTGAGAGGCTAATATGACATGATCATTTTTGTGCTTCTCTAAAAGAGAAGAAATATCAACCAATACATCTGCCGGTTCGGTTTTGTTTAAAGGGTCACTCTCCAGCGGTTTTTCCCAGGCGTGAAGAATCCATTGCATATCGAAAACGATCAGATAAAGTCCATCTGCTAGTTTAATCTCTTCCGGTCCTGGCTCAGCATTTTTAGGATAAAAGACCTTCTTACTGTCGAAGTATTTTTTTACAAATTTCTCCTGTTCAGTGACGTGTGACCAGCCTTCTTCTTGGCCTTTAGCCCAATCATGATTGCCCGGAATCACGATCGTTTTACCCTTGAAGTTTTTAGTGATATCAAACTGCAGTCTGAGTTTTTCCTCAGCCTCTTTTCGATTGGGATGGTCCTTAGGAGGCAAACCTTTAGGATAAATATTGTCTCCTAAGAATATCAGTGTAGACTCTTTTCCAGCAGCCTCAAGTTGACTACTCAAAATCGAAAGGTTGTCTTTGGCCAAAGAAGGTTCACCAGCATCTCCTATTAGAAAAACTTGATGCTGAGTATTTGGAGATTGTGATTGGGAAATTCCACAAACAAAGCCTAAGGCTATTATCAATAAGATGGATCGAAACATCACTTCATTTTATACTTTAAGATATAACCCTTGTCTCCTTGCCCTTCGCTAGAGATAAACAAATCACCATTTGGAGCAAAACAAATGCCTTCTGGCTGACCTAACAATCGAGGGTCTAGTGGAATGGTGGCTTTGATTTCACCTTTTCGGTCTGTAATAATCATCAATTTCCCAATAGAGGCAATCATGTAGATATGGCCATTGGTGGGGTGTAGAGCGATACCAGATGGTTTGAAATTGATTCTTTTTGCCTCATATTCAAAGTCTTTGTAGGTCTCCAGGTAGTCTTTGATATCATCTTTAGAAATGTTGAAAGCAGCTTTCTTTTCAATTTCCTTTTTATCCAAATCAAAAAAGAAAATGGACCGTCCTTTTTTCTTATTGTCTTTTAGACCAGCGTCTCCTTTGCAAGCGACTAGAAGTTTGTCACTGATAGGATCATATGTCAAACCTTCTACATCATTGTTCTTTTTCAGGTCGGTGTTATACTTTTTCAGTTTCTCGGCTTTGCCATCCGAACCTGGCTCGAACTTATATATATGCCCATTGCTCTCTACTACGTAAATTTTTTCACCATCAGTCGCAATACCTTCATAGTCTCCGGAGTCCGCAAACCGCACAGTATTTTCAACTTCTCGCTTTTTGAGGTTATAGAAAAACACTTTGCCATCTTCATCCTGAACGCACGCAATTGTACTCGGTGCATAATAAGTCATTCCCGAAATTTCTTCTAAAACATAAGGAAGGAAATATTTGGCGTCAGGTTTTTTTAAGTTGTAATTATCAAGTCCCTCTGATGTTTGGTGAAAAAGGGCTTCTGCAGTAGGACGAGAGTTGTATTGACAGCCGAAAGTAAAGGTCCAACAGACCAACAGGAAGAATTTTGCTTTTGGCATAAGTTCTCGGTTATATTGAGTGCTTTTTTAGCTTAACACTAAAATTATGAAATGCGTTTGGTATGTTACACCATTAGTCAGGAATTTGTTTCATCTCATTTTTGTTAATTTGTGGTTTAACCAAAAATAAATGGCAACTATTACATCAGTCTTATCACAGGTGAAAGCTTATGTTAGTTCTTCTTTGAAGAAGGACTTGCCTGAGCACTTTGTGTATCATGATCTCGCACACACAGAAGAAGTGGTTAAAGCAGTTGGTTTGATTGCTGATGGCGAAGGATTAAGTGAAGAAGAAAAGGAGACTGTAAAAATAGCCGCTTGGTTTCATGACTTAGGCCACGTGAGTGATTGTGACTGCCATGAAAAAAGAAGTGCTGAAATCGCCAAAGAATATTTAGAGAAACAGAATTTTCCTTCGGATCGAATTTCACAAGTGGAAGGTTGTATCATGGCGACCATGATGCCTCAGCGCCCGCTTAATCACCTAGAAGCTGTGCTCTGTGATGCGGACCTGTATCATCTTTCCACGGATCAGTTTGAACCTCGGGCTAAGTTGCTAAGGAAGGAATGGGAAGATATCAAGGAAGAGGAGTTTAAGAATTCTGCCTGGAGAAAAATTAATGCCGATTTTTTGAGTGGTCATACTTATTTCACCGAATACGCACGCAAGCACTTTGAAGAAGGGAAGGCGAAAAATCTGGAGGAGTTGAAAAAACAGATCTCACAGAGCAAAAGAGAACGCAACGCTGACCTAAAGAAAAAAATTGCTAGCCTGGAAAAGAAACTAGAAAAGGCAACCGTCAAGGACAATAAACCTACCCGCGGCATTGAGACCATGTTTCGTACCACCTCCAAAAATCATTTGGATTTGAGTGCTATGGCTGACAACAAAGCCAATATTATGATTTCGATCAATTCGATCATTTTATCTATTATAGTCTCAGTATTAATAAGGAAGCTGGAAGAGTATCCACATTTCATTATTCCTACATTGATTATGACGGTCATCTGCTTAGTGACAATCGTACTGAGTATTTTGGCGACCCGGCCAAATATTTCCAAAGGAAAGTTCACACAAAGTGACATCATGAACCAACGAACGAACCTGCTTTTCTTCGGCAATTTTCACCAAATGAGTTTGGAGGAATATGAGTGGGGCATGAAAGAATTGATGAAAGACAGCAATTATTTGTATGGCAGTCTGATCAAAGACATTTACTATCTGGGAGCTGTTTTAGGCAAGAAATATAAGAGATTGAGGGTGGCGTATACAGTGTTTATGTTTGGTTTTGTGATTGCCGTACTCTCTTTTATTATCGCTGAAGTGTTTTTCAAAAATCAGTACATGTATTAAGCGAATCAGGAGATTTGCTCCCATTTCTTTACCATCGCATAGGTATCTACCTGAGCATTGTAAAGTTTCTCACCCTTACTACGTTCTACTCTAACGTTTTTCAGGTTTTCATCGAGCATCACAGCTTTAGTATTGTCCTGTAGCTGAAGCTTTAATATTTCCTTCACTTCCTGTTTCACTTCTTGGTCATAGACAGGAAATGTCACTTCAATTCTGCTTTTTAAGTTTCGCTTCATCCAGTCTGCCGAACCCATAAACAGCTCGTCTTTGCCGGCATTATTGAACCAAAATACTCGAGCATGCTCAAGGTATCTGCCTACAATTCTACGAACCGTAATGTTTTCGCTCATGTCTTCAATTCCTGGGATTAAGCAGCAGATACTTCTTACAATCATTTCAACCTTTACACCGGCACGACTGGCTTCATACAGTTTGTCTATCATGCCGCGTTCCTCGATATTGTTTAGTTTGATGATAATCCTACCTTCTTTTCCATTTTTGACGTGATTGACTTCACGCTGAATGAGCTTATTGAATTCCTCTACAATGTTGAATTGGGAAACCAATAAATGCTTGAATGGCTTGGGTTGTTTTCTTCTGTAGAGGTATTTGAACAACTCATCTAATTCTTGCCCCATTTTGGTATGGCAAGTAAGCAGCCCATGATCGCAGTAAATGCTGGCCGTTTTCTCATTGAGGTTGCCAGTTCCGAAGAAGCAATAGATTTTGTTTGACCCATCGTCTGTTTTCTTTTTTACCAAGGCTACTTTGGCGTGGACTTTTAGGCCAGGAATACTATATATAATTCGGATTCCCTCCTTTTGCATTTTTTCGGCCCAGATCAAGTTGTTCTCTTCATCGAAACGTGCCTTGAGCTCAATAAATACAGTCACCTTTTTCCCATTTTTTGCAGCAGAAATTAAGGCGTTGCCAATAAGGGAATCGGACGCCATTCTATAGAAGGCCACTTTTATTTCAGCCACGTGAGGATCGATCGCCGCTTGATTAAAAAACTGAAGAATATAGTTGTAGCTGTGATAGGGGAAATGAAGCATCTGATCCGACTCATCAATCGCTGTGAATATGGATCTATGTCGGTCGATCTTGTGGTTTCTTAAAGGTTCCTGAGGTTCAAACTCCAAGGAGTGACCAACAGGATTGGGAAAATCCATAAAATCGAAAAGGCTGTGATATTTTCCCCCAGAGACTAGATCGTCTTCGGACAAATGAAAGACGTCCTGGAAATTTTCTAAGAGTTCTGGTGATGTGGTTCTGTCATAAAGAAAACGGGATGGAACACCCAAATTTCTTTTTTGAATCTGTTTTTGAATTTTTTCTACTAAATCTCCGCTGAATTCATCCTCAATATTCAGATCGGCATCTTTATTCATTTTGATACTCTTGCATTCCAAAACTTCATAATCTGGAAAGACGAAGTCTAAATGCATGGCTACGATGTCATCCAAAAAGATGTAGTGAAACTGAAAATTAGGAGATGGGATTTTAAAAAATCGAGGTAATCGGTTAGACGGAATATTAAGAAAGGCGAACTTAATTCCTTGTGAATATTTGCTCCTTAATTTAAGTGCAAAATATAGTTCTCTGTTATTTAGAAAAGGTTCTCTGATGGCCAAATCAAAATGATAGGGCTGAAGAAATGAAAGAACCCTCGTTTTGAAGTAATATAGGCATGCCGCACGCTGATCTTCATTCAATTGCTCTGGAGCTAAAATGAAAACACCATTTTTTTCTAATTCCTTCAGGACATGATTTCGAAGTGTATTGCCATATTCATCCAGCTGGATTTGAATTCGTTCATGAATCTTATCAAGCAGTTCATCAGGATTGATGTCAAGCGCCCTATTAATTTTTTTCTTTCCTATTTCTACAAGCCGACGAATATTGGCTACTCGAACTCTGAAAAACTCATCTTGATTGGAGGAATAGATGGCCAAAAATCGAAGTCTTTCAAAAAGGGGGACTTCGTTGCTCTGTGCCTCTTGCAGTACTCTATAATTAAAGGTGAGCCAACTTAAATCTCTATTGAAATAAGTGTTTACTACTTCCTGTTTTTCTTGTTCGGTATCCTGATTTGCTTCCAATGCCCTTTTTCAATTGAGAGAGAAATATAAGTCAAACGGCTTTCAATTCCTTTGAGATGCCTGTGATATATGTGTTAAATCTTTTCGAATTCAAATGAAACTTAAAAATATGGGTACACGTTCGCAAATAGAAGCTTTTAACAATAACTATGGACGCAGAACTTGACCGGTGCGATTTGGGATTAGAATTCCCATTTGAATGTAAATTGAGTCTAGCCAATTTGATTGGCTATTGGGGGCTTCGTATCAATGATTCAAATGCTCATTTGGCCTCTACGGCCAAAATAATCATGGAGAAGGTTAGTCAAGCGCCAGAGCTGCTTGCTCCTATTGAAGATCTCGAGATCCTTGAAAAACACAAAGAAACAGTAGATCTCCTGATGACCGCTATTTTTTCTCCCTTTACAGAGGAGGAAGAAATGGTATCGGCGATGGCTCCATTCAAAAAGCAGGATGTCCATTCAACCAAAGGTTATCAGGACTTGATGACTCAGGCGGGATCATATGAGGCATTGCTCGACCCTGAGGAAATGGCTCAGATCATGCTTCATAAGACCATGGCGGCCTATTTCGCTATCATGCATACCTACTATGGGCTGACCATCGAGTTGAATAAAGATATCATATACACACTGTCTGATCAACGCACAGGGCTAAAACGATATTTTAAGATTGAGATCAATCCGAAGTTTTGTGAAATTATTCTGAATGGAGACTTGCCTGAGCTGACGGAAGAAGACTTAAAACTTCTAACGGATCATGTAGAGGATGTAGATGTTTGGATGGAAAAACTACCCACTGAGATTTTTGAATTTCAAGGGTTGATTGTTTTCAAATTGACAGAGGTAACCAAAGATCAGGTACTCTCAAGAATGAAAGAGAATTTGCTGGAAAAAGATAGTATCACGGAGGAAAGCAGCTTTGACGATTTAGAGCAAAAATTTAGATCCTTGCTTCAGCTTTCAGATTTGAAATTGGGAATATCGGCCTATCAAAAGAGCAAAAATAGGTTTTTCAATTTCGGTAGAAATACCAGACGAAGTATACTCATTGGAAATCATGATAAGTTGGAGTGCCCACAGGCTACGGCCAATTTGTTTGAGCGATTTGCCAATCAAGCAGAGCCCATGGTAGTAGAAGACATGTCAGAATGTTGTATGCCATTGGAACCGCAATCTGAAGTACTTCAGGACAGTGGGGTTCAAAACCTGATTCTTAATCCATTATTTTATAATGATGAATTTGTGGGGTTATTGGAATTAGCGTCTCCTAATAGGGGAGATTTGAATGCACTAACATTGACCAAAATCAGGGAGGTATTGCCACTGTTTGCGATAGCTGTTAAACGAAGTTCAGAAGAGTTGGAAAACACCATTCAGAATCTGATTAAAGAAAAATATACTTCAATCCATCCTACTGTAGAATGGAAATTTAATGATGCAGCTCATCAAATGTTGGATCAAAAAGCGCAGAAGAAAAGGACCGTTGCGCCGCAAATTGTTTTTAATGATGTGTATCCATTGTATGCCGCTTCTGATATTAGAAATTCTTCTGTAGAGCGCCATAAGTGCATATACAAGGACTTGAATCGCCAACTTCAGTTGGCAAAAGAAGTGCTGGGCAAAGCCATAGAGATGACCAATTTGCCAATTTTGGATGAAACCATTTTTCGCCTGGATAATTTCAGAAAGAAGATTAAGGACAAATTAGTTACAGGCGATGAGTCGGTCATCTTGGAATTTTTGCAGCAGGAGGTCGAGCCTATCATAAAAAACATAGAGGCGAACCATGTTGAGGACAAGGAGTTCTCTAAATCTTATTGGGAGGCTTTGGATCCAAGTATTGGGGTGGTGTACGAACATAGAAAGCATTTCGAAGATAGTTTGACGGCCATTAATGATACAATAGGTAGTATTTTGGATGAGGAAGAAAAGTCAGCGCAGAAGATGTTTCCGCATTACTTCGAAAAGTATAAGACGGATGGCGTGGAGCATAATATTTACATAGGTGCTTCCATGGTGGAGCATTTAAAATTCGATGAAGTCTATCTCAGAAATTTAAGACTGTGGCAATTGGTTGTTACTGCGGAAATTGCTAATCGAACCGCAACCATGGTCAACGAACTGGCCATGCCACTAGAAACGACACACCTCATTTTGGTGCATTCTAATCCACTATCGATTCGCTTTAGACAGGAGGAAAAGAAGTTTGATGTAGACGGTGCTTACAACATCCGCTATGAAATCACGAAGAAGCGAATAGATAAAGCATTAGTGAAGGATACTCAGGAACGTATTACGCAACCTGGCAAAATTGCCATTATTTACTCCCAAGACAAGGATGCAGAAGAATATATGAAGTACATCGATTACTTGAAAAGCAAGGATCTGTTGACAGGAAAAGTGGAGCGATTAGAGTTGGAAGAATTGCAGGGAGTGAGTGGGCTCAAAGCACTAAGAATAGCTGTAAATACCGGCTCTTCGTCAATTATGGATGAAGTCAAAAAACTACTGGAAGTAGCATAAAAAATCCCACCTCTCGACCCAGATGTTGATCAGGAATGAGAGGTGGGATTAATATCTTTTAAAAAAAGGACTTTTATTTGGCCTCTTTCTCTTCTTTCTTATTTGTGTTTCTGAAGTCGATGAAAGAAACCGCTGCTGCGAAACTCGCCAATACGATCACAATATTTACAAACAAATCAACTCCTGAAGTAACTGCTGGATTAAACATAATCTTGGTTCTTTTAAATTAACATGGCGAAGTTAAGTAAGAATACAATTAACTCAAAAGTTCCTTGTATCTATAGCAGTCTGTCGTGTGATCGTTGACTAAACCTGTGGCTTGCATATGTGCATACATAATGGTGCTGCCTACAAATTTGAACCCTCTTTTTTTCAAATCCTTGCTTAGCGCATCCGATTCTGGGCTGGTAGCAGGGACTTGATCTTTTGTAGGCCAGTGGCCATCAATGGTTTCATTCTTTACAAACGACCAGATGTATTTGGAGAAGGAACCAAATTCTTTTTGAACTTCAAGAAATTGAATGGCATTATTCACTGCGGCTCGGATTTTTAGTTGATTACGGATGATGGCCGGGTTGGATATGAGTGACTGAATATCTTCTTCATTGAATTTTGCCACCTTAGTGACGTCAAAATTGGCGAATGCCTCACGATAACCTTCTCGTTTTTTTAGTACAGTACTCCAGCTCAAGCCAGCTTGTGCGCTTTCTAAGATCAAAAACTCGAAATGTACTTGGTCATCATGAGTGGGTACTCCCCATTCCTCATCATGATATTGTTCATAAGCTTCGAAATGCCCTAAGGCCCATTCACATTTTGTTTTACTCATGTTGTTTAGATTATTCAAATAAAAATACGTGGTTGTGCATCAATTTGGCTAATTTTCAACGTTCATTTTTCAATAGAAAAGCAAAATAGTCCATTGCAAACGCATACCAAACCACTGATCGTTTCCCTTTTATTTATGCTTACGCTGTGCACTTTTAGCCCTACGCTAAATGCGCAACCGAGTGGAGATCAATGGCTCGACATGAAAAGCCTGGACATTCAACCCCATCTTCCCAAATATTTGCTTTCAAGAAAGTCCGTTGTGTTGGTTTCAGTACCTAGGTCTAAAAAGGATCCCAACTTAAGAGCAGATTGGAAGGGTCTCTCAGAAAAAGTGCACAAGGCCTTCAAAAGGATGAAAATAGATGCAGTGGCTTACTACTATTTGGATGATATGTTTGCCAGCCCAGACGCTAATGAGTCATTTGCTAAGGAAATGGAAAGGCGCGAAATCAAATACATCATCATTCTAGAGCAATCAGAATCTAATCAAGCGGGAGTGGAATCTTTTCGTATATCGATCAGCGGATTCAATGACAAACCTTCATTTGTATCCGAAAGACAAAAAGCCTGGCAAACAGAGGGGCCAGATTTGGATGTATTGCTTAGTGAAATGAGAAAGGACGTAATCCGTGCAGAAATGGAAAGGGAAAATTATTTGATCCCCGATTTACCAGAGTTTTTCACAGATGCCAAGATCCTAAAGGGAAAGAGAATACCTACCTATGCCAATGATTTGAAAGTTGATAAGCTTGTGGTGCCAAAGTTTCAGAAATATGAAATGGAAGATAGTACAGCGCTTGGCGCTGATGCTTTAGCAAAAATAGCGGCATATAATGCCGAAGTGGATCGGAAGAACAAAAGGCTTGAAGAAATTATGTTGGACTACCCATTGGGGTATGAATTTTCAGAAACGGCTTCAGATGTGGATATTTATAATCAAGGGTATCAATTTGTGCTGTTGACTATGCATGGCTCCGGTAAAACCATAAAGGAAATGCTGGACTATGAGGTTGATCCTTATGAAACTGACTACGTAACTATCCGAGCCGGAAGTACGCTAAATACCTTGCCTGTGGATGCGGTGGTTTTCAAATATTATGTAAAGCATGTTTATACCCAAGATGCTTATTTGGGCTCACGATGGGATGCAGATTTGACATGGGAACAAGCGCTACAAAATTTCATCTTCCATATGAAAGATATTTTGAAAGTTCAGTAGTCAACTTCTGGTGTTCAAAACATCCTAAAGTTTGCTAATGAAGTGTATTAAAAGCTATATTAGCTTAATTAAAAATATAAGTGTCAAGAATGAGATTTAGTTGGATCATATTATTTTTTGCTTGTCTGCTTTCGCAACCAATATTGGCTCAGGAAGCACCATTCCAACTTAATGAAGGAGATGAAGCGCTCAACTTCAAAGGCATTGATCAAAACGGAAAATCATTTGAACTTTACAGCGCCTTGGAAAAGGGACCAGTGGTTTTGATGTTTTATAGAGGTTTTTGGTGTCCTCATTGCAATAAGCAACTTTCACAAATGGAAGATTCACTCAACTTTATTACCGAAAGAGGAGGTATCGTAGTGGCTGTGACGCCAGAGAAGCCTGAAAGCATTGCCAAGACCGTAGACAAAACGGGAGCTTCATTCAAAATCATTCATGACAAAGATCTATCCATTATGAATACCTATCATGTGGCTTTCAAAATGGAAGAAGCGTTGTTGAAAAAGTATAAAAAATGGGGGATTGACCTAGATGCAGCTAACGGCGACAATGGGCCGAATTTGCCAGTGCCAGCCACATACATCATAGGTCAGGACAAAAAAATATTATACGCCTTCTTTGATCCTGATTACAAGAAGCGAGCAACCGTAGGTAAAATCTTACAGAATCTATAAGTTTGAGGTACTATGCTAACACCACTACAAATTAAAAAACTAAGCCATTTTTTCAATATTCTTGATTTTGACAAAAATGGATCAATCGAAGCGGACGATTTTGAAGCTATAGGCGAAAATCTAGCCATCATTCGAGACATTGATTTAGATACTCCTGAATACGAAGTCGTAATGGCTATGACCAACGGTATCTGGGACAAACTAGTGCCTTATGTAGAAAATGGTCAGGGAACTGAGCAGCAGTGGTTGAAGTTTATGACTGTATTGCTAGACCCTAAGAACTTAGAAACCTACAAGCAGTACTTGAATAATTTCGTAACTACCATATTCAAGATGTTCGACATCAATGATGACGGCTACATTTCACAAACGGAATATATCGACCTTTTCATTGGCATGAGGATAGAAGTGCGCTTTGCACCAAAGGCTTTTAGAAACTTGGATACCAATCAGGATGGTCGCTTGTCAAAAGAAGAAATGATTAGATCAGTAGATCAATTCATGCGAAGCGATAATCCTAATGCGGCTGGAAACTGGTTGTTTGGTGGATGGGAAGAAAGCAAGATTTGATTTAAAATCCATCGTCTTCGTCTTCGTCTAATTCTTCGAACGTATTATAATCCTCTTCTACAGGTTCTTCCTGTAGAGGATCAGCTCCCTCTTGTATGGTTTCGTAGCTATCCTCTTCCAGGTGGGTTTCTTCTGGGTATTCGAGGCTATAAGCTTCATTGATCCCGTAGTATCTATTTCTAAAGTCATTGACGAACTTCAGTACTTCAAATTCATCGCCTACTACAGTGGTGTATTCTCCTAATCCTGTACTTGCAACCGTTGAGTTTTCAGTTACAAAGTTATTGAAGTCAGTGTTTGATGAAAACATCATAAGACGCCCGTGTTCATAACTAAAGAAGTACCACGTGGACGGAGCGATTTGTAGAAATAAATGTACAATATCATCTCCGTCATCAGATTTTTTGATTTCTAAAAACCCATCAGAAAGTGCATTGATGTCTGTTTGTAAAATATGAGAAAGCCCGAGTTTCGAAGTATTATAAAACGCACGATGTCTATGAGACCATGCCAGGTTAACGTTAGAAATGAATAGTGTTTTGGTAACCTTCGGTGAACTTTCGGATAGGGCCATGTACTCATTCATGGAATTATTTTCGTAATTCTTGGTGGCAGGATCCCCTATCATGTCAGCTAGCTTGTACATCACCTCGATACTGTTGCTATGTGCCACATCTGGGCCAATTTGAGCAACCACATCCACGATATCTGATGTCATCGAGGTAATAACTGTTGGGTGTAGTTTTATATCCAGTGCCAACATGGCATCCATAAAGTAAGTGTTGGAATCAGGTTTGGCAAAACCTAAGGCGGTAGCCTCCATTGAAAACTCTGGTTTGTTTTTGATAAGATTGACAGGACCTTCAAAAAGTAGTTCTTGAGTTTTGTCGTTATAGATAAAACTTCTCCCCGAGTAGGTTTCGTTTGTCGTCTTTGAAGGATCCTCGATTCTAAATTCCGCCAAGGAGTCAATATAAGTCAAAAGTCCTCCCGCCTTATAGATGTATTCATCCGCTGGCCTGATTTTGTCATGAACATAGGCCATATAGACGTCGTAGGTCACACTATTGTACAAGAGACCTGCGACTACAGGCTGTCCGGTAGTGGTAGTGGCTGTGTCGATATCTATGATCACTTCATCTTGCCCTTCAGGGACGTTGTAATTGATCCAGTAATCGAACTCACCCAAACTGGTGATATTGGGTCGTACTTGACCTTCCATTTCCAGATTCTTTCTGTCGGCATACATGGTCACGTCACCCGCAAAGAAAAACCCAGGAGACGGCTGAACTTTTTGGGATTCTAATACCGTTCCGCCGGAAACAGTCATGCTATCGTATTCATTTCTTCCAACTTGAAATCCTTTGAGCTCAAAACTGTCAAACTTGATCGCAAAGGTGTCTTGAGCAGCATTGACCAATTCGTAGGTAGCGTAGCCTTCAAATTTCTTACTGGAAATAATTGTGATATTGCCATCAAACAAATTGTGATACCCATTAAGCGTATCAATTTTCAACTTGGCATTTTCAAAAGTTCTAAGCACCGCATTCTCGTAAATGGTGGTTTCATTATTATCAGGTATAATTTCTGCATCAGCTACTTTGATATAGGGAATGCCTTGTACATTAAGCTCAAAGGTGTTGATGTCGTAAATAGCGTTAGTAGCATTGAAAGCCAGGGAATCCAGTTCCTCACGAGTAGTATAGAAATACGAAGACATGATATCTACTTCGTCTGGCTTAACCATGGCAATTCGGTCCGAATCTAAATACCACGTAGCCTCGGTTATAGACGTTTTCATCTGAGCATAAGGGAAACTGATTGCTGCTACACCTTCTTGCTCTGGCCTTACGGTGGCGATATTTTCGAACAAGTCAAAATTGAGCGCAATGTCATCGCCTTTCATCGCAGGCTTGTCTGGGTTATCGGTCAGAATTTCGAATTCTGCATGCCGTCCTGAATACTCAGTTTGACTAAAATGAAATTCATTTGAAATAGACTTTGACCCTCTGGATAACATGGTGCCAGATCCGTAGACTCCCCCGGCAGTAATATTTGCCTTTCCATCTAATGAGGCCGTTGAATTATAAAATTGGAAAGGTTCATTTCTATTGGCGATATACATGCTGTCTTTGAGTGGTTTCCAAAGCATTTTGTAATCAGCCAACACGGCTTCTGGATACGAAGCCAAATCCATTTTTCCTTCACGAATCACTCCTTCCTGGCCAACTGCGGATACAGAATCCATATAGAATATAAAATCATCGGAATTAACGGTGGTGGTCCGATAATCTATTCGCCCATCGGCTCTTAAACCATCTGCACTCAGGGTCAAACTGTCGTAAAGGATTCCTTCCCCTTTGTACAGCGGGTATCCTTCTGAAGGAATGATGTGTTCAAACCCTAAAGACCTGTCTGGCATAATCACGAGATTTTCTTCAATTGGGGGTATAATTCCTCCAGTAATGAAAGTTCCTTTGAAAGCAATACCAGCTGGGTCATCTCTATTGATGCTATCCATTTCAAATGGAGGTACCACAAAGTAGATTGACTTATCATATGCTCCATCCAAAATGCCCGGCCCGTCGAAATATACAATGGCTTCTGAGTCCGAAACAAAGAAAGGATACTGTGCAAAATTTCTTACCCCAGCTTTATTTTTGGGATGGTTAATATACAGTGTGCCTGAGGTTTGGGTCAGATGATTGCTTAATGAAGTTTTTTCTTCATCCTCTCCATCATGAAAGTCTACCTGAATTCTCATAGAGTCAATTACAGGCATTTCAATCAGGTACTCATCATAATTAAAGAAAAATTCTTTTCCCTGATAGCTGAAGTCACCTGCGTTTACACCTCCACTAAATTTCATATTCTTATCCTGAAGCAGCGTGATTCTGCTGGAGTCAGGCGTGATGCGAACATCCTCATCAGGCGTAACTACGATTTTGCTGACTCCCTGAACATCCATTTCACCAGTCTCAAAGTTTAATGTGGCGTTTGCACCTTGAGGGTTAAGAGAAGAGATCAGAATGTTGTCAAAGTCCTTTTGGCGGGTATAGGCCATCACATAATGGAAGGCCTTTCTTAATACTTTAATTTGTTGATTTTCTTCGTCAAAAAGGATATAGTTGTTTTGTTTTAGGAAGATCATAGCCGATCGGGCGAGCTCCGGTTTAAGACCAAAGTGCTCCTGCATTTCCAACAAATTGTACTCAGAACTTTGAACTAATCTTGCGAATTCTACCACTGCACGCAAAGGATGAAACTCATACATGCCGGTCATTTTTTTGTACCTGAGCGGATTAAAATACTCTTCTGATTCAAACAAAGCGGGTACTCGATTTTTGGCATTTAATATTGAAATATTGATACTGTCTGATTCCAATGCCCATTGCAGCATATCTGCCTTAAACTCAAGTTTGAAAAACGAGGAGTAGTAATAGGTGTTTTTGTATTCACCTTTATCCTTGAGTAGCGTGAGCTTTGAAATGGCTTGATCATAATCAAACCGAACCATATGATGATAAATAGAATCTTCGCCATGATATAGCACAAACGCTGATTGGTCCGATAAAATCAGAGAGTCTTTAAAAGCATATTCCACGGCTTCGGACTTGAAGGATCTCCCTTTGCTTGCGCCTTCTAGTACAGAAGGTGTTTTTGAAACAGAAGTACCAAATTTTCTAGCTCCTTTCATGGCAAACCCACCTTTATACTTTAAGTGTTTATCTGGAAGTGTTAATTCCAAATCTGAATAGTGAGAAATGAATTGCGGATATACTTTTTCTTCATGGGCTAGTCGCTTTCCACTTTTGAAAGTGAATGCTCCAGGTGCCTCTCCACTAAATAGCTCAGGGTATTTGAGTTTTGCTCTCGATGTACGTAATCTTGGAATTCTCACATTGAAGGAATAGCCTTCTAAATTGACCACTGCGCCATCTGTGCCTCGAAGATCATCTGGCCAATCTACCTCTCCGGATGTTCCGACGAAGATTTGATCCTTAATGAGGAATGTACCCGATGCATTGGTAATGGATAAGGTATCGTATGGAGTTGAAATTTTGAAATCGATGCCTGAAAGCTGTAAGGCAGGACCTGCTAGTACGGGATCTTTATCATTGTTTTGCATTTCCGCTACATGATCCACTTTTTCAAGAGAAAAAGTCTGACGCTCTAGAACCAAAGGTTTCTTTTCTTCCTCATAGGTTTCTTCTCCGACTTCGTCGCTAAAGCTATCATCACTTCCATAGCTGTCAACGCTGCCCCAGCTGTCGTCACTGCCCCATCCATCGTCAGAACCCCATCCATCATCGCTGCCCCATCCGTCGTCCGAACCCCAATCATCGGAGCCAGTATCTTCTTCAACATATTCTTTTTCCTGCGGTTCTTCAATTTCATCTTCAGAGATAAATTCTTCTTCTACTATTTCTTCCGTCTCCTCGGGCTTAGGCTCTGGAAGTGACTCTTCGAGCAAGACCACTTTGTATGAACCACCGGTGGTAGACAACTTGTTGTAGTGAGAGTGATACAGCGCCCCTCGAGCAAAGAAGAAGGTGAGAGATTTGAAAAACTCAGAAACTTCGTCCTTATGAAAATGATCAACGGCGTAATGACAGACATTCAGAATTTCAGACATCTGATCTGTGCTGATGTTTTCTTGTGTTAGCGCATAGGTAATTAGGCTGAAGAAGTATTCGTGATAGGGGCGAGTGCCAAATCGGCGATCTTCCATTTTCGTACAAAGCGCTATGATCGAAGCCTTTTGATCGTCTGTGAGTTGCGAAGTCCAGACGTTTCGAAAGTCATAAGATACTTTTTCAGCCGGTTCTGTTCCAATGCCAGATATATTGCGAACCACATCTTCTACAAACTGATCTGGTTCAGGTGAAAACCTGAAGTATTGTGCTTGCGCTATTCCTGTATAAAGGGTGAAAAAAAGAAGAAAATATATACGCCTATGCCAGACCATTCAATGCTATTCTGAATCAACGGCTAAAGATAGTAAACCGATGGCGATATGCTAAGGGCTTTATCAGTATTTACTGAACATCAACGCCGTCCAGTTATCTTTAATAACTGATTTTTCAAGCAAAAGATTATAAGAATCGGTGCTATTTTTTATATCTGGGATATCTTCTTCATAAAAGCCGCTTAGAAATAATTGGCCTCCTTTTTCAAGCAGACTCGCATAATAAGACATTTCTTCTAAGAGCACATTCTTGTTGATGTTGGCTATGACCACATCATATTTCGATTTGTTCAATTCGAGTGTACTAATGGCTCCTTTGTGATAATCAATATTTTGAAGGCCATTGAGCTGGAAATTTTCTAAACCATTTTCCACACACCATTGGTCAATATCGGTGGCTTCTACATAGGTGGCACCAAGTTTTGAGGCCATGATCGCCAAAATCCCCGTGCCGGACCCTACATCTAACACAGACTTTCCTTCAAAGGAATTGTCTAATTGCAACTCCAGCATACCTTGCGTAGTGGCGTGATGGCCTGTGCCAAAAGACATTTTGGGAGTGATTACAATTTCGTGATCATAAGAATCGTCTGGTTCGTGAAAAGTGGCTCTTACTCTACAACGACTGTCTACAGTAATTGGATCATAGTTCTTTTCCCACTCTTCGTTCCAGTTCTCTTTCTCTATGGTTTCTACTTTGTACTCGATCGAGGCCAGCGATTTGTATTTATCTACCATTTCAGCAATCGATCGACTGGCGTATCGTTCGGTAAGAATATAGGCGTCAATTCCTTTTTCAGTTTCTTCAAAAGTATCGAAGCCCATTTCGGCTAATTCCGCAGTTAAGATATCAGCGAATTCTCGGTTAGTTTGGAATATTATTTTGGTAAAGGTCATTTATCTATTGCAGCCGGCGAAGGAAGCATACTCGGTATAGTATACCGAAAAGTCCGCCATGTTTCTGTCTTTTTCAAAGTATATGTAAACATCAGCAAAATCTCGGTCTTCCACAAAAGACCAGTGACCTACCTCATCGGCAAACAAAGAATTTTCTTCTACGAAAATGATAATGTCTGCAAAAGCTTCCGATTCATCTTCATAAACTCGAAAATGAGCAAAGCGGGGATTAGGCTCGATATAAACCTTGCCATAAATTTCACAAGGGTCAATTTGGGCTGAAGTAGGTGTATCACCCCAGCTCCATATCAACAGCGAAATTATAAATGAAATCATAACGGGAGAATGTTGCTTAATTCACTAATTAGAATGAGTTGACTATCGCTAAAAAGTCATCTGCATTCAAAGATGCTCCGCCGATCAAACCACCATCTACATCTGCTCCTTCGAAGATTTCTTTGGCATTTGATGGCTTACAGCTACCTCCATAAAGAATAGGGCAGGCGTCTGCAGCGGATTGTCCAAACTTGCTAGCCAAGTGACTTCTCAATTCGGCATGCATTTCCTGCGCTTGTGCTGATGTGGCTGTTTTGCCCGTACCGATCGCCCAAATTGGTTCGTAAGCAATTACAATTTTAGCAAAGTCCTCATCAGATAAGTGAAACAAGCTTTCAGTCAATTGCTGTTTGACATAATCATACTGCGTATCCGCTTCTCTGATTTCAAGCGGCTCACCACAGCAGAATATTGGAGTCAAACCGTTGGCTAGCGCCAAATCTAATTTTGCTGCTAATTCAGCATTGGTTTCGTTGAAGTATTCTCTTCTTTCGCTGTGCCCTAATATGACATAGTTGACGCCAGTAGACTTGATCATCTCCGCTGAGGTCTCACCAGTGTAGGCACCGGAAGCTTTGTCGCTACAATTTTGTGCTGCTACTTCAATTCCTTTTTTCCCAACTACAGTTTCCGCTAAAGCAGTCAAATGGATGAACGGCGTGCCCAAAACGATCTGCGCTTCTTCGTTTCCTGTGGCTTTGTCCAGCACTTCTTGTGCTAATTTTTTACCCGCCACCAGGTCATTATTCATCTTCCAGTTTCCCGCTACTATTTTCTTTCTCATTGTGTGTTTATTAATAAATGTGAATTTTCGCTGAACAAAGTTGCAATATTTATGGCATTAATTGATAATATTTCATCATTTTAGCGTATTGATTGAATTGGCCAGATTATTATTCAATCTCACAGCGCACGATCCAAAAACTAATTTTCTTGAAATTCTAATCCCAGAAACATGGATAATAGACATACCTATGACTATGGTGTAATTGGCAACTGTGCATATACCGCTCACATCAAAACAGATACCAACATCGCTTGGATGTGTTGGCCGAGATTCGACAGCAGTTTCATTTTCGGCAATCTGATCGACGATGAAAAGGGAGGTGAGTTTTCAGCTTTACCTGTGGAGGGTGATTATGATTCGAAACAATATTATCTGGAAAATACCAATGTGCTATGCACAGAAATAACAAGCTCCACTGGAAAGTATAGAGTCACGGATTTTGCGCCAAGATATTTGCAATTTGAGCGCAGCTATAAGCCGTTGATGCTGATAAGAAAGATCGAGCCGATATCTGAGCATCCAAACATCAAAGTGGTCTGTGACCCGGTAGGTGATTATGGCAATACCCGTCCAGAACGAAGCATGGGAAGCAACCATATCCGCTATATAGGATTAGAATCTCAGGTACGACTGACTACCAACATCTCATTGAGCTATTTGATGAAAGATCAGGAGTTTGTCCTAAACGAAACTAAGTATTTGGTATTGACCTTCGGGCCTCCATTGGAAACAGATTTGAAAGAGACCGCGGAGCTATTCTTGAACCGTACGGTCAACTATTGGCACAAATGGGTGAAGACAGCGAGTATTGCCAACTTCTATCAGAAGGCTGCCATTCGCTCGGCGCTTACGCTCAAGATTCATCAGTTTGAAGATACTGGCGCTATTGTAGCTGCTACTACCACCAGTTTGCCAGAGTCTCCTGGGTCTACCCGAAATTGGGATTATCGATTCTGCTGGATGCGTGATACCTACTATACACTCAATGCCTTCAATCACATTGGTCACTTTGAGGAGCTGGAAAAGTACTTCCACTACATCATGAATATCACCAGTGCGGAAAATGATCGCTATCAGCCATTGTTTGGTATTGGAGGAGAGAAAGATTTGGTGGAGATAGAAACCAAACTGAAAGGCTATCAGGGTAATCAGCCCGTCAGAGTCGGAAATCAGGCCTATGAACATATTCAAAATGATGTGTACGGACAGGTGCTTTTGTCTTTGCTTCCGCTATACTATGACCAAAGAATCATATTTACCGAAAGGTACGACTCTGGTGATTTGATTCACAAGACACTTGGGCTGATCGAAAAAACCATGGAGCAGACAGATGCAGGCCTTTGGGAATTTAGAAACTTGAGTCAACATCACTGCTATACTTATTTGTTTCACTGGGCAGGAAGCATGGCGGCAGAAAAGATCGCAGTGGTTTTGAAGGATGAAAAAATGGGCAAACTGGCTCAGAAGCTCGGAAAAATAGCCAAGGCTAAAATTGAGCAGTGCTATAGCGCCAGCAAGAAAGGCTATAGTCAGGCGATCGGTACAGATCGTATGGATGCCAGTTGTTTGCAGTTGATCAACATGGGCTACCTGGACAACAACTCTGATAGAGCCAAGGAGCACCTCAAAGCCATGGAGAAAGACCTGAAAGCTTCCAATGGCTTGTTCTATCGATATAAGCATCAGGATGATTTTGGTGAGCCCGAAACTACCTTCTTGATTTGTGCTTTCTGGTATGTGGAGGCCTTGGCCTGTGTGGGTCGCGTGGATGAAGCCGTGGAGTACTTCGATAATTTGGTCGGTTATTCTAATCATGTGGGTCTTTTGAGTGAGGATGTGAATGAGCACGATGGCAGCATGTGGGGCAACTTCCCTCAGGCATATAGTCACGTAGGTCTATTGAATGCTGCGCATAGAATTGCTAAGAAGTTGGATAAGCCTGATTTTAGATAAGTGGAATACTCCTTGCCGCACCTGTTGCCATAGCCGTCAAGCTAAGGTTTTCTCGACTGAATTTGTGGTTTGGGCATGGTATCCCAGTTAGGAATACCTAGTGTTCTTCCCCATATTTGTTTGATTTTTAAATGAACAAAAAGGCGGGCTTTTGATGTATTAGTGACCTGCCTTTTTTCTTTCTCAAAAATACTGTTTGGGGAAGAACCGACAAGAAATTTCACAACTAATTGAGGCTAAGGCCAGTTGTTTTTCAGGCTGTTTAAATAAGATTTTTTCTAAAGAGAAACTTGATCTTTTGGCCAGGGAGAGTGGCTTTGTACAGCGTAAGTCACGTTTGGACGCATCTAAGTTCCTTGATCTACTTCTTTTTTGTGATCAGTACCTAGATCAAGTGAGCCTTGAGGATCTGGCCAATGGTTTTGTTGAGCAACATGGTTTGTCTATTTCAAAACAAGCCGTCCAAGAGCGGTTCAATATCAAGGCTGTCGAATTTATGAGTGCTTTGCTTAGCCAATTGCTGGCTGGGCAGCTGAATTTGAACCCATCTGAACAAAACAAATTTAAGCGGTTCAATCGGGTGATGGTCAAAGATTCTACACGGTACACGCTTCCAGAGGCTTATGCCAAAACGTTCAAAGGTCATGGAGGCCAAGGCAGCAAGGCCCAGATCAGTATCCAGTATGAATATGATTTGCTTACCAATGTCACTCAAAGGCTGGAATTGACGGCAGCCTGCCGTAATGATCAAACAGATTCTAGGCAAACCCTGGGCGATATCGAAAAGGGAGACCTCTTGGTTCGGGACTTGGGCTATGTGACCCAGCACTATCTGAAGCATGTTTCCCAACAAGGGGCTTATTTCCTGAACCGCTTAAACAGCAGGTGGGGCGTTCAGGATGTGGACCAGGCTCCAATCGACTTTTCTGCCATATTGAGAAAACTCAACAAACACACATTGCCTGCTTTAGAGCTGGAGGTGAAAATCGCAGATATGCCGATGCGAATGATTGTTGCAAAAGTGCCCGAGCAGGTTTACAAACAACGTTTATTGAGGGCTGAAAGAGCAGCCCATGGTAGACACAAGGTCAGTAAAGAGTATAAAACAAGGGCATGGCTGAACATATTTATAACCAATGTGCCAAAAGCATGGGTTTCCACTTCACAGGTTCAAGGCATATACCGCACCCGCTGGCAAATCGAACTTGTATTCAAAGCCTGGAAATCACAAGCCCGAATTGACAAAATGAAAGCTATGAAACAGGAAAGATTCCAGTGCCAGCTTATTGCCCGCTTTATCTGGATCATGCTCCACTATCAAGCCTTCAGGTTAATAGAACAGGGCTTGCTTGACCAAGGAATGGCTATACGGTGCAGTCAGAATAAATTTTTCAAAACAGCTTTTAGGCTATCTAATGACCTCAAGAAAGTTGTTTTTGAAGACCAACCCCTAGAATACTGGTTTAAAAAATTACTCATCCGATCTGATAGAAAATATCTCACTGAAACCAAAAACGGAAAACAAAATGTGTTTAAGACCATAAACAACTTCTTAACTTGACGGCTATGGCACCTGTTGCGGCATCTGTATTTCGGGCAGCAGAAGTTTTTTCAGACGGGTCGCGGAACCGGTCCGCAAAGGGTTGTTTTTTTGGAGATCGGAATATGCCAACAGATCAGGTTCGTGTCCTCACGAACCTTACTTTGATTATGCTTCGTGAAAACACGAGCCAAGGCGTCCGATGATAATAGACTGAACGGGCGTCATCACCTGGTTTATCCAGGTAATCCTTTTCGGGCTAATAGCTTGTTGGAGAAAAGCAGCTCTCCTAGCGAACAGATTCCCCGAATGCCGTTTTAGGTCATCGTGGAATGATGAAGCCATCTTAATCGATAACCAAAGGCAAGTAAACCTTAAAAGTAGTCCCCTTACCTTCTTCACTATCCACCTCGATCTTGCCTTTGTTGAGCTCTACGAATTCGTGAATCAGCGTCAGTCCAAGACCTACGCCTTTTTCTCCACCCGTACCCCAGCGACTGCGTTCGCCTTTGAAGTCGAATAGGTGTTGCATCTTCTCTTTGGGTATACCGATTCCAGAATCTTTGACTATCAGTACCGCCATATTTAGATCGTAACTCAACTGGAGATCTACGGTTCCACCTTCAGGAGTAAACTTGATTGCATTACTCAGTAGATTCCGAATAATGGTAGATATGCTGTTTTTATCTGCGGTGATGGTGACTTTTTCTTTTACTTTTTCGGTCAAGGTGATTTGCTTGGCAGTAGCTAGATTCTCCATGATGCTGAGGTTGGAATTACACAGCTCATGAAGTTTGATAGTTTCAGGTTTGTAAGGCATGCGCCCCTGCTGGCTCATAGCCCATTCCAAGAGATTATCTAGCAAGGAAGAAACTTCTTTGGTGGAAGTGTCTAGCATTGTACCCAACTTGAGTAAGCCGTCATAATCCTTACTTTCTACCAGCAAATGAATCAGCTGAGAGACCCCTTGAAAATTACTAATAGGACCGCGAATATCATGAGAGATGATAGAAAAGAATTTGTCTTTGGTGCGATTGACATCTTCCAGTTGATCACGCTGCGCAGCGATGACACGCCGCCTTTGTCGCACGATTCTCACGGCACGCGCTTTTACTCGATAGACTTTGAGCAATGCATAGGTCAGGCATAGGACCAATACCAATACTACAATCACACTCCAGAGCACGATCTGATTATTTCTTGCTTGTTCATTGAGTAAATCCACTTCTGTTTGTTTCAGATCTACTTCGGCTTGTTTTTGTCCCACCTCATACTCTGTACGGAGGTCGGCCATCTTGCGGATCACTTCTTCATTGTTAATGCTGTCTCGAAAAGTTATATATTGACTTTGATAATTGTAAGCCTTTTTATAGTCACCCTGAGTTTGATATAGCTCTGAAAGTTTGAGACTGGCATCTCTTATTTGTTCTTTTAAACCTTCTTCTTCTCCAATGGAAAGGGCGCTGTATGCATAATTCAGCGCTCTATTTAAGTCCCCACGTTGTGCGTAAATATCTGCTAATGAAGTTTGGTAAATCGATATAGCAATGACATGATTATGCTTTTCTAAAATATCAATTGCTTCTTTTATTTTTCTTTCGCCGAGTTCTAAGCTTTTTGTATGAGAAAGTATCAATCCAACGTTCCCAATACAATAGGCTTTACCGATGGGATAATCAATTGAATCAAAAATTTTCTCCGATTCTTGAAAATATAAAAGAGCCGAATCATAGATCAATGATTCCAGATATAAATCCCCAGTGTTTAAAAGAGCACTAGCAAGCCTTATTGAATCCTGCTTTTCTCGTAATATGCGAATTCCTTTATTATAGTAATAAGTTGAATTCTTAAAATTCTTCTGTTTTGAATAAATATCTCCTAGATCAATGTAAACTACAGCGACACCTAAGTCTAATTTTGCTTTTGAATAATGAATGGCCGAGGCCAGATATAGTTTGATGGCCTCACTTAGATGACCTTTAGAGCTGTAGCCTGATCCTTGGTATCTTAAACTAAGTGCAAGTTGACGCTCATCTTGTATTCTGGAGGCTAGTTTTGAGGCTTCTTTCGCATACTGAATTCGCTTGTTAGGCTGAGTTGAATAAAACGCTATGTCATTATAGATCGCACAAATAGTTGAATCTGTATATTTATTCGGAGCATTAAGTAACTCTATTAAACTATCTGCTTGATTTTGATTTTGTCCGTAGGCCAAGGGAACAAGAAAGCCTACAAAAATGTAGGCTAAAATTATAGTTGCTTTGTTTTTGGTTATTATCAAGGCCCCTTAATATCTATTTTGGGATCTAATGTAAATTGCCCTTTGTTTGGAACGTCAATAGTTATAGAATAACTCTCAGTTGCTTCCTGAGCACCATTAATTGTTCCAACCCAATTTGGAGAGGATGGTAGTGGGTCCATAATTGCTGATCCACCTGGTTCCTTGTCGAATGAAACGAAGGAAACCCCAGTACCCCCATTTTTTTGTGCTATTTGAAAAGTAATTGTAGCTCCGTCATTGGCGATAATGTCAAAGGTTGAGCTATCACCTGGAGTATTGTCGTGGTCATTGTTATCATCTGTGAGTACGATGGTAGTGTTCACATTTGCTTGTGTAATGGTTTCCGTATCCACGGTAACAGTTACAGTAATGTCCTTTGGTTGAGGCATACTTATTCTTTGTTTAAAGTTAAAAATAAAACTAATTGAGAACAGGTGGAACCCTAATATTAATCAATGTGGAGGAAAAAAAAGAAGATTTAGAGATATGAAATGGTGAAAGTGTGTAACTCTTCTTTCCATACAAAATGAAATGAAAAAGATTACATTCTAGATGAGGTCTTTGGGGCTCTTGCCAAATCTCTTTTTAAATTGGGTATTGAAGTGGGTGACGTTGTTGATGCCTATTTGCTTGGCTACTTCTGAACTGTTACTTACCGTTTTTTCATTCAGGATTTTATGAGCCATTTGCAGTCTCAGTTCTTTAATCAGTTCTAACGGTGTGGCATCCGTCAGTCGTTTGATCATTCGATAGAAATTCCTTTCACTCATAGCTATTTGATCTGCCAGATAGCCAATGCTCAAGTGCGGGTCATCGATTTTATCAAAGATGAGTTGTTCTACTTTGTTGAGTATAGACTTTTCTACATCAGCTAGTGTCTCGGTATTATTGATCACCAAAGCATTTGGATCAGAGTTGTTCCAAGTGGCTTTCATGTTAAGCAGATTTTCTACTCGTTGAAGCAATTCGTTGGGTTTGAAAGGTTTGCATAAGAAGTCATTCACACCTTGAGACAAAACTCGTGATTTATCTTTCTCTGATGTACGGGCGGAGAGAACCAGCACCGGAATTTTTCGATACTTCTCATCTTCTTTGAGGCGCTCTAGCAATTCGAACCCATCCAGCCAGGGCATCATCAAATCTGTAATGATTAGGTCGACGGATTCTGTTTCCAGCATGCGAAGCGCTTTCAGTCCATTAGGCGCATGGATCACCTGATAGCTGGTTTCAATCACATCCGTGATGTATGCACGCACTTCTGGATGATCTTCCACCACTAGAATTGTTGCTAGGGTTTCACGATCATTTTTCTTGAGTGTATCTAAGTGCACGGTTGGCCTCGAGCCAGCCAACTGATCGTCTATGTCACGATACAGCGCTTGTTTCTCGCCGCTGTAGCTTAAGTCGGTGAGTTGATAAAGCTCTTGATCTACAACTGCCTGGTGAGGCATAGTCACCACAAAAGTGGAGCCTTTGCCGAGCTTACTTTCCACTTTGATTTTGGCTCCGTGCTGGTGTACGATCTCTTGCACGAGTGCGAGACCAATACCAAAACCCTCCTTGGCTTTATAATCTTTGTCGGGTGCTTGAAAGTATCTTTCGAAGATATGAGGAAGTTTTTCTGGTGGTATGCCTTCGCCGGTGTCGCTCACGGAGAGCTGTACATTTTGATCATCCCCCGTCAATCGAACGGCTATTTGATCTCCTGGCTGGGTATGCTTTATGGCATTGGTGATCAGGTTGAACAGCACCTTTTCGAATTGGTGCGGATCGACGTGTACAATCGGCTGCTCTAACGTGGCGTCTTTGGTATAACTCCATTCGATTTCGTGTTGTTCGGCGGTGGCGCTAAACATCTGCTCGAAGAGCGTAAGCATGCGGTCTAAGTCCACATAGGCTTTGTGCAAGGTAAGCTTGCCCTCCTCGAGTTGGATCAATTCGTTGATCTCTCCGGTCATGTGTATGATGCGCTCGCTATTGAGCTGGGCTGTTTGGAGTTGTTGTTCGGCTTTCTTTGTAAGGAAAACGTCTTTGTTTTGAAGCACCTGGTTGATGCCGCCAGTGATCAGCGTCAAGGGGCTTCTAAGATCGTGTGATATATTGGCAAAGAAGCGTGATTTGGCAGCGTCGAGTTGCTGGAGGCGGTCGGCCTGCCGGCGATTGATTGCTGAAAGTTTTTTGTTGGCAACCAAGGCACGGTAAATCACGATGGCCACGCCCACCACAAACAACAAACCAAGTAGAGCCCCATAGAGCATGAGGTTTGCATTTCTGTTTTTTTCGCTGAGTAGGTCTACTTCTACTTGTTTTTTAGACACTTCAAAGTCCGTACGCAGGTCGGCCATTTGTCGAACCACTTCTTCATTGTTTATGCTATCACGATAGGCGATGTATTGGTTTTGATGGTAATAGGCCTTGCGGTAATCACCTTGATCACGAAACAATTCTGATAGAAGTAAGCTAACGTCTTTGATTTGTTCTTTTAGCCCATATTTTTCGCTAATTACCAAAGCATTCAGAGATGTAATGATTGCCTTATTGGTTTGGTCCCGCTTGGAGTATATTTCCGCTAAGGAAGTTTGATAGCTGGCTATGGCATAGTGATCATTATAGTTGTGTAGGGTTTCTAAGGCTTCATTGATCAATGGCTCTGCGTTATCAATATTTCCTAACTCTGCCAGTGCTAACCCTAAGTTGCCTTTGGCATAAGCCAAATACCTATCATGCTGGATAATTTCATACAACTGGATGGATATATTAAATGATGAAATGGCAGAATCGAGATTGTTGCTTGCTCGGAGAAGTTCACCTTTATTTAGAATTGAACTCGCCAGACGAAGCGTATCTTGTTGCTTTTCATACACACTAATACTCTTATTATAGTAATCTAAAGCCAGTCCATTGTTGTTTTGCAGTTTATAAACAGTGGCTATGGCATTGTAGGAATTTGCCACCATCAGTGCGGAATCTAGTTCTAGGGCGAATCTTAAGCCAGCAAGAAAGTGTTCAAGAGCTAAAGTCAGATCTCCAGATTGTTTATACGCATATCCCAAACAATGTGCGCTATGTCTTTTCCAAAGCAGGTTATCTTCTTCTGTCGCAATATTTTTAGCTATTTGGGCATATTTGATTCTTACCGCCGGGCTAGTATGGTACTGACTGATTTTTAGTAGATATAAAAATCGAAGAGAATCGACTAATGGTTCTTCTCCTTCAATCAGCGCTACCAAACTATCTGGTGAATTTAATTTTCCAGACTGACCAAATGTCTGAGAAGGCAAAAATGAACTAAAGCAAATGCAGAGAGTCAAAAGGAGTTTAAAAATGGAATGACATTGGATCATGGAAAAATTTCAATTTCTGGATCTAGGGTAAATTCACCCTTGTTTTCAACCTGTATGGTGAATGAATAGGACTCGCGATCTTTGCTCTTACCATTCGCTGTAGCCCTCCATTTTGGTGCATGTGGCATGGGATTCATCACGTTTGGCCCTAAGCCTGTTTTGTTGAATGACACAAAGGATACACTTGTCGAGCCATCCTTTGCCCTAATTTCAAATGTGACTTTGGCTTTATCGTTAATTTTAGATAAGAAAGTGCAGCTATCATTTGGTGTTTGGTCTGAACCTCCATTGTCGTCGGATAGGACAATGGTTTGTCTTACATTTTCTTGAGTAATGGCTGAAGTGTCAACGGTAACTGTGACCAGCACGTCTTTAGGTGTAGGCATATTTCGAATAGATGGTTAAAAGTATTCTAATATAAGTAATCTTCTTTATTACCAGCCTTATCCATTTTATTTCTATGCTTAAAATGGAATATAAAAAGTAGATTAGTCAAAGTAGTTGTTGTTTCAACTATAAGTGCTTAATAAAATATATTAAGCTAGAATCAACTGCTTTATACAGATATATTTGCGAAAAAATTTAACGCTCGAGGCGCAAATTTCAATGAAGAGACTATTTCTATTAGGGCTGCTTGCGCTGCCATTTTTTTCTCATTCACAAAATTTTAAATCTGCGTTGTTTGCTGACCACCCGGGTGTATACGCCGTAGGAAACATGCCTTCTTTGTTGGTAGATAGAAGTTCAAAATGGGACATTCAGGTAGTTGGTACTCAGTTCAACCTTTTCAATAGTGATAATGAGGGGCGATCATTTTATGAAAAAATGAAATCTGCCATGCTCACGTCAAATCCTAGATATTTGCTTTCATTGGATGCTAATTTTGTTATGGCGGAAGCTCGGGTAGTCTTGCCAACTATTTCTTACGCGATCAACAAAAACAATGCTGTGGCTTTTTCCGCGGGGATTAGGAGCATCTCATATGAAAGAACATCAGGTTTAAATTTTTCGGAGTTTATTCAGTCCATAAGGGATGGCGAAAATTTCAATGGGAGATTTTTTGATGACTTTATGACCATGTACTCAAATTCCTGGATGCAGTTTGGTCTGAGTTATGCTAGAAATTGGGAGGTGTCCGACGATTGGTCTGTTCAAACAGGCTTGACCTTGCGTTATTTGTCGGGAATAGCTTCAGGTAAATTTGAAATAGACGGATTGAATAGTGATTTTCGGAATTCTGAAACTGATAACATTTCTGCTAAAGTGTCCATTGTTTACAATGACGAACTGAACCAGATGATGGAATCTGAGACCTTCGAAGCAGATTTGTTTTCAAAAAATGGCTACTCCGTTGACTTTAGTTTTTCAGCACAATGGAAAGACCGACTGACTATTGGTTTGTCGTTTCTTGATCTTGGAAAAATCAATTACAAAAGCGCAAAAAACAGTACTGATTACGCTTTGAATGGAGAAACGCTAGATGGTAAAAGCTTGCAACAAATCCAAAGTGTAGATCAATTGACGGACTCATTGAGCGCACAATTTTCAGTAGACGACATTCCTATTGATCGCTTTAGTACACGCACACCTTTTCGTGCGATACTATTTGCCAAATACAAACTATATAATCATTTGAGTCTAAGTGTTTCTAATGTGCTCTTGAAACCTCGGGAATCGAACCGATCTACTGGAGATACGGTGTGGAGTATCCATGTTGCTCCAACCTATGAAATTCGAAAAGTAGCTGTGATCATCCCAATGGGGTATAGTACATATTCCGATTTTCACACTGGGTTTGGATTGCAATGGAGATTTCTCAATTTAGGCTCTGATAATATATTGTCCTATTACTTCTCAGATGACCCCTCTCGAGCGATGAGTATTTACTTATCCTTCAGAGTCAAAATAGGTCAATACGATAAGAAAAAATAACTATTACTTCAAATACTCAAAAGTTCCATTCTCAGTAGTAATAGTCGCTTTAGTCTGCGCTGACGACTCCACTCTTCCAATAATTTGAGCAGGCACACCAAAGGATTCAGAGATTTGAATCAATTGTTGAGCGATAGCCTCAGGTGCATAGAGCTCCATACGGTGGCCCATATTGAATACTTTGTACATCTCCTTCCAATCGGTACCACTCTCTTGGTGAATCAATTTGAATAGCGGAGGAATTTCGAACAAGTTGTCTTTTACTACATGTACATCGTTGACAAAGTGCAATACTTTGGTTTGTGCACCTCCACTGCAGTGAATCATTCCATGAATTTGGCTGCGGTAGTTTTCAAGCATTTGCTTGATGATAGGGGCGTAGGTACGGGTCGGCGATAATACGAGCTTACCAGCATCTAAGGGTGAGCCTTCTACTTGATCCAATAAATCTTTTGAGCCTGAATAGATCAAATCAGCAGGCACCGAAGGATCGAAACACTCCGGATATTTCTCCATGTATTTTTTAGCGAAAACATCGTGTCTGGCTGAGGTCAGTCCATTGCTACCCATGCCACCGTTGTATTCGCTTTCGTAGTTGGCCTGTCCGTACGAGGCTAGTCCTACAATTACATCGCCCCCTTGAATATTTTCATTGGTGATCACATCAGCTCTTTTCATTCGGCCAATTACCGTACTGTCTACTACCACAGTTCTGACTAGATCGCCCAAGTCGGCAGTTTCTCCACCAGTCGAACGAATATCCACGCCATTGTCTCGAAGCATCTGCAGTACTTCTTCTGTGCCTTCGATCAAAGCTGTAAGTACTTCTCCTGGAATCAAGTTTTTATTTCTTCCGATGGTAGAAGAAAGCAGGATATTGTCCACGGCACCAACACAAAGTAAATCGTCGGTATTCATGATTACTGCATCCTGAGCAATACCTTTCCATACCGACAAGTCACCGGTTTCTTTCCAATACATGTAGGCCAGTGAAGACTTGGTGCCAGCACCATCCGCATGCATGATGTTGCAATAGGCTTCGTCACCTGCCAACATATCCGGTACGATCTTACAAAAGGCATTTGGGAATACGCCTTTGTCGATGTTTTTGATGGCATTGTGTACGTCTTCTTTGGAGGCTGATACGCCGCGCTGCATGTATCTTTCGTTCATCACGAATAGTCTTTATGATTAGACCGCAAAGCTAATAAACTATACAGTGTCTAAGGTCAATCTGACAGCTTTTCAAACCTTTCAGGATAGAACAGGCTAGACAATTCTAAAATTTTCAAAAGATTTGAGCACTAAGCAATGAATAGTAGCTTTTTAGCTAAAAAGTAATTGACAATTCTTAAAAGAATATAAATTTAAGATGCATAAAATGAACAGATACAAAAGCAAACAAGCATGCTAGCGAAAATAGAAAACCTTAGTGAGTACTTTTTGGCCTATGAAAAAAGTGTGGCCAACCCAGAAACTTTTTGGGAACGAGTAGCCAATCAATTTTTTTGGAGAAAAAAGTGGGACAAAGTTGTGGACTACAATTTTGAAAAAGCTGATGTCAAGTGGTTTGAAAATGCCAAACTAAACATCACCGAAAACATATTAGAACGTCATCTATATACCTTGGGTGATAAGCCAGCAATCATTTGGGAACCTAATGATCCTAAAGAAGCAGGAATCACACTCACTTACAAACAGCTTTTTGAAAAAGTATGTGAATTTTCAAATGTCTTGAAAAGTAACGGCATTGAAAAAGGTGATCGCGTGATTATCTATATGCCGATGATTCCAGAAGCCGCTGTTGCCATGCTGGCTTGTGCAAGAGTAGGGGCGGTACATTCGGTGGTATTTGCCGGATTCTCTTCATCTGCCCTGGCCGACAGAATTAACGACTGTGAGGCTAAAATGGTATTGACTTCTGATGGGAACTTCCGAGGTGCGAAGACTATCCCAGTGAAAGCAGTAGTAGATGAAGCTATCGAAAAATGCACCACCATTGAGAAAGTGATTGTTGCACGACGAACCAAAACAGAAGTAACCATGCAATCTGGCAGAGACCTTTGGTGGCATGAGGAAACGGCTAAGGCGAGTAAAGAACACAAAGCAGAAGAAATGGATAGCGAAGACATGCTATTCATTCTCTATACCTCAGGGTCTACTGGAAAACCTAAAGGCGTAGTGCATACTACTGGCGGTTATATGGTTTACACCCAGTTTTCATTCCAAAATGTATTTCAATACAATAGCGATGATATTTATTGGTGTACAGCCGATGTAGGTTGGATTACTGGTCACTCCTATATTGTTTATGGTCCGCTATTGTCTGGTGCCACTACGGTGATGTTCGAAGGCGTACCTACTTATCCGGACGCTGGTCGTTTCTGGGAAATTTGTGACAAGTATAAAGTCAACCAATTTTATACCGCACCAACTGCGATTAGAGCATTACAAGCTTTTGGTTTAGACCCAGTGACTCCACATAAATTAGACTCTTTAAAAGTATTGGGAACCGTAGGCGAGCCTATCAACGAAGAAGCATGGCACTGGTATCATGATCATATTGGCAAAGGGAAATGCCCAATTGTAGATACCTGGTGGCAAACGGAAACAGGAGGAATCATGATTTCACCGTTGGCTGGATTGACACCCACCAAACCCGCATTTGCTACTTTACCCTTACCAGGTATTCGACCGATTATCGTAGATGCAGAAGGCAAGGAATTGAAAGGAAATGGAGTAGAAGGTAATTTATGTATCAATTTTCCATGGCCTTCTATGATCCGAACCACTTATGGTGATCATCAAAGGTGCATCGACACTTACTTCTCTACCTACAAAGGCATGTATTTCACAGGCGATGGTGTGAGAAGAGATGAAGATGGTTACTACAGAATTATGGGTAGAGTAGATGATGTGATCAATGTTTCAGGTCACAGAATGGGCACCGCCGAGGTTGAAAACGCCATCAATGAACATCCTCTGGTAGTAGAATCTGCAGTAGTGGGCTACCCACACGATATCAAAGGGCAGGGCATTTACGCTTATGTGATTTGTGATGCAGAAGGCAGAACTGAAGCTAGCTTGAAAGATGAAATCAAAGCCACTGTCAACAAAATTATTGGCCCGATTGCCAAACCTGATAAAATTCAGATTGTACCGGGATTGCCGAAGACACGTTCGGGTAAAATCATGAGAAGAATCCTGAGAAAAGTAGCGGAAAATGATACTTCTAGCCTTGGGGATACGTCAACATTGCTGAATCCGGAAGTAGTGGATGAGATCATCAAAGGGGCGCAGTAAAATACCATTAAGTCAGTCTCAAACATTTCGTCATTGCGAGCGAATGCGTGGCAATCTTGAAGTTTACTTCGTGAATATGCTTAAGATCACTTCATAAAACTCGTGATGACGTTTTTTTTGAGACTGACTCACAATTATTAAACCTTCACCAATTTCCACTTGCCCAATCTAAACCAATAGATACAGGCGGCAGCATGCAAGGCAAAAGCGACTGCCACAGAAATCATAGCGCCTAAAAATCCATAATCCAAATGGATGGCCAGGGTATAGGCCAATGGAATCTGAATACACCAGAAGAAGATAATATTCATCACCACAGGGGTTTTTGTGTCTCCAGCACCATTGAACCCTTGACTAATCACCATGCCATAAGCAAAAGTGATGTAGCCCACACAGATTACTCGTAGTGCTAAGGACCCATGTTCTTGTACGACCACTTCATTTGAAAAGATCGAAACAAATTCAGGTGCAAACCAGAAGAAGATGATCGAAACAAAGAATAAAAATCCAGTATTCAAATGAGCCGTTTTCCATACAGAGCTTTCTGCTCTACCTGGTTCTCCTGCGCCCAAATTCTGCCCAACCAAAGTAGCGGCAGCATTCGCCATTCCCCAAGAGGGTAAAATGGTAAAAACAATAATTCTAAATGCAATGGTATAGCCCGCCAAAGCAGCACTTCCAAATTCAGAAATGATTCTCACCAAGAAAATCCAGCTGGCTGATTCAATTAAAAATTGACCCATTCCACCTAATGCGATATCAAATATTCTTCGGATAGTTTCCATTCGAACCTTCACATTGTCGATGGTCAATTTGATAATTCGCTTGCCTCCAAACAGCCCTACCAATTGATAGAATACCCCCATAGATCGACCGATGGTGGTGGCAATAGCAGCACCTTCCACCCCGAATGCTGGAATCGGCCCTAACCCAAAAATAAAAATCGGATCCAGCACGATATTCAATCCATTGGCAATCCAAAGAGAGCGCATGGCCATGGATGCATCTCCTGCTCCACGATAAATACCGTTGATCAGGAAGAGCAACATGATACTGGCATTTCCTCCGAGCATCACTCGAGTGTATCCTGACCCAGCGGCTATCAATTCTTCGGAACCACCCATGATTCTAAGAATATCCTCCGCATAAATGATACCGAAAATACTCACCACGATAGACATGGATACAGCGATAAGAATAGATTGAAAGGCAGCGTCGCCTGCTCTTTTGGGGTCTTTTTCGCCAATTCTACGTGCCACGACAGCCGTAGCTGCCATACTCATACCTATAGCAATAGAGTAGACGATCATTACAACGGACTCTGTGAGACCTACTGTCGCCACGGCATCTACGCTTACCTTGCCCACAAAAAATACGTCTACTACGGCAAACAAAGATTCCATGATCATCTCTAGCACCATAGGTACTGAAAGTAGAAATATGGCTTTGTTGATACTACCTGAAGTGAATTCTGTTTCTTCGCCCTTTAGAGCAATAAGAAAATATTTATAACCTTTCCTAAGGTTGTTGATCAAACTTGTCATTATTAAAAGAAGTAAATGTTGTAAAAAAGAAAAATAGCTGGGGTCTAAAAGGCTTTAGACAGTGGTGGCCGGTGTGGCCTTAAACGCTATGGTTTTCTCTAGGAACTTCATGATGGCCGCTAAGGTAGCTCTATTTTTGTTTATTCCAACTATTTGAATTTATTTTTGTTGAAAACCAACTAAAAGACGACAGGAAGGGTCTAATGATTATGAGAAGAAGTTTATGTATGGCAGTGGGAATGATGCTCATCCTATCATGCTGTCAAAGCCCTAATGAGGAGTGTTGCGATGGACCCAAAGAGGTGATGTTGGGCGAGTCATTTTCTATCAAAGTGGGAGAAACCGTAACGATTGCTCAATCAGCTGTAGTCTTGACTTTTGAATCTCTTGTCAGCGACTCTTTATGTCCTGAGGATGTCGAATGTGTGACGCAGGGCACATTATCTATCGAAATAAATATAAGTGGCACTGAAAAGGCTTTATCACTGGGCGATAATTCAAAGCCTATTACCGACTACAAGGATTACAGCATAGAACTAGAAAGATTGGTTTACCCTACTAAGCAAAGCGAGAAAGACAGCAACAACTCTACTTATGCGGTTCAAATGAAAATCACCAGATACTAGCTGGCTTTTAACCCGCTTCGTTCAAGTAATGCTTCAACAGAAGGTTCTTGCCCTCTAAATCTTTTATACAATTCCATCGGGTGCTCACTTCCTCCTTTGGATAGAATATTCTCTTTAAAGGATTTGGCTGTTTCAGCATCAAAAATACCTTTCTCTTTAAATACCGAAAAGGCATCTGCATCCAAGACCTCGGCCCACTTGTAACTGTAATAGCCAGCTGCATAACCGCCTTGGAAAATATGGCTGAATTGTGTGCTCATGCAAACGCCAGGTATAGGATTAAAGAGATCAGTTTGTTTCATGGCCTCTTGTTCAAAGGCAGCTACATCATCAACATCTATATTTTCAGCGGTCAGTGAATGCCACGCCATGTCCATCAGTCCAAAGCTCAATTGGCGAAGGGTTTGATAGGCTTCGTGGTAATTGGATGAAGCTTTTATTTTCTCAATTAAATCTTCAGGAATTGATTCTCCGGTTTGATAGTGGCAAGCAAACAAATCCAGACATTCTTTTTCCATAAGCCAATTCTCCAAAATCTGAGAAGGTAATTCTACAAAATCCCAATATACGCTTGTGCCGCTCAAAGAATTGTATTTGCCATCAGCCAACATGCCATGCAAAGCGTGCCCGAACTCGTGAAACAATGTCTCTACTTCATTGAAGGTGAGTAACGAAGGTTTGGAGTCTGTAGGAGGAGTGAAATTGCAGACAATAGAAACGACAGGTCTATGGTCAGTATCTGTTTTCCACTGACCTCTATAAGAGGTCATCCAGGCGCCGCCTCTTTTGCCTGGTCTTGGAAAAAAGTCGGCATAAAATACTGAGATGTGTTTGTCTGACTCATCTAAAACTTCATAGGCTTGTACGTCTTTATGATAGACAGGGATATCGTCGTTCTTCTTGAAAGTCAGACCATATAATTTATTGGCTACCTGAAAAATACCGTCTACCGCCTTTTCCATTTGGAAATAAGGACGAAGCATCTCATCATCGAGTTGATATTTTTCGTTTTTCAGTTTTTGAGAATAGTAGGTCCAATCCCATCTTTCCAATTCGATGTCATCCCCTAGTTTTTTGATATAGGCTTTAAGTTCTTCTACTTCTTCTTTGGCTTTGGGTAGTGCTTTCTCCAGTAAGTCGTTAAGAAAGTCTTTTACTTTTCCTGGTTTTTCGGCCATGCGTTCCTCAAGGATATAATCTGCATAGGTGTTATATCCGAGCAACTGTGCCATTTCGTACCTCAGTTTTACTATCTCCTTGACCTTTTCTTGATTGTCTAAATCATCGCCTTTGTAAGCTTTCGACATATACGCTTTGTACATTTTCTCCCTTAACTCACGGTTTTCGGCATATTCCATGAAAGGCAAGAAACTTGGCGCCTGAAGCGTGAACAGCCACATGCCTTTATAGCCTTTTTCTTCGGCAGCCAATGCGGCAGCGTCAATGGCACCATCAGGTAATCCCTTTAAGTCGTCTTCGTTTTCAAGAATGAGTTCGTAAGCATTCGTTTCAGCCAATACATTTTCGCCAAACTTTAGGGAAGCCATAGCGAGCGCATTAGACAGTTCGCGATACTTTTTCTTGTCTTCCTCATTCAGGTTAGCGCCACTTCTCACAAATCCCAAATAGGTTTTACGAAGAAGCATTTGTTCTTCTTTGTCCAGTGCTAGGTTAGAGCGATTGTCATAAACAGAATTAACTCTTGCAAACAAGGCTTCGTTTTGCATGATTTCATTACCAAACTCTGTCAGCATAGGAGAGAGTTCATTGGCTAGCGCCTGCATTTGATCGGAAGTTTCAGCAGAATTCAGATTGAAGAAAATCTCAGCGGCCTGATCCAAGTCGCGTCCACCTCTTTCCAGGGCTTCTATTGTATTTTCAAAAGATGGTTCAGTTTCTTGGTTGGCAATGGCTTCAATCTCCGCTCTAGATTTTTCAATCAGTTTTTCGATGCCAGGTTTGTAATGCTCAAGCTTGATTTTTTCAAAAGGAGGTACTCCAAATGGAGTTGCGAATGATTCTAAGAGTGGATTGCTATCAGCCATATTTCTTCAATTTTGAGGCAGCAAAAATAGAAGAAATGAACTCAAAACGGGCTAGGTTCTTTTCAAGAAATCAATATTCCTTTTGAGACCTGAAAATTTGGTTCGTTTAACTGCAGATCCTTTGAATATTTCTCTAAATAATTCTTCGGTCATTTCATTCCAGTCGGACGGCTTCATATCTCCTAGATTCTCGTGAGGAGTGAAATTGGCTTCCTCATGTGGTTGTGAAAAACGATTCCAGGGACACACATCCTGGCAAATATCACAGCCAAAAGCCCAGCCTTCCATTTGCCCCGCGAAGGAGGATGGGATTTCATTTTTGAGTTCAATGGTCAAATAAGAAATACACTTGCTGCCGTCCACCACGTAAGGATCAGGAATAGCATCTGTCGGGCAGGCGTCCATACATGCGGTACAAGTACCGCAGTAATCTTTGACTGGCCCATCATAATCCAGTTCTATATCCATAATAATCTCGGCCAAGAAGAAAAAGGAACCCATCGATTTGTTGAGTAAGAGGGAGTTTTTGCCTACCCAGCCTAATCCAGCTTTAGCGGCCCAGGCGCGTTCATGCACTGGTGCAGAGTCGACAAAAACCCGTGCGCTAATCTCCCCAACCTGCTCCGTTATGGACTGAAGTATAGTTTTGAGCTTGGGTTTGATAATGTAGTGGTAGTCTTTGCCAAAAGCATATTTAGCGATTTTAACTTCCTTGCCTTCATTCAGGTCTTTTTCAGGGGAATAGTTGTAGAGTAAGGAAATGACCGACTTCGCGCCATCTACCAATTTTCTGGGGTCAAGTCGTTTATCAAAATGATTGGCCATGTAGGCCATTTCACCATGCATGTTTTGATTCAACCACTTTTCCAGTCGTGGGGCTTCCTCTTCGAGAAATTCAGCCTTGCCCACACCACAAAATTGAAATCCTTCTTCAGCGGATTTTTGTTTGATCAGTTGGGTGAGTTTGGAGCGATCCACTGTTAGTCGAACAAAGTCCCCATTCTAGACGGAGGTACTATTTTCAAATGTTTATAAGCGAGCTCAGTGGCTTCTCGTCCTCTACTCGTACGTTTGAGAAAACCTTCCTGGATCAAGAAAGGCTCGTATACTTCCTCGATCGTATCTGCTTCTTCACCACAAGCCGTAGCGATAGTAGAGATGCCTACAGGGCCTCCTTTGAACTTTTCGATGATGGTCGTAAGTATTCGATTGTCCATTTCGTCCAATCCGTGTGCGTCCACATCGAGTGCTTCCAATGCGAATTTTGTAATCTCTTTGGTGATGGTACCGTTACCTTTGATTTGAGCAAAGTCTCTGGTTCGGCGCAGCAGGTTGTTGGCGATACGAGGTGTACCTCTACTTCGTTTGGCAAGTTCGATTGCGGCGTTTTCGTCAATCGGTGTGTCCAGGATACCGGAAGACCTTTTTACAATACTCGATAGTAATTGAGAATCGTAATATTCCAAACGTGCATTGATCCCAAATCTGGCTCGAAGTGGAGAAGTTAGCAACCCTGATCTCGTAGTGGCACCAATTAACGTAAAAGGATTCAGCCCAATTTGAACGGATCGAGCATTCGGACCCGAGTCCAGCATGATATCGATTTTATAGTCTTCCATGGCGGAGTATAAGTATTCTTCCACCACTGCATTCAATCGATGAATTTCATCAATAAACAAGACATCGTTGGGTTCCAGGTTGGTCAACAACCCCGCCAAATCACCCGGCTTGTCCAGCACGGGTCCTGAGGTCACTTTGATACTGGAATCTAGTTCATTTGAAATGATATGAGAAAGTGTCGTCTTTCCCAGTCCCGGAGGGCCATGGAGTAAGACATGATCCAAGGGTTCTGACCTTTGCTTGGCAGCCTGCACGAAAACTTTGATGTTTTCAACCACTTTGGCCTGACCTGTAAAATCATCGAATGACAGCGGACGCAAAGCCTTTTCAAACTCGACTTCGTCCGAGTTCAACTCTTCGCCATCTGGATTCAAATAATCTTCCCTCATTGTCTTAGAATAATTTCATCAAAAATAGGATATTCGGAGCAGTATGGGAGAATCCAATCTTAAAGAATTTATGGTATAAAGCCTTAATACTAACCCTTAAGGTTTTGGATCGTGTCATCACGTCCATCCAATGGTTCTTGGAGACAAGAACCCAGGCTTCGGAAAAAGGAGCATTCCTAAACTTTCCCAGATCAATGCACCTTTCATCCAAATGCTCTTTCTTTGCACCCGCAAAAAGAGAAAAGATGCAAAAACGAAGAATACTTATTATTGTTCTGGCGGTTGGGATATTGATCCTATTCAGACAGCTCAATCCTGTAGAAACCCAAGTCCTACAACATGTAACGGGTACTACCATGGGTACCATTCCATACTCAATTAAGTATTTGGCACCAGAGGAGGATTATTTTAAAATGGAAGTGGATTCTATATTGGTAGCTTTTAATCAGTCACTCTCTACCTATATACCCGATTCAGAAATATCCAAATTCAATCGAGAAGATTCGATCACTTATCAATCGAGCTTTATGTACCCTGTACTTAAATTAAGTCAGGAGATGTTCGTCAATAGCAAGGGGGCTTTTGATCCTACAGTTGGGCCATTGGTCAATGCATGGGGGTTTGGGCCTAAGAAAAAAAGTATGTTGGACAGTGCTATAGTTGACTCATTGCTCATGATCGTTGGATTTGAGCAGGTTCATTTCGATGAAACAGGAGCGTCCAAGCCGAAAGGAACCTATTTAGATTTTAGTGCTTCAGCCAAAGGATATGCCTTAGACGTAATTGCTCATTTTTTGCATGGCAATGAGGTTGATAACTATATGATCGAAATAGGTGGAGAAGTGCGCTGTCAGGGACAGAATCAAAATCAAGCCGTTTGGAAAATAGGAATTGAAAAGCCGGAGATGAATCAGGGGTTGGGAAATGCCTATGCGACAGTATTCGTTAATAATAGATCTTTAGCTACTTCTGGTAATTACAGAAATTACTATGAAGAAAATGGGCGAATCATTTCGCATACCATTAGTCCGTTTACCGGGTATAATGTTTCTCACAATCTATTGAGTGCTTCTATATTTGCGCCAAATTGCACGTTGGCTGATGGTTATGCCACAGCTTGTATGGTTATGGGACTTGAAGAGTCTATCGAGATGATTAAAAAATTAAATGGTGTAGATGCCTTGTTCATTTACTCCGATGAGAATGGTGACTTAAAACATTACGCCACAGCAGGCATAGAATCTCAAATTGAGATACTGTAGCGTGCATCAAGGAGAATCATTATTTTAGTATTCAGTTAATTACATCAAGTTACCATGTCCAAAAAAGAATGGTTTGACGAATGGTTCAACACCATTTACTATCACATCTTGTATAAGCACAGGGATTACGAAGAGGCTGCAGCGTTTCTGGATCATCTCATTGAATATTTCAACATTGCACCTGCAGCTAAGATTTTGGATTTGGCTTGTGGAAAAGGGCGTCATTCTATTTATCTAAATCAGAAGGGCTTTGATGTAACAGGTGTTGATTTATCTGAAGAGAACATCAAATTTGCCAGCACTAAACAGAACGATTCTTTGCACTTCGCCGTTCATGACATGCGAAATGTTTTTGCGACAGAAGAATTCGACTATGTGTTCAACCTCTTTACCAGTTTCGGCTATTTCGATTCGAAGGAAGAAAATCTGAACGTTATTGACGCAACGATCCAATCACTAAAACCTGGTGGTAAGTTTTTGCTAGATTTTTTGAATCCCTATGTGGTGGTAAATAATCTGGTACATGAAGAGGATAAGACGATTGAGAACATTCATTTCAATATTCAACGGAAGTACACCGATGATGAATTTATAGTTAAGAATATCATTGTAGATGATCATGGTCAACATTATGAATATCAGGAAAAAGTCAAGGCCATTCGACGAGCAGATTTTTTAGCTTACTTTGATAAAATTGATTTGAAAGTAATAGATATATTTGGTGACTATGAGCTGTCAGAATACAAGGCAGAGGAATCCCAGCGTCTCATTTTTGTGATAGAAAAATAATATGATTGTCAACTCTATTGTCCTGTTTTTTTCAGCCTTGTTAGGAGGGCTATATGCACTTAGAGTGTCTAAAACCAGAGAGTCTCAGGTCAAAAGTGTATTGGTCTTTGCTGGATCTTTTCTTTTCTCAATTACCGTAGTTCATATTCTTCCAGAGCTATTTGAAACTCACAAGAACCAGTTTCATATTGGACTATTCATATTGGCCGGCTTTTTCTTCCAGCAAGTGTTAGAATATTTCACAAGTGGAGTGGAGCATGGTCATATGCATGTGCACAAGCATGGTAATGAGCATTCGGCTTGGTCTGGTGTTTCATTAATGACAGCCCTTTGTATTCATGCTTTTTTGGAAGGTACGATCTTGGCACATCCAGGAGTGATACATGATGGACATAGTCAGGGTACCTTGTTGACTGGTGTTGTCTTACATAAGATACCTGCCGCATTGGCCTTGATGACGGTGTTGTCTTGTCATTATGAAAATAGAAGGACACAGCTGGTTTTGTTGCTCATATTCGCATTGGCATCGCCATTGGGAGTAGTAGCAGGACACGGAATAGGACCCCTGGGTTTATTTAGTGAAGACGGTATGGTGATGCTGTTTGCTTTTGTGGCTGGTAATTTCCTTCACATCTCCACTACGATATTTATTGAATCTAGTCCTGAACATCACTGGAATTCTAAAAAACTGATTATCAGCTTACTTGGAGCCGGGCTAGCCGTAGTATCTGAAATGTTTTATTAGAGTAATACACCGTTTTTTTTATTACCACGTATGATGTCTAATCACACCTTTGATACCTTTTAGGCATCAGGTTAAAATTTTCAGGCATTAAACTTTTCATATCCTGTAATCATTAAGTATGTTTGCAACTCAAGACAAGAAAATTATGAATATCAGGACACAACATCATCTCCATCATATGATCGCACAGGCGAGGTGATATAGTTGTATCTACAAAAATATTGAATCCCGTCTGAGTAATTTGGACGGGATTTTTTTATGCCCATCTCTCGTTTACTCAGGCACTAACAAAACAAAAAATGAGTAAACTTAAAATTGCAGTTCAGAAATCAGGAAGGTTAAACGAAGACTCTATCGGTCTACTCAAAAACTGCGGTATCCATATTGACAATGGCAAGGATCAGCTGAAAGCTAGTGCATCAAATTACCCATTGGAGGTGCTATATCTTAGAAATGGTGATATTCCACAGTATGTAGAAGATGGAGTGGCCGATTTGGCCATCGTGGGCGAAAACTTGTTGGTGGAAAGCCAAAATGATATAGAAGTAGTTAGAAAATTAGGGTTCTCTAAATGCAAACTTTCACTCGCAGTACCAAAGGATGTAGCCTATGAGGGTGTGCAGTTTTTTGAAGGTAAAAAAATAGCAACCTCCTACCCAAATACACTCACTCAGTACCTGAAAGAAAACAATGTCAATGCCGAAATTCACTTGATCAAAGGGTCTGTAGAAATTGCGCCAAACATCGGACTGGCGGAAGGTATTTGCGATTTAGTAAGCTCTGGGAGTACATTATTTAAGAATGGCTTGAAAGAAGCAGATACTATTCTGACTTCAGAAGCCTGTCTGGTAAAAAGTAAAAAACTGAACGCCGAACAAAACGCATTGCTTGACACGCTACTTTTTAGATTGGATGCCGTACAAAAAGGGAAGAAATCTAAGTATGTATTGATGAACGTGCCAAATGACAAACTCGAACATGTAGTGAGTATCTTGCCTGGCATGAGAAGTCCTACGGTATTGCCTTTGGCAGAAGAAGGCTGGAGTTCGGTGCACTCTGTAATCGAAGAAGGTAAATTTTGGGAGGTGATCGATCAGCTCAAAGCAGCTGGTGCAGAAGGCCTATTGATTGTTCCAATAGAAAAAATGGTATTATGATTTTAGCCAAAAATCCAGATCGAAAAGATTGGGACAAGTTGACCAAACGTCCTGCCTTGAAGCAACAAAATCTTCAGCAGCTGGTGAATGAAGTATTTCAAGCCATACAAGAAGAAGGTGATCGCGCAGTTTTGTCTTACACCAAAATTTTCGATAAGGCCGAAGTAGAAACTTTGAAGGCCACACCAGAGGAATTAGCAAGTGCTGGAAATAGAATTTCAGATGACTTGAAAGCAGCTATTCGTTTGGCTGGTGCGAACATTGAGAAATTTCATAGAGCTCAAACTCCTCAAGTAGTAGAAGTTGAAACCGTTCCCGGTGTGAAATGCTGGCAAGAGGTTCGCTCGATTGAGCGTGTGGGCATATACATTCCAGGAGGCACGGCGCCATTGTTTTCTACGGTGCTGATGTTGGCTATACCGGCACAAATTGCTGGTTGCAAGGATATTGTACTATGTACACCACCAGACAAAAATGGACAGATCAATCCTGCCATTCTTTTTGCTGCGCAATATGCTGGAGTGACACAAGTGTTTAAAGTCGGAGGGATTCAGGCCATTGGTTCAATGACCTTCGGTACCGAAAGCATACCGAAAGTGAACAAGATATTCGGGCCAGGCAACCAATATGTGACCGCTGCCAAACAAAGAGCGACGCAACTCGGCGTGGCTATCGATATGCCGGCCGGGCCTTCCGAGCTTTTGGTTTTAGCCGATGAAACGGCCAATGCTGAGTTTGTGGTGTCTGATCTACTGTCTCAGGCCGAGCACGGCACAGATAGCCAGGTGATTTGTGTGGTCAAGTCTGCCAGCCTCATTCCGAAAATTCAGGAGCAATTATTGAATCAATTGCCTTCTTTACCAAGAAAGGACATTGCTCGAAAGGCTATTGAAAACTCCAAGTTGATTTTGATGGAAGATGACCAAGCGTGTCTTGATTTTATCAATGAATATGCGCCAGAGCATTTTATCCTTTGTGTGGAAAACGAAAGCTTTTATCTCAATGGCTTGATGAATGCTGGATCTGTATTCATCGGAAACTATACGCCAGAGAGCGCGGGAGACTATGCTTCTGGCACCAATCACACCTTGCCTACCAATGGCTTTGCAAAGTCTTTCAGTGGCGTGAATATTGACGCTTTTTGTAAAAAAATCACTTTTCAGAAAATCACAGAAGAAGGCATTCGTCGTATCGGGCCAGCCATCGAATTTATGGCGGAGGCTGAGCAATTGAAAGCCCACAAATTAGCAGTCACCAAAAGATTATTGTCTCTGTAAGCGATGGATATTTCGAAACTCATACGGAAAAACATTCTGAGTCTGACGCCCTATAGCTCGGCCAGAGACGAGTTTGATCATGTGGCCGAGGTGTATCTCGATGCCAATGAAAACCCATTCGAAAATGGCTATAATCGCTACCCAGACCCTTATCAAAAGAAAGTCAAAGAGCGACTGAGCGAAATCAAGAGTGTGACAGCTGAAAACATCCTGCTCGGTAATGGCAGCGATGAAGTATTGGATTTGATCTATCGTGCATTTTGTGAGCCTGGTGTGGATAATGTGGTTTCTCACAATCCGAGCTATGGCATGTATCCGGTACTCTCAGAGATCAACAATGTGCCACTGAGAAAAGTGAATCTGGACGAAGGCTTTCAGCTCAATGCGCAATCGATAATCGGCGCATCAGATGATCAGACCAAGTTGTTTTTCATCTGCTCGCCCAACAATCCTTCAGGCAATATTTTAGCCAAGGAAGAGATTAAAAAAATATTAGACCTTCAAAAGGGATTGGTAATCATTGATGAAGCTTACATTGATTTTGCAGCAACTGATTCATGGTTATCTGAGTTGGATAAATATCCCAATCTGATTGTTTGCCAAACCTTGTCTAAGGCTTGGGGACTGGCAGGGTTGAGAGTGGGGATGTGCTTCGCCTCAACAGAAATCATCCAGGTGCTCAATGCAATTAAACCGCCATACAATGTGAATGAACTGTCACAGCAGGCTGCACTGAAAGCATTAAACGAAGAAGAAAGTTTCAAATCCAATTTGAAAATCATATTGGATGAAAAGCTGAAGATGGAGCAGGCACTCGATGAGTTGCCATGTATCTTGACACGCTTTCCATCAGATGCCAATTTCATCTTGGTAAGAGTAGAAGATGCCAAAGGGCTTTATGATTTTCTCATGGAAAGGCAGATCATAGTAAGAAATCGCTCGAAAGAATATTTGTGTGAAAATTGTCTGAGATTGACGATTGGCACGCCGGAGGAGAATCGGAGGTTGTTGGAGGGGATTAAAGAATATAACAGAACTTAACTCTAAATGTCATTTCGACCAGCGGGAGAAATCTTAATGTAAACAGTTATTACTAATGAGATCTCTCCTTTCGTCGAGATGACAGTAAAAAAAGAAATGAAAAAAGTATTATTTATAGATCGTGATGGAACGTTGGTGCTGGAGCCACCGGTAGATTATCAGCTGGATTCGCTGGAGAAACTGGAGTTTTATCCAGGTGTGTTTCATTGGATGTCTAAAATCGCTAAGCTTGGATATGAATTGGTGATGGTGACTAATCAGGACGGATTGGGAACGGATTCTTTTCCTGAAGACACCTTCTGGCCGGCGCACGACAAGTGCATGAAGGCCTTCGAAAACGAGGGAGTGGTATTCGATGCAGTAAAAATCGACCGAAGCTTCCCAGCCGATAATGCACCGACCCGAAAACCAAGAACCGGCATGCTTACCGAATACATGAATGGGGATTATGATTTGGCTAATTCTTTTGTGATAGGTGATCGAATCACGGACGTAGAGCTGGCGAAGAATCTGGGAGCTAAAGCCATTTTCATAGCCAATGTAGAAGGGCTAGGTGCAGAAGAAATTTCCACGAAAGTGGAAGAACTGCAATCTTGTATCGTACTTACCACCACCGACTGGCAAGACATCTATGAACTGGTAGCCAGAGGCTCAAGAAAAGCAGCTGTAAAGCGCACCACCAAAGAAACGGACATCGATATCGAAGTAGAACTAGATGGTACGGGCCAGGCCAATATCGATACAGGCATCAAGTTTTTCGACCACATGCTGGATCAGATCGCAAAGCACGGCCTATTGGATTTGAAGGTAATAGTAAAAGGTGATTTGGAAGTGGACGAACACCATACGATTGAAGATACAGGTATCGCTTTGGGTGAAGCGATTGCTGAAGCGTTGGGCAATAAGAAAGGAATCGAGCGCTATGGGTTTTGCTTGCCGATGGACGATTGCCTTTGTCAGGTAGCATTGGATTTTGGCGGACGAAATTGGATTGTATGGGAGGCAGAATTCAAGAGAGAAATGGTCGGTAAAATGCCCACCGAAATGTTCTTTCACTTCTTCAAGTCTTTTTCTGATGCGGCCAAGTGTAATTTGAATATCAAGGCAGAAGGAGACAACGAACACCACAAGATTGAAGGCATATTCAAAGCATTCGCGAAAGCGATAAAAATGTCTGTGAAACAAGACAAGGACAAAATGATTTTACCATCTACGAAAGGCATGCTATGAGTAAGGTAATCATTATCGACTATGGTGCCGGCAATGTGAAGTCGGTAAAGTTTGCGTGTGAAAGGTTGGGTTTGGATACCACCCTGAGCAATGACGCAGAGGAGATTGCCTCAGCTGACAAATTGATTTTTCCGGGGCAGGGAGAAGCGAGTAGCTCCATGCGATCACTCGAAAAATACGGTCTTGTGGATGTGATTAAAGAGGCGAAGCAGCCATTTTTAGGCATCTGTCTGGGCATGCAGATGATGTGCGAATACTCCGAAGAAAATGACACCAAGGGCTTGGGACTCTTCCCTTTGCCCGTCAAATTATTTCCCGATAAGGGACTAAAGGTGCCACACATGGGATGGAACGAAATAGAAGGGCTGAAGACGCCATTGATGGAAGGTTTGAAAGAAAAAGAGTACATGTATTTTGTACATTCGTACTACGTGCCAGATTCGGAGTGGACGATTGCGAGAGCGAATTATCCTGAGCCTTTTAGTGCGGCGTTGCACAAGGACAATTTTTATGGTTGCCAGTTTCATCCAGAAAAGAGCGGGGAATTTGGACAGCGAATTTTGAAGAATTTTATTGAATTATAATTTGGTTAATGAAAATGGCTCAAAAGTCAAAAGTCTCCAAGGACTGTCACATTGAGGCGCTCGAAATGTCTGCCTACGTATAGCAGCAAGGCTTCGAGTACCTCAGCCTGACAAATTACTAGACTTTTGAGCCATTTTCATTGGCATCAACTGAAAAAAATGAGAATAATACCAGCAATAGATATCATAGACGGAAAGTGTGTACGACTGACCAAGGGCGACTACGATCAGAAAAAGATCTACAACGAAAACCCCTTGGAGGTAGCCAAAATGTTTGAAGGAGCAGGCATTCGCTATTTGCATTTGGTGGATTTGGATGGCTCTAAGGCCAAAGAAATCCGAAACGCTAAAGTGTTGGATCAGATCGCTTCTAAGACGAGTTTGAAGATTGATTTTGGAGGAGGCATCCGGACGGATCAGGATATCAACATTGCCTTTAATGCAGGAGCCAAACAGGTAAATCTGGGTAGTGTGGCTATCGAAAATCGTAAGATTTATGGTGAATGGTTGAAGAAATTTGGTGCTGACAAAATTATATTGAGCGCCGACTCTACGAATAGAAAAATAGCTATCAATGGATGGCAGGAAGAGTCTGAGGTAGATTTGTTTGATCTGATTATGGAATATCAGGACATGGGCAACAGATACATCGTTTGTACAGACATAGCCAAAGACGGAATGCTTCAGGGCATAGCAGTGGATTTGTACAAAGATTTGATGAATGACTTTCCAGATCAGAAAATCATCGCCAGTGGAGGCGTGAAAGACATCGCCGATGTGGAAGCCGCTGCTGCTTTGAAAATGGATGGGATCATCATAGGCAAGGCGATCTATGAAGACAAAATTTCATTGAAACAACTACAGAAATATGTTGACTAAAAGAATAGTGCCTTGTTTGGACATCAAAAATGGCCGAACAGTAAAAGGCGTCAATTTTGTGAATCTACGCGATGCAGGAGACCCTGTAGAACTGGCTGCGGCCTACTCTGAGCAGGGTGCCGACGAGCTGGTGTTTTTGGATATTACTGCCACGGGCGACGGGCGAAAGACCACTGCGGAATTAGTAGAAAAAGTGGCGGAGAAGGTCAACATCCCTTTTACCGTAGGAGGTGGTATCAAATCCGTAGAGGACGTGTATACCTTGCTGCACAGAGGAGCGGATAAAATTTCGATCAACTCCTGGGCCGTGAAAGAACCCAAGGTGTTGGATGAGCTGGCGGCACAATTTGGGAGCCAATGTGTGGTACTGGCCGTAGATGCCAAGCAGATCTACGGCAAGTGGAAAGTGCATTTGGTGGGTGGCAAAGTGCCAACGGAAATCGACTTGTTCGACTGGGTGCAAGAAGCAGAATCTCGAGGGGCCGGGGAAATCCTATTCACCTCGATGGATCACGACGGCTCTAAAAATGGATTTGCGAACGATGCATTGGCTAAAATCTCTGAATTGGTGAAAATTCCAGTGATTGCTTCCGGTGGTGCTGGGAATATTCAGGATTTTGCAGATGCATTTACCAAAGGAAAAGCTGATGCTGCCTTAGCGGCCAGTGTATTCCATTTTAAAGAAATTGAAATCCCTGTATTGAAAAAAGAATTAAAAAATCAGGGAATCGCAATAAGAATTTAATAATTAACCGTCAGCGCGAGCGGCGCGAAGCGATCTTTTAAACTTTTAGGAGATTGCTTCGTCGTACCTCCTCGCAATGACGTGACAAAATTGAAAGAAACTATGGACAATCCACTGTCAAAAATCGACTACAATAAAACCAACGGCTTGGTGCCAGCCATCATTCAGGATGCCAAAACAAAAAATGTTTTGATGCTTGGCTATATGAACGAAGAGGCGGTAGCCAAAACTCAAGAAACCGGTAATGTGACTTTTTACAGCCGATCAAAAGAAAGGCTCTGGACCAAAGGAGAAGAAAGTGGCAACTTCTTGGAGTTGGTAGACCTGAAGGTGGATTGCGATAATGATACTTTGCTGATCCAAGCCAAGCCAGTAGGCCCGACTTGTCACAAGGGCACGGATACTTGCTGGGGTGAGGCGAACAGTTCGAACTTTGCATTTTTGTCTAAGCTAGAGGCAGTGATTAAAGATCGGCATGACAATCCTGACGAGGAGTCTTACACGTCGTCTTTATTCAAAAAAGGCATCAACAAAGTGGCTCAAAAGGTAGGTGAAGAGGCCGTAGAAGTTGTAATCGAAGCCAAAGACAACAGCGAAGAACTATTCCTCAATGAGTCTGCGGATTTGCTTTACCACTATATGATTTTACTTAGGGCAAAAGGGTATGACTTGGAGGATGTAGTGAAGGTCTTAGAAGATAGACACTGACATCAAAATATACTCATTAATGGGTATTGTGGGAATCAGAGAAAAGATTGAATTTTATATCAAGTTTAAAGATCACCCCTCGCTGCACCCTGAATGTGTGCTGGTTTTAAAGCATTTAGGCAGAAGGGTAATTTAAAGACAAACTTTTCTCTAATGCGTTGCGGCATCTTCTAACGTGAGGATGCCGCAATTTTTTTGCCCGTTCAAAACAGGGTCGAACCTTTGTAGCTCTTTTTTCTCCCTCTAATCAAATTTGAATCGCAGTCGAATGTATGATCAGTTAAATTTATGAGTAAAGTCAAAATCTCATGAAAAAACTATTAATCATCCCCCTGACCTTATGGTCTATGAGCTTATTAGCACAGTCATCAGAAGAAAAGCAAGTCATGCAAGTAGTTGAGCGTGTATTTGAAGCCATGAAAAGTAGTGACAGCACGCTGCTCAAGGCATGTTTTACAGCTGATGCGGCAACCTTTACTTTGTTTACCGATAAGGAAGGCAAGTCTCAGATAAGAAAAGGATCTCTTCAGCGATTCATAGATGCGGTGGGTCAGCCAAAAGAAGATGTTTGGAATGAGCCCATTTGGAACGAGAAAGTAGAAATTGATGGCCCATTGGCGGCGGTTTGGGTAGACTATGCCTTTTACCTGAACAATCAATTTTTACATTGTGGCGTGGACGCTTTTCAGTTGGTAAAAACTGTGGAAGGGTGGAAAATTTTCCATTTGGCGGATACAAGAAGAAAGACTGATTGTGTAGTGCCTGACGAGGTGAGGGAGAGCATTGGTGCAAAATAGGGTTTTGTAATTATGTATTTTTAAGGAAAGTTGATTTAAACCAATCTATTTTGAGAAAACGAATTTTCCACATCCTTGAGCCTTCGAATAAGAAAGACCTGAGTCACTATTTTGACCTTTTTATTATGGCCATGATATGCTTGAGCGTTGTGGACATCATTTTGGAATCAGAGGCAACACTAAGAGCTAAATATGGAAATTGGTTTCAATATTTCGAAGTGTGTTCTGTAGTTACGTTCAGCATTGAATATGGATTGAGAGTTTGGACCTGTATTGAGAAAAAGAAATATGCTTCTCCATTTTCAGGGAGGATTAAATACATGACTCACCCAATGGCTCTCGTTGACTTAATAGCCATTTTACCTTTCTATTTGCCTTTTGTTGGAATTGATTTAAGGTTCTTAAGAATTCTTCGGTTATTCAGAATTTTCAGAGTGTTGAAAATGGCTAGGTATTCAAGTGCCTTTAACCTCATAAGAAGCGTATTTAAAGAGAAGAAGGAAGAGCTGCTTGTTACATCTGTTTTTATAGTAATTATTCTAATTATTATATCCACCCTTATGTACTATTTGGAACGAGAGGCTCAACCAGATCATTTTTCAAGCATTTCCAAATCTTTATGGTGGGGAATTGTGACGCTGACCACAGTTGGTTATGGCGACGTATACCCGATAACAGCTCTTGGGAAAGCCTTAGGAGGTATAATTACCTTATTAAGTATTGGGCTTATTGCACTACCTTCAGGTATTCTAGCTTCAGGGTATACAGAGCAGATAATAAGAAGAAAAGAATCAAAACGGAAAAATGATAAGAAGGAAAACTTGTAGGTTGGACAGAATATAAATAAGAATTATATTTACATTTCATAATTATACACTATGAGCACATTCACTTCTTCTTTGCCGGATTCGCTGCTTGCGAGACTCAATGATGCAGCAAAAGAATTAAAGCTGCCAAAAAACAAATTGATCGAGCGAGCATTGGATATTTATCTTGATCAACTCACGCGTGCGCAATACGCTGCTTCTTATGATCAGGCAGGAAAAGACGATGAAATAATGTCGATTGCCGAGGAAGGAATGGCAGAATACCTAATTCAAGTAAATTCTGCCGATGAGACAAGGTGAAATCTGGGAGCTATATTTAGATCCAGTTAAAGATGGGGAGCAATCTGGCCGACGCCCTGCAGTTATTATTAGTGGCAACTTACTTAATCAGAAACTTCAGGTAGTGATTGTATGTCCACTTACTACTTCTATCAAAGCGTACAAAGGAAATGTGATCTTAGAACCGGATCAATTGAATAATCTACCGAAAGTATCAGAAGTTCTCACTTTTCATATTCGCTCAGTAGCCAAAGCCAGACTGAAGAAAAGAATTGGGTACATCTTGCCCGATCAAGTTGAAAGGATTAAGAATACTTTGGGCGATATTTTGAGATATTAATTCTTAAGGTTTTCGGTTCTTATGAATTAAAACCTATCTCACACCCACTACCATATTCACCTTCTTCATCCACTCGAAAGTGTCTCCTGATTTTTTGCCGAGCATGGCCTGCGCAATCGGAGAAATGGCAGAGATGACCATAATTTTCTCACTATTTATTTCAACTGCTCCTAGACTCGCTGAAATGTAAAAAGCGGAAGCTTCTGTTTCCACCAAAGCCCCTAGCTCAACTGTTGAATTGACTTTGTCTGGGTCAATATTGGTCAACGTTTTCTTCATATTCATGAGCTCTGCAAGCTGGCGAGCATGCAAATCTCTTTCACGCTGGCTCATGGCTCTGCCAGTTTCATATTTGTCTCCTGCAGATGATTTGGTTTCATTATTGGCACTGGCCTGTGCCTCTTCCATGCCTTGCCAGGAGATGTTTATCTTTTGTTCGAGTAGATCAAGACAAGCTTGATGCACCTTTTGTTTGCTTATCATTTGGATGTCAATTGGGCAATTCGTCCCTCTTTTCCTGCAGCCCAAATAGTCCCATCTTCGGCTACATCCAGTGTGTGAAATCCAGAATCACCAAAAGCTGACCAGGTCAAACCACCATCGATAGATTGATAACAGCCCGCGGGTCCCACCGATATTAATTCATCTTCCGAAAGGTACCGGACAGAAGATTGATAAATAGGAAAACTCTGACTGAGTGACCAAGTTTCGCTACCGTCTTTGGTAAGAATGACATTCTTGTCACCTTCGTTTTCTTTTTTGTAATCACCACCCACAGCTACGCCAGTATTTTCGTCAAAAAAGTCAATGGAAAAGATACCTTGAGTTCCTTCTCCTTGTATGATCGGTGTATAAACGACTTCCCAATGTTCTCCTCGGTCTTTGGAATAAAAAACTCTGGAGGTGGCCGCCCCAGACCCTACCCAGATAGAATTGCCTTTTACGGTCAAATGACTACCACTTGCTGCAAAACCTCCGAATTCTCCTTCATTCATTTCTGGCAATTTGTCAGGATGAATTCTTTGCCAGGTTTCTCCTCCATCGGTTGTTTTCATCAAAAACAATTTGCCATCAATTGGATCTCCTCCCAGAATTCCTTCTGATTGATTCCAAAAGGCTATACCATCGAAAAATCCAAGGCTATCTTCATTCGCCAGCGTCTTCTCCCAATGTCTACCTCCATCATTCGATTTAAAAATATTCGAAAGGGAGTCTGGGCCAGCACTCATCAACACGATTTCGTCTTTGGTCAGTACTTCTACATCTCTAAAGTCAAGCGAATCAGTGTCAGGTATATAAACCTCTTCCCAATCTTGTCCTCCATTTTCTGTTTTGAGCACCAACCCATTGGTGCCGGATACCCAGATGACTTTTTCATTCAGCACCGAAATTCCTCGAAATGAGGCATCACCTTCTACGGCGAATTCATCCCAGATATAGGTCTTCTTAGAGGGCTCGCATGCGGCTAATAAAATCAGGGCAAAAAAGATCAAATGGTTTTTCATGATTGTAAAGCTTCTTTTCTAATATCTTCAACGTCTTGTACAGTTTTGGCTACAGGCTTTCCAAGGAGATCTGCACCGTTTTCTGTGATTACAAAATCTTCTTCGATTCGAATACCGCCAAAAGATTTGTAGGACTCTAATTTATCATAATTCAGGAATTCAGCACATTTATTTTCAGCTTTCCATCGATCTATGAGTTCAGGAATGATATAGATACCTGGTTCCACTGTGATCACAAAACCAGCTTCGAGCTCTTTACCTAGGCGAAGAGATTTCAATCCAAACTCTGTACTTTTCTTCAATGAGTCCGAATAACCTACATATGGTTCACCTAGGTTTTCCATATCATGGACGTCCATGCCCATCATATGGCCAAGCCCACATTGAAAAAACATGGTATGGGCACCTGCAGCAACAGCTTCTTTTGGATCACCTTTCATCAGACCTACTTCAGTCAGCCCTTTGGCTAATTCGGCACAGGCTAATAGGTGGATGTCTTTGTATCTCACGCCAGGTTTGAGAGCGGCTATGGCAGCTTCATGCGCATTCAAAACCGTCTGATAAAGTTCACGCTGGGTGTTAGAAAATTGAGCGGCTACTGGAAAAGTGCGAGTCATGTCCCCAGCATAACCTGAAGCAATTTCAGCCCCTGTGTCGCATAGAATCATATCCCCTTCCTGAATCGTATTGCCATGGTAGTGATTGTGTAGTACCTGACCATTTTTGGTCATGATAATAGGAAATGATAACTGACCTTCTCCGGCCAAAGCGACCTGATTTACTTTAGCGGCGATCTCTGCTTCTTTCATGCCAGGTTTCGCATATTTCATGGCAGCCAAATGCATGTCTGCAGTAAGGTCCACTGCCTTATGTAGCTCTACGATTTCTTCGGCAGTTTTGATATTTCTTTGTGCAATGATGGCTTTAATCAAAGGCACGGATTCTCCTGATCTAATTTCAGCTACAGACTTGCCTGTCCAGGTAGCAAGTTTGGTTACATGCTCTTCTCTATACGGTGGAATGAAATGAACAGTACGGCCACTGTTGATGGCTTTTTTTATGACAATTTCTAGTTGGCTATTAGCAGCCGTGTTAGTAATACCGCTTTTTTCTGCCAGAGACGCAATGCTAGGTTGTGGACCAGTCCATACCACATCATCAATGGTCAATTCATCACCGAATATGGTTTCTTCGCCGCTATCACAATCGAAAATGGCCGTAAGACTGGGAAGTGCCACAGCACAGAAATAGAGAAAGGAGCTATCCTGACGAAAGTGGTACCAATTGTCTTTGAAATTGATGCTGCTTTCTTCATTGCCTAATAAGACAATTAGCCCATGGCCAACGTCTTTTTTAAGTCTATTTCTTCTTTGGATGTATGTGTTTTTGCTGAACATGGATATCAGTTGTTATGAGTTTCAAATATAATAGGATATAGCACTTAAGCAGTGTATTCTGATTGTTATGTGCTTAAGGTGAACCGTTTAATATATGGCGCACAGGGTTTTTTGTTTGCTTTTTAGATGCTTCACAAATATTGGAAGCATCAGTGTTATATTTTGACCGATAATTAGCAAATAGATATATGATTTTATTTTTATTAAAAATTTATTAATCAATTCACTTGAATAATGATTTGTTTTAATGCTTTTTTGACACAGCATTGTTGGGAAATAACTCATCATTTTGGTGGGCTAGGAAGTATTTCATGAATTTCTGACATAATATATATTTAATGAACCAACTCAATCTATTGATTCTGTGTTTGCTCACAGCATTGAACCTTTCCGCTCAAAGCGTTTCATCCGAACATCCACTTTTTCAAAACAGAATTGTATTAAACGGTTCTTCTCAAGAGACTAGTTACATCAGTATCATAGAAAATGGAAAATCTGAGATCTCAGCCGTACCTTCAAGAAAGTCTATAGAAAGTGCTTTTAATGAAGAATACATTGTAAAATTTAAAGGATCTCCAAGACCCAGTTCTTCATCGAGAAGTACAGATAAAGGCTTATTGAATGATGAAGTGATTAGAAGGTTCGGCCAATTTAATAAAGACATTCAAGCATTGGGTACTTCTTCAAGATCGAATGAACAGAGTTACGCAGAAGTAAAACAAGAATATTACAAGGCGTTTTATGGAGCGCATATGAGACTATCTCAAAATATGCTCAATCTGGTACGAGACTTGCCTTATGTGGAGTATGTGAAAGAAGTAAAAAAGTATACTGCTAGTTTGGATGAAACAGTTGCTTTAGTAAAGGCGGACCAAATATGGGAAAACTACAATACTAAAGGAGAAGGAATTACAGTAGGTATCATTGATACCGGAATCGATTATATGCACCCCGCTTTAGGAGAGGGTTTTGGAGCAGGTTATAAAGTTGAAGGTGGTTATGATTTTGTAAACAATGATGCAGACCCTATAGATGACCATAATCATGGAACCCATGTTGCTGGCATAGTAGCGGCAAATGGTGATGGATTAATCGGAGTGGCTCCCGAAGCTACTCTTTATGCTCTAAAAGCTTTGGATTCATACGGTTCTGGATATGACTTTCAGATTATAGCTGCTATTGAATGGTCAGTAGATCCCAACGGCGACAATAACCCTTCAGATAAGCTTGATGTAGTAAATATGAGTCTTGGCGGTTCAGGAGATGCCTATGACCCATTGTCAGAAGCCGTGAACGCGGCAGTAGAAATGGGTGTGGTATTTTGTGTAGCAGCTGGGAATGATTATGATTTCTGGCAAATAGGATCACCAGGCACTGCAGAGCTGGCCATTACTGTAGGAGCGTCTAATAATTATGGAGAATTGGCAGGGTTCAGTTCTAAGGGACCTGCAAATGGTAGTTTTGCAATTAAACCTGATTTACTTGCTCCTGGAGTCAATATCAATTCATCAGTCACCAATGGAGGTACAAGTTCATATAATGGCACTTCTATGGCTACACCTCACGTGGCAGGATTGGCAGCTTTACTTTTAAATGTACACCCCTCATGGACTCCTGAAAATGTTAAATCTGCACTAGTGACCACAGCCGAATCAATTGGTGAAGAAGTGATGGCTGAAGGATCAGGTCAGGTAGATGGAATGAATGCCATACAAGCAACCAGTTTACTATCCTTGACTAACCTAAGTTTTGGAAGAAATGAAATAAATGAAGCAATATGGGAGAAAGAATTAAACCTAACAATTACTAATACGGGAATAGAGATAGAAAACTATGCTATAACTGATATAGATGTGATTTCTGGTATAACGATGATACCATCTGTTTACAATTTTGCAATTCAACCTGGTAATTCGGCGAGCGTAGAGTTTACTTTAAAAGTAGATAATGCCGTTTTTGAAATGACCTCAACGCCTACGAGGTCATATTCGGATGTGATTAATATTCAGACAAATTCAAAAACTATCGTGGTACCATGGTCTTTTATGAGTACCTCTGAACTTACAGTGATGCTGGATGATCCTAATTATTGGGTGGATATATATGTGTACAATGAAGATGAGTTCGTTTGGGATTGGAATAGTGGAGATACTGACAAATATGATGGAGTAACATTCAAGGTGCCCAGTGGAACATATGATGTATTGGCCTACAATTGGGATCGGGACAAATTTGTATTGAAAGAAAATGTAGAAGTTAGTAAATCATCTACAGTTGAAATTTCGAAAAAAGATGTCACTAGAAAGATTGACTACTCTGTGCAAATTGAAGATGGTAAAACATTAAGTGAAAAGTTTAAAGACTCTGACTCTTACTTTACAAACGCCATTCTTGTATCTCCTCAAGGATATTCCTTTGGAATTTATGGAGGGTCATTCGAAAATGTTCGAAGCAGTAATTTTTCGTCGAATTATGTTTTAGAGCTGAAGGCAGGAGTCAAACAATATCAAGTAGACAACCCTGAGATTTATGAAGTGTATTTTCCAAATATAAAAGGGTTGGAAAAGGATGTTTCTTTAATAGTGGAAGAAAGTGAAATCCAAGAAAAAACCGTTGTCATTGATTATCCAACTGATCACTTAATAGATGAGGTAATTTTATTTAATCATGAGTATGAGGTAACTCCTAATGGAAATTATCTACCCACATGGGGTGGAGGAAACTCAATTGAAAATATTGGAGTTAAAAGTTGGTCATTTTCATACTTTGGGAATGAGCAAAAAATGAGTTCGGATAGTACAATTAAAGGATTAACTCCTTCTATATATATGGAAGGAGGTGATCAAACTTATCGCATAGATAATATTGCTATTAAAAATGGAGCATTGGGTTCGATAAAGGACGCTTCAAATACACAATTTTTTCCTGGAGGTTCGGATGCGGAAGTGGTAGTATTTGGAAGAGGACTGTTTCATCCGGTGTACTATGGGCATAGAGAGAGTGTGTTTCCAAGTTATCTTACCTGTCAACTTGGAGCCGACTTGACGAATTTATACCATTTGTATTACTATGGAATTGGGAGCAACGATTATTCTTGTACAGGCACTCTTTTTTGGTATGATGAGTTAATTTCATACGAACATTATTTATATAGTGTGGTTGGTTCTTCTGACCCAGCATTTTCACCTATCAGGATGCATCAACTATATCTCACTGACGCTTCTGGCGACGTGGTACCTAAGTTGAACACCGACGGCGAAGGAAAACTAAGATTCACGCTAAGTAATGGTAGTCGAAATATTACTTCTTCAAAAATTGTTATTACGAATGAAAGTGAAACCCTAAGCGAATCGTTTGAAGCCATTCAAATTGGAAAAGAAGATTCTCTATTTACATTTGAAGTTGACATTAAAGCAAAGGAGTTCGGTGATCATTTGTCTCTTGAAGTATTTGCAATAGATTCGGAAGAAGACTCAATGAGATATGTGTTGGGAAGCGGCCTGGATGCTTCTTCCAATCACATTCCCCAAATCATAGACCAAAATCACGTTTCTGTAGCTTTTGATGAACCATACGATTTGTTAATGGGTGATTTGAAAGTTGTAGATAAAGATCATATTTATCCATTTGATCATGAAATTTCTATTCAAGAAGACGACAATTCACTTTATACTGTATCGGGCCTTACTATCACACCTACGACTGATAGTAAGCAGGCTATTGATGTGAATTTGAATGTCTCAGATGGTATAGACGAAAGTGAGGTTTTTCATTTCCAATTGCTTGTAGGAAATGAAAAGCCTGAAATCACAGGTCAGAAAACGGTATTTGTTACATTAGGTGAGTCCTATGAGTTTTCCATTGAAGATTTATATATCGAAGACTTGGATAATACATTTCCTGATGATTTCACCGTCGAGTTTGTAGACGACATTTGGAATAAGTATTACTTCGAAAGAATTGGAAATTCTATTACTCCTGTGAATTATAATAGCAACTTTATCAGAGTTCCAATTAGAATATTCGATGGAATGGATTTCACACCTATTTACTATTTTGAAATCTATACTAGAAGTTCGCTTTCAACATTTGAAATTGTTGGGCAAGAAGATGTAATTATAGAAAGGGATAGTGTTTTTACCATGAGCATGGATTACTTAAAAATATTAGATCCGGAAGGAGAATTTCCAGATAATTTTTCTATGACTTTGAATGATTCTTATGGAATTGAGATTAATGGAGACGAAGTTTATGTGACTTCGGAATCTATGGTCGACTTGTATTTGAATGTGGAAGTTTCAAATTCATCATCAGACAAGCAAGAATATTATTTCAATATCAAAGTCAAAGATAAACCCAAGATAAATTGCTTTCCCTACAAAGTAATAGATATGGGTAGTTACACGACGATTGATGCTTGGGATTTGTGTATTGAATCCTATAAGCCGTGGTACGAAGTTTACTATACAATTCATGAAGGTGAGAATTATACTGTAAGTGGAGATGACATTTATCCTGATGAAAACTTCTATGGAACACTTTCCGTCAAAATTACAGCAAATGATGGCGAATTAGATAGTGACCCTGCTTATGCAACTGTTGTGGTTCAACATATCTACTCTCATCTCGTCCCAAAAATAGATGGGCAGAAGGATATTTCCATTAAGCCCAATGAGTCTCGTATCTTATCCTTAGAGGACTTGTATATGAGTAATCTAAAGTCATCGGATGAGGATTATTCAATTGAACTAAGTGAAGGTGACGACTATTCTTATAAAGGGAGTACAGTAATTCCTGCTGAATCATATCTTGGGGAAATAATGGTGCCAATTCGAGTTGTATATCACTCAACGGAAGCAGGAGATTTGTACAGCAACAAATATACCTTGGACATTCAGGTGGAAGAGGAAGCTGTAGAAGAAGAGGAAGAAGAATTACTGTTGGATGCACCAATAAATCAACATGCTATAGTTGTCTATCCCAATCCCGTCGAAAATGAATTAAGAATTGATTTACAAAATATAAAACATGTGAACAGCATGAGTTTGGTTCATGTTTCGGGAAAAGAAATAAGTGAATTAAAAACTAAAAATACGGGCAATAACGTCATACGAGTTGACGTGTCTAGCGTGAAGCCTGGATTGTATGTTTTGATGATTGAGACCAGTATTGGAAGAAATATACATAGAGTTCGAATCAAATAAGAGTTATACTGATTGAGCCTAATTTCCATAAAAAAAACAATCGTATAAAAAAGGGCTGCCGAATTTTCGGCAGCCCTATAGCAACACAATAGTTATTATGAGAAAACTAATTGATTAATTCACATCCCACCAAACTCTAGAGGTCATGTTATTTTCTCCACCAATTCTATCAATAGCCACTGCTGTATTTTCAGAATTTAACAGTACTTCATTAGTAGGATAAGGTAAGCGTACGGGGATGTCTGATTGAGACATCTGAACTCCACCTTTTGTTGGAGGAGTGAGTACAGGGAAGTCTAACCTTCTCTGCTCAGAAAATGCTTCTGACCCGTATGGGTAAAATGAGATATATTTCTGAATACCGATTTTTTCTTGCCACGTTGCTCCACTGGCTGCATTGGTATACGCAACATTTGGTTGAGCCAGGTAGGCAGCAATATCCGCATCTGTAATGGTTTGCCATCCATCACCATAGTAAGTATGGTATCTCATTGACGATGTAACACCATCATTGTAGTGTTCTTCAGCTGTTTGTCCAACTGGAGATGTAAAGCCTCTTTCTACAGCTTCTGCAAGCAAGAAAGACACCTCAGCAAAGTCCATCACGTTATGCGGCCACACGCCATCGGACTCATCTCTATCAAAGCTTCTGAAATTCCAACCTAAGAAGGCCCACTCATAGTAACCTCCTCCTGCTGTTGAATTCAAATTCGGATAAGCAACGTCAGTTACAGGATAACCTGAATAAGGCTCGTGTGACCAATCATATAGCATACTAGATCTTCTTGGGTCATTTCGATCATTGACAATGTCAGTGAAAGTCTTACAAGCTACTACGTCTTCCCATCCGGCAGTTCCGCCGTCATTCGTTCTCCTCAGAGGGCTTCGGTTCGTGGTTTTTCCAAAGCTAAACTGAACGCTTTCCTCATAAGAGCTGATGAGTGGATCACTTAGTGCCTCATTGACAGTAGACGCTCCCAAAGTTGGATTGGCATCAATTATTCTCATGCCAAGCCTTAGCTTCAGTGAGTTAGCAAAGCGTGCCCATGCCGATGCATCGCCCGCTAAAAACAAGTCTGAATCACCGAAGCTGTCATTAGACTCAGAGCCATTGATATCGGCTATAGTCTTTGTCAGTCTATTGATTAAATCAGGATAGATTTCAGATTGCGGTGTGTAAGAGGGTTGCAATCCATCCAATCCTGTTAAAGCATCTGTGTAAGGTACATCTCCAAACTGATCAGTAATCTGTGTCCAGGTCCATACCTCCATGATTTCAAAAATTGCTTTTTGATTAGTCTTCGTTCCTTCATCAGCAATTTGATAAGGAGGGGTTTCAACCATTTTAGCCGCTTCTCGGATTCTTGAAAGTGCATTATAATGTTGACCCCAGTAGGAATCGAACATAGTTCCTCGAAAGTTGTATATGTTCTCATTGGTATAGAGATGCTTTGCAAAGTACTGTACTATTCCTCCTGTTTGATTATTGAACAGGTCACTTGTAAATACGTATCTCTCCATAGCGTCTATTTGAATACCGCTTAAAATGTAAGCAGGGTCTACAACGCTTGGAAATCTATCATCCTGATTTATTTCTTGAAAATCATCTGTACATGAGACAAGCACCACTGTCAGCAGTGACACGAGCCATTTATTTATTCTTTTCATAATTAATGTCTTTTACAGTTAACTGATGTTATTTTCCAATGCCTAGGTTCACCTTAAATCCAAAGGTTCTTTCTCGAGGTAGCATACCCCAGTCAAGGCCTTGAACATTACCCACTCCATAAGAAATCTCTGGATCGGCATCGAATGATTTACTTAAAATGGCCAGGTTTCTACCTACCACTGAAATACTCACATTGTTAAAAGGTGTGTTGCTGAGGAGCGATCTTGGTAGGGTGTAGCCTAAAGATAATTCTCTCAGCTTCACGTAACCGCCATCGAAAATCGAAGCTGATTCTGGATTTTCTCCGTCGTTACTGTAAGTGTAAGCACTAATACGGGTATCATTAGGGCTACCATCTGCAGTTACACCATCTAGTATGATTCCACCTTGAGCAGGGTTAGCAATTTGGTTACCGTTGTCGTCATCAATCATGTCATGGTAATCATTTCTGATCGGGTTGCCCAGGTCATTCGTGCCCACCGTTTCTGCATGGTTTCCTGTAGTTTTCAACCATCTGTGTGCCTGAGAGTAAATCTCTCCACCTTTTCTGATATCAAAAAGTACGCTGGCACTAAACCCTGCATAATTTACAGTAGTACCAATCCCCATTTCCCAATCAGGAACGACACTACCTAGTACTTTCGGATCTGACAACGCATAGGTGCCATCTTCATCGATTACTCTCTGACCGGCATCATTATATACATAATCTCTACCTACAAAACTCCCATAATCTTCACCTTTGATGTGCTGTAGTTTAAGTTCATAAAGTGATCCAATCTCAATGTTCTCCAAACTTTCTGGTAAGTCTGTTACCTTGTTGGTGTACTTGGAGAAGTTTACATTGATATCCCAGGAGAACTTTCCGATTTTCACTGGCGTGGCGTTTATCGCCAATTCAATTCCCTTGTTTTCAATTTCACCTGTATTGGTGTAATACCATCTAGAACCAGATGAGCCGGCAATTGGCGTAGACAGCAATTGGTCAGAACTTACTCTACTGTACCATGCAAAATCGATTCCCAATCTGTTTTCAAAGAACTTAAGATCAGCACCAACTTCAAAATCAAGTGTTTGTTCAGGTTTCAAATTTGGGTTGTTGATATACTGCTGCATATAGTAAGTAGGAAGGCCATTTTGCTTTTCTCCAGCTACGTACTGAAATGCTGTGTTCGTTCTGAACATTCCCGCCGCGTTTCCAGTTTTGGCATAACTCGCTCTCAACTTACCAAACGAAAGTGCTGAGAAAGAACTCAACGCTGGCAGTTCAGAAAACACAAATGAACCTGACAATGAATAATAGCCAAACGGATCATTCAATGTAGACGAGTGCTCATTTCGATAAGTGGCTTCCAAAAACACCATGTCAGCGTAACCAATATTTACAGATCCAAAATAAGCGTGGTCCTTTCTCTGTTGAATGTAATCATCGTATCCGATAATGTCATTTACTGAATTGTTGATAGAATATATATTTGGCATCACCAAACCGTCCGACGTTCCCAGGTAAGCTCTTTCCCAATCTTGCTGTCTCCAGTTGGCACCTAGCATACCACCTAGTGAAAACTTACTGTCATCGAAATACTTCTCAAAGCTGGCGAACAAATCATAGTTTTGCTGCTTTTCGAAATCTCTACCTACCCAATAACCCGGGAACGCACCACGACCTACATACTCGACCACGCCACCTTTGGCAATTTTCCATTCACGTGTATACTTTGTTTGATCTATACCGGCTCTACCTGTGATTGACAACCAATCCAATGCCTTATAGGTCAATTCATATTTTCCATAAATTCTGTCCCGCTGATCATTTTGGATATTTTCATTTCGTGTCCAATAAGGGTTGTCCCAGTAGGCAGGGTTCGGATTTGTAGGGCCATTTCTATTCCAAGAGCGCTGAACACCATCATCGTTCTTCCATTTTTCCATTCTGGATAAGTCCAATTGTCTTTGATGCCAGTTTCCAAATGATGCCATGATGCTGACCCCATCATTGTCTGAGTATCCAGTACCCGCTCTACCTACAGCTTCAGAACGAACTAAGTTTGCGCTGAGAGTAGATTTTAGTTTTTCTGTGATTTGCGAAACAGCAGTGACGTTGAACGTTCTTCTGTTCAATTCACTATTTGGAAGTGTGCCGTCTACTCTATAATCTGTGAAACTTGCTCTCATGGAGTTTTTGGCTGTTCCTGCTTCTACTGAAATATTATTGTTCAGTGCCACACCAGTTTTGAACAGGTGCTCAATACCGTTAGGCGATGCTTCCCATGCTCTCAATTGTCCAAAATTCTCAGTATCCGTTGGGTCCCAGCTGTCCCAGTGTCTTACCATGGAGCCATCAAATCTTGGCCCCCAGCTCTCGTCGGCATAGGTTTCTACATATGGATCCCCATCGGAACCGGCTAAGTAATCAGGGTGTGACGAAGAGTCATAAGTAAATGTAGGAAATGAATCAGAGTAACCTCCACCATATTCGTTTTGGTAGGAGTGAAACGTTGATTCATCAATTTTGGAGAATGTTACTCCGGAGCTGATGTTCACTTTAGTTACACCAGTTTTGGCTCTCTTCGTAGTGATCATTACTACACCATTGGAAGCTCTGGATCCATAAAGTGCAGAGGCACTACCACCTTTTAATACTGAAATGGTTTCAATATTCTCCGGGTTAATATCGGCTGCAGAGTTACCAAAATCATATCCACCACCTCCTGACAACTGACCGCTCGAATTGTAAGAAGAGTTGTTGATCGGTACTCCATCTACTACGAATAAAGGCTGGTTGCTACCGGTAAGTGAGGTATTACCACGAATCAAAATATTGGTTCCACCTCCCATGGTAGAAGAAGCCTTAACGTTGATACCTGCTACTTTGCCCGACAGCGATCGAATAAAGTTGTCCTCCTTGGCGGTAGTAACGGCTGCTCCATCTACTTCTTGAATTGCATAGCCCAATGAAGCCTGATCTCGTTCAACCCCCAAGGCAGTTACAACCACTTCAGATAGTTGTTGAACATCAGCTTTCATAGATACATCTATCACAGATCGGCCTCCTATCTCCACTTTCTCGGTTGCCATGCCAATGAATGTAAAAATCAGTGTATTGCTTCCTGATGGAACATCCACTGAGTAGTTTCCGTCGATGTCCGTGACGGTGCCGGCGGCAGAACCCTCTACCAATACAGATACCCCAGGAAGTTTTTCTCCTTCCGATGATACTGTTCCTTTGATCGTGCTTTGTGCCCACACGCTCGACACCATCGTACACACGACAGATGTCAATAGTAAAAACTTTTTCATACTTAATGGTTTTGAATAATACAAAGCAGTCCCGCCTGATCGTCATCAGAATGGGCATGCTGTTTAATGGTAGGGCTGAAGAATCAGCTAATTAGATGCGCAAAGAATTGTTACCTACATACTGCGAATGGCTTCTTTTAAGTCTTTCGCAACGTAAAGGAGAAGATATTTTTCGGGAGGGTTACATACTATTTTGACATATGGAAGTACATATTTGGTAAATAGATGTAAATGCAAACTATATACAATGTCATGAATTGTACAATGCAAATAATCTATCTCATGAAGTAAAAAATACCAAATAAAAGATTGTATGATAATGTTTTAAACTAATGAGATTTTACCTCAGTATAAACCCATCTTTGAATGGGTCTTTGGGGTCTATAAGGAATTCATTTTGACCTGTGATATGAGCTGTGCCTTCTACTTGAGGAATTACTGCATGAAATGGTCCGTACTTTTCTTCTTTGTATACTGTACCAATAAAAGAAGAGCCGATGATACTTTCGATTGACATTGAATCTCCGGTTTGGAGTTCTCCTCTTTTGTGGTGAATGGCCATACGTCCAGACACGCCAGATCCTGTAGGCGAGCGGTCTACTTCACCTGCGGCGAAGATGCACACGTTGCGAGAATCAATGTCAGTAGCATGGGGTTTTCCAGTGAAAATGGTACCATACAACTCGCTCATTTCAGGTTCGAACGGATGTATGATTTGATTGTTAGTATTAATCACAGCGTGTTTAATTGCCATTCCTTTTTCTATCAGCTGGCGATAGTTTTTTTCCGTCATATCAATACCATACTTGTCCGCATCGACATAGGCATAAAAAGCTCCGCCATAAGCTAGATCATATTTGATTATACCTATACCTTCTACTTCTACTTCGTAATCCAGACCAACTACAAAAGAAGGCACACAATGAAAGTAGACCGATGTAACTTCTCCTTGATTAATTTTCGCAAAGCTTTCCAATCGACCACAGGGTGCATCGATGACCACTTTAGTGATAGGTTCAACTTTATCCACCCACTCCATTTCAACAGCTAGTTTGGTAATAGCAATTGTGGCATGACCACACATGGTGCTATAGCCTTCGTTATGCGTAAATAGGATACCAAAATCGGTTTCTTCATCATTAGGAGGAACGAGTATACATCCATACATATCTGCATGACCTCGAGGTTCAAACATTAATGCAGTGCGAAATTGGTCATGATTTTCTTTCATGTATCTCCTGTACTCCAACACATTATTGCCTTTCAATTCGGGTAGTCCACTAAGGATGACACGGAGCGGTTCACCACCCGTGTGCATATCGATAGTTTTGATTTTTAACCAATTGGTAGGAGGGGTGAAGGTTTGATAGGATTGTATGCGTTCGAAGGTGTTCATGATGGGTTCAACTATATCGTTCTACTGCTAACAAAGTATCATCCAGGTGTGGTGTGTTTTCTTGTGCGATTTCACTCACCAACTGCCCAGTGATTGGACCAAGAGAGATTCCTAGCATAGCATGTCCAGTTGCTATAATTAAATTGTCGAACTTTTTGGTTTTGCCAATATAGGGCATGCCATCAGGCGAACATGGCCTTAACCCTGCCCATGGTTTTGCTCCTTCGAACGACTCTTGATTGAACTGAGGGAAGTAGTCTGGTATGGACTTTTGAATACCCAGTACTCTACGGGGATTGATAGAAAGATCTAAGCCATTGACTTCCATGGTACCGGCAAAGCGCAGGCCGTGCTGCATGGGTGTGACTGCCACTCGTGCTTCGGTGAGAATGGAGGCAGTTTTTGGCATAACCAGTGGATTTTTTACTTCGAAACTGTAGCCTTTGCCTCCTTGTAGTAATATTTTTATTCCTAGCTGCTTTAGGAATTTCGCGGTCCAGGAGCCAGTAGCAATTACGAATTGATCGGCTTCTATTTTTCCTTTATCTGTAATCAATGCCTTGAGATGACCTTGATTTTTTTCAGCGTCGGTCACTTTGGTATTGTAATAGAATTTGACTCCTTGTTTTTTGAGGTAATCTTGAAATCCATTCATAAAGGAATTGGGTGTAAACCAGGCATCATTTTTAAAATGCACGGCACCTACTGTATCAATCTCAAATCCTGGATTGATTTTTTCCGCTTGAGCTGATGATAGCACATCTACATTTTGCCCACATTTTCTTCCTAATTCTGCCATTTCCGCTTCTTCATCCAAGACATGCTGAGACTTGCAATACATGAGTAAACCCTTGTTGTCGAAGCCAGCGTCAATTTTGGTATCAGCTAAAATTTCTTCGATCAAAGTCCGACTTTCCATCAACATTTGGTTCAAAATAGGCACTGCACTTTCGACTCTTTTCTTCGTGGATGCACGGAAAAATTGCCAGCTCCATTTCGCTAAATTCACATTCAGACTTGGCTTGATATAAAATGGACTTTCAGGATTGGTCATCCATTTCAATCCTTGAGCAATGATTCCAGGAGAGGCCAGGGGTACCATATGGCTAGGGCTGAAAAATCCAGCGTTTCCGAAAGAGCAATTGTCGGACCCATCGCCTTCATCGATAACTGTCACTTCATACCCTTGTTTGTTCAAATAATACGCCGAGCAAAGCCCGATCATTCCGCTACCTACTATTGCTATTTTCATTATATCATGTTGTTCGTCATATCGACCAGAGGGAGATATCCCCATCGGATCTGCAAGCGGCAGGGGGACTTCTCGCTTCGCTCGAAGTGACGTTGGTTATTATATCACTTGAAACCCGTGTGCATACGGATCATCGTCATCAATAATAATATTGTTGTACCCGGTGACTTGTGCCCATCCTTGAATGCTTGGCACGATGGCAGGCTTGTCACCAAGAGTTGTTTCTTCTTCCACTCTTCCAATAAATTTAGATCCAATGTAGCTCTCATGCACGAATTCTTCTCCCATTTTTAATTTTCCCTTGGCATGCCATTGAGCCAATCTAGCTGAGGTGCCTGTGCCGCATGGCGACCTGTCGATCGCCTTGTCTCCGTAGAACACGGCATTTCGGGCAGTGGAAGTAGGGTCGATAGGGTCGCCGGTCCACAGCATGTGGGACAGCCCTCGGATGGTATCATTTTCTGGATGTACAAACTCGTACTTGTCGTTGATTTTGTTGCGCAGCTCCTGGCTCCACCGGATCAAGTCGCCGGCCGTGTTTTTATGAACACCAGAGAAGTTTTTCTGTGGGTCTACGATTGCATAAAAATTTCCACCATAAGCCACATCAAAAGTTAACTCTCCCAGATCACTGCTTTCTATGGTTAGGTTTTCAGCTGCTAGGTATGATTTGACGTTAGTCAATTTGACCCACTTAACTTTTTTGCCTTCTTGTAAATAATCAACCAAGACTAGCCCAGCGGGGGTTTCCAATCTCAACTTACCTGGCACTTTGGGAGTAATCAGCCCTTCTTCAATGGCAATGGTCACCGTGCCAATCGTGCCATGCCCACACATAGGCAGACAACCGCTAGTTTCAATAAACAACACGCCGATGTCATTTTTCGGATCAGAAGGAGGAAAGAGAATACTTCCCGACATCATATCATGACCCCTCGGCTCAAACATTAGACCCGTACGAATCCAATCGTATTCTTTCAAGAAATGCTGGCGCTTTTCGCTCATGTTGGCACCAATCAGATTGGGACCACCGCCGGCTACTACTCTCACGGGATTGCCGCAGGTATGCGCATCTACGCAAAAAAATGTTTTTCTAGACATCCGTTAGTTGTTTTTGAGATTTATCAAAGGCCAAGGTAGCAGCAGCCAAATCTTCTAAAGCATGACCTACTGATTTGAAGCAGGTGATGTTTTCTGGCGTTCGTATCACCTCTTTTTTGCCTTGGGCCAATTCAAATAGATCGGCCTTAATGTCTTCAATTTTAAATGTACCATTGGCAATTGGAATGGCCAAGTCTCCCGTTTCTTTGGTGGCGCCTTCCAGATTGTCGACATAGATGTCAGCCATGGCCAACACCTCATCGTCCATCTCGCGCATGTCAGGTTTGTAGGCTCCGATCATGTCCAGGTGCTGTCCTGGCTTTAGGTTTTTACCAAATACTAAGGCCGTAGGACTCAGCGTAGCACAGCTGATAATGTCAGCTTGCGCCATCCCTTGTTCGATGGTACCGATGGTTTTTATACTGACTCCATCGATATTGACTGAATCAACAACAGTTTGTGCTTTATCTTCCGACCTTCCCCAAACCAACACTTCCGTGATTGGGCGAACAGCACAGTGTGCGTGAATCAATTCAGCAGACAAGGCACCGGTACCAATCACCAAAAGTGTTTGGCTGTTTGCCCTCGAAAGATACTGAGAAGCCAATGCGGAGGCTGCGGCTGTTCTTTTAACCGTTAGTTTTTTCGCATCCATCAAGGCTTTGGGCGTGCCTGTTTGCAGATCGAAGTAGATGTACAAACCTTGTATGGATGGTAGGTTGTGCTTGGAATTATTTGGAGATACGTTTACGATTTTGACTCCGAGGTTTTCACCATTGTCCCATGCTGGCATGAGGAGCAAAGTAGATTCCATGCCTTCTTTTGGATTGGGGTATTGGTGATGATGGCGCATAGGGATATTATAATTCTGAGCGAATGCTTCGTTGATCTTGGGAATCAACTCTTCGTAGCTCAATAGCTGCTCTAGTTCCTCTGCCTCTATGTATTTCATCCTATTTTACGTCATTGCGAGCTTGCCTTTTGTAGAAAGGCAAAGCGCGGCAATCTTAATCTTTGTTTGATAATTTATCTTCAATATACTGATCCACCATTTCTTCCATGATTTCTAAAGTCACTGTGCCTTGCGATAAGATCAAGTCATGAAATGCTCTGATATCAAATTTCTCACCCAGTTGCTCTTCAGCTTTTTTGCGCAAAGCTTTAATTTTCAATTCGCCTATTTTGTAAGACAGGGCTTGAGCTGGCCATGAGATATAGCGGTCAGTTTCTGTCCTGATTTCATGTAAGGAGAGCGCAGTATTTGCAGCCATATATTCCATCACCTGATCTCGGGTCCAGCCTTTGGCATGAATACCGGTGTCTACCACCAATCTACATGCTCGCCACATTTCGTAAGTGAGTCTTCCAAAATTGCTATAAGGATCTGTGTAGAAACCAGCTTCTAACCCTAAGAATTCCGAATATAGACCCCACCCTTCTCCAAAAACAGAAAGATAAAGCGACTGCCTAAATTCTGGTAAGTGTGTCAACTCTCTGGACAAAGCTTCCTGCAAATGATGTCCGGGCACGGCTTCATGAAAAGAAAGTGCTTCTAGCACGTACAGCGGTCTACTTTCCAATGCGTAAGTATTCACCCAATATTCGCCTGGCTGATTGGCATCTAAAGAACCGGGCGAATATCGTCCGCCTGTGTATTTGGGTGCCAGGTGATCCGGTACCGGTTTGACGGTATAAGGCTGTCGGGGCAGCTTCCCAAAAAGTTTAGGCAATTGGCCGTCCATGGACTTAGATATCCAAGCGGCTTCCTTTAACAACTGGTCGGGTGTCTCTGCATAGAATTGAGGGTCAGTTCTCAGAAAATCCAAGAACTCGGCAAAGCTCCCTTCGAATGCCACCTCTTCAATAATGGATTCCATTTCGCCCTTGATTCTTGCTACTTCCTGTAACCCTAATTGATGAATGGAGTCAGGGCTTAACTCTAAAGTGGTGTAATACTTGATTCGCTGACGATAAAACTCATCTCCATTGGGTAGTTCGCTCGCACCTATACTGGTTCTTGTGTTTGGCACAAATTCATTGGTCATGAAATCTGAGAATTGCTGATAGCCAGCCATGGCTCCATTTCGAACCGCTTGCTGTCCTTTTTCTAATAGCTCAGCTTTTTCTTCTTCAGATAATTGATTGGGAAGGTTCAAGAAGGGTTTGTAAAAAAGACTTTCTTCAAGATCATCCACTATATGATTGTCGTAGGTGACTTCGTAACCCTCCAATATGATCTTAGGCTGAACCATTCCGATTTCCAGTCCTTTTCGCATCAGCGAAATGTGCTGATCTACATATTTAGGAAATGATTCCAGAACAGCGATGTAATTGAGATAATCTTGTTTGCTGGTAAATGAAAAATACTCCGGTGTGAACGCAAAGGAAATATGAAAACCATCATCGGCTAATATCGGATTGAGATAGCCATTTAGATCATATTGAGCCACTTTGTCTTCTTGCACAAATTTGAAAAGTGCACAAGTGATTTGATCTTCAAAGCTCAATTGATTTTTATCAATAGCCTCAAGTTGTGAAATGATGTCTCGAGTAAAATCGGCCCTTTTTTTAATGGCTGCTTCACTCATGTCTGGTAAACGGTTATAGTTATCGGACAAGCTTGAGAACTCCTTTTTTTCAAAGGCTTCGTTGGAAGCGATGATATCGAAAAGTTTGTCTTTTTCAGAAACAGAGGGGCCTGCGCAACTAATCACTAGCAGCACAAGCCCAATCCAATAACTATTTACTAATTTCATATGCCTTGGTTTGTCCAGTGGTCATCTACACTGCGCCAGATGCCGTTTGGGTTTTCGTTTTTCAATTCTGCTGGCAACAAAAACTGAGGGGCATTTTGAAATGCCACAGGTCTTGCAAATCTTTTGATCGCATCAGAGCCTACAGAAGTGAATCTACTATCCGTAGCTGCCGGGAATGGTCCGCCATGTTGCATGGAAGCACAAACTTCCACTCCTGTTGGTACGCCGTTGTAAATCAAACGTCCTGTCTTTTTCTCGGCAGCTTGAATTTGTTTTTCAAAGGATTCGAAATCCTTTTCACTACCCATAAAAGTAATTGTTAATTGCCCGGTAAGTTGAGCAATGACTTCGTCCAGTTGAGACTGGTCTTGGCACGTTACAACTAAGGAGTAAGGACCGAATACTTCGTGCTGCAAATTAGGATTGCTTAAAAAGTCAATGGCAGAAACCCTCGCAACGGCAGCGTTAGCACCGTTACGAGGAGTCTCACCATTATTCGAACTAATTAACTTTACTCCGTTTTGGGTTAATGAAGTTTCTTTGTTTTTGGTATAGCTTTTGGCAATGCCTTCGTTGAGCATGGTAGCTGCAGCACTTGCAGATATTTCATTGGCTAGTGTGTCGCAGAATTGATCCAACTCCGCACCTTCGATACCAATCAACAATCCAGGATTAGTACAGAATTGTCCTACGCCTAAGGTGATTGACCCTGCGTAAGTTTTAGCTAAATCGTTGGCTTCAGCTTTTAGTTTTTCTGGTAAGAAGATCACAGGGTTGATGCTTCCCATTTCGGCGAAGACCGGTATAGGCTCGTCTCTTTCAATCGCCATTTTGTATAGTGCCATACCACCACCTAACGAACCGGTGAAGGCAACAGCTTTTGTTTTTGGATGCTTTACTAGTGTAGTACCCAGTTCAAATCCTTCTCCTGCCAACGAAGAATAGACGCCATCGGGCATCCCTGTTTTTTCCGCTGCCTTCGCAATGGCATCAGATACTAGTTCGTTGGTTTGCAAATGAGAATTGTGTGCTTTCACCACTACTGGACAGCCGGAAGCGAGTGCCGAGGCCGTATCTCCACCAGCTGTAGAAAAGGCCAAAGGAAAGTTGCTTGCAGTAAAGACCACTACAGGCCCAATCGGTCTGAGCATTTTTCTGATGTCTGGTTTTGGCAGTGGCTCACGATCTGGCTGAGCAGTGTCAATAGTGGCTTCTACCCAGGCACCTTCTCTCAAGAGCGAAGCGAACAATTTCAATTGTCCCATGGTACGACCACGTTCGCCTACGATTCGCCCTTCTGGCAGCGCAGATTCTTCCATGGCGGCATGCACGAGTTCATCTCCAAGATTCAGAATTTCATCAGCAATGGCTTCTAAGAATTGTGCTCTTTGTTCAGGTGAGGTTTGGCGATAAGCATCAAAAGCGATTTCCGCTTTCTTCATGGCCGCTTCAATATCTTGTGCTGTGGCACCTTTAAACTGACCTGCCCGTGTTTCTGCTGTGGCTGGGTTAAAGGATTGCAGTGTGGCTGTTCCTTTGTCTGATAATTCGAATCCTATCCTGTTGTTTCCGTGCATGGGGTGAATTTTTATCCGTCATTGCGAGCGTGGCGACGCAATCTCATTAATTTTTAAGGGTTCGAGATTGCTTCGTCGTGCCTCCTCGCAATGACGGTCTTATTGAAATTATTTTATACTGCTAGCGCCTTGTAATCTGGCAACTCCGGTCTTGACTTGATACCTGCATCAATAATAGCTAAAACCTCTTCCCTTTCCTTACCGATGATTGGCAAACGAGGAGCTCTTACGTACTCGGTACCGATTCCTTCTGCTACTTCTGCTAACTTAATGTACTGTACCAATTTAGGGTGTAAATCCAATTCGCATAGTGGAATGAACCAACGATTGATCGCAGCGGCTTCTAGAATTCTGCCTGCTTTGAACAATTCGTAGATCGCTACCGTCTCTGCAGGGAAGGCACAAACCAATCCGCCAACCCATCCGTCGGCACCGTTGATCAATGTTTCCATGGCCAAAGTATCCACGCCACAAAGTACCGCGTATCTGTCGCCAAATTTGCTTTTCAAACGAGTCACGTTGGTCACATCTCTAGTTGATTCTTTGATCGCCTGGATGTTGGTGCAAGGTAGTAGCTCCTCGAACATGTCGAGTGTCACCTCAATTTTATAATCCACCGGATTGTTGTAGATCATAATAGGTAGAGATGTAGAAGCAGCTACTGCTTTGAAGTATTCCACTGTTTCTCTGTCGTCTGCTTTGTATCTCATAGGAGGCAAAAGCATTAGTCCATTGGCTCCATTGCTTTCTGCTCTTTTGGCAGCGGCTATAGCTCCTTTGGTGCTTTGCTCTGCAATATTGATCACTACGGGAATGTCTCCTTTGGTGACTTCGATTGTAGTTTTAATCAATACGTCTTTTTCTTCCTCAGTGAGGGTACTGGCTTCGCCCAATGTACCGCCTAAGATGACACCGTGTATGCCTGATTCAAGTTGTACTTCAAGGTTTTTTTTGAAGGCATCCAAATCAAGATTGTCGTTTGCATCAAATTTGGTGGTAATTGCGGGGTATACGCCTTGCCAATTAATTTTCATGTCTTTACTGTTTAAATATTCTTAGGTCAATTGGAGTTAATCATCTGGATATGGTATTCCAATAGTTGTTTTATTCCAATTTAAAATTTTTGTAAAAGTAGAGCAAGCGAAAATGCGTGGCTTATCAATATTTGATTGATACTAATACTATATTAACATGATATAAGGGTTTGTTTTGATATTAATGTATAAATAATATCTTTTGTAATCAAATGTGGTACTATAAGGTGCATTTGATCATTGAAGCAGCTATTTAGAAAATGATAATTTGATGAGTTATGAAGGTATTACCATTTAAGATTCCGAAGACAGACGATTCCTCATTTAGGGTACAGGTGGATATTATGCCCCAGTTCTACGATATTCTTCATCAGCACCCTGAGTCCCAAATAACACTGATTGTGAAAGGGCATGGCACGGTGATCCAAGGCGACTACATTGGCAATTTTTCAGAAGGCGATGTGTTTATTTTTGGAGCCAACGTGCCGCATGTTCTGAAGAGCGACCCATCCTTTTACGAAGACGACAGCACCGAAATGTGCCATGCCATTTGTGTGTTCTTTGATTCAGAAAGTTTTGGGAAGGATTTCTTTGAGTTGCCTGAGATGCGTAGTGTCAACGATTTTATGCGCAAAAGCGTTCGTGGACTGAGATTGAATGGTGATGCCAAAAGACGAGTATCCAAAATCATCACGGAGATAGAAGAACACGACGGGATCACTAAGATCATTTCCTTGCTCAATATTTTCAATCTGCTGAGCCAGACCGACGAACACCAATGGTTGTCTAAAGAGCCACATAATTTGAATGTGGATGAATCAGAGGGCAAGCGTTTGAATGATATCTTCCAGTTTACCATGAAGGAGTACCATCGTCCGATCACCCTAGACGAAGTGGCGGAGGTAGCGAATATGACACCTTCTGCGTTTTGTAGATATTTCAAACAGAGAACCCGAAAGACCTATGTGAGTTTCTTGAATGAACTCCGCGTGGCACATGCGTGCAAACTTTTACTCAACAAAGAAATCAACGTAACCGAAGTGTGCTATCGCTCAGGCTTCGTGAACCTATCCAACTTTAATCGAAAATTTAAGTCTTTGACTAATCACACACCTTCACAGTATCAGAAGGTGCATTTTCAGGAACAGTTGCTTTGATCGAGCAGCTATTCGCGGATTTATTCCGCGATCTGTGTCGGTTAGTCAGGCAGATGCCGGAACAGGTCTGGCAATTGAAATTTCCTTGTCATTTCGACGTAAGGAGAAATCTTAGCGTACCTACCATCTCCCGATGAGATTTCTCACATCCGTTCGAAATGACAATAATTATTGATTAAACTATGAAAACAAAAATATTAATCCTTTCACTGATCAGTGTACTCATGATTCAGTGCCACTCTACCCAGCAAGTCAACGCCGACTTGAAGAATCAAATCATTGACTTATTCCCTGGAGCCACGGTAGAGGCTATTGCCTTCGGAGAGCCTTATCAGGAAGCCTATAAAGTTAAATTACTCCAATTTCTGGATCACAACAATCCTGAATTGGGCACTTTTGATCAGTACATTTATTTGTATCATACGGACTATGTAGCGCCGGTGCATTTGGAGACGGGCGGCTATGATGCTTATCTGACGGAAAGAGAGATTAGCAAAAATTTGGGATTGAATTTGATCATCGTGGAATATCGATTTTATGGAGAATCTAAGCCTGATAACATTCCGTGGGAGTACCTGACGAATGACCAAGCTGTGGAGGATTATCACCGAATCAATCAGGCCTTTCGGAAGATTTACAAAACTGGAAAATGGCTGATATCCGGCATCAGCAAGGGAGGAGAAACCGCTATGATTTATAAATCCAAATATCCTGAAGATGCCGATGTGGTGGTGCCCTATGTGGCCCCGATTATTTTGGATACGGCGGACGTTCGTCCTTGGGAGCTGGTGAATCGCGTGGGGTCTTCAGATTGCAGGAAGAAGGTGAAAAATCTTCAAAAGAGGCTTTTGAAAAATAAAGATGAGGTACTAAACCTCATGATTGAAACAACCAGAGCTGATTCGTTGACTTTCGCGATTGGCCATGAGGTGGCTTTGGAATATGCCATTTTGGAGTATCTGTTTTCGTTTTGGCAATGGAATGGCGATTGCAGCCAAATACCAGATGAAAAAGCCTCGCTGGACTCTGCTTACCGATATCTGAATGGTGTATCTGGCGTGAGCAACTTTTCTGATCAATCGTACGAATCAGGTTTGCCGTCTTACTATCAGCACATGCGAGAGTTGGGGTATTACGTGATGGATACCACAGATCTGAGCGAATGGCTGAGTCAAGACAGGTACAGTCACCGTGCATTTGCACCGAAGGGCGTGGACCTGACTTACAATGACCGGTACATGCCTGCCGTGAAAGATTATGTAGAAAATCAGGGCGAGCAGATGATCTGGATTTATGGAGGTCTCGATCCTTGGGGCGGTTGCGCCGTAGAGCCTAAAGGCAAAAGCACGATGAAGTTTGTGAAACCAGACGGTACGCATCGCACCAGAATCAAAGATTTGGATTCTCTTCAGCAGCAGCAGATTTATGACTCGTTGAGGGTTTGGTTGGAATGAAAATTAAAGAGGCTGTCTCATACTTTTGAGACAGCCTCTTTAATGAGTGGACCTTGGTGAAATGGTAGGCCATGCTTGAACGCATATGAGAGGTGTTGGACATCATTCGCGAATTACACTCCTTCGCAATATATGAAGCAGTAGCTTTGATCGAGTTTTGTTTTTGCGGATTTATTCCGCAATCTGTTTCGGTTAGTCAGGCAGATGCCAGAACAGGTCTGGCAAGAGTAGATTTATTAGATTAACTCCTCAACGCGAGTCTTAACAATAGAAATGGTAATTGGCTCATAAGAATATTCAAAAGAGCAAAGCCGTAGCTAAACCCCTGTATTTTAGAAACACCGATAATAAAAAGGCTCAATGTCCACATCGAAACCACAATCGTTAAACCTCCATAAACTTTTTCAGAATTAGGATCCAACCCAAAGGACAACAATAGAATTTGAAAGGATACGATTATTCCGTAGGGAATAAATGAAATAGAAACAACATTAGTAAGTTGATTAAGAGTACCTTTTCCATTCCATAATGATCCAATTATTCTCAATAACCATGGATAAATAAAGCCTAGAAACAAGAAGATTAAGGCAGTAGAAATTATTATTCCCGTTATGATACCAATTATGGTATCTCCTTCGCCGAACACGCTTCCCATAACGTGTGAAATATTTATCCCCAACGATAAACCAAGTATAAATAAAGGGATTCCATATAAGGGTTGAGAGTTTTTTGTTAAAATAAGTTCATTAAAAGTTTGTTTGGGGCTAAGCCATATGGTTCGGTAAGGGTTCATTTCATGTATTTTGATAGATAACAATTGAATACCACATAATTCTTTTCAGACTCAATTATACCAAATCCCAAAACAAAAAAGGTGACGCCGTCTTGACACCACCTTTTGATTTCATAAATCCATAGGTCAGGGTTTAAACCCTGGCCTATGATGAGTAATTGCATTAATCCAAAAATCTCAAATTCCTTGGCGTGTACGGCGCGCCGGCTGCTTTGAGTTGTTTTTTGAAATTGGCCATTTTCACTTCTAGCAGTTCTTTGGTGGCAGCGTAAACTGGCTCCAGTTCTTCTGCGGTGATTTTGTACACGTCCTGATGCGTTTGAGTAGGGGCTGAAGTGGAGGTGGCCTGTTCCCAAGCCAGTGATCCCACTCTGCTGCTCAATGATGGCACTTGTCCCATGTCCAGATCAGATTTATACGGATCACCATTTACTTTAATACTCAAGGCATTCAATTCGTCTTTGATGGATTGGTAAGTCGTCATCAATTCACTTTGTGCGGTTGGTGTTTCCAGAATAGCGGCTTTGATATATTTCATGTCACTATTCATTTCGCTGATGGCCTGGGCTACACTAGATACTCGGCCTTCCAATATACCGACCTTGGTCATAAACTCCGCCAAGGCGGCTCTGTCCGCTGCTGGCAAGGTGGTATTGTTGATCGGGATCAGATTGAAGGACTGCTTGCCTAGTACGGTTTCTTTGCCGCCTACAATGGAAGCCATGGTCACGCTGTAGTTGCCTGGAGGTACCATTGTACCTTCGTTGGAGCCTGCCCAAGGATTGTAGAAAGCAGGTGTGCTGAGGTCTACCGGGCCTTTAGGTGTATTGCGCAAGTCCCAGTTGAGACGGTTGATGCCTTTAGCCGGAGTGGTACTTAACTTTCTTACCACATTTCCTTTTGAATCTTGAATGGTAAAGAGCAGTGTCGGCTTCTCTTCTTCTTTTTCGGCTTTCAACGCCCCATAAGTTGGGAAATAATTGTTTGCTTTCTTTTTCAGATTTTCAGCTTCTTGCTCCTTTCGCTGGTCTGCTTTCGATTTGATATCCTCTTTGATGAAGTAAGTAAAGGTCACTTCAGAACCTAAATTTTCAGCTGTATAGAAATTATCTCCCTGCATGGATTTGCCCTTGAGGCCGTAAGGATAAGAGTATTCAAAAAGTAGCCCTTCTCTTACCGGAAAGAGCTCGGCAGTTTTGCTCAAAGCACTGCTGATATTTCTCAACGACGAGTAATCATCCAGCACATAAAAGCCACGTCCGAAAGTACCTAGTACCAAATCATTTTCGTCCTTCTGAATGGCCATGTCGCGCACAGCGATGGTTGGCAAGCCAGCTTTGAGTTGCTTCCATTCTTGTCCGCCGTTGTCGGAGAAGAAAGCACCGAATTCTGTACCTGCAAAAAGAAGATTGGCATCCTCATGATCTTCTTCGATGCAATAAGTAGAACCTCTTGTTGGAAGATTAGCTGTGATACTTGTCCAGGTGCTTCCTTGATCATAAGATTTCAAAAGGTAAGGCTTGAAGTTGCCTCGTTTGTGATCGTTGAAAACGGCGTAGATGACATTCTTGTCGTGTTTCGAAGTGAATACCATATTCACATATGTATTGGCTGGAATGCCGGGAAAGTTAGAAGATTTATTCCAGGATTGTCCGCCGTTTTTGGAGATTTGAATCAGTCCGTCATCTGTGCCTACCACGAGTAGATTTTCATCCAATGGAGATTCGGAAAAAGCCACGATGGTTCCGTAAGGTGAAGTAGAGCCATTTTTAGCAACAGCGTCCACACTCCAGATACGGTCCATGACTTCCAGTTTGTTTCTGTCTATTTGAGCAGTAAGGTCATCGCCCAGCACTTCCCAGCTATCCCCTCGGTCGTCACTACGGAATAGCTTGTTGGCCGCAAAGTACAGTCTTTGCGGTTTGTGGTTGCTAACCTGCAAGGGCGCATCCCAGTTCCATCGGTATTCATTTTCTCCTTTTCTTGGTTTGGGTTGAATGCCTTTTTGCTCTCCACTTTTTTTGTCGAATCGTGTCAAGCCACCATATTGATATTGCGCATAGACGATATCTGTGTTATCAGGATCGATTTGCGTTTCGAAGCCATCTCCATTTTGCGTAATGTACCAGTCCGAATTCACAATGCTGCTGGCACTCACTGTACGAGATGGGCCGCCCATGCTTAAGTTATCCTGAGTTCCGCCATAGATATGGTAAAAAGGCTTGGCGTTGTCTACAGATACTTTGTAGAACTGTGTGATGGATAAATTGGCTTTGTATGACCAGTGCTTACCGCTGTTCCATGTTTCATAAATGCCACCGTCACATCCAGCCAATAAGTGCTTGGTGTTTTCAGGATTGATCCAAAGGCAGTGATTGTCTACATGTTTGGAATCCTCACCTACATTTTTGAAAGTTCGACCGCCGTCTACCGAAACCTGCATCCAAGTGTCCATGGCATAGATTTTATCTGGATTTACAGGGTCAGGCACAATTTCTTGGTAGTAATTTCCACTTGAAACATAACTACCTCTTTTCTCCCATGACTCGCCCCTTGTGGTCGAAATATAAAACCCTCCTTCGCCGCGAGCGGCTTCTACGATGGCATAGATGTATTCAGGATTAGCCGGTGAAATGGCCAAGCCTATTCGCCCCAAATCAACTTTTGGTAAACCGCTGTTGATTTCTTTCCATGTTTTTCCACCGTCTGTTGACTTGTGGATACCAGAACCAGGGCCACCACCGATGTAGGTAAAAACATGGCGTCTTCTTTGATGTGCGGTGGCATAGAGCACTTCTGGATTTCTTGGGTCTAGATGGACTTCGTTTACACCGGTGTGCTTGTCGATATGCAAGACTCGGTGCCAAGTATCTCCACCATTGGTGGTTTTGTATAGGCCTCTGTCTCCTCCATCACTCCAAAGCGGCCCGATGGCAGCCACATATACTATGTCTGAATTGTTTGGATCTACTACGATCGAGCCAATATGCTCTGATTTTTCTAAGCCCATGTTTTTCCAAGTTTTACCACCATCTAGTGATTTGTAAACCCCATCACCGTAGGCCACACTTCGCTGGTTGTTGTTTTCACCTGTGCCTACCCAGATCACATTGTGATTGTTGGGATCCATGGTAACTACTCCAGTAGAGTAACTGCCTTGGCTGTCAAATATGGGTTCGTAGGTGTTGCCATTGTTGGTGGTTTTCCACACACCTCCTGAAGCCACGGCTACATAGTATTCCGTGGGGTCATCAGGGTTTACGGCAAAGTCGGCGATTCGACCAGACATCAGTGCTGGCCCGACGTGACGAAATTTTAGGCCATCGAACGAAGTCTGGCTCAATGCTGATTCTTCAGCTTTTTGAATAGAGAATTTCTTTTTGCTCTGTGCTGGAGCGACCAGCGTAGCAGTAATGAGAAGAAGGGTTAATAGATGTTTCATTTCTTGGTTTTTAATTCAATAGAATAAGAAAGGTACATCAAACAGAAGGTTAGTAACAAATCAAAAAAATGGAAATGGTGGATTTTTGGTTTGAGTGGGTCGTACTGGATTACTCATACGCACCGCCATGCGCTCTACCCCTCATGAATCTTCATCGCTTTTAGCGATTCGATTTCGAACTTAAGGTTCTCATCCAATGGCATAAATAAAAAATGACAGCCAAAAGGCTGCCATTGAAGTGGGTCGTACTGGATTCGAACCAGCGACCCCCGCCCTGTCAAGGCGGTGCTCTAAACCAGCTGAGCTAACGACCCGGTTGCGTGGGTGCAAATATATTTAATGTCCGCAATTTTCAATGAAAATGGTAGGCTAGTTGCTAGAGATAAGTGACGACTAATCAATAAAGCAATCCAAAAAATAGTGCCATAAAAGAAATCAAGATAAGTCCGCCTTTGAAATAATTTTTGAGCTCTCTGTTACTTTGGTATGGACTTTTGAATTTTGAATACCAAGATGCTTTGGGTATTTTCCGAAGAGGTACCGAATGCTTATTTTCGATATGTTTCTTAGTTTCCAAAAACTGCTGCCAATAAAACTAAAAATAACATACCAAAAACTATTAAACCGATTAGGATCAGTCCACCCTTTAAGGTGCTATTCGCTTCTTTTTTGCTTCTATATTGGCTAGTGAAGTTGAATGCATCAAATTCGTACTCACGTTCTTCCTTTCTTGAAGTTATGTTAGCATCCTTTTCAGAACCCCCTTGCCATGGTTTCTTTCCCCAAGCCATAAATAGATCAGATTAGTTTTCACCAATCTACATCATTTTGTAACTACACAAAAAAGATCAAGGTTTTCTTCGTGCTCCTCTCTAAGGAAATAATCACTTCGATCTATCTCGGTTACTAGCCCTTCATCTTGTTTTTGAAGGTTGTTTCGATTGAGCCTGTTGAGCAAGTCATAAGGAATTCTTAACAGTGCGTTTGGTAGTCTGTATTGTAAATTGAAAACATCGAATCGAGTAATTCGAGCTACTGACGCTCTATTCTGCTCATGATATTCCATCACTTTTTCATTACCCGCAATACCTTTCATTTCTACTTTGGAAAAAATATTACCGGCGAGGTCTTTCAATTCCTGATTGGTGTATTCGCGCTCATGCCATGGGTTTCTCGAAAGGGACATCTTAATATTGGGTGTGGTAATCACGGCTTGCCCACCTGGTTTTAATACCCGGTGAATTTCTTGTAGAAAAAGCTTGTCGTTCTTGATATGTTCGATCACCTGAAAAGTGATTATCGTGTCGATTGAATTATCCTCTATATTATCAAATGGAGGAAACACCGCTGCTCTAAATTCAACTTCCGGAAATTGTGGTTTCAGATTTTCTACCACTTCTTCGATTTTATCTAGCGCTAAATAGGTCTCTGCTAATGGAGAAAGTACCGCAATTCCTCGACCTTCTCCACAACCAGGTTCTAGCACTTTTCCTTTGATGTAAGGCTTGGCTTCATAATAAGCCTGAAGCAATCTTTGGTGTATTGGGTTGTCGGAGATGATTTTGTCCGACGCTATTTCTGTAGTGTATGTTGCCATAGGCCGCAAAAATAAGCCAATTTTATACGTTAATCTCTAAATTGATTTATATTAGTTTCATGTGCATTTTCAAATTCTTCAAAGTCGCTTTTGTTATTTTGTTCCTGTTGGTTTTGAACCAAAAAATCCTCGGTCATGATTTAACAAAAGAAAATTTCAGTTACTTGTATAATCATGATCCGGTGAAAATCGATCATCAAATTGCTAAAGAGGATTCGCTGTATAAACTGATACTAACTTTTCATCTGGTCAAAGTGCTCCCGACCGATAGTTTAGTTGGTTTTGAGCTTTCCGAGCAGAAAAAAATTAATTCAGGTCAAGAGGATTTGATTCAGCCAATAGCTATAAACATTGATTCTGGATTCATCAAAAATGTCATAGCACTTGATTTCTATGCCAAACCAGAAAATAACTATTTGGTGGTTAAATTTTCCTTTCTGGACCGCCCCTATTTATATGGAATTCCAATTAACGATGGGTTAGCATTCCCTCTATCTAATATTATCTATGGCGGAGATAATGAGGCCATGTTTTATAACGGTTATAAAAAAGGGGACTCTGTTTGGTTTGAAGAAATCGATGAAGAGAGAAGTGACGATGTACAATACTTTGCTTACTTGTACAAGGAAGAATTTCCAGCGGCCATTCCTCCAATGGTGGTGGAAAATGGAGCTACATCAGAGATGCTAAAAATTGATAGAGTGCTTGGTTTTAAGAGAGGAATGATGCTCAACAAGGCGGACTACCTCTATTTCGTTCAGAATGATACAGCTTCGGATAAGGGCGTTTCAATTCTAAGTCACAAAGAATATTATCCTCGAACAAAGAAAGTAGAAGAACTAATAGAAACGCTAAAGTATATATGTACTGGCGATGAATTTGAAGAATTGAATGCAGCTGAAGATAAAAAGTTGGCTTTCAATAATTTTTGGTTGAGCCATATTGATGATAAAGAGCTGGCTTCAGAAACAATCAAAAAGTACTTTCGGTCGGTCAAATTTGCCAATGCACTTTTTACAGATTACAAAAATGGATGGAAAACCGATCGGGGCATGATCTATATTGTGTTTGGGCCACCAGAGGTAGTGACTAAAAAAGAAGAGATAGAAATATGGGAATACAAGACATTTGATGGTGATTTAAAGTTTACTTTTGCCAAAACACGCAACTTATTTGTTCAATACCACTATTCCCTCATTCGCGAGAAGTCGCTCAATAAGGCGTGGTTTACGGCAGTACAACAATGGAGAACCGGAGATTTGTAAAGAGACCCCCAAGAAAAGAAGAGCCTGACAATATGATCTTTGGCACTCGTGCAGTGATCGAAACTATCAAATCAGGTAAAACGGTAGAAAGAATTTTCCTTCAAAAAGACCTCAAGAACGATTTAACCAAAGAACTGGTAGAATTGCTGAGAGGTTCAATGGTCACTGTGTCAAAGGTTCCTGTCGAAAAACTGAATCGATTGACTAGGAAAAATCATCAGGGTGTAGTGGCATTTGTTTCTCCAATTGATTTTGTGACGCTTCACAACATTGTGGCCAATAGTTATGAAAATGGATTGGCCCCTTTGGTGCTTATCTTGGATCGAGTGACTGATGTGCGCAACTTTGGGGCGATCTGTCGTTCGGCGGAATGCGCAGGAGTTAATGGTGTCGTGATTCCTACTAAGGGAGGAGCTATGATTAATTCTGATGCTGTTAAAACTTCAGCTGGTGCCCTGAGTTATTTGCCAATTTGCAAAGAAGACAGTCTGACACACTCAGTTAAATATTTGAAAGACAGTGGTTTTCAAATTGTCGCTTGTACGGAAAAGACAGAGAAAAAGGTGTTTGATGCAGATTTATCGGTTCCAACCGCCATTATCATGGGATCTGAAGAAGACGGTATTTCAGAAGAACTACTCAAAGCTGCAGATGAAAAATTGATGATCCCAGTCGTAGGCCAGATTGATTCCTTAAATGTATCTGTGGCTGCTGGAGTCATACTTTTCGAAAGTATGAGGCAGCGAAGCTAGAGGTATTTATCCCCTTTGAGCTTTTTGGCTTGCGCTACATATTCTCTAAACCGAGCATCCTGATCTTTCTTACACACGATAAGCACATCGTCAAAATCTCCGACCAAATATCCTTCTAGATTATCTAGTACAAGAAGTCTTTTAGTTTCAGATTTCACGATGTTATCCTTGCAATCACCAAGGATTACCTGGCCATCCACTACGTTGTCGTTTTCATCCTTTTCTCTGATTTCATGAAGGGAATTCCATGATCCTAAATCAGACCAGTCAAAAGTGCCTTGAACTACGAAGACTTCTTTCGACTTTTCTAGAATGCCATAGTCGATGGAAATATTTTCACACTGAGGGTAGATTTTATCGATATAGGCTTTTTCATTTGCCCCATAGTATTTGTCACTTCCTCCTTCAAATGCTTCGGCCATATCAGGCATTGAATTTTCAAAAGACTTCACAATGGCAGAAATGGACCAAACAAAAATACCTGCGTTCCAAACAAAGTCGCCACTTTCTAAAAATTTCTTGGCTAATGCCAGTTCTGGCTTTTCAGTAAAAGTTTTTACTTTTTTTACTTCAGCATTGTCTTCCAAATATTGAATGTAGCCATAACCTGTTTCAGGTCGGTTTGGTGTGATGCCTACGGTCAATAATTTATTTGTACCAACTGCGGTGTCAGTTGCAATTTTGATGACATTCGTAAAATTTTGTTCTTGAAAAATGGCATGATCGGCAGGTGTAACCACCATCACGGCATCTGGATTCTTCTTTCTAATTTTATATGCTGCATATGCGATGCAAGGGGCTGTATTTCTTCGGGCAGGTTCCGTAAGAATATGGTCTGGATTGATGTCAGGCAACTGTTCCTGGACCAGATCTGCATAGATGTCATTAGTTACCACCAATATGTTATCTTTGCTTGCCGTTGGCAAGAAACGCTGGTAAGTCATTTGTAGTAGTGATTTACCGTTGCCCAAAACATCGATAAATTGTTTCGGGCGAGAGTTTCGGCTATACGGCCAAAATCTACTTCCAACACCCCCAGCCATAATTACTACAAATACTTCTGATTTCATCCTTTTCTAAATTTGAATTGGACGACAAATATAGAAGGAGAATAATAGTATGCGTAACTAATTGATTAAAGAATTAGTAACAGGATTGTGATAGGATCATCTAGTATCAATTGATTTTATCATGGTATTTGTATAATTTAAATAATAATTAACCAGCGACCGGAAACGAAATTTTGCAGGGCTAACTGTGGTTAGCTCATTTTTTGTTAAATTATGTATCCGGTATATAAATTGAGAAGAAGATGATTGCATGCCAGGAGGATGAACTGAGGGGAAAACTGAAAGAAATATTTGGCTTTAGTAATTTCCGAGGTAACCAAGAACAAATTATTACCAACCTACTTTCAGGCCGAAATACATTCGTATTAATGCCGACAGGAGCAGGGAAATCTCTGTGTTACCAATTGCCAGCGATAATCAGTGAAGGCACAGCTATCGTTATTTCACCGCTGATTGCCTTGATGAAAAATCAAGTCGACCAACTCAATGCCTTTGGAGTCAATGCTCGCTTCATGAATTCTACTCTGAACAAAACAGAAATGAAACGAGTGAAGGAAGACACCTTGTCTGGAAAAGTGAAACTTCTATATGTAGCACCCGAATCTCTTACCAAGGAAGAAAACATTGAATTTTTGGGCCAGGCAAAAATCTCTTTTGCGGCAATTGATGAGGCACACTGTATATCAGAGTGGGGTCATGATTTCCGTCCGGAATATCGAAAAATAAAGTCTATTATCGGTCAATTTGGAGATATTCCAATTATAGCGTTGACGGCTACTGCCACACCTAAAGTGCAATTGGATATTCAAAAGAACCTTCAAATGGAGGAAGCTGATGTATTCAAATCTTCTTTCAATAGAAAAAATCTTTATTACGAAATCAGACCTAAGGTTGATGTAAAAAAGCAGTTGATCCGATTCGTAAAAGAACAAAAAGGCACCTCGGGTATTATCTATTGTTTGAGTAGAAAAAAGGTAGAGGAGATTGCCGAATTGCTTAAAGTAAATGATGTGAATGCAGCGCCCTATCATGCAGGATTAGAGAGTGGCGTAAGGATGAGACATCAGGATGGATTTCTCAATGAAGACATCGATGTAATCGTAGCAACTATTGCCTTTGGTATGGGAATCGATAAGCCAGATGTTCGGTTTGTTGTGCACTACGATGCCCCTAAATCCCTTGAAGGCTATTATCAGGAAACCGGTCGCGCAGGACGAGATGGACTAGAAGGTAAGTGTATCCTGTTTTATACGTTGGATGACATCATCAAATTGGAGAAATTCAATAAGGACAAGCCGGTTACTGAAAGGGAAAATGCCAAATTACTATTGGAAGAAGTGTCTTCCTATGCAGAGTCTTCTGTTTGTCGCAGGAAGCAACTATTGCATTATTTTGGAGAAGAATATATGGATCCTGATTGTTCAGATCGGGGCCTTTGTGACAATTGCGCTCACCCCAAAGAGCTTTTTGAAGGCCAAGAGTTCATTGCTAAAGCAATCAAAACAGCCATAAAAACAGAAGAGCGTTTTGGTATTAAGCACCTGGTTAATGTACTGAGGGGAATTGAAAGTCAATATGTGAAAAGCTATAATCACAGCAAACTGGATGTTTTTGGCATCGGCAAAAATGAGACAGAAGTATTTTGGCGCTCGGTCGTTCGTCAAACATTACTCAATGAATTTTTAACTAAGGATATTGAAAACATTGGCGTTCTAAAGGTGACTCAAAAAGGTCATGATTTCCTAAAGAAACCATTTTCGATTGAGTTGTCGAGAGACCATGATTATACGGTTGAAAATCTCGACCATGACAACGGTGTAGATGCTAACGGAAAAGCCCATGATGAGGATCTTTATGATATTCTCAAAGGAATTAGAAAAAAAGTAGCAAAACAGAAGGACCTTCCTCCCTATGTCATTTTCCAAGACCCGTCTTTAGAAGAGATGGCTACCACTTACCCAACCACCAAGGAAGACTTGGCTCAAGTCAATGGCGTTGGTATGGGTAAGGTGATGAAATTTGGCAAACCGTTTATTGATGCGATAGCCAATTATGTAAAAGAAAATGATTTGGAGACAGCTTCCGATGTGGTAATTAAATCTGCGGTAAACAAGTCTAAAATTAAAATCTTCTTGATCCAGCAAATCGACCGAAAGGTAGATTTGGAAGAAGTGGCTGAGATCAAAAACATTTCTTTTGACGAGGTACTTACCGAAATTGAAAACATTTGTTTTTCTGGAACTAAACTCAATTTGGACTACTACATTGATCAGTTCATTGATGAGGAACGCCAGGATGATTTGCTAGATTATTTTATGTCGGCTGATACGGATAACCTCGATGTGGCTATGGATGAGCTAGAACAGGACGGTTACTCTGAGGATGAAGTTCGATTGATGCGAATCAAATTCATGTCCGAATACGCTAATTAAACACCCAGATATTCTTTCAATTTTATAGCCGATTCATGAATTGGTTTAATTTTGCTTTCAACTCAATCTAGTTAATGACAGACAAGAATTGAGTTGCAAAATTGCCCGATAGGATTGTCGGGATATTATATCTCTCAAGAGAGTAAAATCGAATGTATTCATGAACGTACTTGTGATAGGAGCTGGTGGACGCGAACACGCGCTAGCCTGGAAAATCAAACAAAGCCCAAAATGTGATAATCTATATGTAGCACCTGGAAATGCCGGAACGGCTGCAGTTGCAGAAAACCTCGCCATTGGTGTCAACGACTTTGAGGCGCTTGGTAAAGCTGTTATGGAACACAACATTGACTTGATGGTAGTGGGCCCAGAAGAGCCATTGGTGAAAGGCATTCGAAATTATTTTGCTGCTCAAGCGGAATTGAAGGATATATTGATGGTAGGGCCAGACGAAGTGGGCGCTCAACTAGAAGGAAGCAAAGACTTCTCTAAAGCCTTTATGGTGCGAAACAATATTCCAACGGCAGGATCATTGACGGTGACTGCGGAGAACCTTGCAGATGGGCTGGAATTTTTGAAAAAGGTAGAGGCTCCTTACGTGCTGAAAGCAGATGGCTTGGCAGCAGGCAAGGGAGTAATTATTACAGAAGACATTAAGGAGGCCGAAAGCTCTCTTAAAGAAATGCTTGACGGTCAATTCGGTGATGCCAGTAGCAAAGTATTGATAGAAGAATATCTACATGGTATCGAACTTTCGGTATTTGTGCTGACTGATGGCAAGTCTTATATGACATTGCCAGAGGCCAAAGATTACAAGCGAATTGGCGAAGGAGACACTGGTCCGAATACAGGAGGAATGGGAGCTGTATCGCCGGTATCATTCGCAGATGAAGCTTTCATGAAAAAAGTGGAAGACAAGGTGATCAAACCAACTGTTGATGGTTTGCAGGCCGACGGCATCGATTTTATTGGTTTTCTTTTCATCGGATTGATGAATGTAAATGGAGAACCTTTTGTGATCGAGTACAATGTGAGAATGGGTGACCCTGAGACAGAAGTCGTGATGCCAAGAATTGAGTCTGATTTTCTTTCTCATTTAGCAGCAGCAGCTAAAAAAGAACTAGGCAAAGAGCAACTAGTTATAAAGCCTGAAACAGCCACCACGGTAGTAGCTGTGGCAGAAGGCTATCCTGGCTCGTATGAAAAAGGAAGAACAATGTCTGGTTTAGACTCTGACTTCAAGGGTATTGTTTTTCATGCTGGAACATCTCAAAAAGGAGAAGAAACTGTAACCAATGGCGGGCGTGTGATTGCATCAACTGGCTTGGGGTCGGACATTCAGTCTGCACTTGATCAGTCTTATGGAAACCTACAATTTATCCAATGGGAAGGCATGAATTTCCGAAAGGATATTGGTCAGGATTTGTTGGCACTCTGAGAAACCTCCGATTAGAAAAATATACCGTCATTTGATAAGAATGGGGATAACAATTCTTCATTATATTTAAGGCTGATAAAAGCAAAGACAACATGTCGGGATGCAGTACTTGCAGCACATTGACCGCTGCAGACGGAAGTATAAAAGGATGTAAGAGCAATGGCGGTTGTAGCAGTGGAGGCTGCAACAAGATGAATACTTTTGATTGGCTCTCTAATATGGAGACTCCTGCCAAATATCAATTCGACATTTTCGAAGTAAGATTCAAAAATGGAAGAAAAGAATTCTTTCGAAACTCCAATGATTTAGAAATATACCCAGGAGATCCGGTAGTGGTAGATGTACCCAATGGACATCATGTGGGGTATGTGTCCTTGCAAGGGGAGTTGGTTCGTCTTCAGATGAAGAAAAAGAAGGTTAAAGACGATGACGAAATTCGAAGCATCTATCGTGTCGCCTCACAAAAAGACTTAGAGAAATTTGAGTCGGTAAAGAACCGTGAAAACCCAACGATGTTTCGCTCGCGCGAAATTATCACTGAATTGAGTTTGGCTATGAAACTGACAGATGTCGAATATCAAGCGGATAATTCTAAAGCCACATTTTATTACTCGGCAGATGAACGAGTAGATTTCAGAGAGTTAATCAAAAGATTGGCTGGTGAGTTTAAGATTCGTGTAGAAATGCGCCAGATCAGTTTACGTCAAGAGGCTGGAAGGCTTGGGGGCATTGGGTCTTGCGGACGCGAACTGTGTTGTTCTACGTGGTTGTCGGATTTTAAGAATGTATCCACATCCGCTGCTCGGTATCAAAACCTTTCGCTTAACCCAAGTAAATTGTCTGGACAATGCGGGCGATTGAAGTGCTGCCTCAATTATGAATTGGAGACCTATATGGATGCGCTGAAGGATATTCCTAAAGTGGAGGCAGGATTGCTCACTGACAAAGGTGAGGCTCGCTTACAAAAAACGGATATCTTTAGAAAGATCATGTGGTTTGGGTATAAGAATGATAACGCCTGGATTGCACTGGATACTGATCGAGTAAAAGAGGTTCAAAAATTAAATGCTGAAGGCAAGAAGCCGGAGACTTTATTGGAAGATAAAGTGGGAGGTGAGAACCGAGAGTCACAATCATTGAATAGTGACTTGGAGCGAATGGATAAGAAATTCCGAAAGGGGAGCAATAACAAGCCGAAAAATAAAAATCGTCGCAATAAGAAGCGCGGAGGAAAGAATAAATTCAACAAGAAAAAACCTGATTAGACTCATGCTAAAATCAATTTATCAATTTTTGATCGTTTTCAGTGTTTCCTTATCTATGGTGGCCTGTGGTGACAAAACTGTTATCAATGAGCAATCGGATATTCAGGAAGGACTTTGGCATTTGGACTCTTTGGTTTCATTCCAATTTGAAATAGAGGACACCACATCTATTTATCAAGTTCAATACAATGTGAGGTATGCCGTCGACTACCCATATTATAACCTCTTTTTGAAGTATTATCTTGAAGATTCGGCAGGAGAAATGTTGTCTTCCGAACTTCAGGAATTGGTTCTTTTTGACAAAAAAACAGGGGAACCATTAGGCGAAGGACTAGGTGATTTATTCGACCGAGCAGTTCCAGTATTTGAAGATCAAAAATTTCCTTACGCGGGTGTTTATAACTTCAAGGTGAAGCAGTTTATGCGAATGGAGAATTTGCCCGGAATTTTATCTTTTGGGTTGAAGGTCCAGAAGCCTGAAGCTGAATAATCTACTTTTCAATTGAGCGTGCAATCATTCTATTGATTCGCTCCTTGATATGTTCTGCATCTATCCAGTACTGACGGCTGGAGATCATATTGAATGTCCAATTTTTCTGTTTGAGAGTGAATGGCCTGTAGACATGTGAGGCCTTGATAGAAATATCTTGATGGTATAAGTCATCATCGGTGATGATAGCGGCTAAATATTGGTCATGGTATTTCAGCGCCAAGTCTACAAACGGTAAAGTATGATCTATTTGCAATGATTCGAAATGCTCAAACCCCAATGCTTCTATTTTATTCTTGAGGAACCAAGAAGGAGAATGGTTGTCTGTTGATTTTTCGGCGGGGACTAAAGTTTTTTCAGATATGGCAAGGGCATATTCCAGGTATTTCTTCAAGAGCTTTGGTCCTTCGTTTTTAGTGTCATCTACCCGGAGTTGTTGAGGCATAATGCTGGTCACCAAATAGATTTTTTCTCTTGCTCTGGTCACCGCTACATTCAATCTGTTTTCGCCTCCTTCTGTATTTAAGCTGCCAAAGTTCATATTCATTTTCCCTTTTAGATCTGGAGCATATACGGTAGAGAATATGATGACATCTTTCTCGTCTCCTTGGATATTCTCGATGTTTTTTACAATCAATGAATCTGGAATGATCAAGCCATGTTCCAAGGCGTATTCTTCCAGAAAATCTAAAATATACATCTGCTGGGCAGCATTGAAGGTGACCACCCCAATTTCTACCTCTGGGTTTTTCTTTAATAAAGTTTCGATGATTTGAGCGACTCTTTCTGCTTCTTCGTGATTGGTGTTGTTTTGCCAGAAGCCTTCTACTTTCACATAATCAATGGCCGACTGTTTTAGGTTCAGATCATTAAAATCAGGAAGCATTTTTAACCGCTGTCCGTAGAAGTGTTCATTGGAAAACCGAATCAAATCAAGATTTTTACTTCTATAGTGACCATTGAGCTGAACCTGCATCAGGTACTGACTACCCAAATCAAGCAAAGAGTCAAAATCTAATTCGGCGATATCCTGTTCGTTGTCATCCTCCCAGCGGATTTTATACAAATCATTCGGACGTAGCTGTTTGTCGTCACCAGCAATTACTACTTGTTTCCCTCTGAACATAGCGGGGATGCCCTTTTCTACAAAACACTGAGAGGCTTCATCAAAGATTACTAAGTCAAATACCTTTTCCATAGGAAAGATGGCTGAGGCAGATTCTGGAGAGGCCAGCCAGCAAGGAATAAGATCAAATACTTCTCGAGGGTAATTGGCAATCAGCTTTCTAACTGGCCAAATACGCCTTTTTTTAGTGACCTGATGATAGACATCTCGATAGGTGACCCTATTGTTTAGCCTATTGTATTCTACGTTTTTATAAACTCTCTCTCTAGACTTTAACAGGAGTGTTTCTACACTCATTCTGAGCTTGTCCTTCACGCAATCCTGCAATTCTGTTTGCATGTCCTCGAATTTCTGCGAGGAAACAGAACGAAGAATAGGATATTTTAACTCTATATGTTCGATCCATGCCAAGCGCAAACTATTGTCAAATAGTTGCCACCAACTTTCGGCATTTACACGAGGTTCATTTTCCAAAAGTCTATTGACTATACTCAGCTCATCCTCTCGGAATTCAGACTGAAGTTTGTCGAATTCACATAACGAGTCAAAATCTTGTTTGAGTGATGAAAGCAGTTGCTCGATGTCCAACTGACCGGCAAACATGAGGCGTAGTTGTGGGATAGAAAAATACACTTCCCATTCTGCCAGTTTATTCCCAATGGGTTCCAGAGCGGTCAGTAAGCCGGCAAGCTGGCTCGTATATTCTGACTGATTTAACGTAAGTGGTGAAATGTATTCGTTCATATGGCGAATACCATCCAGTGTCGTTTGAGCTTCAGCGGCTTGTTTTTGATAGAAAAACCAGTTCTTTATCTCAATTTTAGAATAGACTTTAGGAAATGGGCGTAAAGCTGGTTCGTCCTTAAGTAAGCTTAGGTTGTGTTCAAGATTCAGTCTGTTGTCTACTTTTTGTACCAACGTATCAAATCCTGAGCGGTCACTTTTTAGCCCGTTATTGACAAGTACTCGAGTAATAAAGATCTTATCCTTTGAGAATAATTTCCACCTGAGCCATTTGAAGATACTTTTTCGTGCATCCAAACTTCGGTCTAGTGCTTCCTGAAATCTCCCGAGTTCTTCTGATTTTAGAGAGAGTTCTGCACCATGACCCTCATAGCACTGCATGACTAATTTTTCTGTCTCTACAAGTTTTTCTTTGCTTACTGTTCGCTGAACATTTCTTAGAACCAAATTCAGCGCATTAAAAACCAATGGATCTTTCAGAACAGATACCAGATGTTCTATTTCCTCATATTTTTTAATGATCTCGACCACATCTTCGAACGAGACCTTTTTGCCAATGGCCTTTTCTGTAACCGTTTCTAAGACACTGATGTAAGGCTTAATTTCATCCAGATGTTTAGAAATCAAATTGAGATCGGAGACTTTATGAGTAGAAAATGACTTTCGATTGAACCACGGATGATGTTCATTGAGAAAGGTTTCTCCATACTTGCTATAGGTTTCCAGCTTCCTTTTGAATTCATCAAGACTGTCAAATCTAAAATTTCGGTATTCTAAATTAAGCGGAATAGCCGATTCGTGTGGACTCGAAGTTAAGTACAACTCTTTTATAGAAAGGCCACATTCTGATTCGTCGAACAGGAATTTTTTGAACTCCGAAAGCTCCTCGTCAAGCTGATCTATTCTTCTACTTGTCTTTAGAAAGTTCCGTTCGAGTTGGATGGCGTCTAGTGAATTATTTACCGACTGGTAGTCTTCTAGTCGATCAATTTGACCTTCTAGCTGCTCATAGATGGGCTTTCTATCATTTTTGAAGTCATGGAGTAGGCCAATGAAATCATTTAATTCCTTTTCTTTTAGTCTTTCAAATACCACATCCAATGCCGCGCGCTTCTGACTTACCACAAGTACATTTTTGCCTCTAGCAATGTAATCGGCCACTAGATTACAAATGAGTTGAGATTTACCAGTCCCAGGTGGACCTTGGACAACAGCAGAATTGCCTTTTTTAATTGCCTTTATTACGTTCTCCTGATAAGCATCCATTTTAAATGGAGTAAAAGTCTGGTCTTCTTTTACTCGCTTGAGAAAGCGGTAGTAGGAGGTGTCGTCACTTTGTTCCTCATCCAAATTTCTTTCAGCAAAAAAGCCTTCTAAGGAGGATAACTTAGTGTGCTCGAGTAGTGTAAGGTAATCGGGTACCAGATAGGAGCCGGCCTGTGGGAAAATGCCAAGGACGGCTTCTGGGTAGAGTTTGAGTTCGCCATCCTTTTCCGATTGTTCCAGGTCAGCTCTTTTGAAAGGCTTGAATGAAGTGAGTTGATCTGTGAAATTATCTTGGTTGAAGTTTATTTCAAGTTTTTCCTCCTTCATTAATTCGTAAAGGTCGGTACGAAACCCTTTACTTTCTTTGTCAAAATCGTCGAATACCCTTTCAAGCAAATTTTCATTTGCCGGAAGCTGATTAAAATAGGCGTAGGCAAGTAGGAAGGACTTGTTCATGGTCACATTCACGTCCTTACGGCTTACTAAATACCAATCTTTCTTATCAAATTCTAAAGCAACAGGAAAAAATAGCAGTGGGCATCTGGCCAATGTGCCATCAGAAAATTTACCTTTTATAAATGGCCAGCCGATGTACAAATCTCTGGCACCTCGCTCTTCAAAAATCAAATGATCTTCTCTTTTGAGCTGTTTGAGTTTTTTAGAGAGATGGTTAGAATCTTGGTCTCTGCTATTTTGGATATCGCAAAGGGAGATTTTTGCCTTTCTTGCAAGTATTTCTTCTAGGATTTTAAAGGAGGGTTCGTTCTGTGCAAAGTCGAATTCATGAAGATCAATAAACTGACCAACAGGAAGCTTAGGCAGGAATATGGATCGACTATTTCCTGATAAATTGGTTAACCTTCTTAAGTACGACTGAAGTATTTCTCTCATGAGATAAGTTCTGGACGTAAAATAGAAAAGGATATTGATTTTCCCTAGGCACCCCTATCATTCTGTCGTTTCTACTTTCAGATAAGGTTTTATTCTTTGAAATAGGGAATCAGATATAGTATGAATTTTTTTCAAATCATCTACAGACTGGTAGTCGCCATGCTGCGCGCGGTATTTTATGATTGCCCGACTGGTTTTATAACTCAAATAAGGATGTTTGGCAAGAAAAGAAATGGAGTCCTCATTGATATTAATTTTCTTATTGGATGCAACCAGAACGTCAAAATCGTTCAACATTCGTTGATAGACTTCGGGTTTGATGCCATATACCTCTTGTAGTTGTTCGGTGCTGGTAAAACCGCCCAACATCTCTCTATATTTTACAATCCTTTCGGATAATACTGGTCCAATTCCTTTTACTAATTGAAACTGAGCAGTGTCAGCCAAATTCAAATCGAATTTCACGTTATTCTTTTCAACAACCATTTTTTCGATGGCTTGTTTGAATTTTGGTAAAGCGGCTTTGGGCTGTGTTTCAGGTTTTGGTAGGACGATATAATCGTAGTAAGCTGTTACTAACTTTTGGTTGATTCCATATATTTTCAGCAAGTCCTCTTTTTTTCTGAACACCCCACCTTTTGCTCTATAATTGACAATTCTCTTTGCGATGTTCTTTTTGAATCCAAGTTGCACCCATTTGTCGCTGTTGATTTGATTTGGGTCGAAGAACGTAGGAATGAAGGTCACACCGTCGTCGGATTTGAGTTTACTTTTTGATTCTTCCAGCCAAGCTCGAAGTATGCGTTGATCCTCTAAATCGCTTTGGGTGGAGTTACTGGCTAGTACAGATTTTAAAATTGAAGGAGCTGCGAGGATCAGCAATAGGATAGGAACTAATAGGAGAAGGCCATTGGTTTCCGAGGCTGAAAATCCGAAGAATAGCCTAATTCGATTTTTAAGTTTGGTTAGCACAGAATAAAAATAGTATTATAACAATTAAAATCATATTTAATTCTTCTTAATGAAATTTTACCACTAACTGAGATTTCGATATTCTATATTTATTCAAAAACGCTTAAGATATGTCTTGGATAGAGGAAATTGATTACCAGGAGTCCAAAGGGAAATTGAGAAAGATCTATGATCGAATCAAAGGACCTGGGGAGTACATAGATAATATATTGAAAGTACATAGCCTGAGGCCATATAGTTTGGAAGGTCATATGGCGCTCTATAAGTATGTGTTACATAATAGTACGAATGACACACCGGTTCATTTTCTTGAAGCTTTGGGAGTGTATGTGAGTATGCTCAATGGTTGTTCCTATTGTGTAGATCATCATTATGAGGGTATGAAGAGACTGTTGAAAAATGATGAAAGGGCTGAAAAGATAAACTCAGCATTTCGAGAAGATCAACCTGAACAGGTTTTTTCTGCACAGGAATGTGCGGTGTTTGACTATGCCAGGAAGCTGACTTTAAACCCTGCCAAAATGATGGAAGAGGATGTCGTAAAGCTTCGAAACCTGGGGTTGACAGACGGTGAAATACTTGAGATCAATCAAGTGGTCAGTTATTTCTGTTATGCCAACAGGACGGTGCTGGGATTGGGTGTGAGTACAGACGGAGATATCTTGGGCTTATCACCTAATGACCAAACCGATGAGGATAACTGGTCGCATTCCTAAGGAATAGAATCTTTTCTTTCATAGGCTCCTATATCAGGCATGGCGTCTCGTGTAGTTCCTAAAATATCATGAGTGACCAAAGAGATTAGTGCTGAATCTCTGGCGTTGGATAGGGAATCAATTTGATAATCATAAAAGTTAGGAGCATAGAATCCTGGGTAGTTGTCTTCCTGGCTTATAAAGTTGTTTAGAATGGCCCAGCTTTGATCAGACGAACGGATGATGTTTCTTTCTACGTTGACAGTAGCAACTGCCGCGGAAGACAAGTCTACAGCCAACTCTTCATCTTCTCTTCCCCAAACGATAGAATTGGTCAGTTGGAGAGATAGTTCGTTGGCCAGTATTGTACCATCACTGAATTCTAAATAGTTGGTAAATCCGACGGAAGCTCCCTCACGAGTGAAATCATTGGGCTCGTTGGAAAAAGTACAATGGTTAAAAGTGTAAATACCGCCAGCAAAGCCACCAAACAATTGATTTTGGCAATGAAATATCTCGAGGTTATGTGCATCAATAGTTCCCGCAAAGGCTGCGATGCCTGATTCAGACATGTGTTGTATTGAAGTGTTGCTTAGCTGTAGTTCAGCTCCATCCCCATTATTCAAATTTATCGCCATGATAATACCTGTAGTACCGTTCTTGATAATAGCATGATCAATGAGGTTACCCGTGCTGCCTGGAAAGAAAAATAAACTTCCCCATTGACCAGGAGCTTCGTCATATTTTGCATCCAATCGAGTGTCAGAAATTTCAACTTTTTCATCTGAGGTACCTTGAACGACTATGGAGCCTGCAATGGTAAACAAAGCATCATTGTCGATATAGATTTTTGTACCTGCCTCTACTATAAGTTGGCAACCTTGAGCCACCCATGCGGAATCATAAACGACATATGGGCGCTCCTTGGTCCATGTGGTATTGCAGGTAATGGCCTCATTATTGATAAATACAGCATCCTGACCCCAGGAGACCAGCTTGATGCTTTCTGATCTTGCATTATATACTATTTCTACAGAATCTTTGACTAAAAATGGTAGGTCTTGGTCACTGGGATCTATTAGGACTTCCACTAAAACCAGTAGGCTGTCATTTCCATAAATGATCTCATTTTGGAATGATTTATCTTTTGCACCATTCACAGTAAGAGAATAGGAAGACTGATTTCCTGTTCCCAGCGACAATTGATTCAGTTGAATAGCTTTGTCATTGGGATTGTAGATTTTAAAGCGTTTGGTAATACTGCCAACCGAACTGAATAATGTATCAAAAGTGATGGTATCTGTAGAGTAGGTGAGCCTTAAGTCAGGGTCAAATGAAATCTCCTCTGTCGAAGGTTCGCACCCCAACATAGCGAATAAGCCTACAATACAAAACAATATGGAATGGCGAAGGAGTTTCAAGACTAAACTTCCCCGTCTTTTAATTTTTCAGCATTTTCAGCTATTCTCAATTGTTCTATGAATTCGCCAATTTCTCCGTCCATTACAGTTGGCAAGTTGTGCTGAGAATATCCTATTCTATGATCAGTTACTCTTCCTTGAGGGTAGTTGTAAGTTCGAATTTTATCTGATCGGTCTCCACTTCCGACCATGGATTTTCTTTGCGCACCGACTTCGTCGTTGTGTTTTTTTAATTCAATGTCATAAATTCTACCTCTGAGCACTTTGAGGGCTTTTTCTAGGTTTTTGATTTGGCTCTTTTCATCCTGACAAGAAACCACCAAGCCAGTAGGCATATGAGTCAAACGAATAGCCGAATAAGTCGTGTTCACAGACTGACCACCTGGCCCACTCGAACAGAAGGTGTCTTTTCTTACATCATTCATGTCGATCTGCACATCTACTTCTTCCATCTCAGGCAGCACGGCAACAGTAGCTGCCGAAGTATGCACACGCCCTTGAGTCTCAGTAGCTGGTACTCGCTGTACTCTATGAACTCCAGATTCAAATTTCATTTTACCATAAACATCTTCACCTGAGATCATACTTATGATTTCTTTGTAGCCTCCAGAGCTGCCTTCGGTCAAATCCATCACGCCTAATTTCCAGCCTTGTTTTTCGCAATATCTCTGATACATTCTGAAGAGGTCTCCTGCGAAAATTGCAGCTTCATCTCCCCCGGTTCCAGCACGGATTTCAAGGATACTATTCTTGTCGTCGTTAGGATCTTTTGGAATCAACATTTGTTTGATTTCCTCCTCTAGCTCTTCTTTTTTTGGCTCTAACTCGTCCAATTCCATTTTTGCCATTTCTCGGAATTCAGGATCTTTTTCGGTTTCCAGAATTTCTTTCGAATTGGTTAGGTTTTCAAGGACGATTTTATATTCTTCGTATTTATTGACAATCTTTTCGAGGTCCTTATATTCCTTGCTCAGTTTTGAATAGTAAGACATATCCGACATGGCGTCTGGCTGAACTATTAGTTGTCCTACTTCTTCGAATCTATGCTTGATTTCCTCTAACTTCTCTTTCATTTTCAACAAATTTGAAAGCAAATCTAATAAATACTCGGTTGGTTATTTGATGAAACTAAAGATTCCAAAAGATCCTTATTCATCCTTTTGGAATCTAAGCTATCTAATTCTCGTAAACACTTTTTTAATCCAAGACACCAGACGAAATTTACCTCATGAATAAGTTTTTCGCTTTTCCACTTTTAGGGTTATTTATTTCTTGTCTATCTCCCGATGATATCAGTATTTCCGCAGATTCTGATATTGAAATGTTAGATCAGACTTTGAAATCGCTTGCCGAAATGCAGACGGGCCATCAGCTAAACAAACTGGTGAAGTTGGATGAAACGGAAGAGGTTTTGGTTCTTGAATTTGATACTACATTAATCAAGAAAGATTTAAAAGCACTTTTGGATGTTTCGTACTCAAGATTGATTAGGTCAACGAATTACTCCAAAATCCAAATAAAGGACAGCGTTATTTTTGAACGGAAAGCGAAGGAAAAAAAGGGGCCAGTATCGGTCGTGCTAACTTTGGATAATGGGAAGATTAACTTCTGTGAGGTAAATTTTCAAAATGAAAACTATCTTTATCAAGAGAATCAAGCTATTCAATTGACCTTAGTGCAAGGAAAATTAGATAGTTATAAAATTGTTGGAAGCAGAAAGCTTATCGGCCTTGATCCCTCTAGTTACCAAATTAAAGTAAACCTTATCAAATATTAGAGTTTTAGCAAAGCTTCAAAGAAGCCCATGTTTTCTGCTTTATTTTTCACTACAAGGCATGCAATTTCGCGATCGTAGCTAATCAAGTTGACAGCAGTGCTCCCTTTTAATAGGGAAGCCATTTTAGTTCTTCCTCGAGAGGCTACGATAATCATATCTGCATTTCTTTCTTTGGCCATTTCGTAGATGTTATCCGACGGGTTTTGGTCTTCATCCAATTCGAATATAACTTCAAATTTTGATTCGTCTACTGAGTATTCACGTTTAAACTGCTCATACTCACGTCTTTTATTTTTGTCCATGATGTCAGCCATCTCATCATAGCTTTTGCCTGTATGTGTATAGCCAGACGGCACGAAATAAACATGATGCAGCAATATTTCGATATCTGTAACCTTTTCTTTGAAATTCATAGCTGCATTAAGCGCAGTAATAGAGCTTGCCGAAAAGTCAAGCGGGATAATGACTCTGGATAATTTTAGCTTAGCTGTCGGTGGAACGAGCAGTACAGAGCATTGTGCAGCATTGATCAACCGAGCCGCGTGCTTTCCTGTAGATTCAGATTTTGGTTTAATGCCTAAAATGACCAAGTCTACAATTTTAAATTCAGACCATTTTAAAATCTGAACTGCATTGTTTCCTTGATGGATTTGCATTTCGGTTTCACAACTAGCAGTAAAGTGCTCCTGAATTTTTTCCTGAAAGTATTTTTTGACTTTTAGACTTAAGTTTTTTTGAGCAATATGAACAAAGTACACCTTTTCACACCCCGTGAGTTCCGCAGCCATGGAGCTGTATTGTATAATGTGCTCATCGAGTGGAGTAGAATCCAAACAGACCAGAAATTTCTTCAAGTATTGCATGCCAGTTGATTTAATGGAAGTCGAATGAATTAAAATTAACCTAAATCTTTAATAATTAGCTTGATGTAAGATTGAATTTTTAATTCATTGATAGAATTATTCAAGATACTTGGTAAACCACTTTTGGAAAACGTAAAGCCCCCAAACACGTGCATGGCTATCCTCGGGGTTTCTTGAGAACAATTGCTTTTGGAGTGCCATTACTTCATCCCAACTAAATAAACCCTGGCTTTCAATCAGGTCTCTATCAAATAGATGTGTAGTGAGTTCATTTTTTAGTGAGGACTTGAGCCAGTCTAGTAAAGGTATTTCAAATCCCTTTTTTGGTCTATTATATAGTTCTGATGGAAGGATATCGCGATATGCATCTTGCAATATTCTTTTTCGGATTGAGCTATTAATTTTCATAGACTCAGGTAGGCTAAAGACAAATTCGACCAATTCATGATCTAAAAAGGGCACACGTACCTCTAGACTATTAGCCATCGACATTAGATCAACCTTCTTAAGCATATCATTAGGAAGAACGAATTCTGAATCTAACCTTAGAACGTCATTCATGTCCTTGTAATTATTCATAGAATTCATCCATGATATTCTTTGCTCATTATTTAGAAAGGGCTTCGTTAGTAAATCGTCGACTTTGGATTGTGAAGTAAAAGAAGCCAAAAACCAATAGCGATCCGCTGGGCTGAGTTTCATAGCTTCAGCAAATCGAACCACTTGCCTGGCTGCATTACTAATTGCTCCGGATCTTGATTTAGGCATGAGCTTAGCAAACGGCTGAGCCAGAGCAATAAGTGTCTTAAATTTTGTGTTGTATTCGATTTTCCACCAGGCTTCATGTTTGTTGTATCCAGAGAAAATTTCATCTGCACCGTCTCCAGAAAGGGCCACGGTGACATGCTCTCGTGTCTTCTTGCTCAGTAGAAAAACTGGAATAGCTGATGAATCTGCAAAAGGTTCATCGATGTGATCTACAATATCAGCGAGATGACTAGTAATCTCGTCATTGGTAAGTTTGAACGTGGTGTGATCTGTTTTGAATTTTTTGGCAACTAATTCGGCATATTGCGTTTCATCGAAGAACTTATTGCTCTCAAATCCGATAGAGAAAGTCTTAAGTGATTGGGTTTGACTGGATGCTACAGCTGTTATCACACTGGAGTCTATACCACCGCTTAAAAAACAACCCAAAGGAACATCAGCTATCATTCGTCTAGCCACGGACTTTTCTAGAAGCGTTTGCAGCTGGTTTTTTGTTACATTGTAATCAGTGAAAGTATTTTCTTCGTCAGCCGGTATATTATAATATCGCTGTATATCAACTTTTCCGTCTTGGATAAAAATATAATGTCCGGGTTCAAGTTTTTTCACTCCCTCAATCATGGTTAAAGGAGCAGGCGTGTAATTGAGTTGTAGGTAATAGTTAAGTGCTTCAGGATCGATTGCTTTGTCTATCCCAAGAGCCAGCATGGCACTCATTTCAGACGCAAAAAGAAACTTAAACTCATCTTGGTAAAAGAGGAGTGGTTTGATGCCCAATCTATCCCTGGCTATAAATAGTGATTTTTCTTTTGTGTCATAAATGGCAAATGCGAAGAAGCCATTAAGTTTATCTAAACAGCGCTTTCCTTCTTGGGCGTAAAGGTGGAGTAAAACTTCGGTATCTGAATCAGATTTGAATTGGATGCCTTTTGAAACCAATTCTTTTCTGAGGGATTGATAATTAAAAATTTCACCATTGAAAGTAATAATGTATCGACCATCCATAATTTCGAATGGTTGATTTGCGTTTTCGCTTGTATCAATGATCGAGAGTCGCCGATGACCCAATCCTACCAAATGATTGATATAGGTGCCATGGTTATCTGGGCCACGATGAGCTAAAGCTAAAGTAGCTTGCTCCAGGTTAGTCAGATTAAATCTACCAACTTCGTTAAATGCCAGAATGCCTGTGATGCCGCACATATTTTGAGAACTATTTTTTGTTGTTATTTGAAGTTAACCATGTTCAGGTGGTATTGTCCTCAAGTCGGACGGGCTCCTACCGCCCGGCGGCACGGTTTTTTCAGCGGTACGCCGCCGCAGTGCCAAAAAAGTAGGCAAAAGTCTAGAAAATTTCAAAACTCCTCCGAAAAAATCGGAGTCAAACAGTGAAATTTTCGGGCATACTGCTTCGATACCATATAATTCAATACTTGAATTGCCTATTGACTCTGCAAATATTGACAATATATAAAGGATATTGTAGTTTTAAATAAATTTAAAGAAGTGGATATGGTAAAAACAGAATCACTAAATATTGCATTGACTGATGAAATGAAGAAGTTTGTATCTAGTCAGTCAGGAAGCGGAACACTTTATGCTACGCCAAGTGAATACGTGCGCGATCTAATTCGTCACGAAAGTGAAAGACTTCAGGCCGCAAAAGTAAGAAGTTCGATCATTGAAGGTTACCAGGATATATTGAATGGCCGAGTGCATGAGTTTTCTGGTGATTTGATGACAGATTTAAAAGCCCACAAAAGACGTAAGTCTTGAAGAGAACTCTTTATTTTACGGACAGGGCATTAGAGGATATTCAGGAGATTTATGATTACTCTGTGACGGAGTGGGGTGAGAGAACAGCCCTGAAATATCTTCAGGGCTTTGAAGAAATTTTTTCTCTTTTGCGAGAGAATATTGGGCTTTTAAAAAAGAATGATAAGATATCCTTCAGGTTTAAGGTCTATCCTGTACAAAAGCACTTTTTAATTTGTGATATTCTTGACGACACCATCTACATTCTTTCGGTTTTGCATACTTCCTTGAATCTATGGGATCGTCTGAAAGATCTGGAACCTGCCTTGAATGAGGAAGTGTTGACATTAATGAAAAAAATCAATCGCCAACCATAGGTTCTCTAGGGTTAACGTTGACGTCAGAAAGTTCCTTGAAACTGTCTTAAGAATCGCACGTCATTTTCTGAGAACAGACGTAAATCGTTGATTTGATATTTAAGCATCGCGATACGCTCAATGCCCATCCCGAATGCAAAGCCAGTATACTCTTCTGGGTCTATGCCGCAATTAGCTAATACATTAGGGTCTACCATGCCCGACCCTGCGATCTCCACCCAATTGGTGTATTTACAAACATTACATCCTTTACCTTGGCAAATAAAGCAGCTGATGTCAATTTCTGCACTTGGTTCGGTGAAAGGAAAGTACGAGGGTCTGAATCTCACTTTGGTATTTTCTCCGAACATTTCTTTCACAAAATGATATACGGTTTGCTTGAGGTCTTTGAACCCTACATTTTTATCGACATACAATCCTTCTACTTGATGAAAGAAGCAGTGTGCTCTGGCGGAAATGGCTTCATTTCTATACACACGCCCAGGCATGATTGATCTAAAAGGAGGCTTACCGCCTTCCATCATCCTGATCTGAACATTGGAAGTATGCGTTCTCAATACTTTGTCAGGATTTTTTTCAATGAAGAAAGTATCTTGCATCTCTCTGGCTGGATGATTCTCTGGAAAGTTGAGTGCAGTGAAATTGTAAAAATCTTCTTCTATTTCCGGTCCACTAGCCACGTTGAATCCCATCCGCTCAAAAATCTCGATGATTTTGTTTCGTGTGATGGTCAGGGGATGTACGCTGCCGTTTTCGTTTGGGACATCCGGCAAAGTCAGATCCAATCCTTGGCTAGCGCCTTCAGTTGAACTACTACCTAAAGAGTCTGCAAGAGCTTTGAATTTCTCTTGAGCTAAAGTTTTCAATTCATTCAATGCTTGACCAAAAGCTTTTTTCTGATCGTTGGGGACACTTTTGAAGTCATTAAAAAGTTCAGTGACGACACTTTTTTTACTGATGAACTTCATCCTGAACTGTTCTAAATCATCCGCAGCTTTGGCTTCTGCAGATTTAATCAGGGCTTTGTATTCTTCTACCTTGTCAAACATGGTTGTATTATTAAAAAGGCGAAGTTAGTATAGAACAACTTTAACCGCTAACAATTAACCATTAACAAAAGAATTGGCAAGGGAAAAAGTTGATTTTTTACAATCAATTTTAATGAAGAGTTATTAACCTGTCGAGGTTGTATTTAGATAATCCTCAATGTCAATGGTGAAAAGTTGACGGTTAAGGTTAATAGGCTTTCTCTGTTTTGAATACGATAGAGTAGATCGTCATCAGGATGATTTTGACATCAAATAGCAAGCTCCAGTTTTTGACATAAAAGCGATCCAGCTTAACACGACCATACATTTCGCTGAACCTTGAAGTTTCCCCACGATAACCTTTGGCTTGTGCTAACCCTGTTACTCCAGGCTTTACCGCATGTCTTTGGATAAATCGATCAATTTTTGGGGAATATTCTTCGTTAAGCTTAATAGGGTGAGGTCTTGGGCCTACGACTGACATGTTTCCCAAAAACACATTGATGAATTGGGGTAATTCGTCCAAGCTCGTTCTACGAAGAATCGCGCCAGTTCGAGTGACTCGAGGGTCATTTTTAGTAGCCTGTTTTGAATCAGCATCCTTATTAACTACCATGGTTCGGAATTTCCAACAAGGGAAATATCTATTTCCTCTACCATGTCTATTTTGAATAAAGAAAATTGGGCCAGGGGATTCTAATTTAATCAGTAAACCAATCAGTGGTATCAACCAGGAAAGGATAAAAACCATGACAAAAGATGAGAACAGCACATCAAAGGTTCTTTTAGCAAATCGATTGATCATCCGATCAAGAGGAATAGAACTGACATTAAGCACAGGAATGTTTCCATACTGTTGTACTTCCAATTTCTTATTCCCCACTTTACTGAAATCTGAGAGTAATTTGATTGTGATCAAATTGTTTTCTGCAAAATCTATCAAAGGCTTTACGTCTTGTTCAAATAGTTTAGGTAAACAACAAAATATAACATCAATGCCGTTTTCTTTGGCGTATGAAGCCACAGATTCAACAGGTCCGGTTACTTCTGGTTGCTCTGTTTTGTGGTCAAAAAAACCTTTGAACTTGTAACCAATTTCTGGATTGTTCTCTAAATGTCTTTTGAGGTTTCTACCAATAGGTCCATAACCTACAATAATGATGTTCCTTATGTTATACCCTTTGGTGCGATAGAAACGAAGTATATTAATGAATCCAACTCTCCAGCCGACGATGAGCACAGAAAAAATCAAATAGGTATAAAAGAGGTGCTCTCTAGAGTAGAAATAGGCGCGGGTAGAGGCCCACATGGTAAACACCACCGCTAGATTAATCGTAAGACCAAGAAGAATTTGAGATATATAATCTACTACACTTCGTTCACGATCAACCCTGTCCAGCTTGGTGACAAAGAAGATAACAACCCAAGTGATATTCAGAAAAACAAAAAGAAATGGATAGCGATCGCCTTGAAACCAAAAGGTATTGAACCGTACGTAATTGGCAACAAAGAATCCGATGTTCAAGAACAAAAGGTCTATGAACAGAAATAAGGTAGGAAAATATTTGGACAATCTCCTTTTCTGCATGTCAAAGATGCTAGGCTTAGTTTTGGGTTGCTAAGATAGGGAAAAACTACAAATTGATAATCTACATATTAATATCATCTGATTTTTTCCAATCTTCTAAAGCACTGGATAAGTTGAATTTGAATTGATAACCTTCATCAAGTGCTGCTTTCGGATATATATCAGTGGAATAATATAGTTTTTCAATCCTTCTTGGGTGTATACTATTTTTAAACCCAAAGCGATTCAAAAGTTGAAAGAAGTGAGCCAGTAGGATCATTATCCTTAAAGGAATTGTTGGGCGAAAGGCCTTAATGCCGAAGACCTCATTAAAGGTGCTAGTTATATGGTTTATCGACGATAATTCAGGAAAGCCAAAATTATAAATGTTGGATTTTGTTGGCTTTGTCATTAGGAAAATGATGAAAGAGTTTAATTCATGAACATAAATATTGCTTTTAATAGTTGTTTTTTTTCCTACATATGGGAAAAAGCCCTTTTTTAGACTTTTATATAATCTGGTAAAGTTTGCATTCTCATTTTCCCCAAAAACAACGGCAGGACGGATAATCTTCAATTCCCTATCTGTTCCTCTGTATTTCCATTTTTCAAGTTCTTTTTCAGCTAATAGTTTTGAAATACCATAAGCTGTGTCAGGGTCAGTTTGAGATAATTCTGTTTTTTGTTCTTCCCCTGCTTTATACACCATCATTGTGCTTGTGAAGATGATTTTAGGAATATTCAGTTTGTCACAAAGTGATATTATGTTTTTGGTTCCGACATGATTTGTTTCGAAATATTCTTTCCATTCATAGCCAGGCTCTTTGCATATAGCTGCTAAGTGTATACATTGATCAAAATCAGAACTTTCGGCAAGGATGTTGTGTAAATTATTTGATCTTATGTCAGTAATGACCGTTTTTAAATGCGGGTGTAGAATAGGACTATTGTTAAGATCAACATTTAGAATTGAGATCTCTCCTTTTAAAGAAAATAAAGATTTGATTAAGTGGGTTCCAATGAATCCTGACCCTCCTGTGATTAAAATTTTCATTTCATTTTTTTCTTATTAATTAATTTGTTGTGAACATAGAGGGGAAGAAAAATGAAAAAATGTAGTATAGCTGGAATGCATCTTCCAGAATAGATGTAATCCCGAAACATAATATAATTTGGCTTAACTAGTGATAGTTTGTTAGCGCTTAAAGAATTTGCATTACTTCTGTAATAAACCAGTTCTTTTTCAATAGCGTACGCAATATGTGATCTTTTTAAGAGTTTCAAAAAAAAGACCCAATCTTGCCTTTTTCTAATTTTTGGAAATGTAAGTCCATCTATAGTTTCTTTATTACACATTATACTAGAAGTAAGAATGTAGTTGTTAAATTTTAGCAAACGAAAGGAGACATTGTTTGGTGTTCTGGATCTTGATAAAAGATTGCTTCTTGAATCAACATTGTAATACCAAGAATATGAAAAGCAACAATTATTCTCTAGATGGAAATGAAGTTGGGTTTGCAATTTGTCTTTGTCCCAATAATCATCCGCATCAAGAAAAGTAATATAATTGCCATGAGAATGACTTAATCCAATATTTCTAGCTTCTCCAGCTCCTACATTTTCCTTTAATCTAAATAACTTGATTCTGCTATCATTTTCACTATATGGTAATAATAGATCTACAGAATTATCACTCGAAGCATCATCGATTAATATCCATTCCCAATTATTGTATGTTTGATTTAATACTGAATTAATTGTTTCCAAAATGAAATGCTCAGCATTGTATAATGGAGATATTATTGTAATTAAATCTTTATTGTTTTTCATCTACAATGTTTGAATCTTTAATTCAATTCTTTCTATAAGTTTTTTTAATGAAAATTCTTTTTGGCTAATTTTTTTGGCTTCCTCTCCAAGTTTTTTTGAATGATTGCGATCGCTGTAAAGTAGTGACAATTTTTCAGCTAATTCTTCTATGACATCATTTACTAGGTAACCTGAGATGCTATCTATGATGACTTCTTTCGGTCCGGCATTATTGCCTCCTATTAGAGGTAAACCATAATACCCAGCTTCTGCAAAGACCAAACCAAAGCCTTCAAAGTCTCGATCATCTTTCATGGTATTTAGCATTACAAAAACATCGCTGGCAGAATAATACTCATCGAGTTCTTCATTGGAAACGAACCCCGCAAATTTAACTTGTTCCTGCAAACCCCAATTTTCGGTCAGCTCCTTCAGTGAATTTATAGAAGGTCCATCTCCTACTATTACGTACAGGACATTAAACTTCTTTACTATTAAACTTTTAATAGCTTTTATAACAATATCATGCCCTTTTCTTGAGTCTACTCTTGAAACTGTTAAGAATACAAATTGATCTTTAGCAAAGCCCAATTTATTTCTGGACTCGTTTTTATCCAGTGGAACCAGTTTAGAAAAATCTACACCATTTGGAATCACATGTATTTTATCTGGACTAACTTTTGAATATTCAATCACTTTGTCTCTAGTAAATGTACTAACCGTGAAAATAGAATCGGCCTTATTTAATACCCACTTCATCATTTTCATGATTGGACGCTTATGTTTATGTCTCGTTATTTCAGCTCCATGGCATACAATTAGAAATTTTATTTTGAATAAAATATTTAATAAAGCAAAAGGCACAGAGACTTTCCAAGTCGTAGCATAAATCAGATCGTATTTTTTTGAACTGAGGATTATTAGAAGATTTAAGAGAAGCGAAACAGCTTTGAATAACTCATTATTCAATAGCGAATTAATTCTTATAACATTGGCGGTGTCCTTCCAAGAATTGATATAATGCTTTCCTTGAAAAGATACGACGGTAACATCATGATTTTTTGATAAGCCCTCTGCAACGTGATAAGAGTACGTTTCAACGCCTCCAATAGTCGGTGGATAGTCCTTGGATAGAATTAGAATGTTCAAGCCAATTAGTTAAATAATCGAAAAAAGACTTTGACGAAGAGAGCTTTGACTCTTGACCAGACTCCAAACTTTTGTCGAATAAGAGTTTCCGCAAAGTTAGCAAAAACAGCATTTCCTGTAAGTTTATACATCACCATTATCATTTTAACATGTAAAAGGTGATAGTGAGCACTGGCATAATTTTTCCTTTTGCCAACTAGATGACTAGCGTCGTATAAACTCCAAAAATTACCATTCCAAACTTTAAGATTCTCTGCTAGATTAATAGACAAATTGTTGAAATGGGTCTCGTAAAGTTGATCGTATTTTCCCAGATCTTTTAATCCCCACAATCCAAAGATGTGCCCATTGAGAACACCCGATAATTCTTTGGTAGGATATTCTTCAAAGATCATCAAATTATTAATTTTTCTCAATACACCTCCATTGTCTACCTTGATAAAAAAATTCTGTGCTAATTTTTTTGCAAAGATTAAATATTCTTCTTTTTTCAAAAGTTCATATAATCTAACTAAAAGCGAAATGGCAACTCCAAAACCAAGAGAAGTTGGCCAAGGGTGATCTATTTTGTATAATGCTATTGGGTAGGTGTTGAGTACAGTAAGTTCACTTTCCTTATAAGACTGAGCCATATTCACAAACTTTTCAATGTGAAGGACTGAATCGTCAAGCCATGTATGCTTTTCTGTAATTAGGTAAGCTTGATATGAAGCCATAGCATATTGAGCCAATTCAATGGATGAATAATAAATTGCTCCATCTTCTCCTGTATATGTAGTTACACCTTGTTCATCCCTATGCAATGTACATTGGAAAGCTTTTTCTGACATGTCCCAATAGTATTCTTCCCAAGATGAGTTTAGTGGATATTGAAGATGCCAGTAGTCAGTAGATTCAAGTGTATAATACTGCTTGAATGTGTTTAATGATTTGTAGGATTTTGTAGCTGCTTTCATTCAAGACTTTCAAATAGCTCAAACCAGAGCTCAATAAATTTTGTTCTAATTCTTATTAAGAACCCCGAAACCAAATTTATATTTAGGTGCGAGGCCTATTTCTTTCATGAAGCTTTCATACCCTTTTCGTGCTCCTCCCCAGCTTGTTCCTTCTGGACAGTCGTCAACTAAAATTACCCCATTCTCTGAAAGCAATGGGTAAATCTTTTTGAGGCCCTCATATATTGGAATTTCCAGATCTACATCCAAAAGGCAGATGGAAATTGGTGTATTTAATTGATTGGCATTAAAGGAAACAATATCACCTTGAATAAGAGTAATATCCTCACGATTGTGAATTTTCAGTATTTTTTGAACCAATTTTTTTGAATTAGAAGCAAAAAAGGCCCCATTTTTAGCAGGTACTTTATGCATGTCTGCATCATTTTCAAATTGTTCTTTAACAAACCCTCCGAACGTATCCAAACAGTCATAACTCTTTTGAATACCAAGTTTTGAAAGCATGTTCTTAGCAATAATAGACGTTCCTGCGAGATGGCAACCGATTTCCAAAACTCCTCCTTCAACATCTTTTTTATTCCAGAGAGTATCTAAATAGTAGTACAGCCTTTCTGGTTGTAACCCAGAGTTTAATCGTTTGTATAATATAGGAGCTAAAAATTCTTTTGCTTTGGTTTTAATAAAACTCATGGAATATCGGTTTGTGATAGAAATTAATTGTGTTTGAATTTTTTGATTAATAGCTTATACCAATCTGGATTCATACAGGGCTTCTCAACTAAAATAAAGAAAGCGGCCGATGCAATAAATGTTAAGGGTATTAGAATAATTGAATAAGTAAGTAAATTGAGAGCAAATGATCCAAAGCAAAGATATTTAAACATTATTGAAACACCGACTTGAAATATAAAAAGATGAATTAAGTATATAGAATAGCACATACCCCCTAAAATACTAATCCATTTTTTCTCGGTAAATTTTTGGCCAAGACCACCACTAAAAGAACCAAAGAAAATAAGAAAGATTCCTAAAATTCTGAAGAAATCATATATTGAATTCCACCCTTCTTTGGACAACCTGTAATGATCTCCAACATATGCAAGTATTATTCCAAAAACAAAAACTAAGCTCGAGCTTCTTTTCAATAAAATATTTTGAAAAAAACTTGTAAAGTAGAAGAATGAAAAGATGAAGCCTAGAATAAAAAATTCGAAATAATTGGTGATATAATATTTTTGTAACGAAAGAGGAATGAAACTTGACCCAATTAGTTTAATTGTAAAAATCATCAACAATAAAATTATGACAATATAATCTTTGCGTGGTAATTTATTCGCGATTGAAATACTTAGAAGTATTAAAATTGGTGCAATAAGATAGAATTGAAATTCTATTTCCAAAGACCAGGCTGGTGGGTTTAGTTTTGGAAAGCTATTATAAATAATGCCATGTCCATAAAAGAGACTGGCAATAAAGCTATTTGTCAATGTCAGAGAATTGGAAGAGAATGATCGGGTACCACCAGAAAAGTCTATATTTAACTGATTCAATAAAAACAATAGAATAAAACTACTGGCCATTATCAATAAGTATGGAGGTTCTAATCGAGTAATTCTCTTTAACAGATACCTTCGATAGCTGAATTTTACATTTTTAGTATTTATCCAATTTTTAAGTAGCGGCATGGATATGACGAAGCCACTTATTACAAAAAATATTTCAACTCCCAATCTGCCACTGGGAAGTAGCTGGTACAAGAAAACATCATTATCATTTAATGTCTGTTGACCAGACATTGCTCTATAAATTCTTTCCGCCAGGTGGTGTAGCAGTACCGGAAAAATTGCGATAAAACGCAATCCATCTATTTGATTGATATATCTTCCGCTGGTTGTTCTTGCCAGAGATTTACTCAATGATTTCATTTGTGGAAATTTGATTTTGAGGTCTATTTTGTCCAAGTTTTATCGAGGTGAGAATTAAGCCACAATAAAACCAAAATATTGGGATTGAAAAAGCATGCATCGACATCCACTGAATAAGGACAGCCACTAAAAAGACAAGAAACCACTGACCAAGTGCGCCTGAATTCCCAGGCATTTTACTCTGTTTGGAAATCTTGAACCATAAAAAAAGTAAAATGGACATAAAGGCCAAAAATCCAATAATTCCAGTCTCTGCAACCAAGTTTATATACATATTGTGAATTACAACTGTAGAAATAAAAAATTGGCTATTAGAAATTCCATAACCAGTAATGGGGTATTTTTTAATACTATCTATTCCCTCGAGTACTGACACCACTCTAACATATCCGGATGACATATCAGCGGCACTGGTCAGTCTCCGTGCAATTCTGTTTTGGTTGAGATATATGAAGCCTACAAAAATGGGTAATACAATGAGAGTATACCATAGACCCTTCTTTAAAAAGTTAACCTTGATTCTTGATGAAAACTTGATATTTCTTATCAAGAAAAAACTTACGGCAACAATTAAACTAACAAAGCCCGCTGTTGGCTTGCCAGAAAAAAATGCAATGCTATTGATTATCAGAATCCAAACAATGGTAGTCTTAGGGAGGCCAATTTTTGTGAACAACGAGTGACCCTTTTTAAATAGTATTGAAACACAAAGAAAAATAATTCCAGAAAGGTAGAATGAATAAAAAAGTGGTTCTCTTGAAAGGGACGGAGATCTAATTGCTTCCGGCCCCCATAGGTACTCTTCTTTGAAAACATAAACAAGAGATCTTGCTCCCTCTCCGAAAATCAAAACTATTATGTATTGATAGTAAGCATAAAATGCATAGAATATAGATGAGAGAAGCATAATCTTTAAAGCTCTATAAAATACTTCATAAGAATCAATCACATTGTATATCAAAATGACCATTACTAGATTTAGAATCATCCAGGCGAGATAAAGCAAATCCAGAGTATGGTACGATGCCGCATAATTGGAATGTGAGTTAAATGTAATTGATGGGGTATCAGGCTTGAAAAGAATTGAAACTACACAAGTTGCCAGAAAGAGTACAAAAAGCGTCAGAAAATTCGTGTTGATTTTGATACTTGCTCTTTTATTAAAAATTAATTCTAATATTAGAATGAGCGTGGAAAGGATCGTTATTAATTGAACGGGGGTCCAATCCCGGCCTATTGGAATGATAACTCCACTAGCAGGAAAAGCCGCCATTAAAAGATCAAAAAAAAGTTTACGGGGTTTTTCTATTAGGGTATACATTTTAAGATGTTTTCCAAACGCGATTCCCAAGTATTTTTGCTAGCCAATTGTATCCGCTGCTCTTTTTTTATAATAGAATCTGACATGGGCCACTGTTTCAAATGGAGAACTGCTTGCTCAATAGTCTCAAAAGTACTGATATACTTACCATACTCTTCGATGCTAGTAAGGTTTCTTGACAATATAAATTTGCCAGTGGATAAATACTCAAACAACTTCAAAGGGAATACTCTGTTCGTATGTGTTGATATCGAATAAGGCAACCATAGTAAATCGGCATTATGAAGAAAGTTAGGAATTTCCAAATATGGTTTAGTGCCTATAAAGAGTGTGTTATTTTGTCCATCAATTTTTTTGAATATCTTTTCATCTGAAATGCGAATTGGGCCAATGAAGACGAACAAATGACTATCCTTTAGTTCTTTAGCAATCGAATAAATTAGGTCAAGGTCAGTTTTGTAGTCATCAATGACCCCTGCATATAAAACTTTGACCCTATCATCTGCTAGCCATAAATGCTCCTCAGAAGAGAGTTCCCCGTTGGGTTGTTTGAAGTGGTTAAAATCCCCGACGTTGTGTATATAGTGAGTATTTGGATTAATTTCAATTTTATCATGGCATAAGGCTTTTGAAGTCGTTGTAACAATGTCAGACTTTTTTGTTAGAAGTGCTTCAATTTGAAGAAGTTCCTTAGTACGGTTTTCATTATTTTTATAAAATGGCTGTGTGGCAAATTCATCCACACAATCATAAAGTATTGTCGTTCCAGGTACTTTTTTGACGTGTTTAATTAAGTACCAAGCCTGAGGCTGATAGGTCCAAAAAATGATCTTGGTATATTCTATCTTTTTTATGTAAAATTTAATAAACCAAAAGAGCAGCAGCCAGCTCCAGCGTTTAACCCTTCCTCCTTTGATTAACGGCAGGAAATACGGCGAAAAAATTGTAAGCCCTTCACCCATTTTTTTTAGAGGGCGCAAAAAATATTTCCAGTTTTTTTCTGTGATTGCTTGCCTTATATATCTAGATGACATGCCTTGATCAATATACATGATGTCATAGTTTGGATGTTTCGACAAACGCGACATTAAATGTTGCTTATTGGTCCAAATTTTTGCATCGTAGCTTTCATTGGATAGACAGATAACAATTTGATTACCCATCGTTGTCAACTTTTTTTATTTTAAGCAATTGTAGTATATCATTTGTAAAGTCTTGATTAAACAGGTAATTAAGTACTATTTGTGCGAAGACGTATATACAAGACCCAAGAACAATCATATGCATCACCATCATTCTTGTTTTTTGCAGTGCTAAAGCCAATTCTGTTAACAGAATGGATAGGCTACAAATATAATTCATCATTAATGTCAAAATCCTATATACAAGTCAATGATTGGTTTTCTATGAATTATTTCATGCCACGATATTCTGAAATTTCCGCCAAATATATTTCCGATAACAGTTGATTTTGTTTTTTTAAATTAAAAAAATCATCAACACGTTCCTTGGCAACAACATTCATACTAAAATCTGATAAATTCAATGCACTTTTTAGCCTTTCGACATAGGTGTCCACATCTTTTTCGTCCACCAAAAAACCATCTTGACCATCTCTAATTAAATCAGGGATTCCTGAATGATTGGTGGATAGAACAATTAAACCTGTTGACATTGCTTCTCCTATGACAGTTGGCAATCCCTCTTGATCACCATTTTTCGCAGTAATACTATGATGTAGAAAGACATCTGATTTTGCGAATAGTTCCACAACCTCATCAGAAGTCACGCTCCCGAGAAACTTAACTTTATGAGATATTTGGAGTGTTTTTGTAAACTTTCTTAATTCGCTTAATAGGGTTCCATCTCCTGCAATTCGATATTCAGAATTCGGGTAGAATTTTAATACTTCCGCAAATGCCAATAAACTATATTTTATACCCTTTTTCTCTTCAAGTCTGGAAACTTGACAAAAAACAATTTTATCTCCTCTTTCCATTTTGATCTTTAAAGGAGTTCGTTTTACATATGAAAATTTTTCAATAGGTATCCCTATATAGTGAAGGATATCCTTATTTGGTTTTATACTCAACAATGACAGTCTTCGTTGGATATTCTTTGAAACACATATAATAAGTGCGTATTCTGCCAATTTACCTAGGGCCTTCACATAAGCTTTGTTCTTGGTATATACTGTGATATCCATTCCATGAAGTGTAACTATCAAAGGTATATTTAGCTTTCTAGCGATAGGCAACATTTTTATACCGTGATGCCCGAAATGGGCATGAATGAGTTTAATGTTATTTTTTTTTATATAATCTTCAATGAATTTTTCTTCGTAGCAAGATAAATAGCTGATGTTCCACCCAGATTCGGAGAATAATCTATTCTTGACCTTTTCAATAAGCGGTCTTTTTCTTTTAACAACTGTTTTCAGAGGAAATATATCCATATTTTCTTCATGTGAATAAATAACATGGGGTATAAACTGCTCTGAAACACCTAATAATTGCCTATAAATAAAGGTGCATGAACGAGGTAAATATTTTAACCCTGGATATACTAATATATTTGTCCTCATTATTTATGATCGTATAATTTTTTTGGGATTATTTTTAAAAACTGATCCTTCCACCTATTAATTTCGTCATGCGGTAATACAATATTCGTTTCAAACGAACCTCGAATCATTGTCTCTAATTGATCTGGTATTACACTACGCTTGATCGTTGGCAACTTAGTGTCTCTACTTATTTCAGTAGCACGATTGTCTATTGAGACAACTAAAGCTCGATTTCCTTTTTGTATGGCGCGAATACCGCCATGAAGTCTTGTCCCAACAAAATCAATATCTTTTTCATCCAATAAACAATCGTATGCCGATAGTGAGGGAGGAACTAATTCAATTTCATTAAATAACTCTTTAGTTACTAGACCAGATAGATAATCATAATCTTCAATTTGTTGTGGCCAAAAAAGAACCCGATCGTAATTTTCAATTAATACCATTATCATCACCAAATCATTTGGATCAGGCTTGTGCCTAGTTAATGTGAACACGACTCTACCTGATTTTTGTGTCGGAATAGTTTTACAAAACTCTTGATCTAAGCTCCATAATGTTGGGCAAGATGTATTGACTACATTTGATATTCCACATTTGGCTAGCATGTTTTTTGTATGGCTATCTCTAACAGAATGTATCCATTGCTTTGTTAATATTCTCTGATATGTCAATTTCTGCAAAATAGATGTTTCACCCTGATAATTTCTCCAACCTGCTCCACATAAGAGAACTTTATTGCTTAGTGAAACCAAGTCTTTAAAATTAATCTTCCATATGTCGGGTCTTCCTACTTTAAAGTAACTCGACAAGGCGTTTGTGCCTAGAAGAACAGAGATATCTGCTTTATTAATGCTTTTCCTACCAGTTGCTCCAATATCATCATGTGTTGAAGTGTTGGTTACATATACCTTATTCAAAATATGGTTCAATTCATTTACTATAGAATTACAGATAATTTTATCGCCTATATTATCCGTTGTAACGGAGGTGTCCATTAAATTAATCGTTGCAATCATATGAATTGATTCAGTTTATTTTTTAGTTTATTGGTAATATATTTAGGTAGCAATGGCAATGTGATGATAAGAACAACAGCATAAACAGCACCCGCCTTCATAAGAAAATGAAAATTCAAATTTAATTTCTCAAGAAGAAATATTACTGAAAAAGTCATGATGACAGAAGCCATTCCTAGCAAAACAAGTTGTTTAAAATCCTTCAACCGTATTGGTCCCTTCTTGCACAACAACCAAGTAATAATTGGTGCTTTTAGTGAATACCCTAAAATTGTATATAACCAAATCATACCAGTAACTCCCCAGATCATTCCCGAAACAAATGCGAGTATATTGATACAACTTCCAATTAATGTCCAATGAAAAATATCTTTACTTCTACCCTGAGAGACGAACAACCACCCAAAGGTGTTAGTAATTACTTGAATGAAAGAATTTATAATCAATATTTTAAAATAAACTACAGACAAATTCCATTTGTCTCCAAAGAAAAGATCAAATAAATTCTGAGCAAAATAGAAACTAAGAACAAAGGCTGGATAAAGAACAAAAACGATACTTGTTACAGTACTAAAATAAACCTTCCTGTAAGATTCTCCAATATTTTTCACCCGACTCAATGTAGGCAAAAGAGCATTCCCAATAGGATTATTTATTTGATTTAATGGTAATGTTAGCAAACTATATGCTCTGTTATATTGTCCTAATATAGATATTCCAAATACCTTACCAATCAAGACATTGTCAATATTTCTCGAGCTAAAATTTAATAAATTGCTTCCTAATACATCTATTCCAAACTTATAAAAAGGAGAGATTCGTTTTAATTCAAAGACAAATGCTGGCAACCATTGATAATAAATCAAAATAAACAATAGATTTATTGCTGCAAAAACAATTTGTTGCAGAATTATAATATAATAATTCTTGAAAAAGTATAAAGAAATAAGAGCTATAGTATAGCTAAATATCATAGAAAAAAGTTGTATTTTGGCAACTAATGCAATCCTTAAATATCTTCTCAAAAAGCCTTCATGCACCATTCCTAGACTATTCAGGTAGAAAGGGATAATTAGTAAGCAAATAATTTTGAAGAGCTCGTCCTGTTGAAAAAAAGTGGCAATAATTGGCGCAATAAGAATCAGCAAAATTGAAAGAATTGTTGTCACACTAATATTGAGCCAAAAAATTGATGATTTCTGAGTTTTACTGATTCGGTCAAATTGAATTATTGGCTGCATGAGCCCCATGTCCTTGAAAATATTTAAAAGGCCTATAATAGTTTGAGCCATAGCAATATGTCCAAAATCTTCAGGCAATAAAAAATAGGTAAACACCAAATTGCCAAAAATCTGAATAACAAATCGAATAAACTGACTTAACATGGAAACTTTAATATTTCCAATTGTTTTACCTGTTAGATTTGAACTATAACTCACTCTCCTTGATTGCTACAACTTTATAATTTTTGCAATAACCATTATCAGTGAAAATAAATCTTTTATCAAGACGATTAAAGTGTACCATTAACAAAAAAAACAATGGTTTTAATAGTGCAGAAAACAAAGCACTTAGATAAGAACCAAGCCCCTTGCCGTAAAATTTAGGATTTATTGGAATACTTCTATACATTGTTTTAAATTGATAACCCATAGTGCCATAATAACCCTCCAGCCAAGAAATCGACTTTACTTTATAGCCAGCTTGGTTAAGCAAATGAGTAAATCCAAATTGTGTATATCGATAAAAATCATAAGGTTTTTCGTGCTCTTCATAAAAAAATGGAGCGGACAGCCATAATTCACCATTAGGTTTTAATACTCTATTCAATTCTGTTAATACAGATTGGGGATTCGGTAAATGTTCCAATACTTGCGACAAAAATACAAAATCATACCTTTCGTTTTCAACTGGAATATTATCCAAATCACATACGTATGTTACTGGAGCGTAAAATTTATCCACCTGACAAAAATCTGCCGATTCATATTTGGCATGCTTGAAGTACTTTCTATAAATACAATCCCCGGCCCCAGCATCTAGTATCATCGAGTTTTTATTAACTCTTTTCCCAGCTTCAAAGGCAAATTTCTTAAGATAATGCCTGCTGGAATTAGACGAGGCGAGTCTATTAATGGATTTCCGTAGATGAATCATATAACTGATATTTATTTACCTATAGCCTTAATCAAAGCACTAGTTGATAAACCCAAAAAAATCATTACGCATAAAATTATTGCCCTTTTCGGTTTACTCTTATCCTCAGGAATTCTAACAGGTTCTAATATTGTAAATACTGGTGTCTCTTCTTTCAATTTAATTTTCGCTTGTTCGACCTGAGAAGAAAGCCCTTTATATACATCAAACGCAATGTCATATTCATGCTCAATTTTCTTAAGTTCTATTTGACCTGTAGCGGAGGATACATTTTTATTGCGATCTGTGGCTCGTGCGAGTCTCAATTGTACCTTTTCGAATTCAGCTTTAGCTTCATTGTAGGTTTCCAGGATAAATTCTAGGTTTTTTATTGATTTGTCAGTCTTATATTCTATAACAGCCTCAGTAACCATTAGTTCAATTTTTTTGGCAATTTGAGCAGCGGCATAAGGATCTGGCAATTCAATCAAGACCTCAATAATTCCAGTCTCAGCATCTATCTCAATCGAAATTCTTTCTTTGAATTTTTCTATGATCTTCCAATCTTCTTTTGATAAACGATAAAAAGGAGAGGCGTTTTCTTTTGCACTTTCTTCCCCCTGAACGGCTTTCTTGAGTAATCCTGGCAAACCAATCGTGTATTTCATGGCGTATCCAAGTAGGCTTGGTTTTTTTATTTCCTTGAAATAATGAAAGGACGTGGTATGTAAATCCATTTGTTCAAAATATACCGTGTCATTCAAGACTTCTAAAATGAAAGGCAAGCTATTGACAATCTCAGGGTAAAGCTGAGGAGTAAGCACACCTGATGAACCTGACATGCTACTCAAATCTACTCCAGCGAGACCAGCGAGACCAGCTAACCCTCCCATGTTGGGCATTTGTGCTTCTTGACTTTCAGGCAGCAGCTTACAAGAAGCTTCATACTCGACCGGGCTGGTGAAGGCAATAACCAACCCAATAATAGCAAATATCCCAGTCACTTTTGCAATAAAGCGACGTCCTGCCCAAATGGTTTTGGCCAGTTCTATCAAGTCGATCTCGTCGTCATGTATGACTTTATGTTCTCTTTCTTCTGCCATGTTAATTGGACATGATTTGACTAACAATAAGTGCAATAGTGGCTATACTGGAAGCCATCGCAACCCAAGCTTGAGGGCTCATGGGTTGTTTTTCTGGTTTCTTAGGCACCACGATCTCCATGCCAGGCTCAACCTTAGGATAGTTTCTAATCCATAAAAAACTCCGAGTTTGGGCGGCCGATCCATTGGCATAGATCGCATAGGACTTTGATTTTTTGGCTCTTTGGTCAAAGCCCCCTGCACTTGAAATATAGTGTTTGAATTTTGAGCCTTTGTTGTGCTGAATATTGCTCGGATAGAGTACTTCTCCTCTGACACGCACCGTTTGATATTCTCTGGGAATACTTAGAATGTCACCTTTTCTAAGAATGAGGTCATATTTAGACCCTGGTTGTTCTAATATTTTAACCAAATCAATACCGATCGATTCTTGTTGACGAAAAATTTCCAGACTATCGCTTACTGAAAAGCCTTCTTTTCTAAACCTATTGGTTAAGTCCTGTCTTCTGATTTCTGCTGCATCGTCATCTATCTTAACATCTGCAATGACATTTCCATCTGCATCCACGGCATCTGATTTTTTTGGGGCCTTGTAATATTCAGTTCTTCTGATAAGAGTCGCTCCCTTGGCATAAGCGTAACGAGAAAGACCTCCCGCTCTTTTTAATAAAGATGAAATTCTTTCATCTTTAGTTTTTAATGAATACTTGCCAGGAAATTTGGCTTCGCCTTCCACTTCTACTATCTCCTGATCTTGAAAGAAAGGGCTTTTACGAACTACCACTAAGTCATAAGGAGCCAATTTAAAACTGGATGCTTCACTGGAAAGGTTCAGATTTTTACTAATGGGGAAGTTGTGAATTTGGGCAGATTGATTAATGTCTTGACTACTATCTGGGTGTACTCGTCTGGCGACTTCTACAAATGATCGGGCTGCAGATTCTTTGAACCCGCCAGATAAATAAATGAGGTCTTCGACAGTCATGTCTTCTACATAATTGATAGAACCAGGCTTAAGCACTTCTCCTTCAATGGTCAGCTGATAAGATTCTCTTAGGTCATAAATGGATTGGAAGGTAACCAAATCATTGTTTTGTAAGATCACATCCGATTCTCCAGCTATAATCTTTGTTGGGTCGAAAGATATATTGGAAAGAGAGAAATCCTTATTTCTTCGGATTATAACACCGCGCTCCATAAACGCATCTCCTCGAAGGCCATCTGCTTTTTTAATTAGTTCAGCAAGTGTTAGGCTGTCTGTCAATTCATATTCTCCAGGATTGAGCACTGGCCCTTCAATAGTGACTCTACTTACAAATTCTTCGGAAATTTCTGGAATGAAAACCTCATCACCATTTTTCATTTTAAAGGTTTCTCTTTCTTCCCGAGCAATTGATTTTACTGTTCTAAAATTGCCTTGGACACGTATCACGTTTATAGTACCGTCATAAGCATTTTTGGACAAACCACCAGCAAAGTATAATAGATCGTCAAATGTTTCCTTTTCAGTTAATTCATAAGCTGCCGGCCTTTTAACTTCTCCCTGAAACCTAACTCTATTAATATAGGGTTTGACAATAATAACATCCTGATCTTTCAATGTGGTATTTTCACCTATGCCTTTGATGAAAAAATTGTACGCATCAAATGTTGAAACCAATTCTCTATCTCTATAAATTTCAATTTGCCTTAATGAGCCATTAATAGTTGGCCCACCTGCATGGTAAAGAGCATTAAAAACGGTTCCGAAAGAAGTTAAAGTGTAGGTGCCTGGCTTGTCGACCTGTCCAATTACATGAACTGCAATGGTTCTGATTTGACCAAGAGAAACATCCGCAAACGAACTCCTTCCGATAGTGCTGTAAATTTTCTTTAATCGAGCAATGATTTTCTTTTTGGCGTCTTCCATTTTGAGCCCATTAACATAGATAGGGCCTATGCTGGGTACTCTAATCGAGCCTTCAGGTGAAATCGTAACCTGATAGTTTTGTTCGGAAGCGCCCCAGATATCTATATAGAGCTCATCCCCTGGAGCTAAAGTGTAATTGGCAGGAGTGGGAACATTGAGGTTGGGTTCAAAGGTCAATTCAGATTCCCGAAAAAATTTCAAACCAAATACTTCAAGTCCATCATCGAATATTTTTAATGAATCTTCCTTTTCTTTTTGTGCCATTTGTTCAAATGGCAACATCAATTCATCTACTACCGCTTGATCAATGGGGCTAACTCTCATTCTAGATCCTGCCATGGCAGGGTTCACGGCTTCACTAGCCTGTGCTTCTAATATTTTACCACGCAGTTTTGCAATGTCAGCTTCAGACATACCACGCATTTGTGCCATTTGGACTAGTTGCTCCTCGCTCATTCCGCTGGCCTCCAATCGCTGAACCAGATGCCCCATTTGCTCTGGGGTCAAGTCATCTATATTGAGGTTTTGTAGATTTTGTAAATCAGAAATATTTTGGGCTTGGACATGGGTTATTTGCCCAAGTGATGTAGCTAATAATAAGATACTTAAGAGTATGCGCCTCATATCGAAGTTTAATTTCGCCGCAAGTTAGGAAATATTATTTTCCTAGCTGACAAGTAACTAAAAAATGTGGATTGAGCAGGTTAGGTTTATTGTACTCTACCTGCGATTGACTGTCTTTGATTTGAACTTGTCCTCCAGCTTCGATTACAATTGCATGAGCTGCAGCAGTATCCCATTCCATTGTGGGTGCAAACCTTGGATATAGATCAGCTTTGCTTTCTGCCACAGCAATTAACTTTAGAGAACTTCCCATACTAACAATTTCTGGTTCATTCAATTGATTTATATAGGCTTGAGTTTCATCATTGAGATGCGAGCGCGACGCGACAACTTTTATTCCTTTTGCGTTTGGTTGTTGGCTGTTGGCTGCTAGCTTTTGACCTTGGCCATTATGGTCTAAGTATGCACCGTTATTTTGACTTGCGTAGTATAGCTTATTTTGAACAGGTACTTGAACTACACCTAAAACGGGACATCCTTTGTGGATTAGCGCTATGTTGACTGTAAATTCACCATTTTTTTTAATGAACTCTTTTGTGCCATCTAAAGGATCTATCATCCAAAAAAAATCCCAATTTTTTCGTTCTTCGTAAGGAATTTCTCTTCCTTCTTCACTGAGAATGGGGAGATTCGTTTTTTCAAGTTCAGCTACTATAGCCAAATGCGAGGCTTTATCCGCCTGGGTAAGGGGAGAATCATCTGATTTAGCTTCAATGCTAAAGTCTCCACTTTCATAGATCCTAAGAATTTCTATAGCTGCTTTTTTGGCCGCTGTTTTAGCGATTTCAAGTAATGGTTGTAAATTCATATTTGACATTAACTATGACGATTAACCATTAACTCAAAGGAAGAATGTTAATGGTTAACGTCTATGGTTCAAGTTATCTATACAATCATTCCAGCAGCAACAGTTTCGTTTGTGGCTTCATCCACAAGAATAAGACTACCTGTAACCCTATTCTTTTTATATGAATCTGCTAAAAGCGGTTTTGTTGTTCTAAGCTTCATTTTGCAAATATCATTAGCGTTGATGTCCTTATCTTCTTCATTCCTATGAAGCGTGCTAATATCCAGCTTGTAGCTGATTTCCTTGATCATAGTTTTAGCCTCTGCAGTAGTATGACGCAGAATATATTTTGCCCTTGGTTTTGGTCCCTGAGGGTTTAACCAACAAATCATGACCTCAATATCTTGAATAGGCTCAGGTTTGTTGTTTGTTCGAACAATCATATCTCCACGACCCACATCTATATCATCTTCTAATTGGATAGAAACTGACATAGGTGCAAAAGCTTCATCGATTTCACCGTCAAAAGTATCTATCGATTTGATTGTTGAACTAAATCCAGAAGGTTCTACAGTGACTTCATCGCCTGGCTTGAATACACCACTTGCAATCCTTCCAGCGTACCCACGATAATCATGGTATTTGTCATTTTTTGGACGAATAACTGTTTGAACTGGGAATCGACAATCTATGTGATTATGGTCGCTACCAATATGAATATTTTCCAAAGTATAGAGTAGTGTCGAGCCTTCATACCAAGGCATGTTCTCACTTCTGTTTACCACATTGTCCCCGTTCAAGGCTGAAATTGGAATGAATCTTACGTCTTTTACTTCTAATTTAGAAGCAAAAGCTTCGTAGTCTTCTTTGATTTTTTCAAAAACCTCTTGACTATGGTCTACCAAATCCATCTTGTTTACACATACTACAACATGTGGTATTTGCAAAAGAGATGCAATAATAGAATGTCTTCTAGTTTGTTCTATCACACCTTTTCTGGCATCTACCAAAAGTAGTGCGCAGTTGGCGGTAGATGCACCTGTCACCATATTTCTTGTATACTGGATGTGACCTGGTGTATCAGCAATAATAAATTTTCTTTTAGGTGTGGCAAAATACCTGTAGGCTACATCAATAGTTATTCCTTGTTCTCGTTCATCTTTGAGACCATCGGTTAGAAGAGCCAAATCAGTATGTTCTAAGCCTTTTCTTTCACTGGATTTGGCCACTTGATCCATTTGATCTTCAAAAATTGATTTGGAATCATAGAGTAAGCGACCAATCAATGTACTCTTCCCGTCGTCAACACTACCCGCAGTAGTGAAACGAAGCAATTCCATATCTAGGTAGGCGTTGTTGTTATGCGGAGTGTTTGTATTTTGTTCTGTCATAGTTACAGAGTTTTTTTAATCAAAATGGAGTCAACTCTAACCGTTGACCCTTAACATTAATTTAATTTTAATGAACTTCTCAATCCGTTCAGTTGTTTGCCAATAGCATCTAAAGCTGAAATTGATTTATTGAAATCATCTTTTTCAATAAATTCTAGTCTGTTAGCAATTATGAACTGAGTTTTCAGTTCGAAACTAGATCCAAGAGATATTTCTACAAATCGAGAAAATTCCTTTTCGGAACTTCTGCTTGCACCTTCGGCAATATTCGAAGGGATAGAAATAGCAGCTCGTCTCATTTGAGAAATCAATCCAAATTTTTCTTCGGTTGGAAACTTTTTGGTCTTTTGGTAAGCTTCTACTGCAAAATCCACCGAGTCATTCCAAACTTTGTATTGTGTAAAATCTCTCATCTTTTGTAGGTTTTGATTGGTTAACTTTTTTAAGTTAATGGTTAGAGTAAACAGTTAATTTTAGTTCTAGAAGTATCCTTGCTTCTTTCTATCCTCCATCGAGGTTTCGGAACGTTTATCATCTTCTCTATTTCCTCTTTCTGTTTGACGAGCAGAAGCCACTTCATCAACGATTTTTTCCAATGTATCGGCATCAGATTCATCGCCTCCTGTAATGGTAATATCTCCCAATGTTCTGAACCTGATTTTTTTAGTAACGATCTCTTCGTTATCTGCAATTTGGATGTAGTCCGAAACTGGTAACCATGTATTGTTTCTTCTAATTACCTGTCTTTCGTGAGCGAAATAGAGGCTAGGAAGAGCAATATTTTCTGAAAGAATATATTGCCATACATCCATTTCTGTCCAATTGCTTAATGGGAATACTCTAAAATGTTCGCCTTGGTGACATCTGCCGTTGAAAATATTCCAAAGTTCTGGTCTTTGATTTTTAGGGTCCCATTGTCCAAACTCATCACGATGAGAGAAGAAACGTTCTTTGGCTCTTGCTTTTTCTTCATCTCGTCGAGCTCCGCCAATACATGCATCAAAACCATGTTCTTCTATAGTATCTAGCAAAGTAACCGTTTGAATAGCATTTCGATTGGCGTTTTTCCCCTTTTCTTCAGCTGCTGCACCATCATCGATTGATTTTTGGACAGATCCTACTATGAGCTTCACGCCAAGTTCTTCAACATATTTATTTCTAAATTCCATCGTCTCAGGAAAATTATGCCCCGTATCAACATGGACAAAAGGAAATGGAATTTTTGAAGGAAAAAATGCTTTTCGAGCTAAATGAGCCACACAAATAGAATCCTTACCTCCAGAAAATAATATAGCAGGGTTCTCGAATTGGGCAAAGACTTCACGAAGAATATAGATTGCTTCCGCTTCAAGTTCTTTGATGTGAGTGAGATTATAGTTTGACATATGAGTACTTAATCTTTGTTTTCTTGTCAGGATACCGAAGACAGAAGTCTTCATGAATCTTAATTATTTAATATTTTTTCTAAATGCAACCATCATGTTCATGAGGTTAAATGACTCTTGGTAGTATTTTTCAAAATCCTGATCAGTGATGTATTTTCTCCGTTTGGCTTTATGCAGACAAGTGACTACTTCTGCTAGTGACCTTATAGAATAACCCATAAACTTTTTAAACTCAGGATTAGACTGACCGATTGATCCCTCCGAAATATTCAAAGCTACTGAGTCTACAGCTCGGCAAATTTGCGAAGAAAGGTTGAACTTTTCTTTTTCAGGAAACGCTTTTGATAAATCATTGACATCCTCTCCCAAGTCCATGGCCTTTTGCCAAATCAATATGTTTTCAAATTTAAATTTCATCTATTCCGACTCCTGACTTCCGACAACTCTTATTTTTTTAATAACGAGGTCATAAATATTTTGAACCCCTTCTTCAATAGATAACTGATGAGAGGGAATTTCTATATCGGCATTTTTGGGTGCTTCGAAAGGTGAATCAATACCTGTGAAATTTTTAATCTTTCCTTCACGAGCTTTTTGATATAGTCCTTTGACGTCGCGTTTTTCACATTCTTCTAATGGACAGTTTACAAACACTTCCACGTAACTTTCTCCCATCTTTTCTCTTACTTTCTTTCTTTCTTCTTCAAAAGGTGTAATAAAAGCGGTGAGAACTACGGTGCCCGCATCTACAAATAAATTAGAAACTTCAGTAATTCTTCTAAGGTTTTCTTTTCTGCTTTCGTCAGAAAAGTCCAAATCTTTGTTTAGTCCACTACGAACGTTATCTCCATCTAAAATATAGGTGTTAATGCCTTCATTGAAAAGTTTGGATTCCAATCCACTGGCCAATGTCGATTTGCCAGAGCCCGAAAGACCTACAAACCAAATCAAGATTGGACGATAACCTAATTTTTTAATTCTGTCCGCTTGCTTGATCGCGTGATCATGTGGTATGATGTTTTCAGTCATACTGATTATTTATTTTACGGTTGTCCAATCCTAAATTTATTCTATACCAGACTTCTTCATGTCCATAGTAGAACATCATTTTAAGTATAGTTTCTACGATAGCAATCCAGCCCGCTTTTTCTAGTGTACCTTGACTTTCATTGAATATCCAAACTACTAATATAAAGGTTGTAAGTCCTGCAATGGCCCGCCATGTAAACGCTTTTATTATGTGTCTGATGCGTGGGCTGATGTTAGCTTTCAAATTGAACCAGAAGCGCTCATGGAAATAATATAGTAACAGCTTAATAACAACATCTAAAACCGCAAGAAGACCAAGCTGTGAGCCACTAATGCCCCCTTGAATGTATGCCGCGACACTCAACGTAGTGGCGGTGGCGATGGCTCGCCAAGTTATTGATTTGGTAATATGTCTGACCCTACTGTCCATGTTTGTTGAATTATTAGATAAGAAAAAATGAAAACGAGACCCAATGTTGCATCAGGCAATAGACAAAACATCAACAGCAGGTTGTTGATTGGTGTGTTCTGTATGTAAATAATGTTTTCAATTTCCTATCTGTAGGGTTAAATGAGGCGCAAACTTAGTCACAAAAGTTAAATCAGAAAGCATCTCTGCTTAAAAACTATAATGACCCGTCAGAAATATTTGTGGGTAGGACTCCTTTGACATCATAAATAATGGAATTTTCTCGAAGATTATCCCATTCAATCGATTCAAATTCGTGGTGCGAAACTGCTAAAATATAGGCTGAATAATCAGGTGAAATTTCTGGCTCTAGATCATAACCATATTCGTCTTTTACCTCTTGCACGTCAGCTAGCGGGTCATGTAAAGCAACATCAACGTTATATGCCTCAAGCTCTTTGGCAATATCAAGAACCTTTGTGTTTCGTATATCGGGACAATTCTCCTTGAATGTTAGTCCAAGAATTAAAACTTTTGAATTGACTATTTCTAATCCTTTTCTTGCCATCAATTTTACAACCTCCTGAGCCACATGTTTACCCATGTTGTCATTAATGCGTCTTCCGGCTAAAATAACTTCTGGCAAATAGCCTACACTTTCAGCTTTGTGAGTCAAATAATAAGGGTCAACACCAATACAATGACCTCCAACTAAACCGGGTTTGAAAGGCAGAAAATTCCACTTAGTAGCTGCGGCTTCAAGCACTTCATGGGTGTTAATGCCGATTCGATTAAAAATTAAGGCCAGTTCGTTAACGAATGCAATGTTTATGTCACGCTGGGCATTTTCTATCACTTTCGCAGCTTCGGCTACTTTGATTGAGGAAGTTTTGTGCGTACCAGCTGTAATAATAGAAGCATAGAATTTGTCTACTACATCCGCAATTTCTGATGTACTTCCACTTGTCACTTTTAATATATCTTTAACTCCTCTATTCTTATCACCAGGGTTTATTCTTTCAGGGGAATAGCCACAGAAAAAATCTTTATTGAATTTGAGGCCAGAGTTTTTTTCTAACAGCGGCACACAGTCGTCCTCAGTACATCCCGGATAAACAGTTGATTCATATACAACAATGTCATTCTCTTTCAAATAACTACCTACCAGCTTGGAAGCACTTTGGAGTAAAGAAATGTCAGGATTGTTATTTCCGTCGATTGGTGTAGGAACAGTTATGATATAGAAATTAGCTGATGCTAAATCTTTTTCATTGGTTGTAAAAGAGAGGTTTTTATTTTTTTGGGTTTTAGAAAAATCAACTTCGCCCGTTCTATCGTGACCGTTATTAAGCTCGTTAATGCGGCTCTGGTTTATATCAAATCCGGTTGTGGGATACTTTTCCGAAGCCGCCATAGCTAAAGGTAGCCCCACATAACCAAGTCCAATGATGGCAACTTTGAATTCCATGAAATTTACCCTTTAACTTTTTTCATAAAATACTCCAATGTTGGTTTTAACCCTTCGCTTCTGGAGAATTTAGGTTCCCAATCCAAAACTTCTTTTGCCTTTGAAATATTTGGTTGTCGCTGTTTGGGATCATCCATTGGTAGTGGTTTGTAAGCTATTTTTGATTGGCTTCCGGTAAGCTTCAAAATTTCTTCTGCGAATTGGTTGATAGTAATTTCACTTGGATTGCCAATGTTGACAGGGTCTGCACAATCGCTCAGTAACAATCTATAAATGCCTTCAACCAAATCATCCACATAGCAAAACGAACGGGTCTGTGACCCATCACCAAAGGCAGTCAAATCCTCACCTCTCAATGCCTGACCAATAAATGCTGGCAATACGCGACCATCATCGAGACGCATTCTTGGACCATATGTATTAAATATTCGTACTATTCTTGTTTCTACTCCATGAAAGGTATGATAGGCCATAGTCATGGCCTCTTGGAAACGCTTAGCTTCATCGTACACTCCTCTTGGTCCAACGGGATTTACGTTGCCCCAGTAGTCTTCCGTTTGCGGGTGAACTAGGGGGTCTCCATAAACTTCCGAAGTAGAGGCTATTAGCATTCTTGCTTTTTTCGCCTTGGCAAGGCCTAGTAGATTGTGAGTACCTAATGATCCAACCTTCAAAGTTTGTATGGGCATTTTTAGGTAGTCTATCGGACTGGCAGGTGAGGCGAAGTGCATGATATAATCAAGATCCCCAGAGACGTGTACAAACTTTGACACATCGTGATTATAGAATTCAAAATCTTCTCGATGAAATAGATGCTCAATATTGTCTAATGACCCTGTTATAAGATTATCCATAGCAATGACATGACAACCTTCTTTTAAAAATCTATCGCACAAGTGTGAACCTAGAAAACCCGCTCCGCCTGTAATTAATACTCTTTTCTTATTCATTTGTATTTAAAATTTTGATACAGTATTGTCAAAAGCACTGTAAGTTTTATCTCTCTCAGACAGGATGATATCTTTCTCGTCCAATGCCCATTTAATATTTAAGTTTTCATCATTATGACAAAGCCCATCCTCGAAATCTGGCGCATAAAAATCATCTATCGCATAAAAAATCTCTGCTTGTTCAGACAACACTAGAAAACCATGGGCAAAGCCTTTGGGAACAAAGAGTTGATTTTTTTTCTTTTCAGAAAGAATGACTGAAAAATGCTTTCCAAAAGTAGGCGAATCTTGCCTCAAGTCAATTATTACATCCTGTATTTCTCCTTTGGTCACGGTCACCAGCTTAGATTGAGCATGAGGTTGTTTTTGAAAGTGCATGCCTCGAAGTACTCCAAAGGTTGATCTTGAGCAGTTAAATTGCTTGGGCTGAAAATCGATACCGGTTTGTTCTCTGAAAATTCTTTGGTTAAACCATTCAAAAAAATAGCCCCTATGGTCCTCAAGAATGTTGGGTTGCAAGTGAAAAGCACCATTAAGAGAAAGTCTTTCTATTTTCATTTTGGATGAGGTAACAAGTTCAGTAAATATTCACCATATCCACTTTTTATTAAAGGCATGGCAATTCTCTCTAATTGGTCCCCATTGATGAAATTCATTTTATAAGCGACCTCTTCGACACAGCCTATTTTTAGTCCCTGGCGCTCTTCAATTATTTTCACGAATGAACTCGCTTCGTTTAGCGAAGCAAAAGTACCAGTATCTAACCACGCCGTTCCTCTATCAAGAATTTGCACATTCAGCCTTCCTTGTTCTAAATAAACATTGTTAACAGAAGTTATTTCAAGTTCGCCTCTGGCACTTGGTTTTATTGATTCACTAATTTCCACCACTTCGTTGTCATAAAAGTATAATCCAGGAACCGCATAATTAGATTTTGGGTTTGAAGGCTTTTCTTCAATTGACAAAGCTTTACTGGATTCGTCAAACTCTATTACCCCGTATCTTTCAGGGTCTTGCACATGGTAACCAAATACAATTCCTCCTTCGGGGTTGGTGCATTTCTGTAATTTTTTTGATATTCCAGAGGCGTAAAAGATATTATCTCCTAAAACGAGAGCGACTTTGTCTGAGCCAATAAAGGCTTTTCCAATAATGAATGCCTGGGCTAAACCTTCGGGTTTTTCCTGAACCGCATATTGGAAATCGCAGCCAAGATGACTCCCATCCCCGAGAAGCTCCTCAAAAACAGGCAAATCTCTGGGCGTTGAGATAATTAAAATTTCTCTTATTCCAGCAAGCATAAGAGTAGAAAGGGGGTAATAAATCATTGGCTTATCAAATACTGGAAGTATTTGCTTACTGACCGCCATGGTTAGTGGATGAAGTCTGGTTCCAGAGCCGCCTGCCAATATGATTCCTTTCATGAGGTTTTTATTTCAGAACTGAGGTTTGAAGACTTCTTAGCAATCGGAATTTTCCAAGGTGATAATAGCTGTGCAGCCATTTGTTAATGGCAGATCTATAATCATATTAGTTTCTGTTACGTTAGAGATAGGTAGATCGTAAGGGTCACCATCAGATGGGTCAAGAGTAATGACACTATTTTTGGCTTCGTAATCGCCTGACTCTGCATTTGGACTAGCATCAAAATTACCGGTGAGCGAATATGTACCATCCCTGTTAAGAACGAGTTCCAAGCAAGAAATGCATCTTTCCAGATTATAAATACAGTTTAAGGCCCCGTTATTTAGGGGATCGTCACAATCCTCCCTATCAATATGAGTAGCTAACCATGTGCCCAATATAACACTCTCCGTACTGTCTTCTCCACAGCCAATTAACATAAGTTGACTTGAAATGATCAAGCCCAATAGACAACGTTTCATATTTTTCTTCAAGGAAGGTTAATTAAAGAGAACCCAAAATTAGTTATTTGAAGATTAAAAGGGAACTTAATTTTCAATGATTACACCACTTGCCACAAAATTGTACTCCATCTTTGGTTCAGTGATTAAAGCGATAGCTTCATCCGATTCGCCTGCGTCTTTTGCATAGTGACGTAGTTCTTCGACTGATGTTTCTTGCTTTACACAAAATCCATTAATAACAGCTTTGTTTCCTTCAGCACCGCTTTTGGGAACAAAAAAGGAGTAATCTTTAAATGTAACTCTAAGATTGTTTTTTTCTCCAGTTCTTAGTTGCATCCAACAGCCCTTTACAGCACAGGTCTTTTCAATTGTTCCTGAAAGGACAATAGAGACGGAGTCAGTCGTTTCCATTAATGAGGAGAGTTGAGAAATATCCTGGGCTCGAGACGCATCGAACGATTCTCCATAGGTTACGGAATTAATCTTTTTCTCGGAATTGCTTTTTTCCGAACAGGAGAAAAGAGCAAGCAATAGGGTTGAAAGTAAAATGACATGTTTCATTTGAGTTTGGATTTAAGTTGCATAATACGGTTATATGACGCTCTAATACGATCTTTTGATATTTCCCCTTGAGCTACATAATTGCTAATGATGTCATGAATTTGAGATGGAGTTCGCCTTTCGTTACCGGGCACGTTATTGCAAAACAGCATCACATCCACGCCCGCATTGATGGCCATTTTAATTGATTCTTCAAATCCAAAGTTTTTAGAAATCGCATGCATTTGCATGTCGTCTGTAAAGACTACTCCCTGATAGTTCAGTACACCTCTTAATATGTTGGTAATGATGTAAGGGGAGAGTGTGGCAGGTAGTTTGTCGGGGTCCAAATGTTCGTTAACAATATGCGCGGTCATAATAGCATCTACTCTTCCCGAATCAAGCAAGTATTTGTAAGGCATGAGTTCAGCAAACTGCCACGTGTCGCTGACATCAGCTACGCCAAAGTGTGAGTCATTTCTAGAGCTGCCATGCCCAGGGAAATGTTTCAGTACTGTCAGTACATTATTCTCTCGATGTACGTCAATTACTTTTTGTGCGTGACGGGCTACAATTTTGGCATCCCCAGAATAACTTCTTCCTAGTTTGGCTATGACTGGATTGTCTGGATTAATGGCGACATCCACATCGGGTGCATAATTTACATTAATACCATATTCGTTGAGAGTAGAGGCAGTATTGTTTGCATAGAAAGCTGTGGTGTCTAAATTGTTTATCGCTCCTAATTCACCCGCCTGTTTTGTGATAGGGAAACCATATTTTGGTTTTAATCGGTTTACACGTCCTCCTTCTTCGTCAATACTTATGAATAGTGGAATCGAAGCTGCGGATTTTAAGGAGTCAATGGTGCGTTTGAGTTGAATTTTCGGCCTTTCTGAATTAATGTTTTTTTCGAAAAGAATAATTCCACCCACTTTTCCGGCTTTGATTTCATTCAAGATTTCAGCATCATCGGGCAAATAAGAAAAATCACCAATCCCGGTCAATATCATTTGACCTATCATGACATCAAGACTCACGCTATCTTCAGTTTCGGCAACTTGTTGTGCATGGACTGAAGTGGTAGACAATACCAAAAAGAGAAAAGGAAAAATTTTGCTCATACTATTAGTGAAAAAATTCGATGCAATATAAGTAAGTAATTCTGTTTAGTTTTGCAGGCACTTTGTCTAAAGACACATATAATGCCACCTTTTGGTGCTTTGAAATTATAACAGTACATTTAGTTTATGCAAATCGAGCCCGGTAAGTTACTCGCCCAAATCAACTCTCCCGCGGACATGAAGGATTTAGATGCTGTCCAGTTGGTCAAGCTATCTGAAGAACTTCGTCAATACATTGTAGACGTGGTGTCTGTTTATGGTGGCCATTTTGGTGCCAGTTTAGGCGTAGTGGAGTTAACAGTTGCCCTCCATCATGTTTTCAATACTCCCGAAGATCAGTTGGTGTGGGATGTAGGACATCAAGCCTATGGTCATAAAATATTAACTGGGCGAAGAGATCAATTTCATACCAATAGATTTTTCAAAGGCCTTTCAGGTTTTCCAAAGAGAAAAGAAAGTGAATACGATGCGTTTGGCGTTGGTCATTCGTCTACGTCTATTTCTGCTGCATTAGGAATGGCTGAGGCGTCTCGTCATAAAAATGAAAAAGATAGACAACACATTGCAGTCATAGGAGATGGGGCAATGACAGGAGGTATGGCCTTTGAAGCTATGAACCATGCAGGTGTTTCAAATTCAAATCTGCTCATCATTCTTAATGATAACTGCATGTCGATTGATCCGAACGTGGGGGCATTGAGAGATTATTTGACCGACATCACGACTTCCAAGACGTACAACAAGATGCGTGATGAGGTTTGGAATATTTTGGGAAAAATCAGCAAATTCGGACCGAATGCTCAAGAAATTGGATCGAAAGTAGAAAGCAGTGTAAAGTCCTTTTTGTTAAAACAAAGTAATTTATTTGAATCTCTTAATTTAAGGTACTTCGGGCCTATCGATGGCCATGATGTCAATCACCTGACCAGTGTCTTGAAAGATTTAAAAGACATTCCTGGGCCAAAAATTCTGCATTGCCTGACCAAAAAAGGGAAGGGTTATTCTTTGGCCGAAAAAGATCAAACCAAATGGCATGCTCCAGGTACGTTCGACAAGTTTACCGGAGAAATCCATAAAAAAGTATACGAAACCCCACAGCCTCCTAAATATCAAGAGGTCTTTGGTCATACGATAGTAGAGTTGGCTGAAAAGAATGATAAAATTATGGGGATTACTCCAGCCATGCCTTCAGGGTCTTCTATGAATATAATGATGAAGGCCATGCCGGACCGTGCATATGATGTCGGTATTGCCGAACAACATGCGGTGACGTTTTCAGCAGGATTGGCCACGCAGGGGCTGGTGCCTTTTTGCAACATTTATTCGACCTTCATGCAGCGCGCGTACGATCAAGTGATTCATGACGTGGCCATTCAAAATCTTAATGTAGTCTTTTGCCTAGATAGAGCTGGATTTGCAGGAGCTGATGGACCTACTCATCATGGTAATTATGACATCTCTTTTTTCAGATGTATTCCTAATATGATCATTTCTGCTCCAATGAATGAGGAGGAGTTAAGAAACCTAATGTATACCGCTCAACTCCCAGATCAAGGGCCATTTTCTATAAGATATCCCCGGGGTAATGGTGTAATGCCTGATTGGAAAACTCCATTTGAAGAAATCAAAGTAGGTAAGGGTAGAAAACTCAGAGAAGGTGAAGAATTAGCTTATTTGACTTTTGGACATATTGGAAATTATGCCGTTGAAGCATGTGAAAGGCTTGAAAAGGATGGCCTTTCTGTTGGACATTTTGATATGAGATTTGTCAAGCCGCTCGACGAAGAGATGCTGCACGAGGTTTTCAAAAACTATAAATATGTAATCACTGTTGAGGATGGCTGTCTGCAAGGAGGATTTGGAAGTGCGATCCTAGAGTTTATGGCTGATCATGGCTACCAAAGTAAAGTAGTTCGCCTTGGCATTCCCGATGAGGTCGTTGAACATGGTACCCAAATGGAATTGCACAAAGAGTGTGGCTTTGACCCTGAGGGTCTTTACCAATCGGCCAAAAAGCTATTGACATTCGAGCCTGTATAAGCTAAAGTTTTTTCAGGAAAATTTCATTATCACATTAATTCTAATCTTGGTGTGTTTCAAAATACGTATATTGTATTTTAGCGTTCCACGCTTTTATGAAAGTGATAAATAAATACATAGTAGTTTGCTCATTGGGACTAGTTTTCAGTCTCCTTTCTTGCAAACGGTCCAATTTAGAAATGACGGCGCTTGAAGGTGGTCCTCAAGTTGAGGATTCTACTTATGGCTATGACCCCGAGCAGATGATCAAAATGGATTTTGATCAGATTAAAGAAAGAGGATATTTCACAGCGATTGTTGATAATAGCTCTACAGGAATGTTTCTTTACCGAGGGGAACCCATGGGTTACGAATACGAGTTGTTGTCCCTTTTTGCTCAGAGTATTGGTATCGAAATCCGATTTGATATCACCCCAAGTCTTGAAGAAGGCTTTAGAAAACTGAATGGTGGGCAAGGGGACATTTTGGCCTACAATTTATCTGTCACTAAAGAACGCCAAAAATTCATGGATTTTACCACTCCGCACAATTTTGTTAGGCAGGTGTTGGTTCAACGTAAGCCTGACAATTGGAGAGAAATGAAGCTCCATGAAATCGAAAAGACTTACGTCAGAAATCCAATAGAATTAATAGGGAAGGAAGTTTATGTGAGAAAGGGATCTGCTTACACTTCAAGGCTTAAACATTTAGCAGAAGAAATCGGGGGGGATATTTTGGTGGTTGAAGAATTCGATGAGTTGGAAACTGAAGCGCTTATCGAAATGGTGGCAGAGGGCAAGATTGACTATACTGTGGCAGATGAAGATGTGGCTTTGGTTAATGCCAGATACTTTTCAAATATTGATGTAAAAACAGCTATCAGCTTTCCTCAACAGATCGCTTGGGGAGTAAGAAAAAACGCACCACAATTGTTGGATACACTTAATGCTTGGATTGGGGACATGAAGCGAACCAATGACTACTATGCGTTGTACGATAAGTATTTCAAAAGTACCAGAAATAGTAAAAGAATGATGCAGAGTGACTTTTTCTCAAAAAATGCAGAAAGGATCTCACCGTATGATAGTTTAATAAAGTTGGGTGCGGAAAAATTAAATTGGGATTGGCGCTTGCTAGCGGCACAAATTTCTAAAGAGTCACGTTTTGACCCAAATGCTGAGTCTTGGGTTGGTGCAAGAGGATTGATGCAAGTAATGCCAAAAACCGGCCGGTCATATGGGGTTAAGAATTTGTTTAGTCCTTCTCAAAATATCAAAGCTGGTGTGAAACATATACTATGGTTAGAAGGTGTATGGAAGGAAATAACTGACATGGAAGAGCAGTCCAAATTTGTTTTAGCTTCTTACAATGTAGGTCAAGGTCATGTGCAAGATGCCGCTCGACTAGCAGAAAAGTATGGAGGAGATCCACAAAATTGGGAGGATGTGTCTAATTATTTGAGGTTAAAATCAAAAAAGAAATATTATACTGATCCGGTTGTCAAATTTGGTTATTGTAGAGGAGATGAACCTGTTGATTATGTGGATGATATTTTATATCGATATAGTCGCTATCTTCAGCTAGACCAGAGTGAGGGTGTTGCAACCGAACAAAGCGAATAATTGGAATACTTCTAATAGACACCCTAATTGTTCAATTTAGGTATTATCTTTAGAAATATTAATCCGTCACATATTCCTATGACTCCACAACTGCATCAACTCTATCTAGAGTATATCAAAGCTAGAAAAATCAAAATCCCTGAAGATCAATTCAATTATTTAGCAAAGTTATACCCAGCCTTATTGGTGTGTATGAGTGACGGTAAACTTGATCAGGAAGAGTGGGATGGGATTGTGATGGCTACCAGAGGCTTGTCGGCTGAGTTTGTCAAATCACCAAGTGACAATCGGGATTTGATAGCCATGTCCTTTAGAACTGAAATCCGATATCTTCTAGACAATGTGGATCGATGGAATAAGAAATTTCTTAACGCCATTCATGCTTCTATTCAAGGGAATAAAATTGACCAAGAGTTCATTCTGGAAACGATGTACCTTTTTGCCAATATCACTGATGGTATATCTGATGAAGAAGAAGAGGCCATTCGGAAACTAGCCCATCGCCTAGAAATTGACCACTCCTAGGTTTTAGGAAGTTTCACCTGATCTAAGTAGAAAAACAAACGATTCGATTGGTAATTAAGTGGGGATATTTTTGTGATTTCCACCGATTTGTGATTGATGAAAACTTCGAAATAATTCCCTTCTAATAAGAACAAATTTACCTTGTATTCATAGTATCGAATGTCGGTAACAAATGTTCCATTTTTGTAAATATGTTGAACCTGCTCCCCTAGGGACATGTTCAGAAATTGCACCTGGGTCATTTTATCATAATGTTGTTAATATCAATATAGCTAAAAATCTAGGAAATCTTTTAGCGATTTATCGAATATTAAATCGTATTTACCTTGTAGAATTTCATCCAGGTGGTTGTGATATTCATCGAAAGAAGTGAGGTTGTTGTGTTTTCCTCCGTGGATGGGTATTAATCGAGTCGTCAGTGGTGCTTCTTTTCGTAATCTTACACTAGATCGGTATGGAATTAACCCATCTTTTGTCCCGTGAATAATATAAATTGGACACTTTACATACTTGATCCAGATGTCTGTTCGGATATGATATTTGAGTAAAATGGATAATGGAAGAAAAAATAGCCATCGGGAGGTGAGTTGAGAAAGGCTATAATATGGAGCGTCCAAGATGAGCATTTTCGGATTATTCTTTGAAGCCAACTTGGCAGCAAAACCAGAGCCCATGGACCTTCCATATATTATAATTTTTTCTTCAGGATACCATGATCTAACACGATTGTAGACATACTGACTATCCTTATAAATAGCTTTCTCTGCTCTCTTTCCTGTACTCTTACCAAAACCGCGGTAATCTATGAGAAGGACCTCGTAATCACTTCTGGTAAAGTCTCT